>CAZLCS010000037.1:7222-58546 GCA_964557955.1 uncultured Syntrophobacteraceae bacterium
CAGACAGAATAAGCCGTCGTGCTCAACGCCTTGCGGCATCAGAGATCCGAGCAGTGATCATTCGTTCGTACTCCTCGCGCAACCACGCATAGGTGCTCAACGCCTTGCGGCATCAGAGATCCGAGCAGGACTGCCACAAAACCAAGGCGTGGCGCCCGTCTGGTTGTGCTCAACGCCTTGCGGCATCAGAGATCCGAGCAGGGCGCTTGCCCTCAGAACCATTACCATTGCTATGGCGTGCTCAACGCCTTGCGGCATCAGAGATCCGAGCAGTCGGATTTCGTCTCGGATCTCATCGGTGATCAGTTGTGCTCAACGCCTTGCGGCATCAGAGATCCGAGCAGTTTGTTAGGTTTTCCAGCCTACAAGCCACACGAAGTGCTCAACGCCTTGCGGCATCAGAGATCCGAGCAGCCATGCAAAGCGCCTCCCGTTGCTGCTCCACCGTCGGTGCTCAACGCCTTGCGGCATCAGAGATCCGAGCAGTCCCAGCTTTGCTTGTGGCACATGTGCAGGATCTTGTGCTCAACGCCTTGCGGCATCAGAGATCCGAGCAGGTTCCACTTCGTGCTTGGTTCAATTTGTCCACTTGTGCTCAACGCCTTGCGGCATCAGAGATCCGAGCAGCAGGAGGGAGGTAGAAAGTGACTGTAGCCGGATCTCCGAGTGCTCAACGCCTTGCGGCATCAGAGATCCGAGCAGCAATGTGTGGGGGTTAGGTATCGACACAGAGGCAAGTGCTCAACGCCTTGCGGCATCAGAGATCCGAGCAGCTCCTGACGGGTGGTTGTTCCTGAGTGACATAGATGTGCTCAACGCCTTGCGGCATCAGAGATCCGAGCAGTTGAGTCTGTATATCCAGCAGTATAACTTACAAAAAGTGCTCAACGCCTTGCGGCATCAGAGATCCGAGCAGTAGATGATGGAGTATTAGAAGAATATCTAATAGAAGTGCTCAACGCCTTGCGGCATCAGAGATCCGAGCAGCGGCTCCCCCACCAGCACTACCGAGAACACCAGAGTGCTCAACGCCTTGCGGCATCAGAGATCCGAGCAGTCGCTGCTCGAACTCATCTGAAACATCTGAATCTGTGCTCAACGCCTTGCGGCATCAGAGATCCGAGCAGTTAAAATCTAACCCTTTCCGCTAATAGATTGAGTGGTGCTCAACGCCTTGCGGCATCAGAGATCCGAGCAGCAGGAGATAATGTATGTGTGCTACGAGCCGGAAGAGTGCTCAACGCCTTGCGGCATCAGAGATCCGAGCAGCAATCGACCATTCAATATATACTCCAATCATTGCTTTGTGCTCAACGCCTTGCGGCATCAGAGATCCGAGCAGGCTGCCGACGAATACGGGTTGGGCGGACTTCGGTATGTGCTCAACGCCTTGCGGCATCAGAGATCCGAGCAGAAGGAAGAGTCGGTTAGAACTACAAGGCGTGATAATATGTGCTCAACGCCTTGCGGCATCAGAGATCCGAGCAGAGGTGTTGCCGTAAATGTATTCCCTAGAAAACTTCGTGCTCAACGCCTTGCGGCATCAGAGATCCGAGCAGGCCGGGATTGTGACAAGTCAGGCTGCTAGCAACGGTGCTCAACGCCTTGCGGCATCAGAGATCCGAGCAGTGATATCAGAATGGATACATATTTATATGAAAAAGTGCTCAACGCCTTGCGGCATCAGAGATCCGAGCAGTTACAGGAATTCTTCGATAATAATGAATCGTATTGTGCTCAACGCCTTGCGGCATCAGAGATCCGAGCAGTCTGATAGCTCTTCTTGCATCTTTAGAATCTGTGCGTGCTCAACGCCTTGCGGCATCAGAGATCCGAGCAGATGTAAAATCAGATCAGAGTCATAAGTAAAAGCACGTGCTCAACGCCTTGCGGCATCAGAGATCCGAGCAGAGAAAAAACTGATATTACTGACAATGGAGATGGTAGTGCTCAACGCCTTGCGGCATCAGAGATCCGAGCAGTTGTATGGTAATTTGTATGGTTCTTTCAAAACAAGTGCTCAACGCCTTGCGGCATCAGAGATCCGAGCAGAACACCATAGTTCGGGAACCAGTCCAGAAATCTGGTGCTCAACGCCTTGCGGCATCAGAGATCCGAGCAGATTGTTGAAAATGAACGGAAAGAGCCGCCCGGTCAGTGCTCAACGCCTTGCGGCATCAGAGATCCGAGCAGCTTCTCCCTGTTCTTGGGATACGGCGATGAATGCCTGTGCTCAACGCCTTGCGGCATCAGAGATCCGAGCAGGATTTGGGTGAATTGACTGCCGGAAAGTCTACCAGTGCTCAACGCCTTGCGGCATCAGAGATCCGAGCAGGCGTCCCCTGCGGCGTTGGTGAGCCCGAGAATGAGTGCTCAACGCCTTGCGGCATCAGAGATCCGAGCAGGCCTCGTGGCTCTCAGGCCTTACTCTGGGCGCTTCCGTAACGTCCGGAATCAAGCATCGCCTTTGACGGGCCCGGATACTGGGCTGGGATGAAAAGACACCATGCTTTCTCACTTCCAACTCCTTGACATTGAAAGAAAAACTGGCAATCAAGCATCTCTTTTCCTCTTGAGTGACCGGAGACTGTGTCTGGCGGCTGTCCGCGTGCTTGGTGGGCCTGTCGGGGCTTCTCGCACGAGCCGGGTGCTTGATTCAAAACACGTCGAACCTGGGAGGGGGCTCTTTCCATTCCACGTCACCGCGCGTGTCGATGACCCGCTGGGCGCAGCCGGGACATAAACGGACGATCATCAGGTCGTCTTCTTCCTCCAGGACTTTGCTCAGCTTCCACCGAAGGGCCTCGAGCCGGGTCTTGTTCATCTGGACTCGGAAAATCGAATACTGCAGATGCTCGCCGCATCCTTTGAGTATCTTGAAGGCTCGATACCACCGCTTGGGATCCCGGATGTCGTAACACACCAGGTGCCAGTGCACATCATCCATCGTTCAACGCAGCCTCAGTTTTGCGAAAAGTCCCGGATGCCCGGTCCATTCCTTCTCGAGGAGCCGGGCTTCCAGCTCGATCGTGCGTGCGTAGCTCAACGAGTAGTCCATCACCGGGTGCTTCCATTTCTCAGCCTTGCGGCTTTCATAGAGCTGGATGGCCTTGCGGCGCCCGGTGGTGTTGAGCCAGACCTGTTTGCCCGTGATCTCGAAATCCTCCCGGCGCCACTGGCGACGGTTGACCGACCCCACGAGCGGGATGTCCCAAATGATCACGCGGAAGAGCTCCATCAGATCCAACGCCAGAGGATAAGCCGCCGAGCGTGGCGTATGAAGCATGCCCACGGCGGGCTCCAGTCCAACCGCCAGGAGAGCCGCCGTGCAGTCCCGGTATAGGAGGGCGTAGCCGAACGAAAGCAGCGCGTTGAACGGATCCCTGGGCGGCCTCCGATTCCGTCCGTCAAAGTGGAGGAGGTCTCCCGGTGCCGCATTCAGCGCCTTTGCCAGAAGCTGGAAATACTCGCGCCCGGCCATCCCTTCATGCCCGCGAATGGATCCGAGCCATCTTGCGATCTCGCGGCTGTTCGAGTCGGGCTTGCCGTCGACCCGCTCGGGTGCGGTCGTCGAGCCTCTTTCGTGCTCCCCAATTGCGGAGGCTTCGTTTTCCTTTACCGATTCCGAATGAGGGCTGAGTCCCTCCAGATCCACGATATCCGTTGTCGGGACCTGAGCGTCCGAGCCCTCGATGACCGGGTGAAGCCGAGCCAGTGACGCCAGCTCTTTCCTCATTCGGGCAAGGCCGCTCTCGATTTCGGCCGATCGCCCCTCACCACTGCCGCCCGTACCGGGGCGGGTGATGCGAAGGATGTAGCGAAGTTGATTTTCCACTTTGGCGGTTGCCAGCCGGAGCGCGAGTCTTGCCTTGAACCCCGGCCTGGCCAGTGCTGCGTACTGTCGGTTTCGGCGTTGAACGGCCCCGGCGCCGGGCGAGAGGGCTCCGACGTAGTGGCCCCCGTAGGAAAGCCAGTGGACGCCGATGTCACGAGCCGCGCAGAAATGGATCGCCTGCGTGCTGACCTGAACATTTCCATGGAGGACCAGCGCGGATACGGCCGTTCCGGGGAGCCCCTTCTTCGTGCCGTCGGGGAGCCGCACAACCAGCTGCTCCCCGTCCCGTCGCACGGAGCTGCCCTGCTCCACCACATGGACGATGCGGTCGTCATCGGCTGGAAAGAGCCGCTGGACCCTGTTCTTGCCGCCGACGGCGAAGCGCTCTTCCTCGGGAAGACACACAGGCGCAAGGGAGCAGGTCCTGCAAAGCCTTTCCGATACGGCCACGGCCGGACGCTCCAGGGAAGCGCGCAGCTCCCGCGCCCGGCCCACGGCCTTCTCCAGCTCCCGCTCGGCCGACTCCTTGTCGACCGGAATCGCCACAAGTCGATTGTCGGCATGGTAGCGCAGGCACGCCTCCGATACCGCTTCCCCCGTATGCTCCGCCAGCAGAAGGGCATAGGCCAGCACCTGAAGCCGGTCGCTGGGCCAGGCCTCCTTTCCGTCCCGAGATTTTCCCTTCTTGTGCTCGTAGACGACCAGCTCCCCCGATTTGCGCCGCACGGCATCCAGCTTCCCACGGATGCCGAGCCGTTCGCTGGCCAGCTCGACGGAGTACTTCTCGGCCGTCCCCTCAAGCTCCTCGTGCAGCCGCCTGCCCGCATAAACATTGGCGTCCGCGACCCGGATCTCCTCCACCTCCTCGAGATAGAACAACCGCTCGCAGTATGCCAGGGCGTGCAGCGCCATTGCCCGAACGAGCGGCTCGTCAGTCGTCTTCTCCGCCTGGTTTAGGGATTTGAAGGCATCTTCCACCTCGCCGTCTGAGTGGTTCTGCAACTGTGCGCTCATGGATAGTGGACCTCGACCCAGGAATCGGGAGAAGGGCCGGCCAGCTTCTGCTTGGATGGAGCGAACAGGGCCGATCGAGACTTTGAGAGGTCCGCTCGATCAATCGTGATCGCAAGACGCATCACATCTTCCAGGATCCCTTCTGGTCCCTCGGAAATTCTTTCAAACCAGTAAGCCGGCTGCGGCCGAGCTACGGGCTCCAAACGATCGATCAGGAAATTATTGTCGCCGAGAAACGGAAGGCCATATGTGCGCGCCGTCTTCCCTTCCAGGCCGTCCAAAATCCTGCCTTCCAATTCGGGATCGACATCGACGCAGACATAGGCCCGGATGTCGGAGAGAAACTCCCTTCGGACCGGAACGATATTGTATTTGCTCCCCTTGCAGACCGGGGCATGCTCTTTTCCGGTATTTCCCACCGGGTAGTTGTGCAATTGCTGATAGAGGCTGTGTCGGCCAGGGCCCGGCCAGTCCGGGGCTCCGAGAGCCAGTCTGACCGCAGGCAAACCATTCGCCGTCACCGTCATGACCGAGGTTCCGTCGTCGCGACGCATTTCGATGCCCGCCACGTTGAGCAGCAATCCATACGCGGCCGACGGTGTGATGAACCCTGCTGTAGGCCGATAGCTCCCACTCGTAAACGTCCTGAAGACGCCGAACGGCGCCTGGAGGTACAGACAAATCATGGCGTGCCTCCCTTCAAGCGGCAAACGCCCGTTGTCCCACGGTCTCGAGAAGCCGTTGGGGGCTGCGGTCCAGGGTCACCTCTTTTTGCAGAAGGTCCTCGACGGTGCCGGCGTCCATGTCTTTCACGATCTTGCCCCCAAAATAGAACTCGGAGCCCGGATAGTCCCCTTCGAGTATTCCGTTGATGACTTCCGGATGAAGGTGGGCGCCGTCCTTGATGACAAAGCCGTAGGTGTCGTAGCCTGCCACGAGGCGCGGAGTGAGCCGAACCACAATGCTGGCCGGGGCCATCTCGAAATAGCTTCGTGCATGGTTTCCCGCGACGTTGCGCAGTTCGCCGACCGCCTTAAGCAGAGCTTTTCCCCAATCGGGATGACGGCCGCACTCCTCCAGGTTCAGCGCGAACGGGTACTGGAAGGCCGTGTGAACAACGTCCCGGTGCAGGAGCTGGGATGAGTCAGCGTTTTTCCATGGGCTGTCCACATTCAAGGGAGACTGAGTGAAGAGGCTGTCGTGGCGGTAAGGCTCAAGAGCGACGGCCATGTTCATACGGAGAACCGAGTCTCTCTTGAAAGTGAAGCTCGTCGTATCCCGCTTTTTCTCTTTGAGCTCTTTGAGAATGGCTTCTCGATCCTTCTTGCCGGCAGCAATCAGCCACCCCATGAAGAAGTCATCCACGTAACGGTCGTGGTCAGGATAGTCCCGGTATTTGACCGCCAATTGATCTTCGTCATGAAGCCGCTCGCGATTGCAGGGAAGCTCCATGTCGTGGAAGACTTCGCGCAGGGCGTTGCGCATGGCTTCCGGTGAAATAACGGCGTATTCGAACCGGCCTTTGGTGATCTTCTGGATGACGGAGCGGTTCTCGGCGGACTCTCCTCGGTAGTTGGAGCTGGGGGCGGCATAGGTCAGAACAGTGCTGAACAGGTTCATGGCTATTCAACCTCCTGGGTCTCGTTGGTTCCCGGCAGATAGGAATGGGCTGACAACGCCAGCATGGAGAGGATCTTGATCCGCTCCCAATCGGACATGAGCGCTTCAGCCACGGCCACATAGTGCTCCTGATTCAGATACTGGGGCACGGAGCAAATGGTACCCGTGAAGTACTCGACGAATTCCTGATCACGACGTCCCCGCATGGCGAGAAAAGCGTCACCACAGACCTTCTCTCGTGCCTCTCGATATTCGCTCGGGTACTGGATCCGTCCGTCGGCATCTTTGTGTTTAGAAAAGTCCTTGAACTTCTTCCCGGACTTCTCCTCGGTTCTCTGATTCACATAGGTCTGAATCAGCCGATAGACTCGAAGGGCCAACTGATTGTCTCGGGTCTGATCATCCATAATCCCTCCTATCTTGTCGTGTTCGAGTTGTGTCTCGAGGCTCTTGAACTTCCTGCGCGCGTCCAACCCAAAAAAGACCATTTCCCGCGGTGTCCTGCCTCTGCATAGAATGAACAGCGGCATGGGATGCTGATGAACGGGACGATCGAAGTGGGAATGCCAGGGGGCGCCCTCAAGGAGGTTCCGCAAAAGTACCTCTTTGAAAATCGGGTTCCGGACCTTTTTGCGAAGTTGTTCATACTCAACCAGCACCTCCTTGTGTGGAAGAATCCTTTCAACGGCCAATTGTCGAATTCTGTTGCCATGCTTCTGCAAGTGAAAGATCTCCAGGGCGCAAACCGACAGAGTGTCGCCGTGAGCAGCAGATGAACGGTGGCGAGCGAACTGGTACAAGTATTCCAAACCCCCTTCTTCGTGCAGGTCGATCCGAGCGGCGCGGGGGCGAAGTCCTCCAGGCTCCGGGTCGAGGCCCCTCAGGACTTCTCGGACATCCTCGCAGAATTCGTCGAGGCGGCCGGGCTCGGGAATGGACAGCACATAGCCGGCCTCCTGGCGGGTGATCCGTAAACCCTGTTCAGCGCTTCTTTCCAGGCTCCACGTTCGCGGAACATGAATGAGAGAGACGATCGGCCAGAAATGCAGCAAAAGGTTGTCCTCCACGGGGCCTCGGAAGGCCACTCGCTCCCCGTTCGCATCCTCGGCACCCACGAAAAGCGAGCTGGAGATGCTTTCCGTGAGGATGCCTCCCTTCTTGTGCTGGGCCAACGCCTTCTCCAGGCTTGACCAGTAGCCCGCAGCGAGCGAAGAGGGTCTTTGGACGGCGCGCTCCTCGTAGACAAGCCGGGTCTTGGGGATGCCACGGAGGGTGCTCCAGAGCATGTCGCGCCACAACTTGACATAGAGGCCGTTGCCATCCGGGAAGTAAGTCTGGAGAAATACCCCCTTGGGCCTTACCACATCGTAAACGAACCGTTTTTCCCGCTTGGTCTTCCCGTTAGACTGAACCTCGATTTCCTCGATGCGCTTTGGCTCCTTGCCCTGCCACTTTGCCTTCGACGAGACTTCCTCCCATTCACTGTCATAGAGATCATCGAAGATGGTTTGAAGGGAGTTTCGCGTCATAGCAATGCGCACGCCTGTTGGCGAAAGGCCGTCGACAATGGGGAATGGCTCGATGATGCGCTGCTTGAGAGAGTCGATCATGAGCAGCAGTCCCGCCAGGCCGGCTTTGTGCTGGGCAGTCGGCAGGCTGAGCAGGTCGTATGTCAGAATGAAGCGGTCGCCCTCTTTTGCGATCAAGGTCATAGGATCACCTCCAGCGGATGGTCGAAAAACCCGAACATCGGGTCGTAATGGCTCGATTCGGCCACTTGAGGGAATGCACCCAGCCGGGGATGCTTCCGGGCATTCTTTCGGGGAACGGGAAGGTAAAGACCGTCGGTTGCCTTCTGTTGCCTCTTCATTTCGAAGTAGCGGCCAACGTCCTCGGTCAGGATAGCCGTGACACTGAAATCGTTTGCATCGCGCAGACCTGATTCCCTCGATACCGCCCAAGGTCCGTTCTCCAAAAAAGCGGCGTAGCGCTCCGGTTCGAACGTCGAAGTCCCGAACTGTTCCAGGAGCTCCTCCAGGGTGGCCTGATTCACGGTCCGTCCGGCCATGGCAGTCGTGAAATCGCTGCTTCCCGCCAGGTCGTCCGCTGAGTACGGTAGCTCGTCCACCGGCATGTAAAAGAAGACTTCGCCCACCTTGCCGCTTCCCGGGGTCGCGTGGCGATTGCACCTGCCCATGCGTTGGATCAGGGCCGTGATGGGCGCGGTCTCGCTGATGAGAACGTCTGCGTCCAGGTCGAGACTCATTTCGCACACCTGGGTTGTGATCGCCAGAACCGGTTCGTTGCCCGATTGAAAAGCTTCAATGATGTCGGTGTGTCGGGCTTTGCGGTCTTCGAGCTTGAAACGGCTGTGATAACAAAGCGCGCCAAGGGAGCGAGCGAGTGCCTGACATCGAACGACGGTGTTGACCACCCAGAGGATCTTCTTTCCGGAGTCTCGGGCATTCAGCGCTGCACTCGTGGCTTGGGCTTCATCTTCCAGCACGCCGACTCGATAGCGCTCCATGGTCGCACCCGCTTCCAGGGCGGGAAATGCCTCACTCGACGCCGGGAAAGCCGTCAGACCGCATTCCTCCACCAACTCCTTTCGACGCAACGGCGTGAGGCTCGCCGTCATGCAGAGAACCGGGACGTGGAAGCTCTTGAGGAAGAGCTTCAAGGCGGAGAAGAGGCTTCGGTCGAAGCTGTGCACTTCGTCGATGACGACCACGCTGTCGGCAAGCAGAGGCATCAGGCAAACGGACCGGTAGACGTGCTGCATGAAGCCCAGGAACTGGTCCACCGTGGCGCTGAATACCCGACGGTGCCAATACCCCAAAGCGTAAAGGCGATCTTCAACGGTGAAGCTCTTACTCGATCGGTCGTCATCGGGACTCTCAAACATGCCTTCGAGCTCATACGCTGCCGTGCCGGTGAGCAGGCTCGCATCGGCTTCGGGAGCCCACGACACATAGTCGCGAAACCCTTCCGTGGCGGTTGCCCGTGTCGGGTAAAGAAAAATCACCCGTGCGGCCGGCTGCTCTTTGAGCCTTGCTTTGATCCAACGCCACGCGGCGAGTGTCTTCCCGCTGCCGCACGGCGCCAGAAGGAGACCTCGAGGCCCGATTCCTTCCGCTGCATCCTGAAAATCGGACCACTGGAATCGTCCCTTGCTTCGCTCGATCTGGTCGACGCGACGCGCGATGACGTTTGCCTCAACGTAGGAAGCGCTCAGCGGCTCCCCGAACGCGGTCTCGAGCCAATTCGATAGATCTTTTTCCTCCCGAGCAAGTCCCGACCCTGAGCTGTCCGCCAGAATCAGCGCGGCGCGGACGCCCATGAGGAGTCGTGCGCGAAAGGGGTCCTTCTTCAGCTCCCGCCTGTGGAAACGACCCATTTGATGGAGAGCATCCTCCCTAAAGGCCTTCAGGTCAAAACCGCCGCGTCCGTCCAGGCTCCAAAGTGGACTGACAAGCATTTCGCCGCGAGCTTCGAAAGGAGCCCCCAATGCTACCCCGATCTTGTTGAAAAGAGCGCAAATGCCGTCGGGGAGGAGACGAAACGATTTGAGGTCCTCCAAGGGCTGAGCAAAATCCTCTCGCTTGCAGCGCAGATGATGCCCGGCAATGGCACAGAACACGATCTTTCGGTCCAAAAGAGGGATTGCATCCAGCCAAGAGGCGACGTCAGGCAGCCAGAGAAAGATCCCGCTCAGGTGCTCATGTCGAAGCACCGATATCGCACGAAGCCCCCGCAGCATGTCCTGGAAAAAACCGGTACCCTTTCCCAGATCGTGCAGGCCGCACGCTGCACGGCCATTAACGAGGAATGCCTCCATCGCCGAATCGGACAGTCCGAAGAAGGCCAGCCACCGCGAAGCCAGGCGAGTGGGTGCCTTGCCCGGGGCTCCGAACATAACTTCGAAGCTCTCCATGGTCTTCACGGTGTGACCCCAAAGGGTTTCCTCGAAGCGTGGCAGCCCGTTCTTGTCTTTCAGGCTTTTGGCGAGCAGCTCCGGCTCTTCCATTTTCACTCCCTCCACGGTTCGAAGAACCCGCAGCCCATCTTGCGGCGGCCGCCGAGGCCGTGCTCCTGGACCGCGATAGATTCCTCGGCGGTGAGCTCCGCGAGAAGGACCGAGTAGCCCACCACCTGCTTGCCGTGGACGGCGAAGGTGCGGCGTCGGCCGACGGCAAGGCGGCCGTGGGTTCCGATCCGCTCCATCTGGTGCTGGATTTCGGTTTCGAAGCGCGCCTGGTCGTGGCCGTTGCGGGTGGTAACCAGCGGGGCGTGGAGGACGGACGCCGGGATGAGAGCGCGCGTTGCCGGGACGCCTACTGACACTCGGCATCCCTGGATATCGAGGGTCTTTCCCGCCAGCCCGAGAAACGACCCGATGCGGCCGACGGGTATGCGCAGCACCAGGTCCGAGTGGGGAGCGAAGTCGAGCATGCCATCGCCCACGTAACGCCCGCGAATCAGCCTGATTCCGAGCCCATCCTCCTCATGCACCGAGGGCAGCACCCGGCTCAACGCCCCGTAGAGGGCGAATCCGTGGTCCACGGGGAGCCTTGCTCCCATGACCTTGAAGCAAAGGTCGACTTTCGGCTCCGAGATCATTTGTCATTTCCTCCCGTTAGGGTGTCGGCGCTTGGCGCGTCGGATTGATAGCGCTGGACGGCTCTGTGAAGCTCCTCCGTCACGCGCTCCCGCAATGTTTGCGGCTTCAGGACTTCAACACGAGGCCCGTAATAGAGGACCCAGCTCACAAAGTCAGGCGTGATGGGAAGGTGCACTTGGAACCGAACGTGGCCGGACGCCAGTATTTCCGTGTGCTGGGTCTTGTGCCAGTGCTCCTCGCTCACCCATCGTCCCGCTTCCGGCTCGAAGAGAAGCTCCACCTCCACCGGCTCGCCCCCCTGGCCGTCCATGAGTCCCCAGCCGAGGCCGAGATGGTTTTCCAGGTCGAAATCCGATGGAATGGCGTACCGCTCGCTCAGGGGCTCGGCCTTCCGGATTCGATCGACCTTGAAGGTCAGCACCTTCCTGCGCCGTTCGCAATACGCGATGAGGTGCCAGGACCGAACATAGGGCAGAAGATGATAGGGCCTCACGACCCGCAGGCTCTCCTCGCCGCCCCTGGAGCTCGTGCTATAGCGGATACGAACCTTGCAGCGGTGGAGAAGAGCGCGCTGCAGGAGGGCCAGCATCTGTGCGCGACGCGATCCCGGCCCCTGCTTCCGGATGGGCGCCGGTCTGCCAACGCCGCGCAGCTGCTCCCTGAATTCCGGAGGAAACAGGCCATGAATGCGCCAGATGGCCGCCTCCAGGTCGGCGGCTTCGACCCCCGTGCTCCAACGAGCCGTCTCGACGGCCAAAAGCAGTGAAATCGCCTCCGTAAAGGTGAATCCGACCGCCGGGAGACGGGGCAGGTCCTTGAAACAGTAGCCTTCCAGGGAGCGCGTGAGGTCGAGCTTGAGTGCGTTGCGGATCAGATCCAAATCCTTTTGGATCATGCGCTCGCTGATTTCGAATCGCTCCGCCAGGTCACGCCTGCGATAGCGGTTCGGGCCGGTCGTGATGAGCTGAATCAGCTCCAGGACTCGGCCGATCCGCTTGGTTTCCTCGTAGGGTCGGCCGAGTCCGGGGGGGAAGCGGGCGGCGGTTCTCATGGGCTTCCTCCGGTGCGAAGGTCAATGGCGAGGTCGTATGATATTCAGGCAGAGAGAACTATGCTGTTCTCGTTCCAACAGAGGGTGATAAAATGGGTATCAATAACTCTACTCTCAAAGCCTTCTCGCATGACTCTTTCCGGGGGAGCGAGATAAAAAGGAACGGCAACGAGAAACAAGCAGGCTTCTGCGCTGAAATTCGGCGGAGCATGCTCGACCGAAAATCTTCGAAGGATACTGCTGGATTACCAGCAAGCGGGCAATCCGTCAGTCGAACATACATGACATCCTTCTGTCTCGCAAGACTAGGACTCCGCACTTGGACTCTACCCAGATCAACTTTGCTCTGTTTTCCTGGAGGGTTCCCCTCGGTCAATTCACGCTTCATCGGAATCTCTCGGTCTGGGTCTCGGAGGCTTTTTCAGCCGCTGAGATTATGGGAACGGGGCTGAAAGGGTGTTGGTGTGAGCAAAGGAGCGACCCTTGGAAGTGCAGACTGCTCAAATCTGCAGCATATCCGAATCGGGCGGGGAACGTTTGGCCCAGGGGGATGGGAGAAAGGCGTGCGCCCATTGTCCCAGCCCGAATCTCGCGTTGTGGCATGGAATGGATTTCCGACCGGCCGTGCTTCTGTGCTGATTTGAGTGTGCTTTTTGCTCAATCATGCTCGGGTCGAGTCCTGCAAGTCCACGTAAGATCCTGGTAAATCGTGCGAAAAACTTCTCAGAGGCGGCCTTTCATGTCGGCAACAACACTAGTAGGACGAGTAAGGTTTCATGCGCCGACATCGATGAGACCGAGCCGTACTCAGTAATACCCAACAACAAGGCTTTGGGGGCATCGTGCTACGCAATTGCTGCCCTGAAAGGCCAGCTGAAGGGACGAGGATCACTCCCACCATCTGATCGGAACCATTTGCTCGACTTGCAGTGGCCCCGATTGCACCTGCATCATTCAGAGGGAGTGATGCTGCAAGCCCGAGTTATGCAGCAGGGTAGCAACAGAAACATGAGCAAGGACTCGACCAATATCTCGAAGAGCCTGTTTGGGCAATGCCGTGTCTGTGATATTTCGGGCGGGGATAAACCCCGCCCTTACGAGAACCTCGCGGGCGGTGTTCGTAGAGGCGGGGTTTATCTCCGCCTGAGCCTGCCGTCAGGCGGCAACCTGGACAATACACTGCGGATCGACCGCATCCGGGGGCGGGACCTTCCCGACGAGAAGAAGCGGCAGGTCCGGCGGCAGGGGACATGGACCTTTCTCGCGGTTGTGGCAGGAATATAAACAGGTGCACTCCCTCAAGGGGCTGGCCCAGGATGAATCCCGTTTCCGCACATACCTGGAAGGATCAGTCGGCGGGAAGGAGCCCAAGGACCTGATGCCCCTCGACATTGACCGATTGAAGCTCAGGCAGCTCAAGGGCAAGTCCCCGTAGACGGTCAAGAACTTGCTGGCTCTTCTTCGACGCATTGCCGGATTCGGCGTGAAAAGGAATCTCTGCCCGGGCCTCTCCTTCCAGGTCGACATGCCCAGGCACATCAACAACATCGGCACGGAAGACCTGAGCGACCAACCCTCAGCCCGACTCCTTGAGGATTTGGATAACGACCCCGACCTCCAGACGGCCGACATGGTCAGGCTCTGCCTGTGCACTGGATTGCGCCGATCCGAGCTCCTGGGCGCCAGTGGTCCCACCTCGATTTCGACCGTGGCTTCATCCACATCAAGGACCCGAAGGGCGGACCTTCTCAACAGGTGTGCATGCCGAAGCCGGTGATTGTAATGCTGGCTGAAAGGTTTGGTGTGGGGTGTTCTGCCGGTGAATTCGTGTTCAATGCAAGAGGCGGCGGGCAGATTCGGGAGGTAAGTGATACATTCAAGCGGGTCGTTGATCGGCTTCATGTGTTCAGACACGCATTCCGCACCCCTCAAGACGCGCAGAGGTAAATTTCCAGGTTCAGATTTCGCCGGACCACAGGATTTGAGTGTGGTATCCGAAGATGGATGAATGCGGATAACAACCGTTCTAATCAGACAATCTTCACCCAGCTGGCGACTCATCGAGCGCAAGCTCAGAAAACACGTGGAAGAAGCCGACTGCCCCATAACCGGATGGGAAAACAAACCCACGACCAGTCCCACTGCCCTCATGATCAGCAGCAAGCTCAAAAACATCAACATCATTCGAGTTGGTCCTATGCGAAGGCTCAACCGGCCATTGAAGCCGGTACAGATCCAATGGCTCGATGCCCTCGGAATCAGCCCCGACATATTCACCGCCTACCCCAGGGCGGGTTAACCAGAAGCGTCGAGGGTGCTCAAAAATCACCCTTCAGTTCACCACATGGGTGCGGAATGTATGTTCGGCAACCTGCTGCCGACCTATTGAAATTCGGCGACCTGTTGCCCGAGCACCTTCTGCATGGTTTGATCATGGCAAGGATCGGCGACGTTACTCGCGCCATAATGATTCTGCGCGTCCCAATAAGGATCGTCGAATGCGGATGAAAGATTGTTGCCAGCGAGATCTTCCGGCAATTCTGAAGATGGTGTCCCTCTGATATCGGGGTTGCTTGGCGGGGCTGGCAGAGTTATTTTCTTATTAGAAGGAATTGATTGCCGAAAAGAAGATGGGCATTGACCCGATCCTGAGACACTGGTAATGAATGTCTTTGGTCATCCCCAGATGGGCCGAGAGGCTCACTGGCCCCCTCCAGGTTGCGACCTGGAGGTTTTTTTATGCCCTCATTCCAGAGCCATGTTGCCGATGAACAGGACCTCTTTTCTCGTCGATGGGTTCAATGTCTACCATTCCCTGAAGCGCGCGGACCAGGAGTTCGGAAGAGCCTGCACCCGATGGCTCGACCTTCGTGCGCTCTGTTCATCTTTTCTCCACGCCATAGGCAACAATGCACAGATTGAGGAGGTTTATTACTTTTCTGCTCTGGCAAAGCACCTCGAAGCCACACATCCAGATGTGACGCAACGACATCTGACTTATATCAGGTGCCTGGAATCCAGCGGCGTGACCGTCGAACTGGGTCGTTTCAAGCCCAAAGACCTATGGTGTCCGAATTGCCATACAGCTTCGGTCAAACACGAAGAAAAGGAAACAGATGTTGCCATCTCCATCAAACTTCTGGAGATCTTTCTGCTCGACAAATGTGACACGGCAGTTCTGGTCACGGGTGATACCGACATAGCTCCGGCGGTCAGGGCGGCCAAGCGGCTTTACCCCAGCAAGTCCATTGGTTTTCTGTTCCCCTATCGCCGAAAGAATAATGAACTTGATAAGTTGGCAGACTCATCTTTCCACATCAAGAAGGACCGTTACCTGAAATATCAGTTTCCAAACCCTTTCACCCTCCCTGATGGCCGACAGCTTCTGAAACCTGCGAAGTGGTAGCCTGAGCCATTCATTGCATGGGCAATCTGCAATCAATCACTCCCTAACCGCCAAAGCCCTGTTGTTACCCATTCCGTTACGTATGCGAACGTGTATCATCTCTTTCACTCCCATAGTGGGATAGGGTCTCGGCTCGTTACAATCGCGATCGCAGCGGCATGATGCAGAGTGAGCAATGGTGCGGGCCTCATTGCGCGTCAGGGTAGCAATAGGGCAGCACGATCAAGAAAAAAGGACTCAAAAAATCTCCTAAGTGCTTGAATTTGCTGGAGGGCGATCCGGGGATCGAACCAGGGACCTTTGGTTCAGAAGACCACAGTAAGGCACTGAGCTGATCATCCAAGCATTTCTAAATAGCATTGAAATCAAAGCATTTTTTGATTTTACCTTTCCTTGGCATTACCTCAAAATGCCCTAAAGCTACAACGAGACATCCGCACTGGACCTGGGTTTGTGGGGCAGACTTTTCAGTCTGCCTCTTTGAGCAGGTCTTCTTGGCAGGCAGGAAAGCCTGCCCCACAGAGTGCCATCGGCGGCAGAAGTCTCGTTGTAGTATTAGGGCACACTGGGGCCACCTTCCAGGGATAGGCCGCGCCTGATCGGCGTGATCAACACGCCCGGCACCCCATCGGGCTTCCTTGCTTTCCGTCACCGCTTCACACTGGGTTTGGCGTTTGCTGACGTTTCATTTCCAGGCCCGTTACGATGATGGATGATGAAGCATGACAGGTCCCTTAGAGAAATCATCCTGGCCTGTCAATAGGGAAGAAAGGTTGTCAGAAGTCTTCAAAATGGGTCTCTTCAATAGGTGCACGCATATCTGGACCGGACACGGCCCCAGAACCCGAAGACGAGGCTCATCGGAATTGTGGGAAAGGGAACCGTAACTATTTGATTTTATGGAGGGCGATCCGGGGATCGAACCCGGGACCTTTGGTTCCGGAGACCAACGCTCTATCCACTGAGCTAATCGCCCTGCTGGGTGGGGCATGCGCCGCGGTGCAAAGTCGGAAGGTGAGTTCCCTATCACAGCAACCGGGCAATGTCAATGAGGCAGGAGCCTCATCGGATGGAACGAGCTCATTTGGGACTCGAAAGCCCGGAAAAGCAACTCCACGGCAAAGCCATCTGCGCCGCAGCATTCTCCAAAGAACAGGTCAGACCTTCACGCAATCTTCGATGCTGAAAGCCGCCTTCTCTGCCGTGGTTCCCATGAACGGATGGGGCCGCTGAATTCGCCCGATCAGCTCAAGCCCTGACAGGGCTTCGGTATGGGCAGTTCATGCAGTTGAATGAAGATCGATCACCGGATGCAGGCGGGCATCATCCTCGGGCGCAAGAAGGAGTCATTTCCGCCTTGGTGGCTTCCCGGACATCCTTGATGACAATATCGAACTCGGCGGAAGTCCCGGCTCGAGGATCGTTGAAATCAGCCACGATCACATCATCGCGCAATTCCTTGACCAAGAACTGCACCAGGCACTTCTTCCTCATCTCCCGGTAGATCTTACCTTCCTTGAGTCGCGGCTCTTTGTAATCCTCCCGGGGCAGCTCCCGAATCAGAGTATCGTCGATATGCCCGTAGAGCTCCTCGGGGGAGACATAAACCGTCACTCGATCCCCGGGCATAAGATTCTGGATGGCGCTCTCAACCGAGGGCAGCTGTACATCGACGCCATAGACGAAGCTGCAGGCCTGATCAGGCAGTACGGACTCTTGGCCGTTGGGGTGTGACGTGCGGATGGTGTACTCCATGGTGACCAACATGCATTCCTTGACTCGCTGCATACCCATTTTCTCCTTCTCATCTCCTGCACCCTGCAGGAAGGATCTTTCCCGTTCGTTTTCTGAGCCTGCCTCGTGGGCTCGCAGGTGAAACCTTCGACCGAAGAGGGCGGCCAGGCGTCATCGTCCCTAAAGCTAACACTCGGTAAAACGATGTCAATAAAGCTTGCCCAAACCCTGTTTTGAAGATAAGCAAAAACCGAATGCAGGAGACGGGGGGATTCGGTTTGCCACTACCACGTTCCGGGTTCGGGCGGCCGCTGACCGGTCACCCCGAATCGCCGCAGCGAGCGGTCTCCATGCCGCCTGCTTCCGGGAGCGATCCGGCGTTTCCGTGGGGTCCGATGACCGCCAATGGCTCATGACCGAAGGCTGCAAGAGCTTATGAATCAACTGATTGCCCATAAATTCCGGCTGCTGGAGCGGGTGCCGGGGCTGGCGCACGGGGTCTACACCCGACATGGCGGGGTGAGCCTCCCCCCTTACGCGAGTCTCAACGTAGCCTGGAACAACGGCGACGATCCGGCCGCAGTGAGGGAAAATCTCGCGCGTGTTCGTGAATCCCTGGGAACCCGTTACCTGGCATCGTCCCTTCAAGTCCATGGGGATACCGTCCAGGTCCTGGAGCGAATTCCGCTCAAGAACCCTGATCCGGACGCCTTTCTCATTCGCGCTCCCGAAGGAGATGCTCTGCTGACCAGCCTCGAAGACGTGGGTCTCATGATCAAGATTGCGGACTGCCAGGCGGTTTTTCTGGTGGATCCCGAGAACAAGGTCGTCGCCAATGTGCATTGCGGCTGGCGGGGGAGCGTCCGGAACCTTGCGGGCAAGTCAGTGGCTCTCCTGCGGAGTCAGTACGCGTCCCGTCCCGAGAGGTTGCTGGCAGCAGTGAGCCCATCCCTGGGACCCTGCTGCGCCGAATTTCGGAATTATCGTGAGGAACTGCCCCCGGCCTTCTGGGATTACCAGGTGAAGCCCACCTACTTCGACTTCTGGGAGATCACCCGCCGGCAGCTCCTGGACGCCGGGCTCAAACCGGATCACATCGAAATCGCCGGATACTGTACGGTTTGCCGCAAAGAGGACTATTTCTCGTACCGGGGAGAAAGAATCACGGGGCGGATGGCCGCCGTCATCGGGTGGATGCCGGGGCAGGCGGCCGGTCGAAAGGCATGAGCTGCCTCTCCTCCTTTCGGGCGTCATGCAGCCCATCATCGAGGACAACACGGTATGGCAAAACATCAGGAGGCAGCGCGGCTCCTGGAACAGGAAGCCGTCGCCACCCACACCTTTCGCATGAGGCTTCACTGTCCATCCATCGCCGGCGAGGCGCAGGCGGGCCAGTTTCTCATGCTCCAGGTCCGTGACGGAAGCGATCCCCTCCTGCGGAGACCCTTTTCGTTTCACCGCATCCGGCGGGAAGAGGGCGCCGTGGAGGTCCTGTACCGCGTCGTGGGGCGCGGCACATGGCTCATGTCCCGGATGGAGCCGGGATCGACCCTCAGCCTCATCGGCCCCCTGGGAAACGGCTTCGACCTCACTCATCCCGGCGCCGGTCCCGTGCTCCTGGTGGCCGGGGGCATCGGCATCGCGCCGATGAAAGAGCTGACGACCCGGCTTCTGGCCGACCCGTCGCGAAGTGATGGAGAAGACATTCACCTGTTTTACGGGGCAAGGACCGCTGCGGAGCTCATGGATGCCCGCCACCTGGCGGCGCCCGGCCTTCGAATCCACTGGAGCACCGACGACGGCACCCTGGGGTTCCACGGCTATGTGACCCAGTTCATGGAGCATTTCATCCGCGATGAGGGAATCCACCCGACTTGCCTCTATGCGTGCGGCCCTCTTGCCATGCAGTATCGCCTGGCGCTCTGGGCGCTCCGAGAAGGCGTCGAAACCCAGCTTTCCCTCGAATCGCTCATGGCCTGCGGCTTCGGAGCCTGTCTCGGCTGTGCGCTTCCGGCCGCCGGCTCAAAGGGCCCGGCTTCGGACCACTACCTCCATGTCTGCAAGGACGGACCCATCTTCTCGGCAGGATCCATTCAATGGGACAGAATACGACAGCAACAGACGGCGCCCCCGATCTTTCGGTGCATCTAGGGCCCCTGCAACTGAAAAACCCCGTGATGGTGGCCTCGGGGACCTTCGGCTACGGGCAGGAGTACGAGGACTTTCTGGACATCCGAGAGCTCGGCGCCATTGTCGTCAAAGGGATTTCTCTGGCCCCGCGCCCCGGAAACCCCCCTCCGCGCATCGTGGAAACGCCAGCGGGCATGATCAATGCCATCGGGCTTGAGAATGTGGGGCTGGAGGTCTTCCTCCGCTCCAAGCTACCCTATCTGCGTGACCAGGGGATCCCCACCGTCGTCAACATCTTCGGAAATACCCTCGAGGAGTACGGTGAACTGGCGAGAAGGCTGGATGGGCAGCCCGGCGTGGCCGCCCTGGAGATCAACATCAGCTGCCCCAACGTCAAACAGGGCGGGATGGTCTTCGGTACCGATCCGGTGCTGGCCTCCGAGGTCGTCGGGGCCGTGAGACAGGGAACCAGCCTGCCCCTCATCACGAAACTCACCCCCAATGTGACCCGCATCGGGGAGGTCGCCCGGGCCGCCGTCGACGCGGGAAGCGACCTGCTCTCGTGCATCAACACGGTGGCCGCTCTCGCCGTCGATATTTATTCGCGCCGCCCCAAGCTCGCCAATGTCATCGGCGGCCTGTCAGGCCCGGCCATCAAACCCATTGCCCTGCGGTGCACTTACGAGGTCCTCCAGGCGGTCGACTGCCCGGTCATCGGCATTGGAGGCATCGCGTCGGCGGCGGACGCCCTGGAGTTTCTCTTGCTCGGAGCAAGGGCCGTGCAGATCGGGACGGCCAATTTCACCGATCCTGCCGTTGCCCGCAGGGTGGTGGCGGGAGTTGAACGCTTCCTTCAGGTAGAGGGATTCAGGTCGGTGGAGGATTTCATCGGATCCCTGGACCTCCAATGCACCTTCCCCTTCGCCGAAGCATCCTGTCCGAGCCTGGACTTCGATTGAGAATGCTCAACGGTCACGCGGCCGGCGGCAGCACGAATTCACGTCCGGCCCGCCGGCAGTCGTCCAGGGCCAGCGGCTGCATGAGCACGGCGCCCTTTTCGTCCAGCTCCCTCAGGCACAAGTCTCCGACATAATTAAAATTTATGGCGTCGAAGAAATACCGCGCCGTGAGCACGGTGCACTCGAAGAGCCTTTTGCCTCGCGTGGCGCCGGCTGCGAGCAGGTAGCCGCTCCCTGCCGATCCGTCCCCGGGGTCCTTGCCCTGCTTCTTGTCCAGCTCCCGCTTCATGAAACAGGCCTGGGAGCGGTCGATGAGCAGCTTCAGCTGGCCCGTCACCCCGTAGAAGTAGACCGGTGAGGCCACGACAATGTGGGTCGCCTTTTCCATGAGGGAATAGACGATATTCATATCATCCATCTGGATGCACTTCCCCTTCCGGTCACAATGGCCGCAGGCCAGACAGCCATGAATGTCCAGGTCGCGCACATAAAGCCGCTCGATGTCTGTCACCGTCTCGGCCGCTCCCTCCAGGAAAGCGTCCAGCATGAGGTCCGTATTTCCGCCTTTCCGAGGAGAACCGTAAATCCCCAAAACCGTCATTTCATCAGGCTCCTTTCGCGTCGTCACCTTCGGGGGCCGTCCTTTACAGTGCCAGCCTTCTCTGCTACTTTAATCTTCAATCGAGCGTCACCGCAACTCATTGTTTTGCTTTTTAACAAATCCCATGAGGCCCTGTGGTCTTGCCCCAATGGGAACTTACGGAAAAAGCCGCAAATCGCCAAACAGGGGGAAATCCATGTCGGAATGCATCTTCTGCAAAATCATCAAGGGGGAGATACCTTGCGCGAAGGTCCTGGAGGATGATCGGGTCCTCTGTTTCATGGACATCAATCCCATCAATCCGGGGCATGCACTGGTGATTCCCAAAAAGCACTATCACACGCTGTTCGATATGGACCCGGCTGACCTTCAGGCCTGCATTCTGGCGGCCCAGAAGGTTGGAAAGGCGGTGTATCGCGGCATATCCGCAGAGGGCCTCAACCTGGTGCAGAACAACTATCGAGCCGCCGGCCAGCTCGTCGATCATGCCCATTTTCACCTGATCCCACGGCATGAAAGGGATGGGTTCCTCACTTCATGGCCGGGCCGGCCCTATCCGCCGGGAGGTCTGGAGAATCATCTCAAAAAGGTCGTCGATGCATTGGATTAGAAGGGCGGACTTGCAGGAGAATGCCTGGTTCAGCCCGGTGAGAGATGGTAATGTGCAGCCACATATGCGCCTTCCCCCAAACGAATGTCCGCGTCGGCGTTTGGCGGGAAGGCGTGCCGATCAATATCCGTAATCCCCCACTTCGATGTTGATCAGCCGATTGTTCTCGAATCGCAGGATCCGCATGAAACGCGACGGTCCCCGGTTATAGACCCACTCCTCGATCCACACGTGCACGTTGGTGAATATCGGTACCCGCGACGCATAGTAGGGACTGCCGTCGATGTAGGGAACTCCGCCGACCCTCTCGAGACGCTCTTCCTCCCAGGCATCCCGCCAGCTGGGTTCCCCGCACTTGGCCAGGACTTCGTAGCGGGAATCCCCCACGGAAACCAGACGTGAACCGCACTCGAAGCGGCTGACCGATCGAGCCCAGGCCGAACCGCCACCGGCCGGGAACAACCAGGCGGTCAGGAGCAGAACGAGCACAACGGTTACGAAAATTGCTCTCACGGGGTTCCTCCAAACTCGGCTGAAAGAACTGCAGGCATTTTTGCCCACTAATATAAAGCTAGACTCCAAGCAGGTCCCTGTAAAGCCGGCACGCACCAACTCGGCTCTGAAAGAGGAATCTTTGATGATGGCGACATGTAGATTGAGCAGGAATTATGCCACAAATCGGGCAGAGAAGCCCTTGAGTCGCACAAAACGAGGCAGGAGGCAAAGTCGTGAAGGTTATGCTTCCTTCTCAGACCGCCCGGATCAGATCGCTCCGCGAGATCAGTCTTCTGCTGCCTTTGAGTCTTTGCCACTCCAATTGCATGTGGCGGGGAAGGATCAGGATGTTTCGGCCCATCTTTTGAGACAGGGCCAGGGTGGTCCTTACCGGGCCCTCTTCGGTCGCGATGTGGAGTGGTTCTCCCTCGGAGAAACCCATTTCGGCTGCATCCGCGGAATGCATCCACATTCTGGGCTCCGGTTCCACCTTGCGCAGGAAGGGTGAATAGCCGGAGAGCTCTTCGGTCCCGAACGTCGTATCCACCAGGAGCAGCAGGAATTCCCCGGGCGCCGGCGCCAGGGCGTCTGATGGGTTGTCCGGGGCCATTCCGGCAGCCTTTTCGATGGAGGCAGCCTGGGATTCTGGAGCCACTCGCCAGCCTGCGGTATCGGCCTCCTCCGCCGACGATTCGGCAAGCTCCGGGAAGCCGGCCTCGAGCAGTCTCCGAGGTTCCAGCATGGGTTCTCTCTCAGGGTCCATCTCCCTGTACAGGTCTGAAAGAAGCTTCCATGCCGGCAGTGCGCTGCCGCCGGGAATGTCTTCCCGAAACGCGCGCACCGGATGGCTGCGTCCCGCTTCCTGCCGGACAGGTACACCGGGTGCATGGACCGCAAAGGCCCGCTGGATTCGTCCCTCCTGGTTCGCAAAGGATGCCTCACACTCGAAAATCGTCGTCGTGGGCAGGAAGGCATGAGCTCTCCAAACCGTTTCCGTCGGCAGGCAATCCATGACCAACAGCAGCTCCAGCTTCTCGAGGACACTGTCCAGTCGCCGTCTATCCGGGAACTCTCGGAACAGATCCGTTTCTGCAACCACCAGGGCTTTAACGGAGCCTTGCTCAATGGCTTCCAGGGTTTCGGCGAAAGAGGCAACCCGGCCGCTGCTGAGCCGGGCAGCTCCATAACTGCTGGGGCCCGGCAGCACGTAAAAGAGCCCCGCATCCTTGCCACTGTCCCTCAGTTTGAAGGCGATGTCGGCTGCCGTATCGGGCGTCGTCAGGGAAATGACGGAGGTGGAGCAGACCACAATAGGCCGCCTGCTCTTCGGGAGCTCATCTCTCAGGAAGGCAAGATCTTCTTCCCATTCCCTGGACGGAGAATCCGGCGACTCCCGGACTGAAGGCGGAATCCCTTCACCGACGGCAGCACGAAGGACCCGCTCCATCTGCCAGGGTGGAACCGGTATGTGGCGGAACGCGAAAGGAAGAGAAACCGGACGCGGATCGAGCACGCCGATGACCGCTCCTTTTCGGCTTGCCTGCCGCATGGCGACGGCCAGCATGGGGGCTTCCTGGATGGCATCCAGCCCTACCGCGAGGATGAAGTCGGCCGACTCGATGTCTTTCAAGGAGACCGCCAGGCGTGAGTCCAGGCGAGCCACCGCCCGACACGTCTTGGTCCCCTGCTCTTCCTCGACGAAGAAATGGGGACCCCGCCAGCCCCAGACTTCGCACAGGCCCTTCAGGGCAGCCAGAGTCTCAAGAGACGCCCTCTCCGACCCGACGGCCGCGACGGCGAGAGGCCCATGCCTTTCCGCAACCCCCTTCAGCTTCTCTGCGCTCCACGCCACCACCTGCTCCATGGGACGCCCTTTGCCGGAAATCCTCGCCTGCCTGGGTCTCTTGGGATGGCTCGAATACCCGTAGCCGAATCGGCCCCGGTCGCAAATGAAATGCCCGTTGACGGCCGGGTTGAGGCGCGCCTCAACGCGAAGCACCTCCCGATAGCGGGCGTTGGCCACCGTTGAACATCCCAGGCTGCAATGGATACAGAGGGAGGGAGCCCGCTCGAGATCCCAGTGCCGGGCGCGGTACCGGGCCGCTTTGTCGGTGTAGACGCCTGTCGGGCAGAGATCCACCAGGTTGCCGGCGAAAGGGCTCTCCAGCGCCCCGTCACTGTGGCGGCCGAAGAAAACCCTGCTGCCGATCTGCATGACGCCCAGATCGCGAAAACCGGTGTATTCCTGATAGAACCGCGCGCACCGGTAGCAGTGGATGCAGCGGTTCATCTCATGGGCGATAAACGGTCCGAGGTATTGATCGCGGTACGTGCGCTTCTTTCCGAGGTATCTCCGGATTCCGTGGCCTCCGGAGACGGTCTCGTCCTGCAGGAAGCATTGCCCGCCTTCGTCGCAGACAGGGCAGTCGTGGGGATGATTCAGCATCAAGCATTCGATGATAAATTTCCTGAAGGCAACCGCCTCTTCGTCGCCGGTCGAGACGACCATTCCGTCCTGAACATCCACCATGCAGCTCATCTGGATCCCTCTGACGGGGCCTTCCAGGAATTTCACGGCGCACATGCGGCAGGCTCCCACCGACCCGAGGGCCTCGTGGTAGCAGAACCGCGGAATCATGATGCCCAGCATTTCGGCGGCATCGATCACCTTGGTCCCCGCAGGGACTTCGATCACCTGGTCGTCAATGATCAATCGGGGCATGGACTTCCCTTGAAGAGTCGTGATCAGACAATGAACCGTGCATCATCGTCCCTGGAACGGGCACTGCTTCCGGCTGATGTGCTCGCGCACTTCATCTTCGAAAAAGGTGAGCAGGCTTTCCACCGGGGATGCGGCGCCGGGAGCGAACGCACAGTAGGCATTCCAGAGGTGTTTGGACATTTCGCGGAGCTGCGGGACGTACTCCTCGCGACCCTCTCCGTGCTCGATGCGCCAAAGCAGGTCCCGAACATACGGGATTCCCTCACGGCAGGGCGTACACCACCCACAGGACTCACGGGCGAAGAACTCGATGAGATTCAACGTCACCCCGACCAGGCACGTCCGGTCGTCGAACACCATGATGGCGGCTGTCCCGAGACGATGGCCGACGGAGGCCAGGATGTCGAAATCCATCTCGATGTCGTAGTGCTCGGCAGTCATGAAGCGTGTGGAGGCGCCTCCGGGCAGGCAGGCCTTGAAGCGACGCCCCTCCGGAAGGCCGCCTGCATGCTGCTCGATAATCTCGCTGAGCGGCGTCCCCATGGGCAGCTCGAAGCACCCCGGATTGTTCACCCGCCCGCTCACACAGTAGAGCTTGGTGCCGGAGCCTGACTCCGTGCGCGACAGCCCCTTGAACCATTCCGGACCGTTTCGGATGATATGGGGGACGTTGGCGAGGGTCTCCACATTGTTCACGAGCGTCGGGCGTTCCCAGAGCCCCTTGTCCGTCGGGAACGGGGGGGCTTTCACCGGGTTCGGGCGCTTCCCCATCAAGGCCTTGAGCAGCGCCGAGGCTTCCCCGCAGATGTAGCGTCCCCCGCTCCGGTGGACGACGATGTCAAACGAAAAACCCGAGCCCAGGATGTTCTTCCCGAGCAGGCCGGCCTCTCTCGCCCGCTCCACCTCCCTCTCCAGGATGCGGGCGGCATTCTCGTACGATGGGCGAACGAAGATGTAGCCCTTTTCAGCCGATATGGCGAAGGCGGCGATAGCCATGCCTTCGAGGACGGTGTGAGGATCCGCATGAATGAGCACCCGATCCTTGAAGGTCCCGGGCTCCATCTCATCGGAGTTGACGGCCACATAGCGCGGATAGGCCCCGTTCTCGGGCACGGCCATCCACTTCTTCGCACAGGGAAAGCCGGCCCCTCCCCGGCCCCTCAGACCGGCTGCGTCGATAATCTTCGGTACTTCGCGGGGAGCGTTTTCGCGAAGCACCCGGGCAAAGGCCTCGTATCCTCCGCCGGCACGGTATTCCTCAAGGGTTGCGATTCGATCCGGCTTGCGGTTCCGGAGCAGCACCTGGTCAGCCATGTCCGTTCATCTTTCAGTTTCGTCCGATTCGTCGGGCCTGCCACCGTTTCTGCATCTTTCCAGAATGCGGTCGATTTTCCCCGGTGTCAGGTTCCCATAGACTTTCCGGTTGACCATCATGGCGGGCGAGCGATCGCAATACCCGATGCAGCAGGCGGGGAGCAGGGTGAAGAGGCCGTCGGAAGTGGTCTCCCCATACTGGATCCCCAGGCGGGCGGACAGCATCTCCAGGACTGACAGGTAACCATTCATCCAGCAGATGGCGCTGTCGCAGACGTGGATCACGTACTTGCCCACGGGCTCCCTGTAGATGAAATCGTAGAAAGTCGCCAGCTCATCGATTTCCAGGGGCGTCATGTCGAAGAGCTCGCAGGCCAGGGCCATGGCTTCATCGTTGACGTAGCCCAAATGATCCTGCAGCTCCAACAGAACATCCACAATCAGCTCACGCGGGTGCTCCGATTCAGCTGCTCGTCTCCTTAAGGATTCTCTCAATTCATCGGGGA
The DNA here is from genome assembly GCA_964557955.1 of uncultured Syntrophobacteraceae bacterium. GTDB lineage: Bacteria > Desulfobacterota > Syntrophobacteria > Syntrophobacterales > Syntrophobacteraceae > JALOOX01. The sequence continues at coordinate 33,841 of CAZLCS010000037.1, forward strand.
GCATTGCATGCCATCCCTGCTGCGCAAAGTTTCGGGTTTCGAGTTGCGAGTTTCGCGTTGAGGGCCGGCATCGGCTCATCGGGTCCGTTCATGACTCAGAGTGTCCCGAAAGGGCATGCGGGACTCCACCGAACAGCCTCACCGGATTGAACGAACGGGATTCATGGGCCTTCAATGGAAGGAAATCCCATGAACCTTCTTGCAGACAGAATCCTCAGCCTCCGCCTCCTCTCGGGAAAGACCAAGCCGCTCACGCACCGTTTCGGCAAACTTCTGAAGCTCCTCACCTTCAATCACTTCACGCTCGAGGAGGATTCTGGCCAGGCACTCCAGTGATTCCTTCTGCTCCTGAAGCATGCGGATCACATTTTCATGGGCCTGGGTCACGATGTGGCTCACTTCCTCGTCGATAGCCTGGGCGGTGCGCTCGCTGAACTCCCTTTCCTGGGCTCTCAGGCCCAGATCGAGATGAGCCGACCGCGGGTGGCTGGTATACGTCAAGGGACCCAGCTTTTCGCTCATGCCGTACTCCATGACCATGCTGCGTGCAATGTCCGTTGCTCGCTGGAGGTCGTTCTGGGCCCCCGTCGAAATGTCCTTGAAAACGATCTCCTCGGACACCCGCCCGCCCAGAAGAACCTGGAGGCGGTTCACCAGCTCCTGGCGCGTCATGAGGTACCGGTCTTCCGTCGGGAGCTGCTGGGTGTAGCCAAGGGCTCCCACGCCGCGGGGGATGATGGATACCTTGTGGACCGGATCCACATGGGGAAGCATCATGGCGACGAGAGCATGCCCTGATTCGTGGTAGGCCACGACTTCCTTTTCGTGGGGATTCATCGCCCGGTTCTTCTTCTCCAATCCCCCGATGATCCGGTCGGCAGCTTCCTGAAAGTCCGCCATGGTCACGAATTCCCGGTTGCGCCTGGCCGCGCAGAGGGCGGCTTCGTTGACCAGGTTGGCCAGGTCGGCCCCTACGAAGCCCGGCGTCATGGTGGCGATTTTGGTGATGTCGACCTCCGGACCCAGCTTGACTCCCTTGGTGTGAATCTTCAGGATCGCTTCACGCCCGCGGATGTCCGGCTTGTCGATGGCCACATGGCGGTCGAAGCGTCCGGGGCGCAGGAGGGCCGGATCCAGGATCTCGGGCCTGTTGGTGGCCGCCATGATGATGACCCCCGCATTGGGATCGAACCCGTCCATCTCGACCAGGAGCTGATTCAAAGTCTGCTCCCGCTCGTCATGGCTCCCCATGGGATTGAGGCCGCGGGCCTTGCCGAGGGCGTCGAGCTCATCCACGAAGATGATGCAGGGGGCATGCTCCTTGGCCTGCCCGAACAGGTCCCGTACCCGGGCCGCTCCAACCCCCACAAACATCTCCACGAACTCGGAGCCGCTCATGCTGAAAAAGGGCACGCCCGCCTCTCCTGCCACCGCCTTGGCCAGAAGGGTCTTGCCGGTTCCGGGCGCCCCCACCAGGAGGACTCCTTTGGGAATCTTCCCTCCCAGGCGCTGAAACTTCTCGGGCGTCTTGAGGAACTCGACGATCTCTTGAAGCTCACCCTTGGCTTCATCGATACCCGCCACATCATCGAAGGTGATTTGCAGATCTTTTTCGGCCGAGATCCTGACCCGGGCCTTGCCCACCGACAGGACGCCCTGCGGTCCGCCGCTCATCCGGCGCATGAGAATACTCCAGATCAGTATCACCAAACCCAGGGGGATGAGCCAGGAGATGAGCAGCCCCAACCATTTGTTCTCAGCCTGCCCCCGGTATTCGATTCCTTTCTGGTCCAGGAGCGGCACCAGTTCACGATCCTCAACCCGGATGGTTACGAAGGGCCTTCCCGGCGTCTTATCATCTTTGATTTCGCCCCGGATGCGCTCAGAGCCCAGCACCAGGTTGAAGACCCTGTCCTCCTGCACCATTTGTTTGAAACGGGAGTACGGGATGGGGTCCCGCTGCGGCTCCGCCAGGTAGCTCTGGAAGATAATCAACGACACGACGGCGGCAAGGATGTACCAAAGGGAGAAATTCAACTTCTTCTGCGGCGGTTGAGGCCCTCCACCTCCCTGACTGCCCTTGAATCGTTCCAACAGCTTGTCCATTGGAGTCTGATCATCGTTGGTATTCTTCGGCGGCATCGGATCTCCCCTGGAGCTGCACTCAAACGGAGTCTCACAACGCGGATGGTTCCTTGGTTGCGTAGAGAATGGTTTCCTGAATCAATCAGGTATTCAGGTATTGAAGTATATTATAGATCGGGCCCGAATAAAAGCAGCGGCGTCACATCGATGCCTGAAAATGCGCGAGCCGGGTGGAGCCGAACGCATGGCGCAGCGGGACCGTTCCTTGACCCCGGCTCCATCGTCATCTATTTTAGCATCAGCGAGTCCGAAGCTGGTCTTCGACTCTTTCATCCTGAATGCGCTCGGTCATAGCCGGGATTTGCAGGCCGGCAGGTGACGATCCACCGGAAAGGAAGACGAGCATGGTTGAATGCCAATTTCCCGAAAAAAACGCGGAAGACCCCGAGGTCCTCAGCATTCTCAAGGATTCCAAGACGATAGCCGTCATCGGCATTTCGCACAAGGAGGAGCGGGACAGCCACAAGGTGGCCAAATATCTCAAGGAGCACGGGTACAGGATGATCCCCGTGAACCCGAAGTACAAGGAGGTCCTGGGGGAGCCCTGCTATCCGGACCTCCGATCGGTCCCCGAGCACATCGACGTGGTCGACATCTTCCGCAACATTGAGGCGATCCCCGGCATTGTGGATGAGGCCATCGAGGTGAAAGCCGGTTCGGTCTGGATGCAGCTGGGCCTTGCTCACAACGAAGCCGCCGAAAAGGCACGGGCAGCGGGATTGTCGGTCGTCATGAACAAGTGTATCAAGATCGAGCACCATCGGCTCTGCAAGTGATCTTAAGCACGGTGGTCCTTTGCGTTGATGCCTGAGACCTGAAGCCGGCTTTCGCATCTCGTGGCTTGGCAAGAGCCGTCCATAACACGCAATGCACACCGTTTCGAAAACGCCGGAAGGATGTTGAATGATGGAATTTTTGCGGCCCGAAGCCTTCTTCTCCCTGGATTCCTTCGAGCATCGGTCCCTTTTCGCTGAGTGCAACCGTGTCTGGGAAGCCCTGGCACGCATTTCGGCCCACCTGCAGGCGGAGCTCAAGCCCAATGTCGGACCGCTCGGGTGTTTCAGTAGACCGCTTCCGGAGACGCTGGTCCTGTGGCAGGGCATGTTTTTCAAAGATGGGTTTGAAATCCTGGGAGGCGACCCCACCAAAGGAACCCTCAGGGTACGTGTGGAGGGGACCGAAACCACCGAGGCCAGTGTGCTTTACGCCGGAAGCGTCTTCTGGGACGAGGAGGTTCAGATCGGGCCCGGAGCGGTCGTGGAGCCCGGAGCCCTGGTGAAAGGCCCGACGCTCATCGGCGCCAACACCGAGGTTCGCCATGGGGCTTATATCCGGGGGAAGTGCATCATCGGGCGCGGTTGCGTGGTCGGGCACACCACTGAAATGAAGTCCAGCATCATGCTGGACGGCGCCAAGGCCGGTCACTTCGCCTACATCGGGGACAGCATCCTCGGAAATTCCACCAACCTCGGCGCCGGCACCAAGCTGGCGAACCTCAAGATCGGCGGAACGCCCGTGGTCATCAAAGTGGGCGATGAAAGGATCGACACCGGGCTGCGCAAGTTCGGGGCCATCATCGGCGACGGCGTCGAGATCGGGTGCAACGCCGTCACCAACCCGGGTACCCTCCTCGGCAAGAACGCCATGGTGCTGCCCGTGAGCTCCGTCAGAGCCGGCTGCTACCCGCCCGAGAGCATGGTTCGCTAGGTGCTGTGCGAAGCCCCCATCAGGGCCCGGCGGGTGCTCCCCATCCTCCGCCACTACCGCCACATGCATGAGCTCCTGGCGCACAGCGGTCAGGGACCCTACCGGATCACTGCGCGAGGCGCCTGGGCAACATCCCGAATCGCCCATGTTTATTACTTTTTCAAGCGTCTGCGCCTCGAGAAGGATCGCCTCTTCATCGATCTCGGGAGCGGTGACGGTCTCGTGGCCTGCGTCGCCGGTCTCTTCACCCGGTCCATCGGCATCGAGGCGGACCCCGGGCTCTGCCGGACCGCCGTCGAAGCCGTACGATTCCTGGGACTGACCCATCGCGTGGAGATCGTCTGCGGCGACTACCTCACCATGAACCTCCGACGGGCCGACTGCCTCTATCTCTACCCCGACAAACCCTTCGAAGCACTGGAAAGGCTTCTGAATCCCTGGCCGGGCCGGCTCATGGTCTATGGCCCCCACATCCCACCGAAGCACCTGATCCCCGAACGCCAGCTGCGATGCGGCCGGGAACGCATGCAGGTCTATCGGGCAGGCCCACGCCGTCATTCAGGTCTCACTCCCTGGCCAGAGCATTGATGACCTTCTCCTGGTCCGATTGCGTCAGATAAGGGTGCATGGGGAGGCTGAAGATCCTTTGGGCACAGAGCTCGGTTACGGGGAACGTACCGGGTGTGTACCCGAGCCCTTTGAAGGCGGTCTGCAGGTGCAGGGGCCTGGGGTAGTAGACTGCCGAAGGGATGGAGGCCGCTTTGAGACGGTTCAAAAGCTCCGCCCGGTGGCTCTCATCGCGTGCGAGGACGGAATACTGGGCCCAGGCCGAGATGACCCCTTCCGGCAGACGGGGCGGTTCGACCGGCGCTCCAAGCTTTTGAATCAGATGGGTGTAACGCTCGGCCACCTCCTGCCGCAGCTCGATCTCCCGGGGAAAAATCCCGAACTTGACCAGAAGGATCGCTGCCTGAATCGTATCGAGCCGGCCATTGATCCCGATGCGCACGTTGTCGTACTTGTCGCTTCCCTGGCCGTGGATGCGCAGGGATTGCATGCATGCATTGAGCTCCGTGTCGTCGGTGAAGCACATCCCCCCGTCACCGTAAGCTCCCAAAGGTTTCGCCGGAAAAAAGGATGTGCAGCCGACGGGTGCCATGGAGCACGATTTCTGGCCGTACCGTTCGGCTCCAAACGACTGAGCCGCATCCTGGATGACAAACAGCCCATGCTGGTCCGCAACGGCCTGGATGGCGTCGTAGTCCGCGGGCACCCCGAAAAGGTCCACAGCGATGACGCCGCGCGGGCGGAGCGTTGATCCGAGGGCGGGAGCCGGGAGGGGCGAGAGGGAGGGCTTCCCCGAGTGCAAAGCCGTGATGGCGCGATCCAGACAGGTGGCATCCAGGTTGAACGTGGCCGGCTCGATGTCCACGAAGACCGGGACCGCTCCCAGGAGAGCGATCACCTCAGCCGTGGCCATGAAGGTGAAAGGAGTCGTGAAGACTGCATCCCCCGGCCCCACTCCTCGAGCCATCAGGGCCAGAAGCAGGGCATCCGTGCCCGAGGCGCAGGAGAGTGCATGCCGCACACCGACATAATCCGCCAGGCGTTCCTCCAGTTCGATGACCTCGGGTCCCATCACATATTGGCCGTGATCCAGAACGCTCCGGATTCGATCCTCGATGTCGTTTCTGATTCTCCGCTGTTGTGCCGCAAGATCGATGAATTGCATGGTAACGGGTCCTTTCGCTGGAATCGTTGTCCTGCCTCCATTCCACACGGGGACAGCCATCCGTAAGGAGCGCCTCCGGATCTGAAGGCTGCCTGATCTGGCTCTCATCATAGTGCAAAAGCCGGCGGGTGCAACGTGCAATTGCCAACCGGGAGCTCTTTCGCACGAGTCCGGCACCTTGGGGATGCACCTTGGGGATTGAACCACCACGATGTTTGTATTACGCTTGATGCAGTGGCGGCCCGGCCCCTGAGAGGTCGGGCGGTACCGGGGAATAGAGCGCGTGCGCATTGGATTTGGCCTACAATCCTGCTCAAGAGTGGAGAGATGAACCATGTGTGAAGCCAACGCTTACCTGTTGAAAGGCGGAGAGGAAGTTCTGTTCCTTGAATCGGTGGATGTATTGGAGAATTCAGGCCGGGAGATCCGGGTCACGAGCATTTTCGGTGAGCAGAAGACGGTGAAGGGTCTGATTCGGCGCATGTCCCTGGTGGACCACAAGATCATTATCGAGGAACAGGGGTGATGATGCGGTTTTCTATGTGGCACGGGCCGGGATTTGGCTGCCCGTGGCTCGCAAGTCCTTGATCGGCGCGGCCAGGCTTCGCTTCGCCCGTGGCACCCTTAGTACACCTCCACAGAAAAAGATGTCCATTTCGCCGCTCGTCATGCCGGCAATCTTTAAGCCGGCATCCAGCTTTTTTGTGGATTCCGGCCAAACAAGACTGCCGGAATGACGATTCGAGAGGTGGACACTCTATTGTGTTGGCCTGTACTTAGCGTGCCCCGCGAGTCTCCAGGGCTTTTGAGCAGCTTCCCTCCCGGCTCGTCATCGTCAATGGAAGCCGGTGTGAAGACGCTGGAACCCGATCCCTCCTTCATGCCTCCGGTATCGGGCTTTCGAGAGGGGGCGGCCCATTCGGGTTTCGAGACCGCGATGAAGATGCCATTTCCGGGAAACACCGCCTGACCAGGTCGCGCACCTCTTCCAGCCACTGAGCGCGCTGTTGGGCGGAGCTCGTCACGATGACGTTGAACATCCGGCGCCGAACATCCTTCACCCCGCAAAGGTCAAAAATACAGCTTTTCCAGACGGCCTCCAGGGGGTCGCCGAAAACCTCCCGCTCGCGCCGATCCGGCGTATTGGAGGTGTTGAAGACGACGGCCGTTCGCGCCTTCAGCAGTCCGATCGGGATTCCCTCCCCGCTGTCGCCCTCATCGAACCGGTAGGCAACGCCCGGTCGAAAGACCCGATCGATCCATCCCTTGAGGACAGCCGGCGGCTGGCCCCACCAGTTGGGATGGACAACCACGATGCCGTCGGCCCTCTTCAGCTCATCACAATGCTGACGCACCCAGTCGGGCACCAATCCGTCCTCGGGAATTTCATCCCCCGGCAGGCAAGGGTCGAACCCCTCGGCCTGAAGATCATGGAAAACGATCGGGTGGCCCATCTCTCGAAGGGCATCGCACGCCGTCCGGGCGATGGCATGATTGAAGCTTCCGGGGGTGGGGTGCCCCAAGACGACCAGGATCATGGTTTCTTCCGCACCTTTCTTCCTTCCCTCGCCGGTAAATCAAGGGGAAGGTTCTCTCCAAATCGCAAGAACATCCTCCCCTCGAAGGGGAGACGAAAGCCCATGGGCCTGCTGGAAACAGAAGGACCCGTCAATCCCGGCCTACATGAAGCCGAGAACCTTTGGCAGCCAGAGCACCAGCTCTGGAAAAGCGATGAGCAGCAGCAGGCCTAAAAACATGAAGAGGAGCAGCCAGACGACCCATCGCACTGTCTCCTCCATGGGCGCCCCCGTGAGCCGGCAGCTCACCATCAGATTCACGGCCATGGGCGGAGTGAACTGCCCCAGGGCGATGTTGTAAGTCATCAGGACCCCGAACCACACCAGGTCCCACTGAAAGCTCTGCGCCACGGGAATCAGGAGAGGGCAGAAGATGAGAAAGATGGAAATGCCATCCAGGAACATCCCCACGACCACCAGAAAAACCATCAGGATGGCGATGACGATGGTCGGGTTGCCGCCTCCGAGGGCCACCAGGCTCCTGGAGATGGGGTCCACGATCCCCATGGTGCTGGATGCCCAGGCGAAAACACTGGCCAGTCCCACCACGATCAGAATGACAGCGGAAGTCTCGGCGGACTCGACGAGCAGCTCGTGGATATCCCGAAGAGTGAGGGTGCGATGGATGAAGAGCCCGATGATGAGTCCGTAAACCACGGCCATCACCGCCGCTTCGGTGGGAGTGAACCATCCCGTGCGCATTCCGCCCAGGATGAGGATCGGAGCCAGCAAGGCCCAGAAAGCCTCCTTGAAGGACTTCCAGAATGGCGGCCGGCCCGTGTCGGACTCATCGCCCCCGAAGTTGTAGTGGAAGCTGAGGAACATCGAGGGGATGATGAGCATGATGCAGGCCAGGATCCCCGGAACGACGCCGCCCACAAACAATGCGGGAACTGTGGCTGAAGGAACCAGCACACTGTAGATGATGAAAGCCACGGACGGAGGGATGAGGATGTCGGTGGATCCGGCGGCGGCCGTTACGCTGGCGGCGAACCCCGCGGGGTAACCGGCCCGCATCATGGCCCCCAGCATGACGCCTCCCACGGCAGCGGTGCAGGCGGGGCCCGATCCGGAGATGCCTCCGATGATCATGGCCACCAGGATGGTGATGGCCGCGAGCGATCCGCGACCCCGCCCCACCACGGACGTGGTGAAACGCAGCAGCCGCTCGGCCACGCCCGAACGGTCGAAAATGGCCCCCGCCAGGACGAACATGGGGATGGCCAGGAGCGGATACTTGGCGATCCCCGCATAGACGTTGGTCGGCACCGCCATGATGCCGAGCTTGGCCAGGGCGATGGAGATAGTGCCCGCCAGGCCGAGGGAGGCCGCAATGGGCACCCCGGCAAACATGAGCAGAAAGAAGCACCCGAAGAGAATCAACGCGGCCGGCATCAATCCTCTCCCTTCGCAATGCGCACCATGAGCCCCACGGCGCGCATGACGATGACCAGGGACAGTACCGGGAGCCACACGGTGTAGATCCAGGTGGGCACACCCAGGCCCGGCGAAGTCACCTCGAAACGGTATTCATCCCAGGCCATCCGGCCTCCAAGCACCGCGAGCAGGAGAAAGGTCAGGCCCGTCAAGGCGGTGGCCACAAGACGAGCTGTGCGGCGGGGCTTCGGTGCCAGCTTGTCGATGAAATAGGTGATGTTCAGGTGACTCGCCTTGGCCATGAGGCTCGAGCTTCCCACGAGCGTCATGACCACCATGAGGAAGATGGAAATCTCCTCGGTGAAAGCGAACGAAAAATTGGTCAGATAGCGGACCACCACATTGGCGAAAGTGATGAGGGCCAGGATTCCGATGATGAGCCCTGCCAGGTTTTCTTCGATCTTGACGGGAATTCGGGTCCGGGGTCGATGATCATTCCCGGGGACCTCGCAGTCCATGGGTTCTCCTGTCTATGCGGTACAGCGAAGGCGGTTGGCCGATGGCGAATCATTACAGTTCCACAGACCACGATGTCCATCAGGCCTCTCGCCATGCCGGCGGTCTTCTGGCCGGCATCCAGCTCTTTTCCATGGAATTCGGCCGACCGCCATGACCGGGGGGCACAAAGAAACATGAAAATCCGGGTGGTCGTCATGCCCGCGTGTTCCTGGCGGGAATTTAGGCCTTTTGAAGACGCTGCACCCCCGCCAGAAACACGCGGGGGTGACGTTGTGCCCGGCTCTTCATAGGAAGACCGCCGGAATGACGATTCAACCCTGGACCCTCGATGGTGTTGCCCTGTGCCAATGCCGGCCGGTCAAAAGAAAGAAGGCGCGCCGTGCGATCTCGATGCAGGTGCGCGCCTTCGGGCGGCTTCACGATATGTCATGCGAACCTACTTGCGCTGCGCAACGGCGTCCTCGGCCTTCTTGACCAGCTCGGCGCCGATCTGCCTGGCCCACTTGTCGAATACCTCCCGGGTGGCTTTCTTGAACTCCGCCTTCTCCGCGTCCGTCAGCTTGACCACGTTGACGCCCAGCCCCTCGATCTCTTTGATGAGGCTCTCATCGGGTGCCGCAAGCCCCTTCCGGGCAGCCTCGATGTTCTCCTTTCCCGCCTGGACGGCGGCGTCTTTCACGGCCTGCTGGTCCTCAGGGGTCCAGCCGGCCCACACTTCCTTGTTGACGACGAAGATGAGCGGGTCGGCCACGTACCCCCACAGGGTGAGGTTCTTCTGATTGGCTGCGCTGTACAGCTTGGCCGCCATGAAGACGGTGAGGGGATTCTCCTGGCCGTCTACCGCGCCGCTGGAGAGAGCCGGTACGGCATCGGCCCAGCTCATCTGCGTGGGATTGGCGCCCAGGGCCGTGAAAGTATCCAGGAAGAGCGGCGAGCCGACCACCCGGATCTTGAGCCCCTTGAGGTCCTCCGGTTTTCGGACGGGCTGCTTGGAGTTGCTCAGCTCCCGAAACCCATTTTCACCCCAGGCCAGGGGAACCACATCCTTGCTCTCCAGGATATTGAAAAGCTCCTTGCCCACGTCGCCGCCCGTCAGGGCATCGATGGCCCTGTAGTCGGGCATGAGAAAAGGCATGGAAAAGAGGTTCAGCTGCTGCACCTGAGGGGACCAGTTGATGGTGGAGCCGATGGCCATGTCGATGGACCCCTGGCGAATGGCCGTGAACTCCTTGGTCTGGTCGCCGCCCACCAGGCTGGTGCCGGGATACATCTTCATGTTGATGCGTCCGCCGGTCTTCTCTTTCACCAGCTCGACCCAGCGCTCCCCGGCGACTCCCCACGGGAAAGGCTTTCCGAGCACTGTGGACAGTTTATACTCCGCTTTGTATTCGGCGGCTTGAACCAGCTGCGCCGCAGCCCAAGCAAAAACCAGCATCAAGACGAAAAATAAACCCATGAATCTTCTCATAGAGACCTCCCCTCCGCAGAAAAACCCTATTCAGGATAACACAAGGAAATTTATAAATATTTGAACGACGAAAGCGATCTCAACCTATTCAACGAACCTCTGAGTGTCAAGTCCTTTGATTCTGTCATCAAGGGGGACGCCCTTAATTTATTAACTTAAGTCAAAAACAGCCCTTCTTTCTTTGCGATCTCAGCTCCTCGCGCAACCGATTTGCTCACAGCCACGGTTGATATGTTCAATTGTCGCGCCATGGCAGCCATGCTTATGCCCAGTTCACGCACAGCCCAGAAGCAAAACAAGCTTCGAGCCCGCACAAGCTCTCTTGTCTTCCCTGGACACCCTATATCTTCAGCATCAATATTCAAGAGAGTCGCGACTCTTTGTGCAACGAAATCTATATCGATCCCGCCGGCTTTCAGAGCATAACGCCGATCGAAGGCTTCCTTGGACCTGGACAGGATCTCAGAGACAAAATCACCGTCTCCGAGGATGCGCTCGTCACTTTTCATATGGGTCTTGGATCTTTTGAGCTCCGTGACCGCCGACCAACCCCCCGCACTCCGGATCAGGCCACCACCGGTCAGATCGTCCCTGTGGCCTTCATCGATTCCTTGGGCGACAAATTCCCTGTATTTCTGCCTGGCAGAGTCGACCTGTCTTCCGAAATGCAGAAGGACCCTTTCCCTATTCTGCCAGGGTTGCTCGTGTTTGCCGATGATGACTCCGTGACCGGAAAACCTGTATTGATCCAGCTCATTCAAATCCGCCACCAGATTTGCCCGCAAAGGATTTAAGTGAATATATCTGACCAGCTCCAAGAGGTAGCGGTCTTCCTGGCATAGAATCGATTTATACCGGTTTTGGAACAGGTGACCACACCTCTGGTAACGTTTGTTGTACCGGACGGCGTGGCCCGTCAGCAGCCGCCGCATCACCGTAGCTACCGGAACCCCGCCGGTTCGCAACAGGAGATGAAAATGGTTGGACATCAACGACCAGGCAAAACACGCTGTTTCCGTTTGCTCCAGAATGAGCCCCAGATTCTTCAGAAAATCGCGCCGGTCCTGGTCATCCTCGAATATGTTGCGTCGCTCAATGCCTCGTGCAATGATGTGGTGGAGTGCTCCCGTTGTGTCGATGCGTGATTGTCTTGGCATGTGAAGAACATTACGTGGGGTGAACCGAAATGTCAACTTAATAAGTTAAGGGCGTCCCCTTATTTCCTTCACATCTCGTCGTTGGCAGGAAGGTTCGGTTTGGGTACACTCGGTTCGGAGACCCGGTTCTCATGCTGCCATGGAACTGGTCTCGGGGCGGGCATGCCCGCATCATTTATGCGCTGATGGTGGCACGAGGAGAGCCAATGCTGTTGGATGAGGCTCATCCTCCCGGTCAGGATGGGCTCCATGGGCTCATCACGTCCACAGGCGTGATCGCTCGAGCGAGCCCGTTGATCAGGGGAATTCACGCTCGATGCGGCATGGGTCCGTGGCGCCCCTTGATTCAACCTCCCATGGACTTTCGCCCACAAAGAAAGATGTACAGTGAGATGACTTTTCGGACAGACAGCATTGCCTGCGGGGAGCTCCAATTGGGAAACCGGGTGCGATGCCCATGACCGAGGTGTTCAATACACTGACTCTGGTGAAGGCCCTGACGGCCGTTGGGATGGTGGTGCTGCTTTCGGTTCTGGCGGAGGTGGTGAGCACCCGGTTCGCCGGTGTTCTTTCGGGCTATCCGTTGGGGGCCGCCGTCACCCTGTTCTTCCTGGGCTATGAAATCGGGCCCCAATTCGCCGCGCAAAGCGCTCTCCACACGTCGGTGGGGCTCATCGCCACCCAGGCCTTTGCCTATGCCTACTACCGAACATCGCTGCTCGGCCTTCCATCCGGCCGGGCGAGCCGAGTGCTCTGCGCGTCACTCGGCGGCATCTCGGGCTATTTTCTGGCGGCTTCGCTCCTGCGCCCCCTGCAGGTGAGTCCGGCCATGGCTCTGCTGATGCCGACGCTGTTCATCCTGCTTTTCATCGTTCTCTTCCGCCGCGTGGCGAATACCAGGATTCAGGGGCCGGCAAGGCTCAGTGGAAGGACCCTCCTCTTTCGGTCCCTTTTTGCGGCGAGCGCCATCGTTGTCATCACCTCGACGGCCCAATGGGCAGGCCCCAGCTGGGCCGGGCTCTTCGCCGCATTTCCCATAACCCTACTGCCGTTCGTGGCCATCATCCACTACACGTATGATTCCGAGCATGTGCATACTATCCTGAAGAACGTTCCCAAGGGCCTGGGATCCCTGGTGGTCTATTCCCTGGCGGTGTCCGCCCTTTACCCGTCGTATGGCATCGCCGCGGGGACTCTTCTTGCCTACGTGCTGGCTACGGTCTATCTCGTCGCGATGCAGTTGTGGCGGGGGCGTTCGGTCCGGAGCCGAATCCATAGATAAAGACCCACGGTGCTCCATGGGGGGGAGTGCGATGCCCATTGGATTGGAGCCGGCCATTGGAGAGCCCATTGGAGGGAGCCCTTTTGGGCGGGCATGAAGCCCGCCCCCGCATCGACAGGCTGCAGGATGTGAATCGTGGAGGTGACCGGATTGGAAATCACGGATGCGACTGGGTCAACCTTCCCTCCCTGCTCAAAGAGAAATCATAGGGGGTTCCTTTGGCAGGCCCAGGAGCACGCCACCCCATCCCCAATCGAGAGGCACAGCAAATACAATGCTATTGAGCGCCATTGGGCAGGTCTCGAAAAGTCTTGGAACGGGTATCTCCTGGACAGTGTGAGCGCTGTGCTGAATCGTGCTGCCAAATTCGTCTGCAAGGGCGTCGCCGCAGCTGCCGCTCTCCTCAAGAGGGTCTACGAGAAGGGGATCAAGCTTACCGTCAAGCAGAGAACAGCGCTGGAACAACGACTCCACCATTCTCCAGAGCTCCCGTGGTGGGACATCCACATCTCCCCTAATGCGGTATTTCAGTACGTTCCATATCCTTTAGGCTTGGGAGGAGGGTCGGTGGAGGTGTCCTTCTGCGTGCAATACCAGTCCATCTGGCGGCAGATGCCCCGTATCAGCTTGACTTCGCGGGCGCGGAGGCCGATGCGGCTGCAAAAACGGCGGATGCTCATCATCCAGTACTCCGGGTTTTCTGGATTGATGAAGTTGATCCGGGCGAGAGTTTGGTGCAGATGCTCGTACATGCCTTCGAGCTCCCGGCTGGTGGCCAGGCGGGGAACGAAGGGTTTGGATTCCCTGGTGGAAGCGAGAAAGATTTCGTAGGCCATGACCATCACGGCCTGGGCCAGGTTGAGGGACTTGAAATCAGCGGTCGGAATGGTCACCAGGGCATCGCAGTATTTGAGCTCCCGGGCCGCCAGCCCCCGGTCTTCGGGGCCAAAGAGAACGGCCACCCGATTGTTCTGGCTGATGGGGATCAGCTCCTGAGCCAGCCGCCTCGGGCTTCGAACCGTCTGCCGGTGGGAGCCCGTGCGTGCCGTAGTGCCGACGATGTACTGAAAGGGGCTCAGGGCATCCTCCAGGTCATCCACGACCTCCATGTCCGCCACCACGTCTTCTGCGGTGTGCGTGGCCATTTTGAGGATGCGGGTCAAATCGCACTTGTAGGGGTCGGACACCACCAGCCGCCGGATGCCCATGTTCTTGGCCACACGCGCGGCGGCCCCGATGTTTTCGGAGAAGTGCGGCTTGTGCAGCACCAGAGCGATGTGATCCAGCTTGATCCTGGTCTCTTCGTTTTCTAACGCCATTCTCTATCCGCTTTATCCAGAAACGCTGACGTTCGCTTGAATTTCAGGGCTTCCTCCATGTCGTCCAGGACCGCATCCATTTCCTTGTCGACGCGGTTGGAGATCTTGTTCTCCGCAGGGATGTAGCCAATGATCGTGCTGAGGAAAACGAGTATCCCATAGGCCTGGGCCGGGCTGTCGAAGGATCTGTCGAAGTGGACCACGGTGTTGACCAGGCCGACCAAAGCATAGATCATGGCAGCCGTTTCAATGGCGAGGTTGATGTATTTTGAGAATGGCTTGCGGATCAAGGAATGGGATCGTTTCCATCTCTTGCGGTTGCCGAGGATCTCGCGGAATTGCCGCTCGATTTCGCCATTCCGACGGCCGGCCCCCTTCAATTCATCCAGCAGCCTCTTTCTGAATCCGTTCGCCCGACGGGTGCTGAGCCAGGCCAGCACCATTCCCAGAGCCACCCCCAGGCAGACCATGCCTGCCAGAACCCATTCATGCCGTGTCATCGATTCGGTCCAATTCTCCTTGAGCAAGTGCGGGAAACTCCCTCCAGCGCCCCCCATAGGGAAGCAAGGTGCGTAATGTACACAAAGTTCCGCAAAAAATGAATCCGTGATGAAAAACCGTTTGATCGGAATGGGCATGCATCGAGGCGGAAAATGACCGGGAGGGGTTGACGGAGCGGGGCTAACATGTCTTTTTATGTCATATCTTCGTTTTCTCGTGGAGATTGCCGTCTCACCCTCGATCCGGCAATCACTGAATGATTCGTTTCCTCAGATGGACCCGGAGGCTTCGCCCATGAGAGTGTGGCCTGGTAGACCCTATCCCCTTGGAGCGACGTGGGACGGCATGGGCGTCAACTTCGCCCTCTTTTCGGAGAATGCCGAGAAGGTGGAGCTGTGCCTCTTCGATCACGCCAGATCGGTCATGGAGAGCGAGCGGATCGAGCTAAGGGAATACAGCGACCAGGTCTGGCACATTTACCTTCCGGACGTTCGCCCGGGCCAGATTTACGGCTACCGCGTGCATGGCCCCTATGACCCCTCCAACGGACACCGTTTCAACCCGAACAAGGTCGTTGCGGACCCCTACGCCAAAACGGTGGCTCGGCTCACCTCCTGGGACGATGCCATGTTCGGCTACCGCATCGGGGATCCCGCCGAGGACCTCTCCTTCGACAGCCGGGACAATGCGGCCTTCGCCCCCCTGTGCGCCGTCACCGACGAGGCTTTCGTCTGGGGCAACGATCAGGCGCCCCGCACCCCCTGGAACAAAACGATCATCTACGAAGCACACGTCATCGGCATGACGGCCCTGCATCCCCTGATTCCCCCGGAGCTGCGCGGAACCTACGCAGGCTTTGCCGGCGACCCCGTCATCCGGCACCTCAAGAGCCTGGGTGTGACCGCCGTCGAGCTCATGCCGGTGCACCACCACGTGGACGACCGTCACCTGCTGGAAATGGGCCTATCCAACTACTGGGGCTACAACACCCTTTCCTTCTTTGCCCCGGACCTGCGCTACGCCCTGCGAAGCGGCGGATTTCGGGACCCGGTTCGCGAGTTCAAGATGATGGTCCGTACTCTCCACGCCCACGACATCGAGGTCATCCTCGACGTGGTCTACAACCACACGGCCGAAGGCAACCACTTCGGTCCGACGCTCAGCTTTCGCGGTATCGACAACCAGGCCTACTATCGGCTTTACGAACCGGACCGGCGCTACTACTTCGACTTCACGGGCTGTGGCAATTCCCTCAACATGCAGCACCCGAGGGTCCTGCAGCTCATCATGGACAGCCTCCGTTACTGGATTCTCGAGATGCACGTGGACGGGTTCCGTTTCGACCTGGCCAGCGCTCTGGCTCGTGAGCTCTACGAAGTCAACAAGCTGGGGGCCTTTTTCGACATCATCCACCAGGATCCCGTGATTTCCCAGGTGAAGCTCATCGCCGAGCCCTGGGACCTGGGCGAGGGGGGCTACCAGGTGGGGAACTTTCCGGTGCTCTGGACCGAGTGGAACGGGAGATACCGCGACGCCGTCAGGGAATTCTGGAACTACCCCTCGCCTCAGCACCGGAGTGAAATGGCCACGCGGCTCACCGGAAGCAGCGATCTCTACGAGCACAGCAGCCGCAAGCCTCACGCCAGCATCAATTTCGTGACCTGTCACGACGGCTTCACCCTGCACGATCTCGTCTCACACAACGAAAAGCACAACGAAGCCAACGGGGAGGGCAACCGCGACGGGGAATCCCACAATCGCAGCTTCAACTTCGGCGCCGAAGGGCCGACCGAAGACCCGGTCATCCGCAAGCGTCGCAACAAGCAGAAGCGCAATTTCATGGCCTCGCTCATGTTCTCCCTTGGTGTGCCCATGATTTCAGGTGGAGACGAACTGGGCCGAAGCCAGAAAGGCAACAACAACGCTTACTGCCAGAACAACGCCATCAGCTGGACCGGCTGGGAGCTCAGCCGGGACGACCGCCGCTTCCTGAACTTCGTCCGGAGAGTCATCCGGATACGCCTGGAGCAGCCGGTGTTTCAGCGCCACAACTTTTTCCGCGGCCGCCCTATTCATGGAACCACTCTCAAGGACATCGCCTGGTTTCGGCCGGACGGTGTCGAGATGAGCTCCGACGACTGGCACAGTACGGATTTCATGTCCTTCGGTCTCATGCTGGGAGGGGATGCCATCGACGAGGTGGATGCCAAAGGGAATCCTATCGTGGGAGACACCCTGCTCATGCTGCTGAACTACGACCTCGAAAACGGCTGCTCCTTCGCACTTCCATCCTACAGGACCGAGCATCGCTGGGAACTGCTTGTGGACACACGGTACGATGTGGCGCCGCCCGATGAGGAGAGGTTCTGGACCCTCGGCGCCGAATATCCATTGGAACCGCACAATCTCGTGCTGTTCCGCCTTCAACCCCTGGAAGAGGAAGACTGAATGACCGATCGCCTCCGCGTTGTCTACATGACCCGGGAATACCCGCCTCATATCTACGGGGGCGCCGGGGTACACATCGAGCATCTGGCCCGGCATATGGCTCGCCTGGCCGAAGTCCAGGTCAAGTGCTTCGGGGACCAGCAGCTTGTCCGGCCCCACCTTGCCGTTCAGGGGTATCCCTTCGAGGCGGGGTTTTTCGATGCCAATCCCCTCAAGGTGAAGCAGGCCCTGATGGTGCTGCTCACGGGCATGCGGTTCAACGAGCTCCCCATCGAGGCGGACGTGGTCCACACCCACACCTGGTATGCCGCGTGGGGCGGAATCCTGGCCAGGCTCTGCTATGGCACCCCGCTGGCCGTCACCGTTCACTCCCTGGAGCCCCTGCGGCCGTGGAAGCGGGAGCAGCTGGGCAGAGGCTACGACCTCTCGAGCTGGGTCGAAAAGACGGCGCTGGAGATGGCCGACCGGGTCATCGCCGTCTCGGGGAGCGATCGTGGCGAGATTCTCTCGCGGTTCCAGGTGGATCCCGACCGGGTTCGGGTGATCCCCAACGGGGTCGAGCCCGATGTGTATCAGCCCGTTTCCACGGTGGAGTGTTTGCAGCGGTACGGGATTGACCCCGAAAGTCCCTACGTGCTGTTCCTGGGGCGGGTGAGCCGCCAGAAGGGCATCCACCACTTCCTGAACGCCTGCCGACACATCGACTCCGGGGTTCAGATCGTCCTTTGCGCCGGCAGCCCCGACACTCCGTGCGTAGCCGAGGAAATCGAGGCGCAATGGTCCGATCTTCACCAAGGTCGCTCGGGTCTTGTGTGGATTCGCGAGATGATCCCGCGGCAGAGCGCCATCGAGCTCTATTCCCACGCCGCCGTCTTCTGCTGCCCTTCGGTGTACGAGCCGTTCGGTATCATCAACCTCGAGGCCATGGCCTGCGAGACGCCCGTAGTGGCCAGCGCCGTCGGCGGCATCAAGGACGTCGTCGTGAACGGCGAGACGGGCCTGCTGGTCTCCTTCGATCGGCAGTCGCCGGACAACCCGGAGCCGAAGGACCCCGAACGGTTCACCCATGAGTTGGCGCAATCCATCAATCGCCTGCTGCGCGACAGGGAGCTTGGGGCTGCCATGGGACGCAAAGGGCGGCAGCGGGTGATCCAGCACTTCGGATGGGATCGGGTGGCGGAGCGTGTCCTGGAGGTCTACCGGGAAATGGCGGCCGAAAGGTCCGGGGAACTGGACATCGAAGGCGTTTGCATTCCTGCGTGAGCCCGGGACTTTCCCTTCATTCCTGCGTTTGCGCCCCCGTGGTCATCAGCGAAGCCCATAGGGCCTTGATTGGCCGCACTGCGATCTCTTTCAGAAGATGCGGTCAACGAGATACCAGTCAGGAGGAGACCCATGCATCACCCGCAACAACCTGCATTGGAACTTCAGGATCTGAAGACGTCTACCCGCGTCTGGATCGACAACGTGCGTCCGCAGATCGACTGCGGGCGTTTTCCCGTAAAACGAACCCTCGGCGAGAAGCTGCGTGTGGGGGCCGACGTCATCGTGGACGGGCACGACAAGCTGACCGTGGTCCTGCGCCACCGGCCCCGATCGTCCGATGCGTGGGGTGAAGCTCCCATGGCTCCGCGCGGCAACGACCTTTACGAAGCCGAGCTTACGCTGGGGCTCTTTGAGCCCCATTTCTACACAGTTTGCGCCTGGATCGACCGGTTCGGAAGCTGGAAGGAAGGGCTGGAAAAAAAATTCAAAGCGCAGCAGGACGTGGAAAGCGAGCTCCTGGAAGGGGCCCTGCTGCTGGACGCTGCGGCGGGCCGCGCCACTGGAGCCGACCGCCAGTGGCTCACGGAGCGGGCGGAGCTCCTGCGTTCCTCCCAGCCCCAGGAAGCACGCTTTTGGGCTGCCGTGGCCGAGGAAGTGTCGGCCATCATTTCACGATACCCCGACCGGGCCGGCGAAGTCGCCTACGAAAGGACCCTGCAAGTCAAGGTGGACCGCGAAAGGGCTCGCTACAGTGCCTGGTACGAGCTCTTTCCCCGGTCCATCACCCGGAATGGAGCGGGCAGCGGCACCTTCCGGGATGTGGAGCGGTTTCTTCCCCAGGTGACCCGCATGGGCTTCGACGTGCTTTACTTCCCGCCCATACACCCCATCGGCCGGGTGAAACGGAAGGGTCGAAACAATGCCCTGGTGGCCGGTCCCGACGATCCCGGCAGCCCCTGGGCCATCGGGGCGGCGGAAGGGGGCCACAAGGCCATCCATCCGGATCTGGGCACTCTCGATGATTTCCAGCACCTGGTGCAGGCGGCGAAAGAGCAGGGCATCGAGATCGCTCTGGACCTCGCCTTTCAATGCGCCCCGGACCACCCCTACGTGGCCGATCACCCCGACTGGTTCAAACATCGTCCCGACGGCACCATCAAGTATGCCGAGAATCCCCCTAAGAAATACGAAGACGTCTACCCCATCAACTTCGAGTGCGACTCCTGGCAGGAGCTGTGGGAGGAGCTGAAGAGCGTGGTCCTTTTCTGGATCGACCAGGGGGTGCGCATCTTCCGGGTCGACAACCCGCACACCAAACCGCTCCGTTTCTGGCACTGGCTCATCTCGTC
Organism: uncultured Syntrophobacteraceae bacterium; assembly: GCA_964557955.1. Classification (GTDB taxonomy): domain Bacteria; phylum Desulfobacterota; class Syntrophobacteria; order Syntrophobacterales; family Syntrophobacteraceae; genus JALOOX01. Next base: position 53,688 of record CAZLCS010000037.1, read on the forward strand.
CATCCATGAGGACCACCCGGACATCATCTTCCTGGCCGAAGCCTTCACACGCCCCAAGGTCATGCAGGCCCTGGCGAAGGTGGGATTCAACCAGTCCTACACCTACTTCACGTGGCGCAATACGAAACGGGAGCTCACGGAATACCTGACCGACCTCACGCGGACGGATCTTCAGGACTATTTTCGCCCCAACTTCTTCACCAACACACCGGATATTCTGCCGGAATATCTTCAGTTCGGCGGGCGGGCCGCCTTCATGGCCCGGCTGGTCCTGGCTGCAACGCTCGCGGCCAACTATGGCATTTACAGCGGCTTCGAGCTGTGCGAGGCGGCCGGCATTCCGGGAACCGAGGAGTATCTGCATTCGGAGAAGTACGAGATCAAGCACTGGGACTGGGACCGGCCGGGCAACATTCGGGACTTCATCGCCCAGGTGAACCGGATTCGGCGCGAAAACCCGGCACTGCACTCCAACGAGCGGCTCCGGTTTTACCCTGCGGACAACGAGCAGATCCTCTTCTACGGCAAAACCACCGAGGATCTTTCCAACATGGTGCTCGTGGCCGTCAACGTGGATCCCCACCATCTCCAGGAGGGCTGGGTCACCCTGCCCATCGAGGAATACGGCATCCGGCCGGACGAAGTCTACCAGGTTCACGACCTGATCGGGGAGGGGCGCTACTTCTGGCAGGGATCCAGGAACTACATCCGCCTCGATCCCCAATCGTGCCCGGCCCAGATCTACCGCGTCCGCCGCAGGCTCAAGACGGAACGGGACTTCGACTACTTCATCTGACCCCGTCCTGAAATGAACTTGCAGAAACCTTATCCTTTGAACATATTAGAGAAAAAGGATGATGGGGTGTTCATGGCCCAATGGAAATCCTCATATGGGATCGGTTCGCCGGGCTGAGCCCAGGAGCCCCGCCCCACATCCCCTGGAACATCAGAAACTGCTCAATCGTTTGTTGGCTTGTCCGCAATAGCAAGGGGATTGCTTGGATGGACCTTTTGGAAGAACTGAAGAACCTGACAGCCAAGCTTGATTCGGAAGGAATCGAGTATGCTCTTTGCGGTGGCCTCGCCATGGCGATCTACGCCATGCCCAGAGCCACGCTTGACATCGACATTATGATCGAGCTCGGTACACTTCTCCGGACCAGGCGTGCAGTCCAGGACCTCGGGTTTACGCTTACTGGTGCGCCGATGGATCTCCATGATGGAAAAGTTCAGATCTATCGGCTGTGCAAAATCGATCCGGTTTCAACTGAGGAGCTTGTTTTGGACCTTCTCATCGTAACTCCGGAGACACACCGGGTGTGGGAGAGCCGGCTGAAGGTGGAATGGGAAGGCGGCAGCCTCAGCGTGGTCTCGCCGGAGGGCATGATCACTCTGAAATCCTTCCGCAGCAGTGGCCAGGATCGAGATGATATTGAATACCTGAGGAGCATCACCAATGAAGATTGACATGAGCCCTTCTGCTGTTACGCTTCGATTGAAACAGCTCAATCAACTCAGGCGCGCCTGTTTGGCATTGGCAAACTCCAGTGCAGCACGGAGAATACGCGAAAAACATGCAGCCAACCGATTGGTGCAGCGGACCTCGAATGCGCTCGGCCGCTGACCATCCTGCGGGAGCTCAGCTTGAGAGGCTCCCGGATCATCACAATATAGTATAAAGACCGACAGAATATGGGATGCGATCCTGCGGGGTCACGTGCGGACCAGTGAGCACGTCGACGAAAGGACCCAAGCCGACGAGCTTATCCTGGCGGCGATTCCTGTGGAATGAGTCGGACTGAGCGGATGACGGCTTCAATCATGGCTGAGTGCAACGAGTCAACAACGTCCCTCATAAGATAGGTCAGGGCGCCAGGATGCGGGCGGCGGCGGTGGCGAGCTCGATGAGGGGGTAGGGGAAGAAGCCGGCGACCACCATGAAGGCGATGAGGGCTCCCGAGAGCAGCCTGAGGGAGGGTGAAAGGACCAGGGGCTTCGGTTCGTCGGCGGGCTCGACCTGGTAGGCGGCCTTGATGAGCAGCAGATAATAATACAGCGATATCAGGACGTTGATCATAGCGATGAGGACCAGCGTGAAGAAACCCTTCTGCATAGCCGCCACGAACACCAGGAACTTGCTGGTGAATCCGATGGTCGGAGGTATCCCGGCCAGGCTGAAAAGGGATACCATGAGGGCCAGCGCCAGAAGAGGCGACCTCCGGTGCAGCCCCGCCAGGTGCCTGATCTGCAGGTTCTCTCCCTCGGGGCTGATGGCCACTACCACCATAAATGCCGTGAACTTCATCACCAGGATCGACAGGGCGTAGAATATGGTCGCCGCATAGCCGGCTCCGTTCAGGCTCAGGATTCCGATGAGCACGTACCCGGAATGGGCCATGGTGGAGAACGCAAGGAGTCGTTTCACGTCCTTCTGGGCGATGGCCGCAAGGTTCCCCACGGTCATGGAGACAATGGCGAGTCCCACCAGGACATGCACCAGGTAAGCACTTCCCTGCCCTGTCAGAGCCACCACCCGCAGGAGCACCCCGATAGCCGCCACCTTGGATGCCGTCGCAATGTAGGCCGCCACCTGGTTCATGGCTCCCTGGTAGGTGTCCGGGGCCCAGAAATGGAACGGAAAGACGGCCAGCTTGAAGAAAAAGCCGCCGAGGGTGAGGAGCAGCCCGATGAGGACCGCCGGCTGATGGATCATCCCCGGGAGCACCGGCGCCATTTCACCGAGATGGGTCGCCTGGGCCCCTGCGTAGAGCAGGGCCAGCCCGAACAGCATCAGGGCCGATGACAGGATCCCCACCAGGAAATACTTGATGCCCGCTTCCAGGCCCAGGTCCTGGTTTCGCCGCAACCCCACCAGGATGTAAAGCGAGTAGCTCGAAAGCTCCAGCGAGAGGTAGACGGCAAACAGGTGGTCCCCGCTCACCAGCAGCATGAGGGCCAGGGTGCACACGAAGAGCAGCACGTAAAAGTCGTGCCGGTTGCGGTCCTCGATGTCCCGCAGCTCTCCGCAGAGGCAGACGATGAGAAATAGCCCCAGGGCGAGCATCACCTTGAAGACCTGCGAGTACAGGTCCGCCCGGAAGGCCTTGACGAAAAGGTATCCGTCGGCGCTCACCGAGAACAGGCAGACCGCCACGCCCGCCGCCGACAGCAGCAGCGCCGTCAGGTGCTCCCGCCTGGGGTCGGGACGCGCTGCCAGGGAGAGCAGCAGGAACCACATGGCGGCCAGGAAGGTGAAGATCTCGGGGGCGGCGATCATCCAGTTCATTGGGCCAGTCCACTCATGAAGGGAATCGATGCGGTTTGGATCAAGTCAAAGATAATGCCCGGAAAAAAGCCGAAGATGACCAGGACCACGGCCAGGATCATGCGCGGAATGCCCAGGAAAAGGGAGACATCGGGCAGCTCCGCAAACTTTTCATTGGGGGGGCCGTAAAAGGTCTTCTGGATCACGCGCAGCATGAACAGGGCGGTCACGACCAGGGCGAGAACCGATGCTATGCCCTGGATGGGATACACTTTGAAGGCGGCGATGAGGACGGTCAGCTCCCCCCAGAAGCTCGCGAGACCGGGGACTCCCATGCCCGCCAGGGCGGCCAGGATGAAATAGCCAGAAGCCACGGGCATGGTCTGGCTCAGCCCCCCGAGCTCCGGGATCAGCTTGGTGTGGGTCCGGTCGTAGATGTAGCCCACGGACGAGAAGAGGAGAGCCGTCATGATCCCGTGGGCGAACATCTGGAACACGGCGCCATTGAGCCCTTCGGCCGTGACCGTCGCGAGCCCCAGGCCCACGATGCCCATGTGCGACACGCTGGAGTAGCCGATGACGTACTTGAGATCCGTCTGCCTCAAGCCCGCCAGCGCGCCGTAAACGATGCCGATGGCGGCCAGGATGGCCATGAGGTCGGCCCAATGCCGCCAGCCCTCGGGGCAGAGCATGATCCCCACGCGCAGGACGCCGAAGGCCCCGATCTTCATGAGGACCCCGGCGTGCACCATGCTGACCGCATGGGGCGCCGCCACGTGCCCTACGGGAGACCAGGTGTGAAACGGCCAGACCGCCGCCAGGATGCCGAATCCGAGGAAAATCGGGAGGAACGCAAACCTCTGCTGTTCGGCGGACAAGGCCCCCGGCTGCATCAGGGCGACCACATCGAAGGTGTGAAGACCCGAGCCCACATAAAGATAGATGATGGCCGGCAGGATCAGGGCGCTTCCCGCCAGGAGGTAGAGAGTCAGCTTCATCGCCCCGTATTCTTTGCGCGTGGTGCCCCAGACCGCAATGAGCAGATACATGGGAAAGAGGGAGACATCGTACCAGACGAAAATGAAGAAGAGATCCAGGCTCATGAAAAGCCCGAAAACGCCGGTCACCAGAAGAAAGTAGAGGGCGTAGAACTCCTTCACCCTCATCCTGAGCTCCCACATGGTGAGCACACCGGTGAAGAAGACGATGCCGGTCAGGAGAAGGTTCGGCAGGCTGAAGCCATCCACGCCGTTGAAGTAGTAAATCCCGAGCGAAGGAATCCAGGCCACCCGCTCGACGAACTGCAGCCCGCCAAGCCCCCGGTCGTAGGCCAAAAAGAGATAAACCGAAAGAGCGAGGGTAACCCCCGACAACAGTGCGCTCACCTGCTTGATGAGCTTCTCGCGGTCTTCGGGAAGGAAGACGATGATCAGAAGCCCCAGCACGCAGCTCACCAGGATGGCGGACAGGACTGGCAGACCGGCGTAATGTATGGGCATGGGTTGAGGACCTTGGGTTTCTGGTTTCTGGTTTCTGGTTTCTAGTGCTTAATTGCGTAAGTTAACGATAGTATTTCTGAGCTGAGTTCCTTTGA
>CAZLCS010000038.1:0-57974 GCA_964557955.1 uncultured Syntrophobacteraceae bacterium
CGCTCGAGAAGAACACCAAATTCTCAAATTCAATTCTCAATTATTAGAATCGTGACGCTCACCACTCAGTGCAAGCAGAATACCGAAGCCCCAACGATCTTCTCAACATATGGATTATACTAATATAAAGGTTCTAACAACTCACATGGCATATGATTTGTCTATAAACCGTTACGACACGATCGGAGACACCAGGCCCACCCTCAAGATGAAAGAGAACATGAAGATGAGTGCTCCCCCAAAGAACCAATTGGACAGGATCAGGAAGAGTATTCGTGACAACGATATTCACTTCATCCGATTCGAGCAGGCCGACCTGCACGGCGTGTCTCGAAGCAAGACCGTTCCTGTTGGTTGTTTCACCCAGTACATCGAAAACGGTTTGAACTTCTATGGCGGCCTCCTGGGTCTCGATGTTCAGTCCATGGTTCCCACCGGCACCGGATACGCCGAAGAGGTGGCCTATGCGGACCACTGCACGATTCCTGATCTTTCCACCTTCACGATTCTTCCCTGGGTCCCCAACACCGCCAACATCACCGTCGATCCCTTCTGGTACGACGGCACGCCGGCCATGGCTTCACCGCGTCTCCTGCTCAGGAAGATCCTCGAAGCGTTTGATGAGATGGGCTTCATCTGCCGCCTCGGTTATGAGTTTGAATTCTACGTGCTCGACAGGGAGACCAGGAAGCCCGCCTATGAGGGCCAGCCCATCTTCGTGACGCTCAAGAACAACTTCGACATCGACTTCACCTACGACTTGATGCGCAAGATGGACCAGGCGGGAGTTCGCATCATCACGCAAAATTCCGAGCATGGACCCGGGCAGCAGGAAATCAATCTCTACTACGAGGACGGCCTGGCTGCGGCCGATACCGCTTTTCGCTACAGGATCGGGGCGAAGGAGATCGCACTGCAGCATGGCTACATCGCCACCTGGATGACGAAACCCTTCATCGATTCCAGCGCCTCGGGCTCCCACTTCCACGTGAGCCTCATCGACAAGGCCACCGGAAAGAACGCTTTTAACGACCCTAACGGGCAGTACGGTCTTTCGGACCTGGCCAGGAAGTTCCTCGCCGGACTGCTCAAGCACGCCAGGGCCAACACGATTTTTACGGCCCCCACGATCAACTGTTACAAGCGTTATCGGGTCAACTCATTTGCACCGCACAGCGCGACCTGGGGTATGGAGAACCGCACCGTCGGCATCCGTCTGAAAGGCTGCCGCGGGGAAAGTACACACTTCGAGAACCGTCTCGCCTGCGGCGCCTCCAACCCTTATCTCCTGGCCTTGAGCACGCTGGCTGCCGGGCTTGAAGGCATCCAGTCCGACCCGGAGCTGCCGGCGCCGATCCAGGACATCGCCTACGAACGCACGGACATCCCCATGCTGCCCAGGAGCCTCGAAGAGGCTATCGCCGAACTGGAGAGAGACGAACGGCTGCAATCGATCCTGGGGGCGGAGTTCATCAAGCTGGTGCTGGCTGTCAAACGATTCGAAGTGGAAACGGCCAGGAAGCAGTTCCCCGACTATGGAAGCCTCGATTTCAACAACCGGGTCGATCCCTGGGAATGGGACTACTACCTGGAGCTCATTTGATCCGAACTGTCTCTTTGCATGGCCAAGAGGCTGTCCCCCCTGCGGGGGCAGAGGGAAGCGGGGAGAATCCCATGTCCAGTGCCATACCTGTCCTCGATCTCGCGGGAGCGCCCTATGAACTGGGGCTGGCTCATGGCGAAGCGCTCAAGGAACAGATCCATGATTTCGCCGCTACGATCACGGCCGTGCATCAGGCCAACAACGCATACCTCAGGGCCGAGCGTGAATCCCTGATCGCCTCCTGTATGCGCAACCTGGGTTTTCTGGAGAAATTCAGCGGCCCTCTCGTGGAGGAGATGCGCGGGATTGCGGATGGAGCCGGCCTGAGCTTTGAGGAGGTCCTCTACCTCAACTCCTTTCTCGAGCTCGAAGACCTCCGCGCTCCCGGACTGGGAGGAAAGATCCTCCCCGACGCCCTGTGGGGATGCACGACTCTCAATGTCACCGAGGGAGCCAGTGGGGATGGCCGAGCCTATATCGGACAGACCTTCGACATGGAGAAATATTACCAGAGATACCTCACGCTTTTGCGCATCAAGCCTTCGCAGGGGAACAGCGTGCTCGTGCTCACGCTTGCGGGTCTCCTCGGCCTCAATGGCCTGAGCTCGGTGGGAGTGGGCGCGGTCATCAACAAGCTGGTCGCATCGGACGCCCGACCCGGAGTGATCTATCCCTTCATCATGCGTAAGGCTCTGGCTTCGGAGCGCATCGGGGACGCTCTCGGCGCGGTAATCTTCTCGTCGCGGGCCACGGGCATGAACTACCAGCTGTCAGGGGCCGGGGTGACCTTCTGCGCGGAGACTTCGGCCACTCACTTCGAGCTCCTGCCCATCGACGGGGCCATCGCCCACACAAACCATTTCCTCGGCACTTCGATGCGCCGGTTCGAGACCCCCAACTGGCTCAGTCACGGGGGGAGCATGGTCAGAAAACAGGTGGCCGACCGGTTCCTCCAGAAGCACCGCGGGGGACTGGAGTCCGAACGGCTGAAGGAGCTAATGCGCGACCACACCAACCACCCACGTTGCATCTGTGCGCACGGATTTCCTGGCGAGGACGAGAAGACGGCCTTCCACACGATTTTTGCCGTTGTCATGGACCCCGCCGGAGGCTGGATGGAGATCTGCCCGGGGAATCCCTGTCAAACCGACTTCTTTCGCTATACGCTGTAACGAGCGGGAAAGTGCCGAGAGCCCGATGATCAACATCTTCGTCACATACCGGTGCAACCTGTCCTGCCCCTATTGCTTTGCGGAGGAGCTGCGGGAGGAGCACCCTGCCGACATGGGCCCGGAAACCTTCGCAAGGCTCCTGAACTGGATGAGGAGAAGTGGCCTGGCTGCGGCAGCCTTCCTTGGCGGGGAGCCAACTTTGCACCCGCTTCTTGTGGAGATGATCGAGGCCACGCAGGCTGCGGGGGTGAGCGCGGTTCTGTTCACCAACGGGCTTTTCCCACGTGAGCTCGCCGATCGGCTGGCTCCCAGCGTGTCCAATTTCGTTGTCAACCTCAACGAACGCCCTTTTTACGCACCGAGCCAGGCAGTGCAGCTCAACGCGACTCTTTCGCGCCTCTCCGAGATGGGTGCACGGATCACCTTTTCCAAGAATTTCAGCATGCGATCCCAGGGATACGAAGACCTTCTCGAGGCTGCCGCACGCTACGGCGTTCGGGCGGTGCGTTATGACTTCTCTCGCCCCGGCCGATCGGCCCGTAATGATCACCTCTCCCTGGAAGAAACGGGCCGAATGCTTCGACCTGTCCTGGACTTCGTCAGGAAATGCGAGGAAAGGGGAGTGAAGACGGGGCTCGATTGCTGCGTAAGGTTCTGTGACCTCTCCAGGGAAGAGCTCCGCTACCTCAAGCGGGTGTCCATGAAATTCACGGGGATCTGTCACCCATCCATCGACATCCACCCCGACCTGTCTGCATCGTACTGCCTGCCGCTCTATCACGTCCGTGTGGCCGATGTCACGTCCTTCCCCGACGATATGAGCCTGATGCGCCGCTTCTCTGAAATGGTGCGCTCCACCCGGTATGGCGGTGTGAATGGCCAATGCCTCGCATGCCCGGAATATCAGCGAACCTGCCAGGGGGGCTGCATGGCCCTCAAGGAGCGGGCTGCAGGGGTGTCGCATGCCCCCTCTCTCACCCATGAGATGGAACGGATTCATGATGGGCAAATCTGAAAGCATCTACACGACCTGCACCCGCGACTGCCCCAATACCTGCGGCCTTGTGGCCGTCGTGGAGAACGGTCGCCTTGTCAGGCTGACGGGCTCGCCGCACCACCCCCTCACGCGGGGGAAGTCGTGTCTGAAGGCTTCCCTCTACGTCGACCGGGTCTACAGCCCCGAGCGAATCGTCAACCCGATGATCCGAAAATCGAACCGGGGAGGCAGCTGGGAGCGGACCACCTGGGAGCATGTCCTGGATGTGATCGCGGACCGCATGCTGCGAATCCGTGACGAGGACGGCCCCGAGGCCATCCTGTACTACCAGGGCTATGGTGAACGTACAGCCTTGAAGCTCCTCAACCGCTATTTCTTCAACCTCTTCGGCGGTGTGACCACCTTGCGCGGATCCCTGTGCGGGGGAACGGGCCAGGCCTCGCAGAACCTCGACGTCGGAGAGAGAGTCTCGCACGACCCGCTGGATCATTACAACAGCCGTTCCATGGTGCTGTGGGGGCGCAATCCCGTCTCCACCAACATCAGCCTCGTTCCCATCTGTCAGGAAATCCGAAAGCGCGGGGGAACGGTCATCCTGGTGGATCCTTACCGGAGCAGGTCCTCAGCCCTGGCGGACCGGCACATCGCCCCGAAGCCCGGGCGCGATGTCTTCCTGGCCCTGGCCGCGGCCCGGCTGGTCTACTCGAAGGGCGCCGAGGACAGGGAGTTTCTCGAGCGCTGTTGCACGGGCGCCCTTGAATTCAGGAAGCTGGTCGAGAGCTTTGTCTTTGCCGACCTTTGCGCCCTTGCCGGCGTGAGCCGGGACGATGTGGAATTCCTGGCAGGAGTCCTGATGGAGCAGAAACCTACGGCGACGCTCCTGGGCTGGGGCATGCACCGGCACGTGAATGCCCACAACTCCATCCGGGCGATCGACGCCCTGGGAGCCGTCTGCGGCAACATCGGCGTGCCCGGGGGCGGGGTGAGCCAGGGGTTCGAGGAATACGGCCCCTACGATCCGCAATACTGGGGCGATCATCTCTGCCCGCCGCGGCGCACCCTGCTCATGCCGTGCGTCGGCGATGAGATCCTCAAGGCGGTGGATCCAAGAATCCGCATGATCTTTACAACGGCTTCCAACCCGGTGTGCATGGCACCCAACTCAGCCCGTACGTCCATGGCTTTCCGCAGCACCGAGCTCGTTGTCTACTCCGGGCACTTTCTCGACGATACCGCCGACCACGCCCATATTTTCCTCCCTGCCGCCACATTTCTGGAAGAGCGGGACGTCATGGCCTCCTACGGCCACAATTACGTGGGCCCCGTCAACCAGGCCATCGAGCCAGTCGGGGAATGCCGGTCCGAATTCCACATGTTCCACGACCTGGCGGCGCGATTCCCCTTCGCGGACCATTTTCGACGCAGTGCAGACGATTGGCTCTACGACCTGTGTGCGCCAATCCGGCGGCAGGGCTGCAGCATGGAGCAGCTCAGAAACGGTCCGTTCCGACTCGATGCGCCCATGGTGCCGTACAGTGACCGGAGGTTCTCGACCCCATCGGGAAGATTCGAGCTCATGACCTCTCTCGATCCCGCTGAGCTCAATGAAGACGACCCTGCCTATCCATACACCCTGCTCACCGTAGCGCCTCACCGCCACATCTGCTCGGAGCGGACCTTGAGCGATCACGAGCCCCTGCCCATCGTTCGGATGCACCCGGAGGAGGCGGCCCTCCGCAGCCTTGAGGATGGCTCGACCGTGATCGTGGAAAACCCCATGGGCCGGATCAAGGCTGTGCTGCAGACCGACCGGGGTGTCCGACGCGACTGTGTCGTCGGGGAGCGTGGCGGATGGATCAAGGCCGGCCACGGGCTGAATCTTCTGACGGCAGACAGGGCGAGCAAAGTGGGAGCGGGAACCCCGTACTACGAAACCGCCGTGGCGGTCTCAGCCTGCGGGGAGGAGCCGAATGAGTCTGTTTAGCGATTCACGCGGCACAACGAGGGTCCTGGTTGTCCAGCACAGTGAGCGCGCCCCTGGAGGCCATTTCTGCCGGGAGCTCCTCGACCAGGGGGCTCAACTGGTCACTGTGAAGGTCTTCGAAAATGATTCGTTGCCATTCGATGCGGAAGAGTTCGACGGCCTGGTTGTTCTCGGCGGTCGGCAGCATGCCTGTGACGATGAGGCAGGCCCCCATTTCAAGACCCTCATGGAGTTCATGCGCCAGTTTGACGGACAACGAAAGCCGGTGGCCGGTATCTGCCTGGGGTGCCAGTTGCTGGCCAGAACCTACGGGGGCCGCGTATGGTCCCTCGAAAGCCCGGAATTCGGCTTCATCCAGCACACCCTGACGGTTGAAGCCGCCCCGGACCCGGTGGTCGGCGGAATCCCGCTGCCCCCGCTCATGGAGTTTCACGAGGATACTTTTGACCTTCCCGTCGGGGCCACCCTTCTCATGGAGGGGAGCCTGTGCCGCAATCAGGGTTTCAAGGTTGGAAACAGCTCCTATGGCTTTCAAGCTCACCTCGAGGTCGACCCTGAAACGATGGAGGAATGGCTCCTCCTCTTCAGCAAAGGAGAGGAGGCGCACTATGGGAAGTACCGCAGCACACTCGATGAGGCAGGTCTGGGGGATCTTCTCGGTCGGCTCCCTTCGCTCCTGAGCGAATCGGAGTCGTATTGTCGCAAGGTTTCGAGGAACTGGCTGGCCCTTACCAGGAAGAAATGCTCGTTCCGCGTGCTGAATGGATAACAACTGGAGTCTGCCCGCAGGACGACCCATCGAGCGGATTGAAAGAGCAGCGGGGGAGATTTTCCAGGAAGAGGTGTGGTGTGGAGCAGGATGGAGTGGAGTGCAATCTCATAACGTAACTCTTTGGGAGATGGTGCAGATGGAATCGACGAAGAGAGAAATCCAAGACGTGTGTAGTCGTTATGATGAGGGTGGCATGAGTCGCCGCAGTTTCCTGAGAAAGATGACCCTTCTCGGGGTCTCCACCCTCGTTGCCAACGCCGTGAGCCTGTCCAAGCTTGGAGCTCTCAAGGCGTTCGCTGCCATCAGCGGGGCCGAGGAGCGTGCATGGGCCCTCGCCAAAGAGGCTGCGGCCAAGGCAAACAAAAAGACGCTGACCCTCCTGATTCCCACCGGCTCCATCGGCAACATGAAGCCCTATGTGGACAAGTGGAAGAACGAGCTCGGCATTACGCTCGAGTTCATCGAGGAGCCCGACGAGGTCATTCACACCAAGGGTATGCAGGAGGCCGTGGCTAAGACGGGACGCTACGACGTCATGATGCCCACGGCCATGTCCTATCCGGATTGGATCGATTCCAATGTGATCTATGATTTGACCGAGTGGGTCCAGAAGTACGACCCCGAAATCTTTCACAAGGAATGGGGGGTGGTCTTCCCGGCCAGCCACCATGCGCAGCTTTACAACGAACGTGTTGCGGGCCTGCTGAACGACGGCGATCAGATCACCCTCCTGTGCCGCAGCGACCATCTTCAGAATCCCGACAAGAAGAAAGCCTTCGAGGACAAGTACGGCTATCCACTCGCGGTTCCCAATACGTGGAAGGAGTACCACAACCTCGCCGAGTTCATGCACGATCCGTCCAAAGGGTTCTACGGCAGCCTGGAGTATCGCTCACCATACTACGTCAAGTGGATGTTCATGCAGCGTCTCGTCTCCAAAGGACGCCTTTACTTCGACAACGAGATGAACCCGACTTTCAACTCGGAGGAAGGCGTGGCGGCTCTCGAAGACATGCTGGCCGTCAATCAATACCTCCACCCCGACGCCTTCAGCTTCACCTGGTCCTCGAATTACAACGCTTTCGGCCGGGGCGAGGGCTTCATGAACATCGTATGGCCATCGGGGTTCAAGTATTCGAAGGCCCCCTCCACCGGTCCGGCCACCACGGGCAAGATCGCGGCCACCGTCATGCCGGCCGATACGCTCAAGGACGGCACACTGCTCTATGCCGGACTGTTCTGCTGGGGTTATGGCTATGCCGTTTCCAAGTATTCGGCCAACCCCGAGCTTGCGTACGCCTACGCCCAATGGATGACCTCCCCGACCATCTCCGCCGATGCCATCCCCTACCTGGGCGGCTATTCGGATCCGTATCGCATCAACCATATGAAAGCCCCGACGCAGCGCCTTCTGGAGACCTACTCTCCCGAATACCTCGAGACGCTTTACAACAACATGGTCAACACGGTGCCCGATTTCTGCCTGCCGGGAGGCTTCGAGTACCAGGATGCTCTCGACAAACAGGTGCATGCGTGCATGACCGGTGAGAAGAAACCGAAAGAGGCTCTGGACGAAGCCGCCCGCAGCTTCGAACGCATTACCCGGCGCATCGGCAAGGAAAAGGTGAAGAAGTCTTGGCTCGCGCTGGCGAAGAATCTTGCCGAGCCCATCAAGAAGGCGAGCGGCGCCGACAAGTGGTAAGAGGACAGCCGTCCCTGCCCCCTGCCAATGCTGTCGACTCAAGCTCACAGGGTATTGGGCAGCCGGGTGCCATGGGCTAAGTACAGTCTCACAGAAGAGTATGTCCGTTTTCACCTCGTCATGCCGGCAGTCTTCTGGCCGGCATCCAGGTCTGTGGATTCCGGCTTGAAAACTGCCGGAATGACGACTCAGATATTGGGCACTCTGTTGTGCTGGCCTGTGCTAAGCGGAGCTTGCCCATGCGGGACTCATCGATCACGGGCAAGCTTCACTCGGCCCTTGCCACCCCTTGAATCAGCGGCATTGTCCCCCCTGCCTTCCTGCAACGTTGGGGAGGGGGCAGACCAGACCGCGATGAGGTGATCTCTTGGAATCTCTCGATACGACTTTGGCACGAGAGCTCAAAACCACGGTTTCCCCGGCAAAACCGGTGCCGGCACAGTCCTCGAAAGGCATCAGTTTGAAGGGCCTCGTGCGCCTCCTCACGCTGCCGGGGCAGATCGTCTCCCTGGTGGTGCTCATCATGCCGCTGCTGGTCGCCTTGTACATGAGCTTCACCGATTGGTCTCCCACCCGGGGGTCGCTCTTCGACGCCTCGTTCGTGGGGTTTGCCAACTACAGTGAGCTCCTCGTCTATGACACGCGATTCATTTTCGCAGTCCTGCGCACGATCCTGATCTCAATGGTCTGCCTTTCACTGGAGTTCACCTTCGGCCTTGGGCTGGCCGTGCTCTTTATGCGCGACTTCAAAGGCAAGTCGATCCTGTTTTCGGCTTTCCTGACGCCCATGATGATCCTGCCGGTCGTTGTCGGCTACACGTTCTGGATGCTTTTCCAAAGCAACGGTCCGGTCAATCAGGTCATTGAGCTCCTCCTGGGAGCCAACTCGGCGCCGGAGTGGTTTCGCAACGCTTCATGCGCCTTGATGGCGGTCGTTGTCACCGAGGTCTGGCACTGGACGCCTCTGTTCTTCCTGATTCTTCTTTCCGGCCTGAACGCCATACCGGAGAATCCCGTGCGCGCCTCGGCGATTCTGGGCGCCAGTCCGCGACAGATCTTCCGGCGGATCATCTTTCCCATGTTGAAGCCCGTTATCATCGTTGCCTTCGTGATCCGTTCCATGGAGATCATCAAGCTTTTCGATGAAGTCTACATGTTGACCCGCGGGGGGCCGGGCTCGGCCACGGAAACCATAAGCGTCTACATCTACAAGCTGGCTTTCAACGACTTTCAGCTCGCCTACGGCGCCGCCGCCGCCTTCATCGTGCTGGTGGGATCGCTGTTCCTGATTCACCTTTTGCTGGCCCCCGTTCGAAACCAGATCATGGAGGTTCGTCGCTCATGAACAGGAAAAAGCTCTCCTTTCCCCTGGCTGTCCTCATGGCCGCAGGCCTGGTCCTCGTGCTCCTTCCGGTTTTCTGGATCGTGATGACGGCCCTCAAACCGCCCACGGACTGGAATGCTTCACCGGCCGTCTGGGTCCCTTCCGAGCCCACGCTGGTGAATTTCCTCACCCTCTTCGACCCCAACGCGCTCGGCGCCTACGGGGTCGGCGGCGTCAGCCAGTCGGCCACCAAGGCTGTAAGGGGCTCGATCTTTGCCGCCCTGATCGCCACGGTTCTCTCCGTGTCCATCGGGCTCTTTTCGGCTATCGGGATCTCTCGATACGGCAACGGCTGCAGGGCGACCCCTTTGATCATCCTTTCGGGACGAATGTTCCCGCCGGCCGCCATCGCCGTTCCATTCGTCATCATCTTCTCCAATGTGGGTCTCACGGACAGCTACATCGGCCTGCTGGCGATCTACGTGGCCACCACACTCCCTTTTTCCACCTGGATGCTGAAGAGCTTCGTAGACGATTTGCCACGCGAGATCGAAGAAGCAGCCATGATCGATGGCCGCTCCCGCCTGGCGGCTCACCTCACCGTGACCATACCCCTCATCAAGGGCGGGCTCTTTGCCACCACCATGTTCATCTTCATTCTCAACTGGTCGGAATTCATGTTCGCACTGGTTCTCTCATACTCCAACGTAAGCACCATCCCGGTGCAGCTCGCCAAGTATGTCACCGCCACAGCGGGGACCCTCTACGGCGTGCAGGCTGCTTTGGCCGTCCTCGCCATGGTTCCCCTTGTGATCGTGGGTTATCGGATTCAGTCTCACCTGGCCCGCGCCATGACCTTCGGAGCGATCAAGCAATGAGCAAGCCCAGGTTGGAGCTCGTGTCCCTGCGGAAGGAGTACGAGGACGGCAGCGTGATCGCAGTCGACGGGATCGACCTGAGCATAGAAGCCGGTCAGACCGTAGCCCTGCTGGGTCCTTCGGGATGCGGCAAGTCGACGACGCTCAACATGATCGTCGGGCTCGAGGCTCCCACCTCCGGCGACATTCAGGTGGACGGCAAGTCCATCGTGAACGTTCCCGTCGGCCGGCGCAATGTAGGGCTCGTCTTCCAGGATTACGCCGTCTTCACGACCATGTCGGTGCGCAGGAATCTCGCCTTCGGCCTTGAAATCCGCCATACGCCCAAAGCGGAGATCCGCCGGGCGGTGGAGGAAGTCGCGGAGCTGCTGGGCATGTCGGACAAACTGGAGGCGAGGGCGAAGGACCTTGGAGGTTCGGAGCTGCAGCGGGTGGCTATCGGGCGAACCCTGATCACCAAACCCTCCATCCTGCTCCTTGACGAGCCCCTCTCGAACCTGGATGCAACGGCACGGCGAGCCATGCGGAAGGAATTGAGGCGGCTCCAGGCTGAAATCGGCATCACCATCGTCTACGTGACCCACGATCAGATCGAAGCGCTCTCCCTCGCCGACAGCGTGGCGGTGATGAGGGCGGGCAAGATTCTGCAGTTTGAAAAGAGCTCACTGATCTGCGACCAGCCGGAGCACGTCTTTGTGGCGGGCTTTCTCGGTGAGCCTCCCATGAACCTCATACGGGGGCAGCTCAAGGCCAGGGGCGACCGCATGACTTTCAGTTGCGGGTCCTTTTCCATCCAGGTTCCCCCGGCTCTGCTTCCCGAAGGTCTGTACACGCTGGGAATCCGGCCAGAATCGATGCGATGCGTGTCGAGCGATGGTGCCGCTCTGGTCGGCACGGTGCAGGTGGTTGAGGCGCGGGGACCCGAGGTTGTGCTGACCCTGGATGCTGCTTCCGTACCGCTCAAGATCGTGACACGGGCCACGGGATACCCCGCTGAGGGTGTTACGGTGGGCATCGACTTTCAGCCGGAATCCCTCGTCTTCTTCGAAGGAGGCTCAAACCGCAGGGTGAATGTTCGATCCGTCGGGGAGTTATGCTGATGAGAGATCTGCCACTGCACTCGGCACGGCATCGCCCGGTACTCCGGGTGGAAGACCTCAAAAAGAGCTTTCGTGGCGCGGTCGCGCTGGACGGGGTCAGCTTCACGGTCCCCGAATCATCGCTCACGGCCATCCTCGGCCCTGTCGGCGCAGGGAAGACCACGACTCTGCGCTTGATTGCCGGACTCGACAGACCTGATGCGGGGCGGGTGGTCATCGCAGGGGAGGATGTGAACGGATGGGAGCCCAAAGACCGCAATATCGCCATGATCCTGGACACGCTCGCCCTCTACCCCAACAAGACGGGATTTGAAAACATGGCCAGTCCACTCCGAATCCGTGGTGTGCCACGGGGCATCATCGATGAAAAAGTCGGCGAAGTGGCGCGCACCTTGAGAGTGTTGCACCTGCTCAACCGACTGCCCAAGACCATGAGCGGAGGGGAGCGGCAGCGGGTTGCCCTGGGGCGGGCTCTCGTTCGCACCCCCAGCCTTTTCCTGCTGGATGAGCCTCTCTCGAGCCTCGATGCCATGCTGAGAATCGAGCTGCGCGCTGAATTGAAGCGACTCCAGCGCGAGCTCGGCCACACCTTTCTGCTGGCAACTCCCGACTTCCAGGAAGCCATGGCCGTGGCCGACACCGTGATCCTGCTGCGCGAGGGGCGCGTGGTCCAAAGCGCCGGCCCCCAGGAGGTCTATGACAAACCTTTCGACTGTGACATCGCATTGTTCGTCGGCTCGCCGCAGATCAACCTCCTGGAGGCGAGGTACGTCTCCGATGCCGATGCGGGATATATCGAGGCCGCAGGGGGCAGGATCGAGGCGCCCCTCCCTATGAGGAGCGCCTTCAAGAGTGGGTCCGGCGAATTCGTGCTCGGCATCCGCCCGGAAAACTTCAGGGTTGTGGATCCTTTTGAGGCTGACATCCGCGGGGTGTTGGCGGACATCGAGCCCATGGGATTGAAGTCCGTCCTCACGGTGCGTAATGACGCAGCCGAGCTCAGGCTCACCATTCAAAGCGGTAAAACTCAGGGGCTTTCCATCCATCAGAACCTGGGGCTCCGGGTCATCGACCCCGCAAAAATGCTCGCTTTCGACAGCGTGAACGCCCAGCTCCTCAACAGCCAGCCCGCTGTCTCCATGGGGCGGCCTCGGCTGCATGAGAAGCGTCAAGCGGAAAGGCTGTGAGCAGTGCCATGGCGCCCGTCCTTGAAACCTCTCGGGAAGCCGGTCTGAACAGAGGCTTCAGGGCCCGGCCTTTCGCAGCTGCTTCAAATCCGCCCACAGCGACTCGACCTGTTTTCGCGTTTCGTTCAGATCCCCCTCGTTATTGATGAGATAGCTTGCGAAAGGTTTCTTCTCCTCGATGGGGAGCTGGGCCTTCAGTATATTGGCGGCGTCTTCCGTGCTGATGCCGTCTCGTTCTGAAAGACGCTTGATCTGCTCTTCCGCCGGGATGTGCACGACGACGACGGCATCGAAGAGGTAGGAGAGATTGAGCTCTATGAGAAGCGGTACGGCAACCTGAATGACAGCATCGGGGTCCTTTTCCGTGATGGCCCGAACCTGGTTGAAGAACTCCTCGTAGATGGGGGGATGCGTGAAGCTCTCCAATACCTTTCGTTTCTCCATGTCCCGAAAGACGAGATCGGAGAGCTTCTTGCGATCGAGGCGCCCGTCGGGCTGCAGAACCTGCTTCCCAAAGTAATCGACGATTTTTGCCAGAGCCGGAGTACCCGGTTCCACTACCTGGCGGGCGATAAGGTCGAAGTCGATGACGGGTGCGCCCATTTCTTCAAGCATTCTTGACACGGTCGTTTTGCCGCATGCAATTCCTCCGGTCACCCCGACCAGGAGTGGGTTGCCCTTTCCCTTCGCCTTTTCCATGACCTCATCCAGCTTCTTGTACGCGACCGGGAATTGCAGCGCCACATCGGTCTCTGCACCCGCAAAACTGATGGGATAGCGCACTCCCCTGCGATAGAGGGCTTCCATGCCCTGCAGCGCTTTTTCCATGAGGTCTCCGGGAACGGCCATCACCAGGTCTTCATCCTGGACGTGCCCGTAGCGTCTCTCCCCGTAGCAGGGAATCCCGAGGGAGGGCTTGCGGGTTTTGAAGCACCGTGCGATGGCATCCGAACAGGACGACTCACCCACGCAGTAGAATTGCATGACCTCGTACCGGCTGAATTGAAGGGAGTTGATGAGAAGCATCATCTGGGCGGGATTTGCGTAGATCAGGACCATATCGGGCTCGAAGGGGTTGTACACCTGAGGGGCCAGGGCCACCGCTTCATATTCTCCAAGGGGAAGCCTCGGGATGACCGCTTCGACTTTGCGACCGTCCTCTTTGGTGGCCATCCATACGACGCTCCGGAAGGTCCCGTCCCTGTAGTTTTCCGGAATGTCGCAGAGGCCGAGGATGGAGGGGCAGGACGCAAACAGGAAGTCGTCCAAATCGGCGCCCACGGTCCAGTCGAAGCTCCGGACCTGGCTGATGAGCTGGCAAAGGGTCACCTTGTGACCGGGCCTTCGCAGGAAAGGGATCGTGGTGAGGTCCGAAGTGTGTGTCAACATTTTCAGACCCACGGGAAAATACTTGAGGCGCATCAGGAGCTCCAACCGCCGGATCAGCTTTTCCCAGTCGCGTTGCGATTCCATGTTCTTCTCTCCTCAGGCGGTGCGGACTTCGGCAGTTTGGCTCCCATGGACGCGGGCGCCGATTTCCCGTCGGAAGGCAACCGGCATGTAGTCCCTGCTCCGGAGAGCTCGTATCAATTCCACTTCCGTATGGATCTCCACGAAAAAACGTGTTGCATAAACCCCCACTTCAGCCACCTCATGGGCGTCACTGCCCCCGGTTGCGGGAAGCTTCAGGCTCTCGGCAACGCTCGATGCGAACCGGTTTTCCTTCTCGGTCACCTTTCCATTCATGACTTCGATGGCATCCACACATTGAAAGAGGGGCCTCTGAGCAGCCCTTTCCGGGGTCAGCCCCAGCTGGTCTCCGCTGAAAGTCAGGAATCCTCGGAAGGGATGGGCGACAATCAGAACCCCCCCGGCAGCGAGAACCTCCCGTCTGAGATCCTGAAGCTTGATGATTCCCTGAATGTCTTTTTGCAGGCCGAATACGAGCATGTCCCCCTGATCGGTCGTGATTTCGTTGCCCCGGAATATGGCAAAGCCATGCCTCTGCCTCAGTTCCTCCACCCTTTCTGGAGCCCAGACATGGTTATGGTCCGTGAAGCAAAGGCCGTCCAAACCGATCCGCCTGGCTTCTTCGATCAATAGATCGGCCGACGCGGAACTGCAGCGCGAAGCCGGGAAAGTGTGCACGTGGAGGTCGATCACAAACCCGCGCGACGAATGCTGCCGGCTGACCGGAGAAGACTGCGAAGGGTGCGGCTCGTCACGGGTCACCCCCACGTGCGGGGGCGAAGACGGGGGAGTCATCGGCTGTTTCGGAGGCGATGATTTGTCACGAACGAGGGTCTCTGCACCCGCCTCTTCGTTCAGAAAGCGTTCGAAAGTGAGGTCAGGCCTGGCATCCCTGGCATCTTCCCATCGGACCACCCTTGCAGCCTCCGTGGCTGCGTAGCAGCATTCGATCAGAAGGTTCGCGAAGTGACGGCAGCCCTTCCTCCCGACGATCTTATTCATCCGGTCGGCGATATCATCGTCGATGTGGAATCCCCTGGCTTCCTGAAGATATGTGATTGCCAAAGGGCACTCGGGCGTCGTTCGACGGTTCCATTTCCCGTCGATGGACAGAATCTGAAAATCCCGGATCCCGACGCAAAGATCGACCTCCAGGGCGTATATGTCATCGGCGAGGATACCGTGGACGGACAAGGTATCCCGGTTCATCCTGCTAACGGTGACGACTTTGTTGCGAGCGAATTTCAGCATGCGTCAAACCTCTTCATCCATGACCGTGCTAATGGGGGGGATCGATTCCCTCGACCAGCCGACTTCCGGGTGCGAAAGCCGCACAGCGATTGTAAAGCCGAATGCTGTCCTGGACCATCTTCGAGAAGAATTCCAATTTCCCTTCCTCGCTCACCGGGGCCTTCACCAGGATGTCTTTGGTGATCGACAGGATGATTCCCTGGCAGCACTCTTCCACCATGTAGGTAAGCTGCCGGAGGTGATCTCCCTCTCCCACGAGCCCTTTGATGATCTTGAGCATGCCCGCCCCGATGCGAACGCCCGGCAGCTTCTGAAGGATGTCGTCAAGGTCGGCTATCTTGTGCCATTCATGGTGGAATTCCCCGCCGGCCATGGTGATCTCGAGGTCAGGCAGGCTGGCCCGGATCTCGATCGATGCAGAAGTGAAGGTATCCCGGAGACGGCATACCGATCGGAGCGTGCCTTCATCCAGCCGTTCCACGCTGGTACATCGGTTCATGGAGAATTTGAGAATGTTGTCGGACATGTATTCGCGCTCCTTGTTCCTCGCTTCACTGCTGATGCATTCCCCGGTACCCGTCCCACTGCTGCCATTGCTTCCAGGCCGCGCCGTGCGACACTCATTCTGACTCTTCCGGGGGGGTGCCGCAACACCGAATGGTTGGCGGCGAAATACCAGGTTGAACCCCGTATCGGGAACGGGCGGGTGCGATGCTGTTGAGTTGACAGGGCAGGGGGCTCGTTCAGGAATCGTGGCTATTCCAGGGAAAGCAGGTGGGATCGAAGGTTGATCTTGCGGTTGTTGAGTCCCAGCTTCTTGCGAATGTTCTCCCGATGGAAATCGACCGTCCTTACGGAGACGCCAAGGATTGCGGCGATGTCCTTGCTCGAATGTCCCCCCTTGATGAGATTGGCAGCCAGGATTTCCTGCGGAGTGAGGCTCAGGTGCCGCGATGAAAGTCGACGGGAAAAAGGGGAGATCACACGATCGAGGTTGGTACAGACAATATCCAGCAAAGCGGCTTGTTCGGGAGTCAGGCGACTGTTTCTGAGTCGATACAAATGCGGAAAGGCGAGCTCATGGATATTGGCGACGACATTGTCTTCCAGCTCCTTTCTGTCCTCTTCGCGAGCCTTGAGCATGACCCGTAGGGCGATGTTGGCCTCTTCGAGGGTCCGGGATTTGACGTCCAGCTCATGGGTTTGCCGGCTCAAAAGGGCTTCAGCACGTTTTCTTTCCGTGACCTGCTGCTGCAGTCGCTGGTTAGCCGCTGTGAGCTCAGCTGTGCGCTCCGCAACCCTCGATTCCAGGTAGTCATAAGCCTCGCGAAGGGCGTCTTCGGCCTGCCTTCGTTCGGTGATGTCCCGTGTGACGTACACCATCCCTGTCAACTGCCCACTCTTGTCCAGAATAGGGGAGGCGGACACCAGGAAGGTCTTGTCGAGAATTCGGTTCCTGAATTCGGCCCGGTGCGTTTTCCGATCTTTGAGGACCAGGGACGCCGGGCATTTTTTACAGTGAGTCGTTTTCCCCCAGAACAGCTCGTAACAATGTATGTTCTTGGCCGTGGTACGGTCGATTCTGAAGGAATCGGCAATGGCCCGATTCATCCTGATGACCCGCAGGTCGGGATCCAGAATGGTCACAAAATCATCAATGGCGTCGAAGGTTCGTTCCCATTCTTCCTTCGCATCAAGGCACTGCCTCTCGGCTTCTTCCCGTCGGCAGGCTTCCTTCTGCGGTCGACGGCGAGATTGTTCCCGTTCTCTGTGAGTGCTCAGGACATCACCTTCCATGTCATGCAATCCATGCGCTCCCCCCTCCAGCCTCCCATGGCTGAGCCATGTCAGCTGACGATAATATTCGGTGGGTGGCCAATCCCCTTCTCCTCCAGGAGCTGCTCCAGGGTCAGATCTTCCAGACGGTGAAGGTCACGCACGGCGAAATACGCGCTGTTAGAAGCGTTATAGGCAAAGGATCTCTCGGCGGAGCACAGGACCTCTGCCCATTCTGCGCCGAAACAACTCCTGAAGGCAGTTCGCAGCTCCTCTGCTCCAACGTCTTCGGGAACTTCAAGCCAGATTTTGCCCAGGCTGCCAACGGCAACCAATCGGCGCGGGTTGAGTCATCCGGTTTCATAGAAGAAAACCGGCGTTGCGGACCCCAAATGGCCGTCGATGCAGCCAGCGAGCTCAGCCAGCGCACTACTATCCATCGTTCCAAAGACGACAAAGGAGTGCTTCGCGGACGCATCAAGAATCCGCGGCAAACGGCCGCAACTGAGCGCCACCAGAAGCATTCCTTCGCTCACAACCACTCCTTTCTCCGCAGGAATTCCACTACGCCGACGCTCGATTACCGGCTATTGTGTTACCAGGACATCGGACGGACAATCGGTCAAGAGATGAAGCGTGACGCTTCCCATGAGCAGTCGCTCGAGCAGGGACTTGCCGTGCTTGCCGACGATGACAAGATCGGCATCGATTTCCATCGCCTTGTCTCGAAGCATGGTGGGCACGTGAGCGCCGTGCTCGATCGCAACATGCAGATTCCGGCTATCAGCTCCTGATTTATCGATGAACCGCCCCATCTCGGCTTCGGCCTCTTCTCGGATCTTGCTGTGGTATTCATGGATGGTCTTTCCCGCAACACCCATGGAAAGTATCTCGGCCTCGAGGGGCGCTTCGAGGGCATGGACGAGGTGGATTTCGGCCTGGGGTGCGATCGCAGCGGCGTAGCTGAAAGCAGTGAAGGAGTGTGCTGAAAAATCGACGGCAACCAACGCCCGTCGATAACCGCTCGCTGCTTTGCGCCTGACGACCAGGACGGGCTTCCGGATCTGGCGAAGGAGACGCTCCACGGTGGGGCCCACGCCGGACTTTAGAGGCGAATGCTTCCCTCGTGCACCCAGAACCAGAAGGCTGAACCCTTCGGATGCATCCAAAATCGCGTCCACGCTGCTGCCATGGCACACCTTCGGCTCAAGCAGATAGCCCGAGCCGACCCGGGCTGCCACGACCTGTTCTTCGAGAGATCGCAATGCCTCCTCTTCAATGGCTCGATCCACCTCGATGTCCATCGGCAGGCTCACGAAATGCCTGAAAGTGTCGACCCAGGTCGATTCGAGCACGTGGAGCGCGACAGCTCGCGATATCCCCGCCGTTGCACAGATCATCGCCGTGCGCTTCAGCGCATTTCGAGCGTCAGGTGAGAAATCGGTTGCGACAAGAATGGATTGGAGGTCTATCATAAGCTGCGCTCCTATGTTCGATTCGGTAATTGACGGAAGACTATAATATCTGCTGAGTCTGTGCACAAGGTGATAAGAAGCATCTTCATGGGGTCGAATGGAGAAGGGCAGGGCGAATGCAGCGGGAGTGGTTCGGAGGTATTCAACTCTTGAATGGTGGAATTTTGAGGCATTGAGGAGCTCATGACTCAATTTGTTCTTGACAGCGTTTTGTCCGTGGATTACGTGTGAGTTCATCGGGATCAGTCAGCATTGTCGATGGAATGGACGAAGGACGGAGATGTTCATGACCCGGGCGGGCAGAAGCTTTTACTATTACTTTTATTTTTACTATTCCAAAGCGTCTGCCTGGAGGGTGCGATGATGCGGGGTTGACCGTGTTCTGAGCATCAGGAGCCGCAGGTGGACGCAACCTGCGGCTCTTTTGTTTTTTTGGGCTGCAGGTCGAATGACATCAGCCCTTTTTTGTTGGAGACGAAGGAGAAGCATCATGCAGCAGCGTATCGACGACGTTCGCGTCAAGGAGTTCACACCGCTTGTATCGCCCCAGACATTGAAACAGGAATTTCCCATGACGGAAGAGTCCCGGGAAACGGTGGTCAGGAGCCGCGAGATCATCTCCAGGATACTGGAGAGGAAGGACCCGAGAATGCTCGCCATCGTGGGGCCGTGCTCCATCCACGATGAGAGGGCGGCGCTGGAGTATGCTGAGCGGGTCAGGGACTTGAGTGAAAAGGTCAGCGATGCGCTTTGCCTGGTCATGAGGGTTTACTTTGAGAAGCCACGGACTACGGTGGGGTGGAAGGGTTTGATCAACGACCCATGGCTTGACGGGTCCAACGACATTGTTTCGGGACTCCGAAAGGCGAGAAGCCTTCTTCTGAGCATCACCGGGATCGGGGTGCCCGCTGCAACCGAAATGCTGGACCCGATCACTCCCCAGTACATCGCCGACCTGGTCAGCTGGAGCGCTATCGGGGCTCGCACCACCGAGTCCCAGACGCACCGCGAGATGGCCAGCGGACTCTCCATGCCCGTCGGATTCAAGAACTGCACCGACGGAGGTCTCGACACGGCCATCAACGCTATCATCGCCTCCTCAGCTCCACAGAGTTTCCTGGGGATCGACTCCCACGGACAGACCTGTATTGTGCAGACCTCGGGCAACCCTCACACGCATCTCGTGCTGAGAGGCGGCGCTCGCCCCAATTACGATTCGGTCAGTGTCATGGAAGCCCTGGAGCTCCTTAAGAAGAAGAATCTGCCGGAGATCATCATGATCGACTGCTCCCACGGCAACTCCCGCAAGAATCATCGGTTCCAGTCTGTCGTCTGGCAGGATGCGATCAACCAGCGAATGGACGGAAACAGCGCCATCGTCGGGCTTATGCTGGAGAGCAACCTCTATGAAGGGAGTCAGAAGAACACCTGCCAGTTGTCCACCATGGAATACGGCGTCTCCATCACCGACGCGTGCATCTCCTGGGAGGCGACCGAGAGGTTGATTCTTTCGGCTCATGAGCACCTGAGCGTCCTGGCTGCTGCCTCCGAAGGGGAGGGGGTGCCCAGAATGGAGCGCTACCAGATTGGCCAGGCTTCGTAGAGAATCCCATGTTTCCCGTGGAATTCGATCGTCACATCCTGAGCAGCCTGCCGTTGCCGGGGGAAGAGCAGATCAAGGTCGTCGCACAGACGCTTCGAGCCGTCCTGTTGCGCCGGGTCCTTCCCCATTTCAAGACCCGGCGGGGAACCGATCCGCTGCTGCTGGCGAGGGTAGGGGAGCAACTGGCCTTCGCACGCCTGGAAGATGAGACGAATCGTGTGCGCACGGTGAGTCTGGTTGACATCCGGCCGGATCGCTGGAGCGTTCACATCCACGAGCGGATCTTCGACTATCTGGCTTTTGTGATACGGGGGGACACCGAACTTCACCTCGGTGACGGCACTGTCGAAGAGCGCAAGATGCTGGCCTTCATGGAATTCCTTTTGCGCCACGAGGTGGAGCACGTGCTGTACCCGGACCATCGGGAGCGGGAGGTCATTACCGCCGATGTCGAATTCGCCCTGGACAGGCGCACCCACGACCCCACCACCTACCGCATGCTGCTCGGGTCCCTTTCGGACGAAATGGTCGGCATCCGGGGTGAGCGTTACCTCGCGCTCTTCGAAGAGGGAGAGCAGGGCAGGGCGCCGGACGCTGTCATCATTGAACTGCTCAACCTTCTGGGTCTTGCGCTGAGCGAGCTCCCCGCCGCATTGCTGGACGAGCTCTTTCCCGGTCTCGACACCGAAATCGAGAGCCGCATTCTCCTCGAGTGCTACCGCCGCAGCCGTGACGCATCCATCCCACTCATCCATCGGCTGTTTTCATTTGAGCGGTTCCTGCGGTTGTTTGCGGATCTTATCGAGCACCAGGACAAAACGGCACGCGAGGTGTTTCAGACCTTCAAGGACCGCTGGGGGCTGGAGGCGGTTTTTCAGGAGCTCGGCGTGGTCGAGGAGGGAGTCCACAACAAGGGCGGCGAAGAGCAGTTCGCCCTGTTTCGGGCCGCTCTCGAGGCAGCAGGGGTCGAAAGCCGTGCGGTGGTGCTTCCGAGCGCCCCGTCCCTCCCTTCACAGGTGGAAAGACGCCCCGTCGAACGCCCCGAGAAGACCCTCAGGGACCGAATCGAAGAGGCTCGCGAGGATCCGCGTATTCCCCGGCAGGTGATGGATGTCATCGACAAGAACAAGCTGAACCTGATTGGGCACAGCGGATCCAAGTACAGTGAGCTCATCGAAACGCTTCTCGCCATTCCCTGGGGGGAGATCGTCGAAATCGGGGTGACCGCCGCAGCCTTCGAAGAAGGGTTGAACCAGACGCACTTCGGGCTGCAGCGTCCCAAGGAAATCCTCTGCGATTTCTTCACGAACCTCATCTGGCGCTACCGGCACTTCGAGAAATCCAGGCTGTCGGCCTGGAAGGGGAACGGCAGTGCTTTTCTCCTGGTGGGGCCGCCCGGTGTGGGCAAAACTTCCCTGGCCATCTCCGTAGCCAGGAACCTTGGAATACCGTATCACAAGCTGTCGCTCGGAGGCATGCGCGACGAAACGGACATCAGGGGCCATGGCTTCACCTACGAAGGTTCGAAACCGGGAGCCATCGTACAGGGGCTCATCAAGATGGGGGCCATGAACGGGTTGTTCGTCCTGGACGAAGCCGACAAGACCGAGAAATTCGCCATCGCCACCCTGCTCGAAATCCTGGACCCGGAACAGAACCACCTCTTCCATGACAAGTACACGGAAACCACCGTGGACATCGACCTCTCCAACTGCCATTTTTTCCTCACGGCCAACACCCTCGAAACCGTCCCCCCAGTGGTCGTGAACCGCTGCGAAGTGGTGGTGCTGGATCGGTACAGCGTGGAAGAGAAGATCGCCATAGCACAGGACTACCTGATTCGCCGGGTACGCGGAAAATATCAGATCGAGCCCCGGGACGTTTACTTCGACCCGGAGCAGGAGCCCGCCCTGATTCGGTACCTGATCCAGAACTACACCTACGAAGCCGGGGTTCGCGAGCTGGAACGGGTGATTCGCACGCTTTTTCTGCGCATTCAACGCAAGGAGCTGCTCATCCGCAAAGAGCCGCTGGGAGGCGGAGTGCGCATCACACGGGAGAAGATCAAGGCGACCCTCAAGGAGCCCACGCGTCCTCGGCAGATCAGCGATGCGGACCGGATCGGAGAGATGCTGGGGTTGGGGGTGGATGTGGAAAGGGGCGTTGGATCCATCATTCCCATCCAGGCCACGAGCATTTCGGCGGGGCGTCCGGCGGGAGAGGTGCGCCGCGGTCCCCTCAGCATCGTCCACGCCACGGGAAACATCGAGAAGGTGATGGATGAAAGCCGCAAAGTGGCCACCACCGGGATTCTGGCGTGCGCCGCGGACCTGGGAATCGATTTGGACCGCCTGGATGAGCAGGTCCATCTGCACTTCATGGGGGGCTCCACACGCAAAGACGGTCCCTCGGCGGGAGGGGCCATCGCTCTGGCACTGGCGTCCCTTTTCGCGGGACGCATCATTCGCCGCGATGTGGCCATGACCGGGGAGATCGATATCAAGGGCCGCATCACGGGTGTCGGAGGTCTGGCCGCCAAGCTGGAAACGGCCTGCAACGCCGGCTGCTCTACCGTGATCATACCGCGCGACAATCTCGTGGGCGACGAAGGGGTCGAACGCTTCCCCGATGCTCTGAAACGGGAGCTGCACATCCTCAGCTATGAAGAATGGCTGGGACCCCACGACCCCTTCGACTACCAACGCCACATCCTGCAGGTGGTGGCCGTGGATCATATCGTCCAGGCGGCCCGCATCGCTTTCGTGAACGAGGAGGAGCTGGCGGCCCTGGAGACGATCTTCGTGGATGATGCGAAGAAGGCCGCCGAGGAACTTATCCGTGAAGGGACGGAAAATAGACCTTTCCTGCAGCTCGTCCAGGTCAAGAGTGTGGACGAGCTGGTCCCTCCGCTTCCGGGGTGTTCCCTGTGTGAAAGCGGTGTGGGCGTCACCCTCCTCATCCGCCCGGAGCTTCGGGAAACTCTCTCAATCCTTTGCGTGGGAGCGAAACAGCCCCCTCAAATGCGGGATTTTGACCCCAACCGGGAGACGCTCTCGGAGGTCCTGCAGGAGCTCCTGGCATTGTGCGGAGCGACGGAAGCACCAATGCCCCGCCTTTCCCTGGTGGCGCCGTTTTACTTCCTGAAGCGCGATGGCATCGGTCCCGGAGCTTTTCCCGATGGCGTTTGCCATGAAGGGATCAAGATTTTCGCCAACAACTACACGCTGCAGGGGGTCAAGATCAAAGGCTGCAAGAGCGCGTTGAACCACGCGTACGGCTGGCTGGCGCGCCTTCGGCCTGAGACCCTCGCCGCCTGTCCCTTTCTCGGTCGGCGCAATGGGGTTTACGTCGCTGATCTCTCTTTCATTCCCGAACAATACCGGCTCGACATCCAGCGTGCGGAGAAGATCCTGAACCGCTGCCTCCACCGTTGGATGGAAACCGTCCACGAGCGGTTGAGGTCTGAACGCGTCTAGATTCACGCCAGGGACATGCTGAAATGCCAGTGAATACGAGCGCTCAATTGTGTGGAGATTGTACTGAGGGGAGCATCCGATCAGCCGGGCACGGGGGCCCAGAATGCGACCTCCGGGGGTTTTCCCGACGCAATCCACGGGTATTTCGCCTCGAGATCCTCCAATCTTCTTTTCAGATAGAAAATCCGTACACGGCTGTCCTCATCCCCGGGTTGGGCTCGCAGGGCGGCCTCCGCATCGCGCAGGAGCGTCCTGAGCTCAAGGTACTCTCTTTCAACGTGCCGGTGCTCCTTGTGAAAGGACGAGATCCTTTCCAGCAGCCAGTCTGCATCCCCATAATCGACAGGAAGGGTCACGGTTCGCTCCCCGACCAAAAAGTTCACGGCGTCTTGCCAGGCAGCAACTGAGCAGGTCTGCCCATTCAACCATGATGAGCCCCTCCCATGGAGAATCTGACCTGATCCCTGCGATTAGCCTGGTGTGCACTACTCATGGGACTTGCGCCAGGATTATGAAACGACGGATGTCAGAAGACAAGAAAATCTCGAAGCTCCCCTCAGCCTATAAGGAAGGGTTGGAGGACAATGCACAACCACGCGTCAAAACCTGGATTTCCCAAACAGGCTCTGAAAGAGCCGCCGATCGACGGAAGATGAGGTCATTCCCAACCGTATCAGAGCCACGCCTGTCCCGCCTTGACGAGGTAATACTGCGCCAGGATGAGGATCACGAGACCGAGTCCCTTTTTGACTCTGTTCATCCACTGGCCGGGCCTGGGGAGAGCGGCGGCGATTCCGGAAAACGTGCCGAAGACGATGAGCAGAATGCCCATTCCCATGGTGAAGGTGAAGACCAGCGCCCCGCCGTAAATGACGCTCTGCGTTGTGGCCACGTAGGTCAGAAGGCCGAAGAGCACTGGCGAAGTGCAGGGTGAAGCCACCAGGCCCGACGCCGCCCCGACCAGGAAAGCACCGATCACGCCTCCAATGGCCGGCTCCCATGGACGCCCCGACGACCAGAGTGGAATCTGGATGACCTCCAGGATGCTCAAGGAGACGAGAATGAGGACGTTGGCCACGAGAATGAGAGCCCAGGGACTCGTGCTGATCCGGCCGAAGAAGCTCCCGGTCAGCGCCGCGATCATGCCGAGCAGCGTGTAGACTGCCGCCATCCCCACGACATACCCGAGGGAGAGGGTGAAGGATTTCAGGCGCGTGGTTTCCCCCGTGGACTTCGACCCGACGTAGGCCGAAACGATGGGGACCAGCGGGTAGACGCACGGGGCGAGACTGGCGAGAACGCCTCCCGCAAACGCCGCTCCGAGGGCCACCAGCGGCGGCCCGGCCAGATAGATTTCCATTCCGTTCATAGCGCCCTCCTTCTTTATTCATGGCCCCTGGATCCTGGGTCCAGAGGCCATCCCTCGGTTGGGAAGTTCAATGATCGCTCGGCCTATCGCCCGCGCGAAGCCAGTCTTTGTTCTCGCGCGATGGCTCTCTGCTCGACGGCAGCGAGCCTGATCCGGAGGCGATCCAGCCGCCTCTGCAGAGTCTGGATGCGTCGCTCACGAGGTGACGGGCTCGACACCTCCTGGTTCAGCGAAGCCTGAACATTCTGAATCATGGAGGCAATCCTGAGCTCCTGAAGCGTAGGGACACGCGCCGGTGGGGCTCCCGGATCAGGTGCCGGCCCTCCCGGGTCCGGAGCGGGCGGAGGCGGCGTACCAGGATCGCCGGGATCCGGCGCAGGCGGCGGCGTACCGGGATCGGGCGGATTGCCGGGGTCCGGAACAGGAGCTCCCGGCCGCAGCGCGAACTCGGGGCCGAAGCCGTCGCCATCCCTGAAGGTCGGAAGGGCTGCAGAATCCACGTACTCGACCCCATCCCAGGTCGGGAGCGGCGTCGGCATGAGCTCCACCTGGCCCGGATGCTCGAGGTCCCAGCGGAGCAGCATGGCATGGTCCTCGTGGGTCGTGTTGTGGCAGTGCTCCACGTAGGTCCCCGCAAACTCCCTGAACTGAATCAAAGCCTCGACATCCCGGCTGCTGTCCTCCTCGGGGCCTATGCGGTACATGTCCTTGCGGGCATAGCGCTCCCACATCGGGGGCGGCTGACCGTCGCGGGACAGGATGATCCCTTCCTCGAAGTGCACATGCACCGGGTGAGACCATCCACCGTTGCCGTGGAAGCTCCAGATTTCCATGGTGGGCTCCCCGCTGAAACCGGCCTCGGTGGGACCCGTGGCGAGCTGCACTGCCGCCGAGATCCTTCGGACATCCGCTGGAAGTCCTCCGCCGCCATCGGTCTTGATGGTCCAGGGACTTTCATCGGTGCCGGACGAGCGCACGAATTCGAAGGTCCGGTGCCGCAAATTGGCGAGCTTCGCAATGTCGGCCGGATCGTCGCGGTTGAAGCCGAGGGGGATCATCTTCTTCCTGCCGGGGATGAAATCGGCGGGATCCATGCTGAGATCCGTACCCGCGTAGGCATGGACTCGGAACTCGAGAAACTTGCCGACGGCCGGGTCTCCCCGTCTCCATTCGTCGGGCAGGCCGTCGCCGTCCCTGTCCCTCGTCTCGGCCTTGTACTCCTCGGAGAGGACATCCCTCAACGGAATCCTGTCCTCGGGGCGCCTTCCGTCGTCATGCTCGAGAATGTTCACGAAATACAGTCTATCCCCAGGTACAATGCCGTGCCTGCTGAAGTCGACGATGATGTCGTAGCGCTCGGCAATGGACTGGGTCGGGAGAATGGCGTGGTGGTCCGAAAGATCGCCGTCGCCGTCCAGGTCCATGCTGCCGTCAAAGGGGATGGCGTGCTCCATGATGTTGCCGTCGTTGGCGATCATGTGGAAGGGGATTCGGCTGTAGGAGACTCCCGAGCCGGGAGGGCCGGGCATCTCGCCGCCCGTGCCGCTGACCTCCTTGACCAGGGCCAGCTTGAAGTACCGGGCGACGGCGCCGTTCAGAATCCTGAAGCGATACCGGCGTGCGCGAACGTCGAAGTAGGGGTGATAAAGCCAGTTGGTCAACACCTGGTCCCCAAGAAAACCGTCCCGGTTGAAGATGTTGTACCAGAGCTGCCCGCTCCGATCCCACGCCTTGTCGGCGATGACCAGGTTGACATCGTAGTCCCGGTTTCCCCAGGGGAGGGCCGTGCCGCTCGGCAACCGCAGGTTGACTCCGTCATCGAATCCCTCGTTCCCGCGGTCGACGGCACTGTAATAGTTCATCATGGCTGCATTGCCCTTGTAGACATTCTGGGCCGTGAAATCGAGCATGTGGTCATGGAACCAGTGGGTGCTCGCCGTCTCCTGCCAGTTGCCCCGGATCTTGATGGACCCGTTCTCGCACGTCTTCACGCCCGGATTGAGGTCGTTCACGAAGAGCGTTTCGCCGGACGAGCAGGGGAAGCCCGCCCGGGGGTCGGTGGCGTCGGTGTTGATGCTGTCATGACCCGCAAGCGCCAAAGGCCAGCGGTAGTCGAAATACTGTCCCGGGAAGAAGAACGCCGCCGTGTACCCGTCGCTCTCCGCCGGGGTGTGGCCGTTGTGCTCGTGGGTGGTGATGGTGTGAAGCCCAAAACCCCGGTTGATCGAAGGGTCGATGGGCAGCGCATTGTAATGGCGGAATATCAGCGGCTGGCCGTGGCGAGCCATGAGCAGCTTGGGTGGAAGCGTTCCGTCGAAAGTCCACAGAGTCTCAGGTCTTTGAATGGGCATGTTGGGGTGAAACCGAATCCCGAGACCCGCCGTGGTCCCCTCCAGGGTCGGCGCCCCGGGAACGGACGAAGTATAGATCCGGTGATACAGTCCTCCCGGGCCAAACTCTCCCACACTGTACCCGTGCATTTGCTTTTCGTCCCTCAATCCGGAGTTCACGCGAGCCCCCGCCTGGGCAGACTTGAAGAACGCCTGGGGGAAGAACTCGTTCCAGCGCTGGTGAGACCAGCCCTTGCCGGGCGGGCGGCCTTCCGCGGGAGGTGTATTGAGAGGACGGCCAAGAAACTTTTCGATCTCGGCCTTCCAGGGATTTTCATCCTCGGTGTTTGCGAATTGAGTCGGCAGGGGCGAAAGTCCTGACTGAGCCAGGAAGGCATCGAGGGCCCCTTCGTCCGGTCCGCTGACCGCATTGTTGGGCACGGGAAAAGTCAGAGAACCATTCGAGGCCGCCGACTCAAAAGGCTCGGTTCCGAATTCCTCAAAAAGCAGCATCTGCTGGGTGAAGGATACCGCGCCGAACAGGGGGCTCGGTCTGCCGCCGCTGGGTATGTCCTCGCCGGTTTCATCGTCTTCCTGAATGACATTGTTGATGCCGGCATCGCGGAAAGTTCCCGTCGGACCTCCCTCTAAAGATCCTTTGTAAACGGGATCCAAATCCTTCAGGGCATCGATCGCAAACTCCTCACCAATAAGGGGAAAGGTGAATGCAGACGGGTCCCCCGCTGGAGGCGGCCCAAAGTCGTCCAGGGGCTGCGCCGGGACCGAAGAGGTCATGAGGAGCGCCATCAGCGCAACAGCCGAGATTAGAGAATTGAGCTTCCAAGAAAGCTCGGCCGGCGGTCTGCCCTGTGTTCTCAACCTTTTCGAGATCGATGTCAGACTGTAAGAAACAGAGAAGTTAGAAAAGTTCATGGGAACCCTCAATTCCACGGGCTTTCCTGCCCGATGCTTTGCGAATTCGTGCCAATGAGCTGCCTTCAGTCGCCTGTCGCTGCCCCTCGCTCTGTGCTTCCCCGCTGATCACTGCACCGCGAAAACGACCGGCTTGCCGTAAAACAAGGCATGTGCGTATTTCTACTTAAACCGGAGACCCTGGCTTCCACGAAAGAACTACAATTCCGTATCCACCCCGCCTGGGATATGCAGATCTGCGCACGGCACCAAAACAAAAAAGGAGTACTTGCCGTCAGCAACCATATGATCAAAGCATTCTCGTCATTCACAGCTATTCCTTCTTCACTTCCCGCTCTAATTCACCTAAGCATTTTTACTTGATGTAATCAGGGGCGAGGGTGGGTGCAATGATCAGTAGTGATCATACACATTCGCTCTCGAACAGGGGGACGCCCAACGGTATTTCCTGGGGGCGGGAATGCGGTGTTACTGCGGGATCGTCAGCTCATGGAGCCGCTTGTCGATATCCTCGGGGAGGCGCGCCTGCTTGTAGCGCACGATCCCCCTGGAATCGATCAGGAGGATCGTCGGGACTGATAAGACCCTGAAGGCCTGTCCCGTTTCAAAATAACGATCAAACGCGCCGGGGAAGTCATAGCCGGACTTTTCCCAGTAGGCGCGGGCCTTGGCCTCGCTGTCGTTCATGGCAGTATTGACCCCGAGGAGTGCGAGACCCCTGGGGCCGTACGATTCACTCAGCCGTTTGATTTCTGGCAGTTCCTTCATGCAGTTGGGGCACCAGGTATTCCAGAAGACCAGAAGCAGGGGTTTCCCTTTAAAGGTTTCGTTGGATGTCCTGGCCCCGTCGAAGGTCTGGATGGCAAATCCGGGCATCGGATCACCCACTTCGACGCCCCATGACGGGGAGGCGGCCGCCACCCCAAAGACCAGGATCAACAAGCAGACCCCCAATGCTCTGGTCATCCCCATCACCTCCAGATTTTATCTGTCCGCTCCCGATTTCTCAGGAACGATGTCGCCCTGAGGGCTCTCGGGGGCGCCTTGCCTCCGGCTTTCTTCTTCAATATAAGCAAGAATCTTCTCGACATCAGCATCGTTCAGCGACAGATTCGGCATGGGCACGTTGTCGTAGGCTTCCAGAAGGGCCAGGGAGAGCGGGTCTTTCTCCTCGATCATCTTGTCCGGTTCCTTCATGAAGCGAATCAGCCACTCCCGCTCCCGCTTCTGAGTGATGCCGTAGAGGTCCGGGCCGAGCTTCTCCTTGTTGGGACCCAGAAGATCCCCGCCCCCGATGGTATGGCATGCGGAACACCGGGTGCGGAAAAGGCTTTCTCCCGGCGAAATGCTCCGCACCTCGGGAGCCGATGCGTAATCCTGTCCTTCGCGCGGGGGCAGCTTCCAGTTGTGCAGCCAGCTGCCGACCTGGGTCGCCAGAACATAGGGGTTTTCGAACGGGGAACCACGCATCCAGCGGCCGGTGCTCTGATTGCCGACAAGAAGGCTCAGGGTGTGCGCCCTGAGGTTGCCGCTCCGCTCCTCGGGGTTGTACATGCCGAGCTTCTTTCTCAGGGTGATGATGTCGGATTCATTTCCCGTGAGGAAAAGCCAGCCGGGACCCACCTGATATCTTTCCGCGTAAGCCTTGAGCACATGTACCTTGTCGTATTTGGGGTCGATGCTGATGGAGTACATGAAGACGTCTTTCCCGACCCGGTCGCCCAGGATCTTCTGGACCTCGCGCAGACGGGCGGTTTCCAGGGGGCACACGTCCGGGCACCGGGTGAAAATGAAGTTGATGATCACGACCTTGCCCTTGATGAGATCATCGAAAAAGCGCACCTCTTTTCCTTCATGAGTGGTGAGCGGGATGTTGGGGAAGTAGTCCGCTCCCCATATGGAACCGGCATCTCCCTTACAGTCTGCGGAAGATGCCTGTAAAATGAGCGCGATCCCGATGAACAGAACAAGGGCAGGATTCCGGACGTGTTTACACATGATTGTTCTCCTCGAAAACAGGCTTTCATCCTGCCGGCGGCAGGGGTTCGAAAGATCCGATGGCTCCCTCTCCCACGCCACAGGGGCAATGCCGTCGACTTCAGGGGTGGCACGGGCTTAATTACACCTTCACAGAAAAAGGTGTCCATTTCGCCGCTCGTCATGCCGGCAATCTTTAAGCCGGCATCCAGCTTTTTTGTGGATTCCGTCCAAAAGGCTGCCGGAATGACGATTCGAGAGGTGGACACTCTATTTTAATGATCTGCACTGAGCGGAGCTTGCCCGTAGTCGAAGAGTCACGCATGGGCAAGCTTCGCTCATTCCATGGCACTCTACAGGCCAGAGCCCGATCAGCTTAAGTCAACTCGGGCGTGAATCATCGATCAGATCAGCTGGCTCCCAAGCTCGAGCTTGGGAACCAGCGACCGGTTAAGGACCGGCGTCCGGCAGTACTAGACGCCTCGTGCGATGGCTCGCTGCTGGGCAGCGAGGAGCCGTGCCTGCAGCCGATCCAG
The DNA here is from genome assembly GCA_964557955.1 of uncultured Syntrophobacteraceae bacterium. Taxonomy (GTDB): domain Bacteria; phylum Desulfobacterota; class Syntrophobacteria; order Syntrophobacterales; family Syntrophobacteraceae; genus JALOOX01. The sequence continues at coordinate 30,916 of CAZLCS010000038.1, forward strand.
CCGCCTCTGGAAAGACAGAATGCGGCGAGCACTCGGAAACGGCCTGGCCAATTCCTCGTTCATTCGCGCCTGCATCTTGTCAATCATCCCAGAGAGCCTCAGCTCCAGCCGGGTGGGGACGTGAGTCGGCGGAGGCGTTCCCGGGTCGGAAGGAGGAGTGCCGGGATCGGGGGGCGGCGTCCCGGGATCCGGAGGAGGATCGCCTGGGTCCGGTGGAGGGTTGCCCGGGCCGAGCGCAAAGGACGGACCGAATCCGTCGCCGTCCCTGAAGGTCGGGAGGGCTGCGGAATCGACGTATTCCACCCCGTCCCAGGTGGGGAGCGGAGCCGGCATCAACTGGACCTGGCCCGGATGCTCGATGTCCCAGCGTAGCAGCATGGAATGGTCCTCGTGCTGCGTGTTGTGGCAGTGCTCCATGTAGGTCCCGGCGAACTCTCTGAACTGGATGGCGATCTCGACGCTCTCCGTGCTGTCGTCTTCCCGGCCGATGCGATAGACATCCTTGCGGGCCCACTTCTCCCATTCCGGCGGAGCAACTCCGCCCCGGGTGAGGATGATTCCCTCTTCGAAGTGGACGTGGACCGGGTGGCTCCAGCCGCCGTTACCCAGGATGGACCAGATCTCCAGGGTGCCTTCTCCGCTGGACCCGCCTTCCGTGGGGCCGGTGGAGAGCTGGGGCGCCGCCGACACCCTTCGGGGATCCATAAGAAAAGCACCGCCGCCGTCCGTCTTGATGGTCCAGGGGGCCTCGTCGGTCCCGGCTCCCCGGACGAACTCGAAGGTCCGGTGCCGTGCAGCGGCCAGCCTCGCCTGATCGGCCGGATCGTCGCGATGGAGGGGCAACGGGATCATGGTCTTCTTGCCCGGCACGTATTCACTCGGATCCATGCTCAGATCCCGGCCCGAATACGCATGCACACGGAACTCCAGGAACTTCCCGATGCAGGGATCGCCCTTGTCCCAACGGTCCGGAATGCCGTCCTTGTCGTCGTCTTTCAATTCAGCCCTGTAACGCTCGGCCAGGACATCCTCCAGCGTGATTCTTCTATTGGGGCGCCTCCCGTTGGTGTGCTCCAGCACGTTAACGAAATACAACCTGTCCCCCGGCACGATTCCATGATTGCCAAAGTCTACAATGATGTCGTAGCGCTCGGCAATGGCCTGGGTCGGGAGCTGTCCCCTGTGGTCGATGAGAATCCCGTCACCATCGAGGTCCATGCTTCCGTCAAAGGGCACTGCGTGCTCCATGATGTTGCCGTCGTTGGCGATCAGGTGAAACGGCACGCGGTTATAAGATACACCGGACCCGGCGGGGCCGGGCATCTCTCCTCCCGTTCCGTTGACCTCGTGCACCAGCGCCAGCGTCAGATATCGGGATACGGAACCGTTCAGAATCCTGAAACGGTAACGCCGCGCACGCACATCAAGATAAGGATAATAGAGCCAGTTGGTCAGCAGGTTGTCCCCCAGGAACCCATCCAGGTTGAAGATGTTGAACCAGAGCTGTCCCTGCTCATCCCACGCCTTGTCGGCGATGACGAGGTTCACGTCGTAGTCCCGGTTTCCCCATGGGAGAGCCGTACCGCTCGGAAACCTGAGGTTGACCCCGTCTTCGAAGTCCTCCTTCCCCCGGTCGAGCGCGCTGTAATAATTCATCATTACCGCATTCCCCTTGTAAACGTTCTGCGCGGTGAAGTCGAGCATATGGTCATGGAACCAGTGGGTGCTCTCGGTTTCGCGCCAGTCACCCCGGATCCTGATGGACCCGTTTTCACAAGTCTTCACGCCGGGGTTGACATCGTTGACAAACAGGGTTTCACCCGGAACACAGGGAAACGCTGCCCGTGGCTCCGCAGCTTGCGTATTGATGGTGTCGTAGCCTCCCAGCTGCAGCGGCCAGCGGTAGTCGTAGTACTGTCCCGGGAAGAAGAAGGCGTTGGTGTAGCCGTCACTCTCGGCCGGGCTGTGGCCGTTGTGCTCGTGAGTGCTGATGGTGTGCAGCCCGAATCCATGGTTTGCGGCCGGGTCGATGGGCAGTGCGTTATAGTGCCGCATGAGAATCGGCTGACCATGGCGAGCCATGAGGAGCTTGGGCGGCAGGGTCCCATCGAAGGTCCAGAGGGCCTTGTGGTCCTGGATGGGCATGTTCGGGTGGAACCGGATGGCGAGCCCTTTCGTCGATCCCTCGAGGGTCGGCGCACCTGGGACCGAGGAAGTGTAAACCCTGTGATAAAGACCTCCCGGCCCGAACTCGCCGGCGCTGTAGCCATGCATTTGCTTCTTGTCACGGAAACCGCCGTTCACGCGTGCTCCCGCCTGGGCGGTCTTGAAATAGGCCTGCGGGAAGAACTCGTTCCATCGCTGATGGGCCCAGCCCTTTCCGGGCGGCCGTCCTTCTGCGGGGGGGGTGACGAGATTGCGGCCCAGGAATTCTTCGATCTCGGATTTCCATGGGTTTTCAGTAGTGGTGTTGGAAAACTCGGAGGGCAAAGGAGCGAGCCCGGCCTCGGCCAAAAAGGCCTCCAGGGCGGTCCCCGCAGGCGCACTGGCTGCGACACTCAGCGGATCCTGCTCGGGCAGAGAGCCGGTCGTCGGAACCGGGAAAGAGCTGCCCGACCCTGATTCATTGCTCCCAAGCGGCTCAAGGCCAAACTCCTCGAAGAGCAGCATCTGCTGGGTGAACGACTGGGCGCCGAAACGTGGGCTCGGCCTGCTGTTGGTCGGCACGCTGGCATTGGTTTGCTCGACCGCAGGCACGGAATTGTTCAATCCTGCATCGGTGTGGGTTTCGGTTGGGCCACCTGCGAATGAACCCTCATTGGCAGGTGGAAGCGTCCCCAGGAGACCGTCCGCGAACTCCAGCCCGATGAATGGTCCGGTGAATTCGGAAGGATCGCCGGCCGGCGGAGGCCCGAAGATATCCAGCGATTGTGCAATGGCCGGCGAGGTGATGAGCAAACCGCAAAGCGTTGCCCCGATGAAGAGATAGTTAGCCATGTGAACCTGGACGGCCAGCGGCTTGAACCGTGTCCCCAAGCCGGCCCTCCCTGCTGTCAACAGCTGAGCGTAGATCTTGATCGTCCTCATTTGAGACCTCCTGCTGAGGGCTGTTTCCACCCTCCGTGGTTCCCTGATCTTTAGGCTGCAGGCTCGAGGCTCTGGTTTCGGAATCGATCAGCCTCAGTAGAATTGCGGGTGAATGCTATGAGAGTGCCGGCCATGTCGCGAACCGGGCCTCTATCGCCTGCTTTCAATTCGATGTACGGATAAGAAATGATGCGATAGTGCGACCATCTGGAGGTGAGTCTACATTCGAAGAACAGTTGTTTGGTGGGAATCGGTTGAGTGCGGAACTGGGATCAACTCTCGTGCAACCCACAAGAGGTTGAAGGCACGATCGAATGCCGTGATGCGAAGCATTGAGATGTGATGATGCTTGGCAAGCTCTGAGACTCCTGATTCTTCAAGGATGGTCAAGTCGACCACCATTTCATCCTGAGCATCAAAGGCATGAGGACAGCCCAGGAAGAAAAGGGCGAAGAGAGGAATCAACGGCCATATGAGTAATTTAATGCTACGCATCGATCTCTCCTCCCTTCCACAAGCAGTCTATCAACATACGTTGTTATACGTATCCTAAGATTCTCTTGGATAGGCAGCAATGATCAGTATTGACTATATTTATGTGGCGGAATCTGCCCACTCAGTCTCCCCGCGAGGAAGCGGGTAGCTCAGCTTAGAGTGGATACCGGTGTCGCCGCGTGGGAAGGATGCTGGCTTCGCCCGTATCGGAAGGCATTCGGCCGAAGATCACACACGATCTGGGGGCATTTGTTCCGGAGGCCTGGCAGTGCAAGCCTGCCATGAGATCAGAGACTTCGCTTGTTGCGTTCGTTGCGGGACATGCGCTTCCATTGCGCACCCCTTCGACCCTTGTCCTTGCATTTTCCACCGCCTTCCGGCCGATCACCGAAAGCATCCCTCAGGTGGTCCATCTCCACCATGTAAGAGCCCGGGGTCTTTGAGACGGCGGGTTTTGCAGGTAGCGTCCCCTTTTTGCCGCGGCCGGAGAGTTCCTGGAGCTTCTCTTCGCTGATGAGCGGGAATCGAAGGCATCGGACCGGCAGGCTCTCAACGAGGTACAGGTCCGAACCTGCGAACCGAATGAGGGTCCCTTCGGCAGCTGCAATGTCCGCCAGAACTTCGATGAGGACCGGATTCGCATCTCGGCGACGGGCCATGCCCAGAGCAAGGTCTTTATCGGACGAAACGGCCAGAAAGGACCGGCCGGCGGCGCTCAAGCCATGCTCTCGAGCCACCACGAGAGTCTTTCTACGGCATGCATAATAGAGGCGGGAGGGTGGTGGATCAGCCACGGGGTAATCTGGAATCGGAAAAGAGGGGTTGAGCCTCAGTAAATGGCCGTCGAGTGTGGCAGGAAAGTCGATTCCCAGGAAACGGATCTCCCGCAAATGGCTCTCGCGAACGAATCGAAGCGACGGATCCTGCTGCATGGCCCAGTAGAGCTCCTTCCAGGGCATGGACCCGTCCAAATCCCAGAAGAGACCGAACTCTCCGGGGGCATGGTATAGAAGGTATGCCAGGGTTTTGGCCAGTGTCTTGGGATTATAGAGGGCAGACATTTTTCAAGTTTCGAGTTTCGAGTTTCGGGTTTCGGGTTTCAAGAATTTCCGGGTTCAGATGCCGGGAGCTTCACTGTCGGTGTCTTCTGCCAGCACCCGGATCACGGGCGGGATGAGATCGCGTGCAATGTCGCTCCGCGAGCCGCCTCCCAGCACCACCTCCAGTCGGCCCCGGCAAAATTTGTCCGCCAGACTCCTCATGAGTCTTCCAATTCGGACGTAAGCAGGCCGGGTGAGCCCAATGTCTCCGTAGTCCCCCCGGTGGGTGTCGAAGCCAAAATACCAGAAGAGGAGCTCAGGCTCAAAGCTCTGCACGCGAGGAACCAGCTCCTGTGCGACAGTTTCGACATAGCGGTGGTTCACATCTTCATTGGAGGTTCCGGACGAAAACCATGATCGGCCTGGAGCGACCACATCCACCTTGGTCCCGTCTTCGGATACGTAGCTGCTGGAACAGATGCAGACATGCAGCACTTCAGGATCGTTGCGAAGGAGGGCCCGCGTTCCGTCCCCGTGATGAGCATCCGTATCCAGGATGGCGACGCGACGGATGGAGTGATGTTCTCTCAGGACATGGATGGCCATGACGACGTCGTTGAAGCAGCAGTAGCCTCCGAAAAAGTCGCGGCCCGAATGGTGACCGCCGGCCCCAATGAATGCAAACCCGTTGCGGATTTCACCGGCGGCAATCTTTTCGGCCGCGAGAACAACACCCCCTGCGGAGTGCCAGGCCGTGGAGCAGAGGGGGTCCTCCAGAACTCCCTGGATAAGCTCCGGAGTGTGAACCTTGAGGATGAGATCTTCCGAGACGGCAGGGGACTCGAACATTCGATAGCGCGGCTCTTTCAGAAGATCACTGAGAGCATCGGGGAAGTCCTGCAGGCGCGAGCCCTGAGTGAGATAGCTCCGCCGGCTGAAGCTCGGATGGTAGAAGATGCCGGTCACGGTCGAGCGGGACGGTTGGGGCTGGTTCATGATGGAGGCTCCTCTGAAAGTTCTTTGCCGACCCGGTTTTTTTGGGAGACGATTTTTGGTTTACATAATATATCTTATCGGACTCTGTGGAGCCGCTACTTCAAGCGCCTTCCCAATTTCCCCTTGACTTGATCGCTGCCTTTCAGTATACACCTTTTTCACCAACGAGCGGGAATAACTCAGCGGTAGAGTGCAACCTTGCCAAGGTTGAAGTCGCGGGTTCAAATCCCGTTTCCCGCTCCAGCGAAGGTTCCAGGGTGGCCCCAAACCACCCTTTTTTCTTCTGTTTAAAGACTCACCACACTCTCTGTCAAACTTGAATTCAAATGGTGCGGGACGATACCCATCTTCGCAGAAACACGACTGTCAACAAAAGGCGCTCCAGAAAGGATGCCCTCAAGGATTTGCTGTCCCATTTTCACTCCAGGGACAACGTCCTCATCACCATAGATCCCGACCCCGACGCCATAGGATCCGCCCTGGCGGTCAAAAGGCTCCTGTGGCACCGGGTTCAATCCACGACCATCGGCATGATCCGGCCCATCCGCCGACTGAACAACCTGACCCTGGCTCGTCTGCTGAGACTTCCCCTGGTGCTCATGAAGCCGTCGGAGCTCCCCCATTACGACCGGTACGTCGTGGTGGACGGCCAGCCAAGCCATCATGAGGCTTTCAAGCAGTTCTCCTACACGGCCGTCATCGACCACCACCCGGTCAGTACGCCCGTGGAAGCCCCCTTCGTGGATGTTCGACCTCATTACGGCGCCACCTCGACCATCCTCTCGGAATACCTCAAGGCTGCAGGCATCAAACCATCCCAGACTCTGGCAACGGCCATGCTCTACGGCATCAAGACGGATACCCGTAATTTCGAGCGGCACACCATTGTAGAGGATATCGAGGCCTTTCGCAGTCTTTTCAACTCAGCCAACCACAACGCCTTGAGAAAAGTCGAGATTTCAGACCTTTCCGTCAAAGAGCTGAAGTTCTTCCACAAGGCCGTCGAACGCAAGCACGTCGTGCGAGATCGTGTTTTCGTCCACCTCGACGAGGTCACCTCCGCCGACATCCTCGTGGAGATCGCCGAGTTTTTTCTTAAGATCCACGACATCTCCTGGAGCATCGTCTCGGGGATTTACGAGGAAAATCTCATCGTCGTGATTCGCAACGACGGCTATCGCAAGGACGCAGGCAAGCTCGTCCGCAAGGCCTTTGGCGGGATCGGCTGTGCCGGAGGTCACAGCGCCATGGCGCGGGCCGAAATCCCCATGGACAAGCTGATCCAGGTCGTGGGCAAACGCTCCTCGGCCGCCATCGAGCGGTTCGTTCGCAGAAAGATGTCACCTTCCGGATGAGCTCACCAGCGCTGTCCCCGGAGCCTTCAAGAAAGGTGGTCGAGATCTACACGGACGGAGCCTGTTCCGGCAATCCGGGTCCCGGTGGCTGGGGGGCCATTCTCCGTTACAAGACCACTGAAAAGGAGCTCTCCGGTTTTGCTCCGCTCACCACCAATAATCGCATGGAAATGACAGCCGTCATCCAGGCGCTGGAGGCTCTCAAGGAGCCCTGCAACGTCAAAATTTATACAGATTCCCAGTACTTGAAAGATGGAATCACCAAGTGGATCAGGAAGTGGAAGCGCAATGGCTGGTTGACTGCCGGGAAAGAGCCCGTCAAGAATAAAGACCTTTGGGAGTCTCTCGATGAAGCCGCCCGAAGGCACGCGGTCGAATGGCACTGGGTCCGGGGCCACCATGGCCACCCGGAAAACGAGCGCTGCGACGAGCTCGCCCGGATGGCCATCCGCAACCAGGGCTCAGCGGATTGAGATCAATGTTATATTTATTTTTGAGGCCTGTTGTGCTCTGAGTCGTCTGGCTGGTCCGGCATGATCCACTGATTCTAACGGAGTGAGGTGTCCGGCATGGAGACGGAAAAAACCAACGCGGACGAACCTCGTGAAGTGGTGCTTTACATGCTGCACTGCGGCCTGGATGGGAAGATCCTGGAACAGGTTTGTGAGCAGCACGGGATCAAGATCCGTATCCACCAGTTCCCGCGTGAGGAGTTTTTCGCCTACCACATGCACGAGAAGCGGAAGGCTCCGGACCTGATCCTCATTCGGGGGCACTTCATCGGTCTGGTGCATGACCTGGATAAGTCAAGGCACATCCCTTACGTGGTGGTCTCATCCAAGCTCAAGTACGGGACGGGGCAACCCGTGTTCATTCACGCGGATAAGGGGTACGGGGAAAAGAAAGATGCTCTTGCCCTCTACCACTCTCTTGCTGAAACCATCCGGGGCATGATTCAGGCGCGTGAGAAGGGCGAAGAGACTCCCGCTCCCGCCCCGTGAGGTTACAGCATATTGACGTGATTTGACTGTAAATGTGAAAGTGTGAAAGGATCGGACGGAATCGGCAGGATGCTCAAAATTGTCTTCCACGAGGGCTACTTGACGGATTACTTCACTTCGGCAGCCGAGAGCCCTTTGCGCGTCAAGGTAATCCACCGGTGGCTCAGAGACCATTTTGAGGCCGTGATCCCCGAGGCTGCCTCTTTGGAGGATATCCTCCGCGTGCATACCCGCGAGCATCTGGAGGCGGTGCAGAGCGAAGGTCTGGAGGTTTACCGCACCGCTCTTCTGTCGGCGGGGGGAGCCCTCTGTGCGGCACACATGGCTATGGATGGAGCTCCGTCGTTTGCAGCCATCCGTCCGCCGGGCCACCACGCCAAGCGTTCATCTTACAGCGGCTTTTGCTTTTTCAACAACATGGCGGTGGCGGTCAGTTCTCTTCTGCAAACCGGCAGGATCCGGCGTGCGGTCATCATCGATTTTGATATGCACCATGGTGACGGCACCGAGGCCATTTTTCGAAGCAATCCCGCCGTGGATTTCATTGAGGTCCGTGCCAGGTCGCGGGAGCGGTATTTGGGGCTTCTGGAGCTGAAATTGCGATGGCTTGGACCCACGGACATCATTGCCGTCTCGGCGGGGTTCGATCTGTATGTGCGCGACTGGGGCGGCTTGCTCGAGACCGAAGATTTTCATTATCTCGGCTACCTGATCCGGCAGGCTGCTGAAAACAAAACGGGCTGCCGCTGCTTCGCCCTCCTGGAGGGAGGCTATTTTGTCAATGATCTCGGCAAGAACGCCCTGGCCTTCTGCCTGGGTCTCTCGGGCGAGCCCCCCTCCTTCACCTCCGGCGAGCCCGACGATGACGCAGGCATCTGGCCCGAGCCATGACGGCGGCCGATTCGGCTTTCGGATGTGCTCCCGCCTATGTTTTTTGGGTCTGTGAAAGGTTTGTCTGCTTTTATTCATGAGGCACGCCTGCTTTTCGGTTCGATCCATTCGGACTGATATCGATCAGACCTGCCAGCCCCTTGACTTTCACCTTTTATTCACCTATTTTGTTGTTGAAACACGAAAGAGCTCCCTGCCCCGCCTTCCGGCCATCCCAGGGTTGAAGGGCCGGCCATTTGATCAAAAGATATGAAGAAAGGAATCTCATGCCTCCTCTGACTCCAGCCCAGCAGCGCGTCTACCGGTTTGTTCAGGACTACATGCAGCAGACCGGGAGCGCTCCTTCTTACGAGGAGATTCGAAAGCACCTGGGGTTCCGGTCCCTGAACGCCGTATCCAAACATTTGAAGCAGTTGGAGCAGCGGGGCTATCTCCAGAGCCCCTGGAACAACCGGAAGCGGGCCCTGGAGCTGCTCCCCGTGCGACCCGGAAGTGCTTCCATCCCCTTTCTGGGAATCGTTGCAGCCGGAACCCCCATCGAGGCCATCGAGGTGCCGGAATCCATCGAGGTTCCCGAAAGCTTCCTCAGCAACGGCAGCAATTTCGCCCTGCGGGTCCGGGGGGATTCCATGATCGAGGAAGGCATCCGTGAGGGTGACATCCTGATCATCGCCCGGCAGCCCCACGCGGAAAACGGCCAGACCGTGGTGGCTCTCGTTCGGGGTGAGGCGACGGTCAAGAAATTCTACCGGCAGCCCGGGGAAGTGATCGAGCTGCGGCCTGCCAACAGCGCCATGGAACCGATCCGGGTGCGTCACGATGACGTGGAGATCGTGGGCGCGGTGGTGGGACTGCTGCGGCATTATCGGCGGTTTTAGTTTCTGGTTTCTGGTTGAGGGCAGGACTGACTCCGAGGGTTTCGATCGAGGCTTGTTTTCTCTGCGCCTCCGCGTCTCTGCGCGAGAATCTTAAAAACCGCCCCAAATTTGGAGGAACGTCATGGTGCGCGACATTGCCCATCTGGACATCCCGAATTTCTATGCCACTCTGGAAGAACTCCGGCACCCGGAGCTCAAGAAGCGTCCTCTCACCCTTTCCGAATGGGGCGCACGGGCGGTCATCCAGGGTGTCAACGCCGTAGCGCGCGCCGAAGGGCTCCGGGAAGGGATGCCCCTCAGCCAGGCCAGGCGTCTGTGCCGGAGGCTGACGGCTCTGCCCCCGGATCTTCGCTTCTATCGGGAGCAGCACCGGAAAGTGATCACCGAGCTGGGGCGTTTTTCGCCCCTCGTGGAAGGGACATTTCCGGGCCGCTATTTCGTGGACCTGAGCGGGACTCGACGCCTCTGGGGGCCGGGGACCGACGCCGCCTGCCGGGTGGAGCGGCATCTGGCCGAGAGGAGGGCTCTGGTGGCCCGGGTGGGTCTGGGGGGCAGCAAGCTGGTGAGCCAGGTGGCCGCAAGCTGCATTCCGCCGGGGGATTTGGGATTCGTTTTCCCGGGCGGCGAGCAGTCTTTCCTGGCCCCTCTTCCGGTGACGGCCCTTCCGGGCGTGGGGCTCAAGACCTCTTCAAAGCTCTCGGATTTCAACATTCAACAGGTGGGACAGCTGGCGGATCTTCCGGTGGAAGCCCTGACCGGCGTCTTCGGCAAGACGGGCAGCCGCCTCCTGCGGCTGGCTCGGGGAGTCGATCCATCGCCCGTCGTCCCCTTCCAGGATATTCCCCGTTTGACCTTCACACGCCAGTTGGACCGGGATGAAATCGACCGGGAGCGACTGGAGGCGGAGCTTTTCTTTCAGGCTGAAGAAGTGGGCTGGGTGCTGCGCGCTCACAACCGCACTCCGGCGCGGTTCACCCTGGAGGTGCGCTACGCGGACGGCGTCACGGTCCGGACCCAGCAGCCCCTCTCCCCCATCACCACCCACGTGGACACCCGTCTGTTTCTGGCCTTCCTGCAGACTTACCGGAAGCTGGTTCAGCGGCGCGTGGCCATCCGCCGCATGGTGGTGGAGCTCACCGACTTCTCCATGCCTTTGCGTCAAATGTCCCTTTTCCCCTGGGAGGAGGATTCTTCCCGGGACGATCTGAGGCTGCAGGATGCTCTCGACCGCATCCGCCAGCGGTTCGGCCGACAGTCGATCTCCTGGGGGCGGGTGGTGGTTTCTCATTTCTAGTTTCGGGTTTCTGGTTTCTAGTTTCTAGTTTCTGGTTCACCAAAACACGACCCGAGATAGTGGTGAACGATGAACATCCAATGGTCGCATCCATCTTTTGTCCACCTGCATGTTCATTCGCATTACTCCATGATGCGGGGGGTGAGCTCTGTAGAGGCCCTTTGCCGGGCTGCGGCGGAAAAGGGGTTCGAATCCCTGGCCCTTACGGACACCAACGGATTCTATGGGCTGATCAACTTTCTGGAGGCGGCCCGGAAGCACAAAATCACTCCCATCGCGGGAGCTCATCTTCGAACGGACCGGGAGGAGGCCGTTTTCCTGGCGAAGTCGCCCAGGGGCTATGAGCTGCTCTGCGAGATGGTGAGCCGGCGGCATCTGGATCGGGACTTTTCGGTGCTCCGGAGCCTGCCGGAGGCTTCGGACGATGTGGCCATGCTGAGTGCCGACCCCGAGCTCATCAAGGGGCTGTGCCGTCGGGTCGACTGCCGGGTCGAGGTGCTTCCGGGGTCTTCGGGCCGGTGGGCTCTGCAGATGGCCCGCGAGCTGGGGATTTCTCCCGTGGCCAGCAACGCCGTCCATTTCGTGCGCCCGGACGATTACGATCTTCACCGTCTCGTGCGGGCCATCGACCTCAACCGGACCCTCAGCACCATCCCGCCGGCGGAGCTCGTTCAGCCGGGCCGGTGGCTCAAATCCCCGCGCGAGATGGCCGTCCATTTTCCCCACGCGCCCGAAGCCCTCGCCAATACCGTTGAGCTGGCTCGCCGATGTTACACGGCGTGGGACCACTTCCGGCTGGTCTTCCCCCACTACCGGGATCAGGCCTCGGACCACTTCACGTTGCTCCTCGACGAGTGCCGCCGGGGTGTTGCCTGGCGCTACGGCGAAACCAGCTCGACTATCGAAGCGCGCCTTTCGGAAGAGCTCGACCTGATCCGGTCCAAGGGCTACGTGGACTACTTCCTGGTGGTGGCGGACATCGTCCGCCGCCGCCCCATCCACTGCGGCCGCGGGAGCGGTGCGGCCAGCCTGGTGAGCTATCTTCTCGGCATCACCCACGTGGACCCCCTGCGTCACCGGCTGCTCTTCGGGCGTTTCCTGAACCCGGAGCGCAAGGACCCGCCCGACATCGACGTGGATTTTCCCTGGGACGAGCGGGACGGTCTTTCGGACGAGCTGGTCCGGGACTACGGGCCGGAGCGGCTGGCTTTTGTGTCGAACCACGTGGGGTTTGCGGGTCGCGGGTCGGTGCGGGAGGTGGCCAAGGTTTTCGGGGTTCCGGCCCCGGAGATCAAGGAGGTGACCCGGCGCATGAGCACCTGGACACACCCCGCCGGGCTCGGAAAGCGCGTGGACTACCACCCCAGGTTCCTTGGGTTTCACCTGGATCCTCCCTGGCCGGAAATCCTGCAGCTGGCTTCCCGGCTGGATTCCATCCCACGGCATTTGTCGGTCCACTGCGGCGGCGTCATCCTGGTCCCGGATCGGGTGTCGCGCCACGTGCCCGTCCAGCGGAGCGCCAAGGGGGTCCGGATCATCCAGTGGGAAAAGGACCAGACGGAAACGGCGGGCCTGGTAAAGATCGACCTTCTGGGCAACCGGTCGCTCGCCGTCATCCGCGACGCCATCACGTCCATTCGGAAGAACACGGGGTTGGCCATCGATTACGCCCGGTTCAGTCCCCTGGACGATCCGGAAACCATTGCCCTCATCCGCCGGGGAGACACCATGGGGGTTTTCTACGTCGAATCCCCCGCCATGCGACAGCTGCAGCAGAAAACGCAGCGGGGCGATTTCGAGCATCTGGTGATTCACTCCTCCATCATTCGCCCGGCTGCCAACCGGTACATCCGGGAATATATTCTGCGGCTGCATGGGGCGCCGTACGAGCCCATCCACCCCAGCCTCGGGGAGCTGCTTTCGGAAACCTACGGCGTCCTGGTCTACCAGGAGGACGTGGTCCAGGTGGCCATGGCCCTGGCCGGGTTCACGTGGGGTGAGGCCGACGGGCTGCGCAAGGTCATCAGCAAGAAGAGCTCGGAGCAGCTGACGAGCTACCGGCAGCGCTTTTTCGACGGCTGCAGCCGGCGCGGCGTCGAACGTCACGTCATCGAAACGGTCTGGGACATGTTTTTATCTTTCGCCGGCTATTCCTTCTGCAAGCCCCACTCGGCCTCCTACGCCCTGGTGAGCTTCAAATCCGCATATCTCAAAGCCCATTACCCGGCCGAGTTTATGGCGGCGGTCATCAGCAACGGCGGTGGATACTACAGGTCGCGGGCCTACATTTCCGAAGCCCGTCGCATGGGGATCCAGGTGTTGGGCCCCGACGTCAACGAGAGTGAGTGGGCTTATACGGGAAACGGGAGGTCCATTCGCGTGGGATTCCAGCAGCTGCAGCAGATCCGGCGGGATACCCTGGAGGTGTTGCTCGAAGAGCGCACGCGAAACGGACCTTTCACCTCCCTGGAGGATTTTTTAGGCCGGGTGGAGATCCATCCCTCCGAAGCCCCGCTGCTGGTGAAAAGCGGGGGGCTCGATGCACTGGGGATGCAGCGGCAGCTCAACCGCCCCCAGCTCCTCTGGTTCGTGGAGTCCTGGCTCAACCGACGTTTCAGTTTGAACACCGCCCCTGGCTCCCCATCTCCCCTTCTCCGCGCCCCCCGTTCCCCGCTTCTCCCGCTCCGCTCCCTCCGGGTCCCTCCCCTGCCCGACCTTTCGCCTCGCCGCAAGTGGGAGCAGGAGATGGAGACTCTGGGATTCATCCTGTCGGTGCATCCGCTGGCCTTGTACGCTTCGGCTATCCAGAGCCTTCCACACCGCATCGTTCGCGCATCGGACCTTTCCGATCATGTTGGGCGCCATGTGCATGTTCTGGGGTGGCCCATCACCCGCAAGGAAGTGATGACCCGGGCGGGCGAATCCATGGAATTCGTTTCCTTTGAAGACGAAACGGCCATCTACGAGACGGTGTTCTTCCCTCAGGCCTTCAAGCGCTTCTGCCAGGAAGTGGATATGGGAAGCGCCTACCTGCTCACCGGCAAGGTCGAAAGTGAGTTTGGAACGGTCAGCCTGACCGTTCAGCGAGTCACCAAACTCTATCCTTCAAAACCTGATAGCTCTGCGGTATACGGTTCACGCAAGAAGGGCTCCGAGTTTCGGGATTTGGGTTCCGGGATTGAGAGCTTGAAGCCAGCTCAATCTCCTCCATGATATCAAGAAACCCGATGCTGGAAGGATGGTTCGGAAAGGATAAGAGGGATGGGTGAAGAGCGTGAGGACACCCTTGACATTGAAGATCTCTACGAACTGCTGCCGCGAGTTCCGTGTATTCCGGGATGCACCGAGTGCTGCCGCGAGTTCGGTATTCCCTGCCGGACCCGGGTGGAGGACGAGCGCTTCAAGAAATATCTGGAGGAAAACGGCATGCAACTGGGGGAGGCGGTCGGGACGACCTGTCCCTACGTGACCGAAACCGGCTGCAGTGTCTACCCGGTTCGGCCTTTTACATGCCGGCTGTATGGCGCTTCCGTGAACTATCGGTGCAAATGGGGAGCCGTCCCCTACGGCATCCTCGACGAGGATGAGGAGGCGGAGATCCTGGAAGTGTATCGGGCGAACTTCTTCTGACCGAATCGGAGCGATCAGCCTATAGCCGCTGTTAGGCACAGGGCATAAAAACAGCATCCATCGGCACTATAGCTTTGAGCCGGAAACTCCAAAAATTGAATCTCAAAACCTTGGGCGCATCGGTTCATGGATGCCACAACCCATTTACGGGGTTGACCTCGCGCCTGGCAGCCAGGTGCGAGGTCGCTTACTCCAGCCGGTAATGCGGATGCTCACCTGCCAGACCGATCATCGCGAGAGCCCCACCGCATTCCGTACAGAAAAGATTGCGCACCAACCGGTACTCGCAGCTGACCACCGTTTCGTCCAAGACAATCTCAGTCATGGGAATGAGCAGCGATATTCCACAGTTCATGCACATGCATTCCATGTCTCGATTCATGCCCTTTTCTCGCTCAGTTCTTCACTCTCCCACGGCATCCTTGAGTTTTTCAACCGCTTCCACAAGATCCGGCAGGAGATCTGGTGAAACCGTCAACCCCTTTTTCGAAGGGTGAAACTCGCCGTCATCTCCTTTGTAGTAAATCCTGAGGTCGATGTATTGCTTTCCCCTGTAAACGGAGAGTGAAACTCGCACTTCTTCCAGCGGGTTCTTGGGAAACGAGTGAACGAGCTGAGCTTCCTTGGCCATTCTGCAATTCCTTCCTCACGAGATTCAATCTATAGCTCGAGTTGCCCGAACGGGCCTTCCCGATGGCGACTCCTTGTCACAAGCGATGCCTTGTATGCCCATTATCTCCACACCAATTTTTTAAATTAGTATCGATTATTTCAAAGTGTCAACCCTGTATTGGTTGCATTCTCCAGACCCCGGCAGCGCAGAGGCCTTGGACCAGCAAAGGATTTGGCATCTGTTTTGATTGATGGAAGCAGGTTGACGAGCCTGCTTTCGACCGGTGCAATGGGGGGGGAGCGCTTGCAGGCAAAGACGACGTGACCAGTTGCCCAACGGACGAGCAGGTCCATCCCCGGTTGTCGTGAGCGGCATTCAGCTCAAGACAGGGGGTTGAGGACCCTCTCCGCACAAACCAGAACCTATCGAGAGGTAACCCATGATCAGGAAATTAACGCTCAAGATGAAGCTGACTCTGACCTGCGCACTGCTGGTGGCCGTTCCCGTCCTCATTGTTGGAGTTGCCGGCCTTTACCAGTTCCGTTCCTTCGGGCACTCCACCAGTGAGCAGTCCTATGCGGCTCTGGATGAACAGGCCCGCCAGATCCTCAAAGTCGGCCTGGAGAGCGAACGCGGTGCCCTGTCATCTATCATCGCGAAGGTCGAGGAGGATGCCCGGAAGCTCGCAGCCTCCTCCAATTTGACAGGTTATGTCAGTGCGTTGACTGGCGAAAACGAAGTGCTCAACGAATTGAGTGAAAAGGAGGCCGTTCGAGTCGTCGAGGGAATCAAGCAGACCTGCCAGGCTCAGCAGGGACTGCTCCAGAAAAAGGTCACCTCGGACCTTTCCCTTGCCAAACATCTCCTGTCCCAAAAGGGAACGCTGCAGCAGACATCCAATTACGACGGATGGAATGCCGTCAACCCGGTCGACCAGAAGACCCAGGTCGCCGTCCTGCCCGTGCTCCAGGTCGGAGACATCAAGCTCGAAGCCGATTACGCATCGGAAAACCCCGGGTTTCTGGTGGACGAAGTAAAGAATATCGTGGGTGGAACGTGCACGGTTTTCCAGAAGATGAACGCTCAGGGGGACATGCTGCGTGTGCTCACCAATGTGAAAGACCGGGAGGGCAACCGGGCGGTTGGGACTTTCGTCTCGGCGACACTCCCCGATGGCCGGCCCAACCCGGTCATCGAAACCGTCATGAAGGGTGAAACCTTTTCGGGCCGTGCCTTCGTCGTGGACAGCTGGTATGTCACCGCTTACAGTCCCCTCCTCGACGCCAATGCAACTCTGGTGGGAATGATCTATGCGGGAGTCAAGCAGCTCGAAACCGACGATCTGACTCAGAGTATCCTTGGAACAAAGATGGGAGAAACCGGCCATTCCTTTGTCACCGACGGCAGCGGCACCGTCCTGCTCCACCCGCAGGCAGACCTCGTGGGCAAGAATGTGTTGACGGATCTGAGCCTGCCCCAATTCCAATCGATCCTCGATCAGAAATCCTCGGGAGCGACGCAGACCTTGCTCTACACAGCCGAAGGCACCCCAAACCTCATGGCGGCGGCATATTTCCCGGAGTGGGACTGGGTGATCTGCACGACGGTTCCCATTCGCGAAATCTCCAAAGGGGTGGCATCGGTATCCAGGAAGCTCCTGATGGACGAAATCTCCGTTGTTTACAAGACATCCAAGGCGGAGATCCATGGCAATCAGGCACCCCTGTACAGCCAAATCCGCCTCCTTAACGAGAGCGGTTTGGAGCTGTTCAATCTGAAATCGGGCAAGTTTTCGGAGGATCTCAAGGACAAGAGCGGTGAACCCTGGTTCAAGGAGTCCACGAGCCTCAGGGCGGGTGAAGTGTCCAATTCCGGGGTAGTCATAGCGGCCAACACCGGCAAACCCGAGATGCGCGTCACCTCTCCGGTGTTTTTCAATGGGACTTCGCGGGGTGCAGCGGTGCTGAGTCTGGACTGGGACCTCACGGTGAAGCTGCTTCAGGGAAAAGTCTACGGAAAGACTGGCTATCCTTATGTGATCAACGAGCGAGGCGTGCTGGTCAATCACCCGAAATACGGTCTCGCCAACCCTGTCAACATTGGAGATTCCCAACATGGGGCGCTTTCAGAGATCGTCAGAGGCTCCATGTTGAAGGGCGAGCAGGGGGTCGGTCGATACAGCTTCGAGGGTGTGGAAAAGTTCGTGGCCTACGCTCCCCTCGGGGTTGGCAAGCATACGTATTCCATTGCGGCCACATGCCCCGTGAACGAGCTGCTGGGATTGGCTGCTTCCATCAAGGCCAGTGCGGATGAGAAGTCGAGAGAGGTATCCCGGATTGTCGGGGTCAGTGCGGCCGCCCTGGCCATTCTGGGGATGCTGATCGGATGGTTTTACAGCCGCAGGATCGCTCGCCCGCTTGCGGGCGCCATTTCCGGACTGTCCGTGGGAAGCGATGAGATGGCCCGGTGTTCTGAGGAAATCGCTGCAGCCAGCCAGCTTCTGGCGGATGGGGCATCCGCTCAGGCTGCCTCCCTCGAGCAGAGCTCTTCAGCGATGGAGGAACTGGCTTCCATTGCACGAAGCAACGCAGACAGCGTCGTCAGGCTTCATGAACTGGGGACGGAATCGGCAAAGAGCATGAGGGCGAGCCACGATGCGCTGCAGAAGACCCATGAAAAGATGCGTCTCATTGCCGATTCGGGGGAGCAGATGGCCGTCATCAACCGAAGCATTGATGAAATAGCCTTTCAGACCAATCTTCTCGCGCTGAATGCTGCTATCGAAGCGGCTCGGGCCGGCGAGGCGGGTGCCGGGTTTGCCGTGGTTGCCGATGAAGTGCGCAGCCTTTCCCGGAGAGCGAGTGATGCAGCCCGCCAGGCTCAGTCCCTGATCAGCGAAACCCTCCATCACATCAGGGAGGGCCAGGAAAATATCCAGGTCACGCGTGAGGAATTCGTGAAGATGGGAGATTCGGGCAACAAAGTCATGAGTCTCGTGGACGAGGTCAAGGAGGCGGTCAGTGAACAGACCAGGGGAATCGAGCAGGTCAACCTGGCCCTCCGTGACATGGACCGGGTTGTTCAGACCAACGCAGCCCAGGCCGAACAGACAGCCGCAGAATCCGAGCAGCTGAGCCGTCAGGCCGGTCACATCCGCTCCCTCACCGGTGACCTGAAGCTGGTATTGGAGGGCGACGGAGGGCTGAACAACGGGTACTCCCTCGAAGCGCCTGCGGATCACCTGGACACCTCCGGATCACTTCCCGCGCCCGCAGGGGGAAGAACGGGTGAGCTCCCTGGCGCCATGAGCTCAAGAAAGCTCCTCTCTGCAGGACACAAACGCTCTCAGGAACCTGTGAAAGGACAACTTAAAGAGCTTTAGTGGAAGTCGTTGCAGCAACCGTACTGGATGTGCCTTCGCCTCTGGGCATTGGGATCCATTCAAGCCAGGATTGCGGACCTCGCTGTGGCTCCAGCCTCCCCAAATCGAACATGGGGTGCCGCGGGCCCAGCGAGGCTTACCCGTGTCATTGAAAACCATGGAAATGCCATAGGTGGAATCTCCACCGACGGCGCTCTTGCCGCCGAAGCCATAATCTTTTATACGTCTAATGAACTGTGAGGGAACCCGTTGCGCAGGGATGCGTCGGCTCCCGTCGGGCGTATCGTCTACGCAGGCCGCCTTTCAGGAAGAATTCGCTCCACGGAGAGATGGCGCTTCCACAACCTCAGCCGGTTCAGAAGGAGATTCGGATCGCCCATGGAAGAAAGAATCAGAACCCTTGGAGTTCTGCACGCAGCCCACTTCAGCGCCCAACTCGATACGGTGCGCCTGAGAACGGGGAGGCTCACCGAGCGCATCAAGGTGGATCACCCGGTAGCGGCAGCCGTTGTCCCCTTTGTGGATTCGACCCACATTCTCATGGTTCGCCAGTGGCGATATGCCATCGGACAGGAGACGCTCGAAATCCCGGCTGGAAAGGCGGACCCCGGGGAGGACGTCGAGGTATGCGCCAACCGTGAGCTCGCGGAAGAGACCGGCTACCGTGCTGCGCGGTTTCTCCACCTTTTCAAGTACTTTCCGGCTATTGGCTACTCGAATGAGATCATTCGGATTTACGCCGCATCGAATCTCGCCAGAGTGGAAACCCTCCGCGAAGAGGATGAGATTTCCAGAGTCGAAGTGCTGCCCATCGTTCGCGTTTACGACATGATCGTCGATGGTTCCATAAGGGACGGAAAGACCGTCATCGGCCTTTCACTGTTCAAAGCGTTGCAGGATCGTGGAGAAATCCCGACCGACTTCTTTTCCGGAGACTCCATCTGAGAAAAGCGTGATGAGGGTTCGATTCAGGGGCCGACTGCATTTTCGGAACGATGGAATCGCTCCTCCAGGAGGTCTCACCCCGGACGGGCGGTAGTCTGCGGTAGTCTATGGAAAAGGTACCTATTACACGCGCCGGCTATTACCGATTGAAGCGGGAGTTGACTTACCTGCTCCGAGTCATCCGACCGGCCGTTATCGAGGAGCTTCAGGAGGCGCGGGCTTTCGGAATCAAGATCGATAATCAGCAGTATTTGCTTGCGCGCGAGCGCCATCTCGTTCTGCAGAGGAAGATCAGCGAGCTCGAGCGCATGATCTCGGAATGCGAAGTCGTCGTGGGAAGGAAGTTCTTCAGGAAACAGGTGGGCTTCGGGGTGGTCACCGTCATCAGGAACATCGAGAGCGGGTCCGAGTTCAGATACGAGATGGTGGGACCTTACGAATCAGACGTTTCTCAGGGAAAGCTGTCGGTAGCCTCCCCCGTCGGCCGGTGCCTGATGGGATGCCGCGAAGGAGAGGAGGTTACCGTGTACACGCCTTCGGGCATCCGCATCTACCGGATCCTTTCCATCGATCGCTGAGATGGACCCGTTTCGGTCAATAAACTCTATCCTACTGAAATAACATATCATTCATCTCATTCACTCAATGGTTTTCTATAACGACCTTGGACCTTCGCAGGGTCCTGTGACTGCGTTCCATGCTTCGGCGCCAAATCAGATCGTGGCCTGCTTCTTATTGACAACGCCGATAGATGACTGTAGATGAATGACTGGAGGTCATTTAATGAGCGATAGTCAAAAGAGGACGGCTGTGCGCAAGCGGAAGGAGCAAGCCGTGAGGAGGGAAGCCATCCTCAATGCGGCCAGAGAGGTCTTCTTCCAAAAAGGCTTCATGGCTTCCACCATGGACAGCATTGCCGAAGGATGTGATCTCGCCAAGGGGACCCTCTACCTTTACTTCAGAAGCAAGGAAGAGCTCTACGTTTCGATCATGGCCGAGGGATTGGATCTGCTGAGAAAGGACCTTGAAAGAGTCAACGACCGGCCTCTGGCCTGCGATCTGCTCCTGGGAGAGATCCTGGTCGCCTACTATGCCTTCTATCAGAGCAACCGGAAATACTTCAGAATCATGTTCCTGAGCAGCCAGCCGGATGTCACGGAGCGGGTGCCGGATGCGCTCCTCGAAACGTGCATGGACAGCGCCAGGCGGTGCATGCAGATCTTGAGCCGCATCATTGAAAAGGGAATCGAAGAAGGCGTTTTCAGACCGGTGAGCCCTTGGCCCTTCGCGAATATCCTCTGGTCCACAGTCAACGGAATCATCATGCACTATGAGCAGGGAGCTTTGTATCGCGAAGAGATTCTGAAGCTGCCCCTGCGGGAGATGCTCCAGGAAGCCCTTGATCTGGCTTTGAACGGACTGCGGCGTTCGAATGCTTAACCCACAGCCAGGGTTTTGTCTGTTTTTTTCCTCCATCAATCAGCTCAACGCTCGGACGAGCAAGGAGTGTTCTCCATGCGCTCCCGCATCGGAGGCCCGATCATTCTTGTGCTGACTCTCCCGGTTTTAGCCGGTCTCATTGTGACCTATACTCATTGGCTTCATGAACCCACTCTGCCCGAAGGGCTGATTCAGGCAAACGGTCGGATAGAGGGCGACCACATCACGGTTTCGAGCAAATTCCCGGGACGCATCCATACCCTGTCCGTACAGGAGGGGGATTTCGTCAAAACGGGGCAGATCCTGATTGTCCTCGATGACGTCCAGGTTCGGACCAGGGTTACCCAGGCCGAGAAGGCCGTCGAGTCCCTCAGAGCCAAAGTGGACACCCTTCGAATGGACCTGGAGATTCTCCGCCGGGATGTTCCTCTCTCCATCGAGGCAGCCGAGGCGGAATTGGAGCATTGGCGAGCCCTTTCGGCCAAGGCGGAAGCCACCGAGCAGCAGGCGCGCAGGGAAGCTCTGCGCATGCGGCGGCTGGCTGCCGATGGAGCGGCGTCCCGCCAGAAAGGAGAGCAGAGCGAGCTGGCGCTTACGGTGGCCAGCAATGAGCTTGCCGCCTCGCGCACTGCCGTCGCCGGCGCACAGAAGCGCCTGGCACAGGCAAGGCTGGGGTGGGACCGCATCAAGGTGAAGGAGGGCGAGCTCAAACAGACCGAGGCACAGCTGGACCAGTCGATGGCAGCCCTCGCTGAAGCCCGGAGTGTTCGGGATGATTTCGAGATCAAGGCTCCCGCCGACGGCGTCGTGCTCACTCGGATCGCCAATGTCGGGGAAATGGTGGCTCAGGGTGTTCCCCTTTTGGACCTGGTCGATCTGGATCGTCTGTATCTTAAGGTCTATGTGCCCGAAGTCCAGGTCGGAATGGTGCGCGTTGGTCTTCCGGCCCGCATTCACACCGACTGCTTTCCCGACAGGACCGTTCCGGGTACCGTACGCATGATTTCCTCACGGGCTGAATTTACACCCAAAGAAGTACAGACTCCCGATGAACGGACCAAGCTGGTCTACGCCGTGAAGATTTACCTGGACGAGAATCCCGATCATTTCCTGACCCCCGGCATGCCGAGTGACGCTGTCATTCGATGGAAGGACGACGCGGGCTGGGCGGTGCCCCGATGGTGAGTGAAAGGGCGTCGCCCGTGAAGACCGGGACTGAAAACCCGATCATCCTTGCTCGAAGCCTTTCCAAGAGCTACGGCAGGCAGCAGGCGGTCCACGGTGTGGATCTCGTTGTTCAATCCGGCGAGATCTACGGCCTCATCGGACCCGATGGCGCGGGGAAGAGCAGCCTCATGAAAGCCATCGCCGGCGTGATCACATTCGATCTCGGTTCCTTGAAAGTGTTCGGGATCTCCATTGATTCCGAAAAGGCCGCTGAACGGATCAAGGACCGCACGGGTTTCATGCCCCAGGGCCTGGGACAAAACCTGTACCCCGAGCTTTCGGTGGAGGAGAACATCGAATTCTTTGCCCGATCGCGCCTGGTCCCGCAAGGAGCTTCAGCCGAGCGCAAAGACAGACTGCTTGACATGACCCGCCTCGCCCCCTTCCGGGATCGTCCCATGAAGAATCTGTCGGGCGGTATGAAGCAGAAGCTGGGACTCATCTGCACACTCATCCATGATCCAAAACTCGTCATCCTCGATGAGCCGACGACGGGCGTCGATCCCGTTTCCCGCCGCGATTTCTGGGCTATCCTCTCACGTCTGCTGCGCGAAACCGATATCACGGCCCTTGTCTCCACCGCTTACATGGATGAGGCCTCCCGCTTCCACAGACTTTCCCTTCTCTTTGACGGGAGGATCGTGGCTCAGGGCACCCCCGAAGAGATTTCGGCCAGCGTGCCGGGAACCGTTGTCACGCTCAAGGCGCAGCGACAGGCGGAGACCCTGGCGGCCCTGAGGGAGCACTCTCTCAAGGCGGAGGTGCGTGGCTCGCGACTTCGCCTGTTTTTGAAAGGGCTGGGGGATGAGGAGGCGGCGAGAAAGGTCCGGGACGCTCTCGATTCAGCCGGTGAATCTCCCGATGCCCTGAGCACAGGGGGCCCTGAGCTCGAGGATATCTTCATCGCTCTTTTGCAGGAGAGAAAGTTCCTGGCGGACGAGGAACTGGTCGCAGGGCCGCAGGCTCACGGCGCCCCTCCGCCTCACTTCAGCGACTTGGGACCTGGTCGAGCCGCCATCGAAGCCAATAACCTGGTGCGGGACTTTGGGAACTTTCGGGCCGTCGATGGGGTGAGTTTCAGGGTGGCGGGCGGCGAAATCTTCGGTCTTCTTGGGGCCAATGGCGCAGGCAAGACCACGGTCATTAAAATGCTCGTGGGGCTTCTGCAGCCGACGGAAGGGACCGGCCACGTGGGGGGATTCGGGATGCTCCACGCATCCCGGGATATCCGTGAGCGGATCGGATACATGTCCCAGGTCTTCTCGCTCTACGGGGATCTCACCGTGGTCGAGAACATCAGTCTTTACGCCGGAATCTACGGGCTTGACCGTCGAGAGACCCGGAGGAGGACAGAGTGGATCGTGGAGATGGCAGGCCTTACAGGCCACGAGAATCACCAGACCGGGGGACTTCCGGTGGGAGTCCGCCAGCGCCTGGCGCTGGGGTGCGCTCTGGTGCACAGCCCACGAATCCTCTTTCTCGATGAGCCGACCTCGGGAGTTGACCCCGCAGGGCGAAGGAGATTCTGGGACATCCTTTTCAGGCTCTCTCGACATGATGGTGTGGCCCTTCTCATCACGACGCACACCATGAGCGAAGCTGAGCATTGTGACCGTCTGGCGCTCATGTATGCCGGGAAGATTGTGGCCGATGCCTCGCCGGGCGAGATGAAGCGGCAGCTCGAGGCGGAGATCGGGGGCATGCTCGAAGTGAGCACGGACAGGCCAGTCGATGCCCTGGAAGTTCTGCAGGGGGCGGGTCTGGAGGGAGTAACCCTTCACGGCAGGCAGATCCATCTGCCGGCACGCGACCGGCGGGAGGTGGAATCCAGGGTGGGAGAGGTTCTGGCTGGAACCGGCGTGAGACTCCTCAACGTGACGGAGCAGCCGCTCACCATGGAAGATGTTTTCGTGTATCGGGTCTCGGCACTGGAAAAAGGCGGAAGGAGGGCCCCATGAACCTCCGGCGTGTTCTAGCCGTGGCATCCCGGGAGCGGCGCGAGGTCGTGCGCGACCATCTCTTTTTTGCCATGGCTTTCATCATTCCGCCGGTGCTCCTGCTGACATTCGGCTACGGCCTGTCGCTGGATGTGGAGAATAACCCTTTCGCTGGATTGGACTACGATCGAACACCTTTGAGCAGGGACTACCTCCATGGATTCATTGCATCCCGTCAGTTCAGCTTCAAGGGCCATCTGGAAAGCGAGCGGGATGCCTACCGGCTGCTGGCGACCGGAACCGTTCGGGCCGTGATCGTCATCCCGGAGCATTTCCAGGAGCGCCTCCTGGCCGGCCGCCCCGCTGCAGTGCAGACGCTGATCGACGGCACTTTTCCCTTTCGCGCCCAGACGACCAGGGGCTACGTGGTGGGCGTCAATGCGGCCTTCAACTCCCGCCTGCTTTCGGATCATGTGGCCCGGACCCACGGTCTGGACCGGGACGTCGCGCGGGACATGCTGGAGCCGATCAGAGCCGAAGTGCGCTGCCTCTACAATCCAAGTCTCAAGAGCGACTGGTCCCTGGCGCCCAGGCTCATGATGATGGTCCTCATGATCTGTCCTCCCCTCCTGACCGCTATGGGAGTCGTTCGGGAAAAAGAAACGGGAGCCATCTACAATATCTACTCCTCCACCATCACACGGGGGGAATACCTTCTCGGAAAGCTGGCTCCCTACGTCGGAATCTCCATCCTGAACGTCGGAGTGCTCTGGATGATCACGGTGAGCGTTTTCGGAGCGCCTTTCAAAGGAGGGGTCTCGTTCTTCTTCGCTGCCTCCATCCTCTATGTCCTCTGCACAACGGGCATGGGGTTGATCGTCTCGGTCCTGGTCCGAACACAGGTGGCGGCAATCCTGATCACCTTCATCATTACGGTGGTGCCTTCGGTCTTTTACTCGGGCATCTTCGTACCGGTTCCTTCGCTCAGCAAGGGAGCCCGGGTGGTGGCGCACCTGCTGCCGGCCATGTACTACACGGACATCGTGGCAGGCTGTTTCCTGAAGGGAGTCGGTATCGATGTCCTGTGGCAGGAAATCCTGGTACTGGCAGTGTATGCGGCGGCTTTGTCCGCCATCGGCTATTCCATGTTTCACAAGCGGCCCGCATCATGAGCGGGAAAAAGGGCGGAGATCGGCGCGGGGGCCCCGAGAGCCCTCACAGCCTCTTCATGGGAGGCACAGCCGTCTGGCTGGAGCGGCTTCGGGTGATGACCGTCAAGGAGCTCCTGCAATTTTCACGGGACGGGGCACTCATTCTGTTCATGATCTATGCCTTCACGCTGGACATCTACCTGGCGGGCTCGGGCGTTCGGTTCGAACTGAGGGACGCTGTCACCCTGGTTCACGATGACGACCGAAGCTTTTCATCGAGGGAGCTGGTTGGTCGGTTCTGTCGACCCTCCTTTGAGGTCGAGGGGGGTATCCAACGCGGGAGTGAAGGGATTCACCTGCTGAACCGCGACGAAGCCATGGTGGTGCTCGATATTCCGCCGCGCTTCGAAGAACTGCTGCTGAGCGGCAGATCCACGTCCGTGCAGGTCCAGGTGGATGCATCTCACTCCGTGCTCGGGAACTTCGCCGCCACCTACAGCACCCAGATTGTAAGCCGCTTCGGGCTCGAAACCGCCCTGGAGCGTCTGGGAATGAATGGGGACAGGATGGAAAACATGCCCCGGGTTCTTGAGGAGCACCGGGTCTGGTTCAACCCGAACCAGGACAACCGGTGGTTCATGTCCATCGCACAGATGCTCAATATCATTACGCTTTTTTCCATGCTGCTCCCGGCTTCCGCCATGGTGAGAGAAAAGGAGCGCGGAACGATCGAGCAGCTCCTGGTGTCTCCCCTCACCCCCTTCCAGATCCTATTTCCCAAGGTACTGTCCATGGCCGTGGTGATCCTTGCGGGTGCATGCCTGAGCCTTTTCGGAGTCCTGAAAGGGTGTTTCGGCGTGCCCATCAAGGGAAGCCTTTTCCTCTATTTTGTGATCACCCTTCTCCATGTTTTTGCCACCGCCGGTCTCGGCCTTGTCATTTCAACCATTGCCCGCAACCTCGCCCAGGCCGGCATGTTGAGCATCATGACCTACGGCCCGATGATCTTCCTCTCGGGAGCCTGGACTCCGCCCGAGGCCATGCCGGAGATTCTGCGCCTGATGATGCTCCTCTCTCCGCTTCACTATTATATCGAAGCCAGCTTCGGCATCCTGCTCAAAGGCGCCGGCCTGAACCTTCTCTGGGATTCCGTGCTGGGGATTGTGTTGCTGGGGGGATCTCTTTACTGGCTGGGCATGTGGCGGCTGCGGAGGCAGTTTCAGTGAAGGTGAGCGACCTTTGGGGAGGGCCCGCGCCAGAACTATGAGAGCGCAGCGGAAAAGGGCCCTCCCGAACCTGGAAGTTGATTCCCAGCCCTGTCAGGTACCTATGGACTCCCAAGCTGCCTTCGCATGCCAAGCTCGTCCATGTACATCCATTCTTCCGCGATTTTGCCGTTAACCACCCGGCTGATCGTGACCCCGCTCACATTGAAACACCCGCCATTGGAAGGAATGTCGGGCAAGTCCTTCATTTGGCATCCTGAAAAGGTAAACCTTGTCACCACCTTATCACCTTCAGCGATTTGATCCTCAATGGTGCAGGAGGCGTCCCGTATCGCTTCCATAAAACCGCTGCACATCTCCTTGAAGGCCTCACGGCCGCCAGGAAAGTCAGGCTGCGAGGGATCGTGCAGCATATAGTTATTGCCACCGATGAGGAAGTCAGCCAAAATCAACGGTTAGGAAATCAGCCAG
>CAZLCS010000039.1:0-56830 GCA_964557955.1 uncultured Syntrophobacteraceae bacterium
TCAAAGGAACTCAGCTCAGAAATACTATCGTTAACTTACGCAATTAAGCACTAGATTTTCGAGGATCAGGAGAGATTAGGTAACACCGGCCTCAGCGGCGGCGCAGCCGTCCGCTGGAGGCCGGTGTTGGGACGTTTGCTCACGACACGACTGCTGGCTCAGGAATTCTCAAAGAAGTCCGCATCGACATCCTTGATTTCGTACACACTTCGGACTTGGACTCCGACGTTGTACTGATACATCAGATCAACCAAGCGGTCGCCATCGATGAGGATTATCGTATGGTGCGCCTCACGAGCCTTCTTGCACGCCGCTGCGTCGAAGCTGCTCGTGGTTACGAACACTCCCTTCCGTGTATCCCCACTCATTGCCCCGATGAAGTTCCGGATATCCGTCTCGCGCACTTTCTTGTCTGTATAGCGTTTGGCCTGAATGTATATCTTCTCCAGGCCCAACTTGTCCTCGTCGATGATCCCGTCGACTCCTCCGTCTCCAGACTTTGACGTCTCGATGAAGTCACCGTACCCCATTCTCTTCAGTAGGATGAGAATGACCTTCTCGAAGTAGAACGGGTCTAACTCCCGCAACTTCTCCAGCAACTCAGATTTCGTCTGTGCCTCGATTGCCGAGACCCCGGAGTCGATCAGATCCTGCGGGGACTGTCGCTTCGCTTCCTGCGCAGGTCCGTCTTTCGTCTTCTCTTCCGCGTAGAACTCCAGCAAGTTTGATTCGAGGTCGCCTAGCGTCACGCCTTTCTTGCCAGCCGCCATACCTGCATCGGTGATCTGCACCATGCCACGCTTCGGATAGTGAACCAAGCGACCCTTCTTGAGATAGGACTTGCCCCAAGCTATTCGATTCTCGATCAGGATTTCGCCGCTCTTCGTGCGCTGCTGCAATAGTTCTTGGGGTAGCTGCGAGTAGTACCGATCTCGCACTCGCTTGATGAGTTCACGGTGATGTATCGCAACGCCATCCGCAAGCGTTTCGAGGATCGGCATGAACGTTTCGTTGAACTTGGGCAGGTTCATTCGGCTCCTTCTGGTGGCCCCAACGGCGAGCGTAACCGGTGCGGAGCATCCGCGTGGACGCTCTTGTTAGGCAATTGCTTTTACTCGGCCTCCATGGACAGTAGCTGGTTCACAGAGTCAATGAAGGCAGGAACGATGACCTTTCTATGCGCAATGGCAAATGGAATCATATACAGTTGCGTCTGCAAATCCAGTTGCACCTTCTCTGTTAAGTGGTCGAAGTTCTGCGCTC
Organism: uncultured Syntrophobacteraceae bacterium; assembly: GCA_964557955.1. GTDB lineage: Bacteria > Desulfobacterota > Syntrophobacteria > Syntrophobacterales > Syntrophobacteraceae > JALOOX01. Next base: position 1,264 of record CAZLCS010000039.1, read on the forward strand.
CGTTTATGCAGGTTAAGTTGAACGCAAAGGCCTCACATGCATTCTTGGCGTCAGATGAATACCGTTTGACTCTGTTGACAAAGTACTCATCAAGCTTCCCATAGTCTTTTTCTGCCAACGACTTCATGAAGTGCATGGCGTCTTTTATGCAGTCGTAGCCTTCATCTAAATCTCCGGAATCCAAATCACTGTCTTCGAATTCTTCAAATTCCTCGTCCTCCGACTCCCTAGAATCATCCTCCAAGTCCTCCAAGACACATAGGGCTTGGCAGACAGTGAACAGAGCAATTTCAAACGCCAAGACATCGTGGTTTGTGCGCTTGACGATGGACTCGGCTCTGCTCTCACTCTCCCACTTCGCTATATCTCTGTAGGCAATTGCTAGCGCCATGACCGCTATAGTTACGAAGTCCTGGTTCTTCTTCTTGTTATCCATAAGCAAAGCATCATCACCAAAGACACTGGCGACAAGCATCTTCAGTGGAGGCGGCTTCTTCTCAAATATGCCAAACATCACTTCTACCTCCTGGCCGTCCGGTTGATGGTTCATTTGCGTAACGAAGAACTAAGCGGCACGCGGCTTTTTGCGTGTCCGCTTCAGTGAAGGGTTAGCAGGTGCGAATTGTGGGGTTGCTCTTGGATGCTCTTGGCCATTCCTTACTCATTCCGCCCGCTGTGCATATCTGAGACTTGATTCCAATTCGAAGAACCCACTTCCATCACTTTCGCCCTCGACAAACGTGACACTCCAAGCTCTTCCAGCGACGTTCCATGTGATCAGGTTGTAGCCTAGCGGTTGATACCTCACACCAAGCGATGTACCGCATCCCACTACCATCACTTGTCTTTCCTTTCCTGGACTGATGTCCACACGCTCATCCCGACATCGTGGCCGGTGCTTGTGCCCGTGCAAGACCAAAAGTGCCTCACGTCGTGCGCACCATCTCAAAAACCGGTCGCCATCTTTCATTCCCAACGCTTTTTCTTCAATACACTTCCATAGGTATTTAAATAAGCCCTCGCGCTCCTCCTTCCAGGGCAATGGGTGATGATGAACTAGCGCGACACGGAAGAAGCCTTCCACACTTGATAACCTCGATATCTCCAGTTCGAGCTGATCTGCAACTGCCCTACTTTGCTCCTCGCTCACGAATCCCGTCGGCCCAATCGCGTCCAATGAAGAGTCAAAACCAAGAAAGATACATCTCAGTCGATGATCAACAGTCACTGCATTACGATCAAGTCGTACGACCTGTTCTAGTCTTTGTACAAATGAACCGTAACTCGCTCGCTCGTCGTGGTTGCCAGGAATGACAATAGGGTCAGACATGCTGATGCTTGTGATCCGGCTTAAAAAGGCTTTGAATTCAACGAGGTTATTAGGACTGGGAGCCTCCATCAAGTCTCCAGTGATAATAACACGTCCGACCTTCTTAACCACTCCATCCAGGTGATTGAGTAACAAGACCTGGTGATTGGTGGATTCCTTTGTACCGAAATGCAGGTCGCTGAGGTGCAACAGTCTGGGGCTCGGCTGAAGGGAGCTTCTCGTCTGCAGAGCAAGGTCAAATAATCGAAGCGCCTCTTGTGGTTGATCGCCTGCGGCATCGCCGATCTCTCGCATCTCCTTCAGAAATCCCGGCAGTGCCGATATGGGAATGAACGCGCAATGCCCGCTTGGAGACCAGAAGGCAATCCCAGGCCATGCGTCGAGTTCTCGGCTAGCGACCAACACGGGTGGCGTCGGGTTAGTTAAGTCCCACTCGAGAGTCTCCTTAGTTGCGAAAACGCACAGACGAGGAACCAGTTGAGCTTTCTGAAACTGTTCATATAGCTTCATGTAGCCGAGCTCGGTCCTCGACAAAAAGAAGCCCATCAATGAAAAACTCGACAGCTGTTTCTCGAGTGGACTGAGCCACGTAGCTAATGCGTCACTACTGATTAAAGTCTCTCCTGGACGCTCCAGTGTTTTCGCAGTGTACGCAAGCTTGTTTGTCTCCTCCGGTTGGCCAAAGACCAAACCATAGTCTTTTGCCTCCGAGATCCTGAATAGCGATCCAGCCACTTCCTCCACGGAGAACATGACCTCTCTCAGTTGAGGACTTTGTGGGATTGCCTTCCCTATGTGGAGTTGTGCTAGAAGATTCATATCGTGGACGTGGACTTCCATTCCCATCTTTTGACCCTCCCCCTTACATTCTCGGGATTGTCGCCGCGACCTGCTGGACAGTCGGAAATATTACATCAATATTCTGGGGCAAGCTAACCAGTGGTTCTATTGTTTCAGTAAAACTCCGGGATGCGGGGTGGGGTGGGGCAGTGAACGCGAGGGAGGTGAACGAAATGAACTGTGTGTGCGCATTTCGAGAGGTGTATTTCCCCATCATCCTGATTTGGCAGTGTAGATAAGGCTTGAGGTCCATGCAAGGCGATTTCGGTAATGGGGTGCGTCTTTCTGTAAAACATGCCGCTTTGTAAGGATTTACGAGAAACTCGAAAACTCCCTGCCTTCGGCTTTGCCTGCCAGTGTGTGAAGGCACCTCAAGAGTTCCATGTCGGGACAAACACCGGAATTTCACTGCATCTTGCGAATATTTGGATTCTTGCAACGTTCGAGAAATGATCTGTACGTGCTGAACTGCGGTGGGGAGGGGGTTCTCTCAGGGAAGATCGGAATCGATGGAAGGTCGGATAACAAAAACGCAAAAAGGAGGGGTGAGACCCCTCCTTTTGTGCAAAACAGCAAGCATAAACAGCAAGCATCCTGAGATTTGGTCTGTAGATGGTCGGGGCGAGAGGATTTGAACCTCCGACCCCCTGCTCCCAAGGCAGGTGCGCTGACCAGTCTGCGCTACGCCCCGACAATCGGCTCATCCCGTAGCACATGCCCGATTGAAAAGCAACTTGGAATGTGGCTGCAGGCCAAGTCGGGCGAGCTCTGCAGAGCCTTATGGCCGGTCTGCATGGTTCGTCAGCGGGGATCACTCCGGGTGTGACGGGCAGGATGAACTCCCCGGTATCATCGCCCATGTTGCAGGAGACGATCACAGGCAAGGTTCGCTTAGCCCGTGGCACCCATTCGTTCTAAAACATAGGCTTCTCCAAAGGGGGAAGCCAGATTGGTCATTGTGATGGCTTGAGCTGTGGGGTGAAGGTTGTCAGGGCCGGGGAAGCTGCAGGGTAGCCCCTCGGACGGTGGGTATGAACCACCGGGCACAGAGCAGGGAGGGGCGATGATCAGGTGGCGATCTGGTCCGGGTGCGGGCGGAATTCCCTGCTGGACATCTTGAGATTGCAGAGCTCGGAGAGAGCGGAATCCAGCAGTTCCTGGGAGCGCTTCATGTCGTCCCGGAGGCTTCCAACGCTGATGAGGGCCTGGATGAGGATGGCCGCGTTCTCGAACCGGAAGGGCTTCTTGCGGATGGCCTGGGTCAGGTAGGGAATGACCTCGCGCGCTTCTTCCTCCTGCACGTTGGGGAGGACCAGGAGGAATTCGTCCCCGCCGTAACGCCCCAGGAAAGAATCTCCCTCGGGAAGGATCTCGCTCAGCTGCTCGGCCACGTGGCGGAGCACCCGGGCTCCGATGTCCAGGTGGCCTTCGGTCTCGTGGTAGAATTGAGGGTCGATGATCAACACCGAAAGGGGCGTCCCCGTGCGGAGGGCCTTTCGGAATTCCCGCTCCAGCACGGTGTGGATCTGGAAGTAGCTGAGCAGGCCCGTCAGTTGATCCTCGATGGCGAAATCCTTGAGCCGTTCGTAGGTGAGGCAGTTTTCCATGCAGAGGGCAATCTTGACGGCCAGCTGTTCGAGGAGATCCGTCGCATCATCCGGCTGGTAGCGCTGGGCATCGAGGCTGCCCAGAAAGAGCCCCCCAAACAGCACATCGTGGATACAGAGGGGAACCAGGATCCCGGATCGCGCCGAGGCGGCCCCTGCCGGCAGAACGTCCAGAACGGACTGGAGGGTCTCGGGCTTCATGGCCAGGGGGCGCGCGGATTCCCCCAGGAGGTGTCGAGCCGATTCGAGGGCGACCGGGTAGATCCAGGTCCCTTCACCCAGGGGGCCTATTTCCGGAGTCATGTCAGGGAAGAACCGCTCCAGGATGTCGGGATGGCAGAGCAGCAGGACGGCATGGTCGGGTTGAAATCGGGCACGGATCTCCCTCAGGAGCTCCTCCACCAGCACGTCCAGGTCCCGCGTGCGAAAGAGGATCCGCTCAATCTCCGCGAAATGCCGCCAGATCTTTTCATTGCTCGCGGCCGTGGCCACAACCTCGGCCAGTTGACGGCGCAGGGCCTCGTTCTCGGCGCTGAGCTGCTTCGAAGCCTTGCCCCTTTTGGGTGACCGACCGGCATCGGCGGGTTCCGGGGGCTGGGGGTCGGATGAGGCCGGAGGGGAGGGGCTGTGGTTTGCTTCGGGTGCCTTCTTCTCTCCTTTTCTTGTCATGAGAGGGTCTAAACCATGATCGTACGTGCAGCGGAGGTTCTGATAATGGTAAGGGCCTCACGGACGGCCTCTCTGGCGTTCGCCGCCTGGAAAACCCCGGGAATGTTGAACTCACAGGCCAGAGCTACCACGCCTTTTCCCATTTTGAGGCCCAGCGCGATTTCAGACAGGGTCCCATAGCCACCGGCTATGGCGATCAGGGCTTCTGCGGTCTGAGCGATGATGGTGTTGCGCGCATGCCCCATATTCGTGGCAACGGGAAAATCGATATAAGCGTTAGCCTCAAAGATGCTCGGCCCTGGAAGAATCCCCACGGTATAACCGCCGGCCTGCTTGGCTCCCCGGGCCGCCGCAGTCATGACACCCCCCAGACCGCCGCAGACCACGATGCCGCCGCTGTGGGCGATCTCGCGGCCGACTTCGATCGCAAGCTGCTCAACCGGCAGAGGGCAAGCTCCCGCTCCGACAACACCGATCAGGGGGCCGCGCTTAAAGTTTTTGGTCATGAGTTATTCTTCCCACCCCCACTTGCCCACGAGGTCCACGAAGCGGACTCCGCCGAGATCCGTCTTCCGGATCCCCTCGGGGACTCGCTCCACGAGGATCAAATTTTGAGACATCCGGTCTCCAACGGGCACGACCAGCCTTCCACCCATGGCCAGTTGGTCAACCAGCGGCTGGGGCACTTTCGGCGCCCCGGCCGTGACGATGATTCCGTCAAAGGGAGCCTCATCCGGCCAGCCAAGGGTCCCGTCAGCCACGCGAACGATGATATTGCTGTATCCGAGCTTCCGAAGAGCCTGATTGGCCCTGTACGCCAGCCCCGGCAGTCGCTCGATGCTGAACACGCGCTGGGCCAGCTCCGCCAGGACGGCCGCCTGATAGCCGGAGCCCGTTCCGATCTCGAGCACCTTTTCGTGCCCTTGCAGCTCCAGCTTCTCCGTCATGAGGGCCACAATATACGGTTGAGAGATGGTCTGCTTATCCGCGATGGGAAGCGGGTGGTCGCTGTAAGCCTGTTCCTGCAAAGCCTCATCCACAAAAAGATGCCGAGGCACCTTCCGCATGGCCTCCAGCACTCGCTGGTCGTGAATGCCTCGGCTGATGATCTGCGCCTCGACCATGCGGTCGCGCGCCTTCTGGAAATTGATCATGGAAAGGCTGTCCTCAAAGCGGGAGATCCGTCCGAACTCCCGGGGCACTCGAAGACTGTCGCGATACCGTTCAACTCAAGCCGTACGTCATTCCCGGGAAGGCGGGAACCCAGCTGCTTAAAGCCCTCTGGCCCCCTGCTCTCGCGGGGGGGACGGTGTGAGCGAGCTTCGAAACAGTCCCTGAGCAGGAACTCACGAAAATACCACGAACGTCATTCCCTTTTTGCAGGAATTTCAGACCATTCACTCTTTATCACTAATGAAAAATCATGATTCTTGTCAATTTCTTTTTGCTGCCGGGCTCGTTCCGAGGGGCTTCCCGTCCGGTCCTCTCCCCAACGGGCGCATCGCGCCGTCCTCGCCCAATGGAAAATACTCAAGAGTGTTTGGGTTCTCCTCAACCGTGCTTAACTTAATGAGACAGGAAAAACACCTGAGAGAAAACGAAAAGTGACTTCGCAGCTCTGTCCACGGTGCATGGCGGCGAACCGGGATGTTGACCAAAGGCGGGAGCGATTGGGGATCTGGAGAGCGAAGTACCGGTTCAAATCGACAAAAGGGGAGGAGGGGTGGCCATGAGCAACCGCGAGCATGACCTCGTCGAAATCATCCGCGACCCCGGATTATGGGTCTACGAAGCCTGGGAACTCACCAGTGAAGGACACTATTACCTTTACCGCTACGATGCCGGTGAGGGGGTGTTCTACCGCGCCACGGTTCCGGCCGGTGCGGCGGCGGTCCAGTTCTTTCCATTGAAATCGAGCGACCATGTACCGTTGAGCGGTTGGCGCCCGCTCGAGAAGAAGGAGCTCCCTCCTTTTCGACCACGTCTCGTCTCCGTGCGGAATGCCGCATCAGCGTAGATTGGCCCATTTCGCGTACTCGGCCGACAACGGATCGTCACTCTCCCGCCAGAGTCCACCAAGGGTTTTCTTGCGCAAGATGTGCCGAAAGACCCGGCCCAGCGGATGCTTCCTGTGGCCGACCGCCGCCCACGCCGGCAGCTTCTCGCCGTACCCCGGGTCCGAGAGAAGGGGGAAGACCTGTGTTCCCAGGTAGAATAAGCTCAGGCCGTCCTTCCACGAAGAGTCATACCGGTCGAAGAACCCAAAATCGCGCTCCTTGAGCATCCTGTGGAAAGCGGCCGGGCTGTGTGTGTCATCCCAGGGGCGAAGAGCGAAGAGGGCAAATCCACGAGGAGCACTGCAGATCTGGACCAGTGCCTCCTTGCGGTCCGATGCTTCTTTGTCGAATATCCCGATTCCCCGGAAGGGGAGACCTTGAGCGCGCATGGCATCCAGAGCCAAACCAAAGCTTGGCTGCTTTGCATGAATGGTGTCTTCCCAGAACAGAATCAAGGGAGAGATTCCCCATTGCTCGATCCAGCGAAACAGGCCGACCAGATATCCGCTGTCCAGCAAGCGAACCGATGAAATGAAAAACTTGTCGATCCAGGGGAGCACGAAGGATTCGAGGTCTCCCCGCGAAAGAAGACTTTCCGCCTCGGCCGCAAGGGCAATGAGTCGCAGGAGCCCCCGACTCCAAACCTTCCGCTCCTCCTCCCACCAGGCCAGGATTGTTCGCAGCGGCCGCCGCTCGCCCGGACTCCTCAGGCCCGGCCAGCCGTGCTTTTGAAGGCCGAGTGCGTCTGCTCCGGCATATGAGCCCAGTATCCGGGCTGCAGCGTGTCGAGCGTCCCTGCAGGTCTTCTCCCATGCGGGATCAAACCGTCTCATGGAACAGGCGTCCTGCAGAGCGCGGCGGATGGCAGGGGTCGCAAGACGGTCTTCACGCATTTGCTGGAGACGCCGGGCGGCATCTCTCAGGTCCCCCGCGCCGGTCGCCTCTCGTGCCTCCCTCGCCCTTACGGCCCGCGAGAATTCCTCCCAGAGCCCGGGGGAAGGAAACGAGGCCTGAAGATCCTCGAAGCTCCAGCCGCCGGCTGCCGCAAGACCCGCGTTGTGCCAGCTGAAAACCACGCGCCGCGTCCGACGGCTGACCTCGTGCGCCATCTCGCGCATGGATGCCAACTCACGGCTCTGAAGGTCCACGAGACTGTCCATCCAGGAGAGGGAGAGGTTCCCGAGTCCCGCCCAGCGAACCTGACGAAACGTGGAAGCCTCGACGGGGAGGGAGTGCTCCGCAGGCCTGCACATGAGGGGACGGAACTGAAGCAGCCAGCGGCCGGGAGGGGGGGAGACCCTGTTTCGCCTCCGTTTCAGGGCTGGAAGCGGGGGCAGATCGCTGAAAGTCGGCTGGCTCCATCCTTCGAGAGTCTTTCGCCGTTTGACACGGATCCTGATGCGTCTCCACCTGTGCCGCGAGGAATGCGGCCTGAAGAAACGGCGGGCCATTCGATGAGCGACATGCGGGAGAAAGGCTCGCATGGAGTAGGGCTGCCCGATGAGCTGAAGAAGGGCGCGGATAGGGAGCCGGCTCAGCAGTGCGTGAAAATCCAAATGGTTGGTGAGCTCGATCCCGAGTGCCTCGGCCTGCTCCCAAACGTCGAAAACCAGTTCGAGCATGGGCAGCGGAATCTCGCGGGCGCGGATGGGTCCCACCTTCAGGCAGGCATCGAGGCAGACTTTCAGATGCAGGATATCGTCATCAACGGGCGGATTGGAGAGGAGCAGGAGAGTGCTCTCCCGGACCTGGCTGTCGGGATGCCGGCTGAGTCTCCAGATCTGTCTGAGCTCATCCAGTTGAAGGGGAGGGCCGCTCAGCAGTCGTTGTCTGAAGTGGAGCAGTTGCTGGTATGGATCCAGCTCAGGGGTCATGCATTCTCCTCCCGGTTCGCAGTCGAGAAATCCTCTTGACGCATGTCAAGGGATTTTGCTGAAAAGACGATTACTCTGTCAATACTCGCTCATTAAGGTATTGACTCTGTATAAAGTTTGATGTACCTAATTGCCAAGCTTGAAAATCGATGGGGAGGCAGCGGATGTTCAGAGGATGGAACTGCAGAAAACGACGCGGGTGCTGCGCGCTAAACCAAGAAAACGTGAAGACGGCAGCCCTTCCTCTTGCGGATGCTCCGGCCGGGAAACGGTTGAAAGTGGCCTGTCTTGGCGGGGGAAGGCAGTTCTGCGCGCGCATGGCGTCCATGGGGATCTATCCGGGGGTAGAGCTGGAATTGCTCTGTTCGAGTGGCGGTGCGCCCTGCCTCGTGCGTGTCCATGGTGGAACCCTGAGCCTGGGGGCTGGCCTGTCCAGCAACATTATGGTGGTTCCGGAGATCTGAAGCAGGTCTGAGGAACAGGTCTTTTGTAAGAGCCGGCAGAAGGGGTCTCCCGGGAGTGACCGGGTTTGCCACGGGGAGTTAAGTGTAAGAGCGGTCGGGTCCACGAGGACCCAAAAAGCAAATCGGGGATGGGTGTGGAGCGGTTGATGAAACCGCTTATTTTATTTATGGAGAGCCAGGATTCGCTGGGCTTCAGCTGAAAGTTTACCATCATGCGGACCGTTTTGTTGCGACACATGGAGGCTGGACAAAAGGGGACCATTGCCCGGGTGAATGCGACCGGCGAGCTGGGCAGGCGCATCCGGGACATGGGGCTGGTGCCGGGGACGCCCATCCTGATCCAGGGGCGGGCGCCTCTCAAGGACCCGGTGGCCGTTCGCACGAGGAATTTCACGCTGTCCCTCCGCAACAACGAGGCGGACTTCATCGAAGTCACCGTGGATGAAGGACCATGAATCCAGAGACTGACGAAGAACTGGTCGCCCTGGCCGGGAATCCCAACTGCGGGAAGACGACCCTCTTCAATGCCATCACGGGGGCTCATCAGCATGTGGGCAATTACCCTGGGATCACTGTCGAGAAAAAGGAGGGTTTTTGTTCGTTCAACGGGCGGCGTCTTCGGCTGGTGGATCTTCCCGGCACCTATTCACTGACGGCCTACTCCTTGGAAGAACTGGTGGCCAGGGACTTCCTGGTACAGGAGCGGCCTCGTGTGGTCATCAACATCGTGGATGCATCCAACCTCGATCGCAACCTGTATCTCACGATCCAGCTCATGGAACTGGGAATTCCCATCGTGCTGGCTTTGAATATGATCGATGCCGCTGAGAGCCGCGGCATCGAGATCAATGCAGAGGAGCTGTCGCGGCGCCTCGAGAGGGATGTGGTTCCGACGGTGGCCAGGAGCGGAAGAGGGAAAGAGGACCTGCTGCAGACGGTGGCTCGCGTGGCCTCCTCTCCCGGGGACTGGCAGCCCATTCACATTTCATACGGTCCCGACATCGACCCGGTGCTGGATCGTATGGAGATCGAGATTCGGGGCGGCGATTTCCTGACCGACACCTTTCCCGCCCGCTGGACGGCTCTCAAGTATCTCGAAGAGGATGAGCAGGTGTTGGCGCGGGGCGACGAGACCGATTCGGCCCTTTCAGAGCGTCTCAAGGTGGAGGCCCGGCAAGTGACCGAACACCTGCAAAAGACGCTGGCCAGCTATCCCGAAGCCATCATTGCCGACCACCGGTATGGCTTCATCGCCGCTTTGCTCAAGGATGGCGTGGTCCGTCGCACCCAGAAGGCGGATCGACTGTACCTGTCGGACCAGGTGGACCGTGTCCTGACCAACCGCTTCTTCGGTCCTCTGATCATGATGCTCATTCTCTACACGGTCTACCATTTCACCTTCGATTACAGTGAGATTCCGGTCCAGTGGCTCGAGTCGGGCTTTTCGGCACTGGGGCAGTGGGTAGAGTCTGTTCTGGAGCCGGGCCCCCTGAGGTCCCTGCTGGTCTCGGGAGTCATCCACGGGGTCGGCGGTGTGATGGGATTTGTGCCGCTCATTCTCCTCATGTTTCTGGCCATAGCCTTCCTCGAGGACACGGGCTATCTCGCCCGGGTCGCCTACATGCTCGACCGTATCTTCCGGACCTTCGGGCTGCACGGGAGCTCCGTCATGGCCTTCATCATTTCGGGAGGGATAGCGGGCGGCTGCGCGGTTCCCGGAGTGATGGCCGCACGGACCCTGAGGAGTTCGAAGGAGCGTCTGGCCACGCTGCTCACGGCGCCTTTCATGAACTGCGGGGCCAAGCTCCCGGTCTTCGCCATGCTGATCGCGGCTTTCTTTCCGGGAAACCGGCCGCGCATCATGTTCGTGCTGACGCTCGTATCCTGGGTCATGGCCCTGCTCATTGCCAAGTTGATCCGTTTGACGATCCTTCGGGGGCCGAGCACCCCCTTTCTGCTGGAGCTGCCTCCCTATCGTCTCCCGACCTTCAAGGGGCTGCTCATCCATACCTGGGAGAGGACATGGCAGTATATCCGGAAAGCCGGCACCATCATCCTGGCCATCTCCATCCTATTCTGGGCTCTGATGGCCTTTCCGGAGCTTCCTGATTCGCGGCGGGCGGAGTTTGAAGCGGAACGGAACGCTGTTCTGGAGTCCTTGCCGGTTGGGCTGAGGCAGGAGTTTGCCCGGCAGAAGATGCCGGACGATTTGCCGCCCGAGGCGGGAGAGCAGTGGGCCGGTGCTCGAAGTGTGCTGGATAGAGTCGATCAATCCGAAGCTTTGGCCGGCCTGAAGCATTCCATTGCGGGTCGGATCGGCATGGCTTTCGAGGGAATCAGCGGGTGGTGCGGCCTGGACTGGCGAACCAATGTGGCTCTGCTTTCGGGTTTTGCAGCCAAGGAGCTCATCATTTCGACCCTCGGGACGGCGTATTCCATGGGCAGACCGTCCGAAGACCGCGACCTCCCCCTCAGTCAACGGCTGGCTTCCGATCCCGATTGGGGCCCACTCAAAGCTCTGGCGGTGATCATTTTCATCATGCTCTACGCCCCCTGCTTTGCCACCGTCGTCTGCATCATCAAGGAGGCCGGGGCGTGGAAATGGGGGTTATTTTCCATGGCCTTCAACACAGTGGTGGCCTTTCTGATGGCTTTGCTGGTTTACCAGGGAGGTCGCTGGCTGGGATTTGGGGGGTAGCAGATGTGGCAGACGGTTGTAGTTTTCTTGATTCTTGCTGTGGTCGTGGTTTACGCTGCTCGGCAGGTGGTCAGGATGGTTCGGTCCAAAACACCCACCTGTTCAGGCTGCATCGGCTGTTCAGCTTTTGAGGAGGCTCCCCCTTCGCAGGAAAAGTGCGAAGGCCGTTGAGCCGCTCTTCTCTCTTTGGAGTCGTCCCATGCATCTTTCCATCCAGCTGCCCGGTACGGGGGAGCGGATCTCGGATATAGTCATTGAAGAAGGTGCCATGACCCGGGTAACCGGCGAGTTGGAGAGCCTTCTCGGAGGCAGGAAGGCTTTTTGGATCTGGGATGAGAGGGTCGCAAATCTCTGGATGGAGCGCGCCGGTGAGCTCGGTTGGCCGGTTCAGAGTCGGGAGGGAGCGATCCGCTTCCGTGCGGCGGAGTCCAACAAGCGATTGGCGGCCATCGAAATGTTGGCCCGGGACCTGATCCATGCCGGCGCTGACCGGGGCAGCGCTCTCGTTGCCGTCGGTGGCGGAGTGACGGGGGACATGGTGGGTTTTCTGGCGGCCGTTTTCATGCGCGGCATCCCGCACTTTCAGGTGCCGACGAGCCTTCTGGCACAGGTGGACAGCAGTATCGGAGGCAAGACCGGTGTCGACCTCCCGGAGGGGAAAAACCTGCTGGGCGCGTTTCACCAGCCACGGGCGGTCTGGATTGATCCGCAGCTGCTGTCGACGCTGCCTCCCGGGGAAATGCGGCAGGGAATGGCGGAAGTGATCAAGACCGCCATGATCGGCGATGAGGTGCTCTGGAGATACCTTGAGAGTCACTCGGAGGCCATCCGCAAGAGGAATCCGGAGGCCCTGGCCCGTGTGATTTCCGCGTGCTGTCTGTTCAAAGCCCACGTGGTCGAGGAGGATGAAAAGGAATCGGGGCGCCGCAGGGTCCTCAATTTTGGACATACTGTCGGGCATGCCATCGAAAAGGTGAGCGATTATGGGATTCCGCATGGGGATGCAGTGGCCATGGGCATGATGGCAGCCACGACCCTGGCGGTTTCCTGGGGTCGGTTTCCCTCGACAGACCTGACGCGGCTGGAGAATCTGTGCAGAACCTGGGAGCTCCCGACCGGTCTTCCGGCTGCCCTGAACCCGGATCACATTTTAGACGCCCTCTCAGCGGACAAGAAGAAGGTTTCCGGCACGCTGCACTTCGTGCTGCCGGTGAGCATCGGGAAGACGGTCGAGGTGATCGACCCGGACCTGGGCGAGTTGAGAGATGTGCTGAGATCCCTGGTCAGGTGAGTCTGACGGGATTGCAGGCCGCTTGCTCCCGGAACTCCCTGGGGATCCATAGGAATAACTGCTGATGACTCCTGAAGACGGCTCCAACAAAACCATCCCTTCCGACGCCATCCTTTGGGATATTCTCGAATCAGTGACCGATGCGGTGGTGACCATCGACCAAAACCACAAAGTCCTCATGTGCAACAAGGCCGCCGAGGAGCTGTTCGGCTATTCGTGCGCCGAGATGATGGGACAGGATGCTTCACCCCTCATTCCCAATCCGCATCAGACCCTTCACCGAGGCTACGTCGAAAGATACCTGGACACGGGAATCGCCAGGGTGATCGGCAAATCCCGCGAATGCTACGCCCTGCACAAGCTGGGACATTCCGTTCCCGTTGAAATTTCCTACTCGGTTTCCAGGACGGAAGGACGACTGTATTTCACGGCGGTGATTCGCGACATCACCGAGCGCAAGGCTATCGAGCGGGAGCTTCGCTTCATGGAGCGACTGGCCGACATTGGCAAGGCCGTGGCCCAGGTCGGCCACGAAATCCGAAAACCCCTGATGTTGATCGGAGGATTCGCACGCCAGGTTCGGGACAGCCAGTCTCTGGAGGGTGACGAGGCATGCCGGCGCAAACTGGGGATCATCCTGGATGAAGTGAGGCGCCTCGAGACACTGCTGAACAGTGTTCGTCTTCTGACACGCCCGGCTGCCTCGAGTGAGAAAGCCCCCCTGGATCTCAACGGGCTGCTCCAGGACGTACTGGTGCTGATCGATCCGCTGCTGCAGGGGCAGGCCGTGGAGATGATCGTGGACCTTGATACGGAGGGTCTCACCATCGAGGGGGATGCGGATCAGCTGAAGCAGGTCCTTCTGAACCTGCTCCAGAATGCCATCGATGCCATGAACGGTGTGGGCCGGTTGAGACTCAGCTCGACGAAGCACGCCGGGTTTGTGGACGTCAGCATCGAGGATAACGGGCCGGGGATTCCGGAGAACATTCAGGAAAGGATTTTCGACCCCTTTTTCACCACGAAGGCCGAGGGAAGCGGGCTTGGGCTGGCCATTTCAAGGACCATCGTTCAGGACCACGGAGGGACTCTGACCATGAAGTCGGCTCCGTCCCGGGGAACCACCTTCACCATCGGGCTGCCTCTCCATGAAGGCTGATCGCCGGCCGCCTCGATGCTGCCGGCCCATCATCAATGCGTGGCTTCAGGCACGGGTTACCTGGTGCAGTACATTGCTCAGCTCCTGGATATTGTAGGGTTTGGTGACAACACCTTTGAAACCATAACTGCGATGGTCTGACATCACGGGGTCGTTGGAATAGCCGCTGGAGACGATGGCATTGACGTCCGGGTCCATTTCCAGCAGCTTTCTTACGGCTTCCTTCCCCCCCATCCCCCCCGGAATGGTCAGGTCCATGAGAACGGCATCGAAAAGCTGACCGGAGTCGAGGGCTCGTCGATACAGTTCGAGTGCTTGAGCCCCGTGGTGCGCGAGGTCCACCTGATACCCCAGGAAGCTCAACATTTCCTTTGCCATTTCTCTGATGATCTCTTCGTCATCCATGACCAGGACTCTACCCTTGCCTTGAACAGGCCCTGCTTCGGGCTTCTTCATCGCCGGCACCTTCTTGTCGCTTGCCGGCAGGTAGATCATGAAGGTGGTTCCTCTTCCCGTTTCGGATTGCACGTCGATACAGCCATCATGCTTTTCGATGATCGAATAGGAGGTGGCGAGTCCCAGCCCGCTGCCGCCCTGCTTGGTCGTGAAATAGGGATCGAATATCCGGCCCAGGTGGCTTTGAGGAATCCCGATCCCTTCGTCTCTCAGGGAGATCAGGACGTATTTGCCGGGTGGCAGAGTGGCCACCTGTCCTTCGTTCAACAGCACGTTCTCGCAGCTGATATGAATCGTTCCCCCGTTCGGCATGGCCTGCTTGGCGTTGACGACCAGGTTGCTGACGACCTGGCTGATTTGGCCCGTATCCATCTCCACGGGCCAGAGATCCAGGGGGGGACGAAAGTCAACTTTCACATTGGAGCCCCTGAGTGCGAAACTGCAGGAGTCCCTGACCACCTCCGCCACAGCGGCGGTTTCCTTTATGGGGGCACCCCCCTTGGAAAAAGTGAGCAGCTGCAGAGTGAGGTCTCTTGCCCTCATGCTGGCCTTCTCGGCTTCACCGAGTCGTTTGACTGCTTGTGGACTGCCCATGGCGTGCAGTTTCGCAAGGGAGATATTCCCCATGATCCCGGTGAGGATGTTGTTGAAGTCATGAGCGATCCCGCCGGCGAGCAGTCCGATGGATTCGAGCTTCTGAGCTTTGAGAAGCTCCTTCTCGACTCTTTTTCGCGCCGTGATGTCCCGGGCGACAATGCAGAGCAATTCCTTGCCACCATAGGAGATGAGGTTGGCGCTGACCTCCACGTCGACGAGGCCGCCGTCCTTTCTGCGGAACCGCCGTTCGCCGATCACATGCCTGCGCTCTTCAATGACCTGCTGCATCCTGGTGTCGATGTCTTCACGCGTGTGGGCAACGAAATCATACACGCAGAGTCCCAGCGCCTCCTCCTCGGAGTAACCGAGAAGGCGCTGAAAAGCGGGGTTGGTCTCGATGAGGCATTTGCTCGCGGGGTCGACCAGGTAGATGCAATCGTCGCTCTGATTGATGACCGAGCGGTACTTATTCTCGCTCTCCTTCAAAGCCTCTTCGGTCTGGATGCGCTCCTTGAGCTCCTGCTGCAGCGAGAGATAAAGGCTCGCGTTGTCCAGCGCTATGGATGCCAGTTCCCCAAATCGGCTGAGGACAACGATTTCTTCCTCGCCGAAGTCGTGGCATTCATGGGTGCGCGCCAATCCGATGACACCTGCGACATTCGAATGGATGGTCAGGGGTATGGCCGCCACGCACTGCACGCAATCCCATCTGGAGTCGGGTGAGCGGCCGCTCCATTGAGGATAGTCCCTGACCGCCATGGCCTGACTCTCCCGCCAGACTTTGCCCGCGAGGCCTTCTCCGGGTTCCAGGAGATATCCCACCTCGTCACGGTACAGTCCAACGCCCACTTCAAGCTTGAGCATCCCGGTTTCGGGTTGATACATGTAAACGAAGCCGTCCGGAGTGTTCACGAGCGCTGCGGCCCGGGACAGGATGGCCTGCAAAAGGTCGCCCAAATCCAGCCGGCGCATCAAACCGAGGGCTGTCTCGTGCAGAGATGCCAGGTAGAGGTTCTGCCTGCGCAACGCCTCCTCACCCCGCCGCAGCTTTCCCTCGACTTTCTTTCGTGCCTCGATTTCCTGAACCAGCCTGGTGTTGGCTTCGATGAGCTCAGCGGTTCTCTCCTGGACCCGCTGTTCCAACTTTTCGTTGACTGCATGAAGCGCCTCCTCAGCCTGTTTGCGGGAGGTGATGTCCGTGAGCGAGAGCACGTAACCCTTGGAGTGGTCGTGGATGTCGAGGGCTTTTACAGTCGCCAGGCATGGCACACGATGGCCGGCTCCATGCTTGAATTCATGCTCGAAGATGAACAAACCGGCTCGGTCCAGCTGATGCTGAATCGTGTCCTGCATCCTTCGGAATTCCTTTCTTCCCCCCAATAGGATGTGCAGGTCACGCCCTGCCAGTTCTTCATGCTTCCATCCCAGAATGTCGCACACGGCCTTGTTGGACCACACGAATTTGTCGTCCCGAATGAGGCAGATACCATGGATCGTGCCACTCAGCAGGGCAACCAGCAACTCCTGGGAGTGCCGCATTCTTTCATGTTCGAGGGCAAGCTGTTCGGCCTTCTCCTGCGCCTCTTCCAAGCCAAACACATATTCCTGCAGTCTGCGTCTTTCGAGCTCGTCGTCAACCAGGTCTATCGCGGTTTCTCTCTCCATCACGATGATATCCACTTGTCAGAGACAGTCTCAAAACCCGCTTTTGCCATCACCCCGGTTATTTCAGTTGACACGGTCATCTCACCGGGTGCTTTCTCCGGCCGCATCTCGATCCTCGAAGGATTGAATTTGCTTCAATATATCCGGAAAACTCATGGGCTTGCAGAGATATCGGTCTGCACCCGCCTCAAAGCCCCTTTGAATCTCTGCCTGCTGAGCCTTGGCCGACAGGATGAGCACAGGCGTCTTACGGGTTCTCTCGTCGGCCTTGAGCCGCCTGCAGACTTCATATCCGTCCATTCTGGGCAGTTTGACATCCAGGAGAACAAGATCCGGGAAGTGTGAGAATGCCAGTTGCAGGGCCTTCTCACCGTCTTCCGCCGAATATACCGTGTACCCGAGCTTGCCGAGCTTGCGCTGCAGGTAGGAAGAAATCGTTTTCTCATCATCCACAACCAGAATCTTCTGCTTTGTCATGAGAATCCACTCCATCAGGTTGCACGGTTCAAAGGAAGTTCGACAAAGAAGATCGTACCCTTGCGTTCTCCTCCAACGGGAAAATCGGGGTGTTTCAGCTTTGGAAGGGGGCTTTCACAGCCAATGACGCCTCCATGCTGCTCGACGATCCATTTGCTGATCGTCAGGCCCAGACCGCTGCCTCCAACTCTTTGGGCCATGATCTGGTCTGCCTGGAAGAAGCGCTCGAAGACTCTTTGCTTTGCCCATTCGGGAATCCCGTAGCCGTTGTCGGCCACGGCCAGGATGACCCTGCCGTCTTTCTGCTCCGCACTCACCACGATCCGTCCCTGGTCCGGCGTATATTTGATGGAGTTGCTCAGCAGATTGACCAGGACCTGGACGAGGCGGTCGTGGTCTCCCTTCAGAACCGGGATTTGAGGGCCGATCTCTTTGCGCACCTCGTGGCGGTGCATCGCGATGAGATCCGTCATTTCGGTCAGTGCCGTGTCGATGGCCTCCTCGACCGAGACGTCGGTCAGGGAAAGGTCCATTTTTCGGGATTCCATTCTGGAGAGATCCAGGAGATTGTCCACGAGGCGTCTGAGCCGCTCGATGCCGTCTTCCACAACCAGCAAATCCTGCTGGACCTCATCGCTGATGGGGCCGGCGTAACCGCCCAGTACCCCCGAAACCCCCAGAAGCATGGAATGGATGGGGGTCCTGAGCTCGTGGGAAGCCGTCGTGACGAACTCGGACTTCATGCGATCGACCTCTGCCACTGCCGAGGCCATCTGGTTGAAGGCGCTTGCGAGGCGGCCCGTTTCATCACGGGAGGCGACCTGGATGTTCTGGTCCAGGTGTCCCTGGCTCATTGCCAGCGCAACGTCCGTCAAGTGCCTGAGAGGGCGCGTGATGGTGTAGCTGATGGCTATGGAGACCCCGATGACGAGAACAGCCGCGATCAGGGTGATCGTCAGCATCATGCGACGATTCCTGCGCGCGTTCTCTTCGATGGACTGCTTCGCCCTGTCGACCGATTCCTGGATGTTCAGACTCTGATCGGAAATCCCCTTTTCGATGTAGGCCTTGGTGATATTGGCGGCCTTGTGGAAGTCATCCACATTGGCTCCAATGGTCACG
This sequence comes from uncultured Syntrophobacteraceae bacterium, assembly GCA_964557955.1. Classification (GTDB taxonomy): domain Bacteria; phylum Desulfobacterota; class Syntrophobacteria; order Syntrophobacterales; family Syntrophobacteraceae; genus JALOOX01. The sequence continues at coordinate 19,570 of CAZLCS010000039.1, forward strand.
TAGCCGAACCCGCGCTTGGTTGCTCCGTAAATGCCGGTGTAATAGGGGACCGTAGCGTAAGTGGTCAGCTTCCAAAGACCGCTCCAGAAAATGAGAAAAGAGCCGGAGCCGCCGTCTTCAGTGCCCCGGTGCCAGCCCTCGCACTGTGGCGCCATATCCAGGACCCTGCAGTCCAGTGGGATCCTGCCGGCTGCCATCTGTTCTCTGGAGCCGCTCTTCTCAATGCGAAAATCCTGAAAGGATGGCAGGCTCGCCACGAACTCTTCCAGGGGTAGACCGCTGGCCTTAAAGGCGTCGTAGGTTTCCTGGCTCAGCCACCCCGGCACCGGCTCGCCCGTTTCCGGATCGTATCCGCAAATGAAAAAGTCTCGGGCGTGTGAAATACACCGGTCCTGGTCGTCCCACAGGAAGGCGTAATTGCCGGAGCCCCCGTCGGAATGCTCTGCAAACCTCTCTTCCGTGGGAACCACGTGGTCGGTGAATTCCATGATATGGGTGTGGTCCAGGGCCGCGGTGACATATCCCACCTTCCTTCCGTCCGGGGAAAAAACCGGTGTGGCCCACCGTATGATTCCCTCGAATCTCCGGCCCAGAGGATTTTCATTTCCGGCATAGGCCGATTCCGGTGTGACCTTGATGCCCGCCTCGGTCTGAGTGAGCCACCCCTCCAGATATGGGCCGACAACCCGGGAGACATAAACTTCGCCTTCCTTCAGCTTGCTCAACTGGGTGAAGTAATCCTCCGCCTTGCAGTAAGTGTTGGCTCTCTCACCGATGTTCTTCAGATCACTGGAAATCCTGCCGTCTGCGACCTTTATCCGTTCCTGGCCGACAAGATCTACAAACGTGATCTCCCGGTAGAGGGGACGAGATACCCTGTTGAAGGCATCGGGCGGGTTGTATCGCCATGATGTTTTGTTATCGGGGTTCCCCCAGCCGATCTGCATTTCGGCCGAGGGGCGGGGATTTTCCTGTGCATGGGGAGGCGCCGGGAGGATGACGTCTTTCCGTGCGCTTTGATAGATTTGAAGATACCAGGAAGGGCTCGGCTGAACGGAGGCCAGATGGAGAATATCCTTGTCCCGCTCGTACAAAAAATCTGCGATGCGCTGGGCCAGCTCCACCGTTCTGAGCTCAATGGCCTCCGTCGACTTCTCGTCCAATGCCTCGACGCTGTCCTTGATGGCCATGGCCCCGAGGTTCTCAGCGGCCTGAAGGCTTCCCTGGCCCATCCTCTCAGCGCTTTCCACCGCCTCGAAGCCAACCCTTTCGAGATTCTGGCTGGCCACATACCCCAAGATGACCAGAGGAAGGATGGAAACGAAAAGGAACGAGACAATCATCTTGGGGAGGATGCCGAAACGCAGTCCTTCAATACCGGATCTTCTCTCCATCATCTTCCCCGGGTGGACCCATCTCTTTCGGAAACGCCAGATGCTGACCGAAAAACGGTATCAAGATTCTGTAGTTGACGGCTCTTGCGATCATCAAATCCGCCACGCTGTCTCAAATCTCTTCAACGCTTGGCAGGCCGGCCGGATCATGAAAAAGACACAAGTCAACACCGCAGAGGCTCAACAGAATTACGAATTATAAGATTCGAATGACCAGGCTCATCGACAATATACCACAACTCATGGCAACGTGTAGACAAGAACATTGTTATTTCAACTAATTCTGCAGGAAGGGTACGAATGACCGTTCTTATGGGGTGTGAGTCTGCGAAAGACAGAATGAAAATGAAGACGGAAAATGAGGATCCCCGGGTGAGTCGGGGGGAATAAAAAGCACGAAACCGCAGCGGTGTGGAGTCGGCGCTGGATGTGGGGGTGTGCGCCGTGCTCGTTCCGCACGATTTCGTGCTTTCGCTCCGGGACTCCCGGATGGCCCACCGCCCTGTGCGGCGGCCCTCCGGGAGTGGGACTCCCGGACCGTCTCGCCGGTTTCGCTGTTTACAGGATGTACCCGGTCTCGCCGTGCTGACTCAGGTCGAGGCCTTCGGATTCCTCTTCCTCGCTCACCCGCAGACCCATGGTCACATCGAGAATCTTGAGGATGATCAGGGTCACCACGAATGAGTAGACCCATGCGGCCACGATGCTGACGGCCTGGGTCCCGAGCTGTGCGGCGTTCCCGAAGAACAGCCCGTCGCCGCCGGCTTCGTTCACCAGTTTGGAAGCGAAAAGGCCCGTCATGAGGGCTCCGACCGTTCCGCCCACGGCGTGCACGCCCACCACGTCCAGGGAGTCGTCGTAGCCGAGCTTGGATTTGAGGCTGACGGCGAAGTAGCACACCGCGCCACCGGCAAGGCCGATGATGATGGAGGACATGGGTCCGACGAAGCCGCAGGCGGGAGTAATCGCCACAAGGCCGGCTACGGCGCCCGAAGCGATGCCGAGTGCCGTCGGCTTGCCACGGTGAGCCCATTCCACGATCATCCACGAGAGGGCAGCCGAGCCTGCCGCGATGTGGGTCGCGACGAAGGCGGAGCCGGCCAGGCTGCTGGCGCCGAGCGCGCTTCCGCCATTGAAGCCGAACCAGCCGAACCAGAGGATGCCCGCTCCCGTGATGGTCATGGTCAGGTTGTGGGGGGCCATGAGGTCGGTCCCGTAGCCTTTGCGCTTGCCGAGGACGATGGCCGCAGCCAGAGCCGAGACGCCCGAGCTGATGTGAACAACCAGTCCGCCCGCGAAGTCAAGGGCTCCCATTTCACGGATCCAGCCGCCGACGCCCCACACCCAGTGGGCGATGGGATCATAGACGAGGATAGCCCAGAGCGTGATGAAGACCAGGTAGGTTTTGAACTTGATGCGCTCCGCGATGGCCCCCGAGATCAGGGCCGGGGTGATGATGGCGAACATCATCTGGAAGATCATGAACACCTGGTGTGGGATGGTGGCCGCGTAGTCGGCGTTGGGCTCCATCCCCACCCCGTTCAGAGCGAAAAACTCCAGCCCCCCGATGAAGTGCCCGATGTCGGGGCCGAAAGCCAGGCTGTAGCCGAACAGCGCCCACTGGATCGTGATGATCCCCAGGGCAACAAAGCTCTGCATGATGGTGCCGAGCACGTTTTTGCGACGGGTCATGCCGGCATAGAAGAGGCCGAGCGCCGGGGTCATGAGCATGACCATGGCGGCCGAAGCCAGAATCCAGGCTGTGTCACCCGTGTCCACCTTGGGTGCTTCGGCTTCAGCCGGGGCGGCCTCGGCTGCGGCGGGTGCCGTATCGGTGGCTTGGGCGAGCAGAAGGGGGGGGACCCCCGGCTCCTCCGCAAAGGAAGGCGCACAGTAGAGAGTTGCCGTGAAGAGAATGACCAAACCTAGGGTGAACCGTTTCATTATGAATCCTCCAAACCCTTCCGGGTGGTTTGTTGACCTCATGATGAGTGCAGTATCAAGAGTGTGGCGCCTCTGGAATGGGGTGATCACAGGGCTTCGACACCGGTCTCCCCGGTTCGAATCCGCATGGCCTCCTGGATGGGCGAGACGAAAATTTTCCCGTCGCCGATCTTGCCCGTGTTGGCGGCTTGCTGGATCGTCTTGATGACGTCGTCGGCTCTTTCCTTGGGAACCACCAGAGTGAGCAGCAGCTTGGGGATGAAATCCACGCGGTATTCCGCACCCCGGTAAACTTCCACGTGCCCCTTCTGGCGACCGAACCCCTTCACTTCGGACACCGTCATTCCCTGTATGCCGATGTTCACGAGGGCTTCCTGCACGTCCTGCAGTCGAAACGGTTTGATGATCGCTTCAATCTTTACCATCTGTCTTTCCTCCCGATCCGTTCTGTATGATGTTGAAGTATTCCGTCCGCAATCGACACAACTGTAAAGGCAAGCCCCTTGCCAACCCAGTGTCGCATGGCCTAACCTATCAAAATATCAATATAAAATTCCATTTAGCCCATCTCGAGAATCTTACAATTTTGTTCGATATTGTGACTCATTTAGGAAATGATGATCGGATAGAACAAAATTGTATCAATCCTCGTCACGTCCCGGTAAGCATTGTGCGAGGAATCAAAAGTCGGCAATGAGGAGTGGCTTACATGCCGCGACGTAAATGTCCCAGCGCCCCAGCGCCCCAGCAATCAATCACAACCAGACGCCCCATCCAGCTCTCAGCCCCCCCCAAGTCCACCTTTCAAGGGGGATACAGAGGGGTGCTGCGGTGATGGCGCAGCGGGGCGCCAAGTCGGAGCGGGGTGTCTAGACTGCCGGTCTTTAATCGTCGGTGCTGTTCGGAGGTGTTGGAGCGGCGCGATGGCGGCGGACTTTTCGGGCCACCATGATGAAGCCGGTGTGGGCGACCATCCGGTCGAAGGGGCGGGCGCGGACCTCGTCGATCTTCCAGTCCCTTTTGAGCAGCTCGAAAGTGTTGACGTTGGCGAAGCCCCAGGCTTTGAGCTCACGCCACATCCACTGCACCTGGCCCACGTTGGGGCTGAGGCTCACGAGCAGTCCCCCCTGGCAGATCATGCGGCTCACCGATTCCACGGCGTGCCAGGGTTCGGGAAGGTCCAGGAAGACGCGGTCCACAGGGCGGCGAAGGCAGAAATCCTGGATGTCCCCGATGACGAGATCGAAGGCGGGAGGTCTGGCGCCGAAATAGCGGCTGACGTTCTCCATGGCCTGTGCCGCGAATTCAGGCCGCTTTTCAACGGTGATGAGCCGGCCCTTGTCGCCCAGGGCTCTCAGCAGGCACAACGTCAGGGCCCCCGAGCCGACCCCCGACTCCAGAATGGTCTGGCCGGGGTGAACGTCGGCGTAGAAGACCATGGCGGCGAGATCCTTGGGGTAGATGATCTGAGTCTGCCGCTTCATGTTGAGAATGTAGTCCTCGAGGCTCACCCGGAAGAGAAAAAGCTTGGCGCCCGTATTGGTTTCGAGCATGTCGCCTTCTTCCCTCCCGACCACATCCATGAGGTGGATGGTGCCCAGGTGGCAGGAGTAGGGTGCATCCTCGATCTTGACGAGCCATTTCTTGCCCTTCTGGGAGGTCAGAAGAACCCATTCACCAACTGAAAAACCTGCCATCGTCTGTTCATGCTCCTGTCGGGCCTTGGAGTGCCATCCGCGCGCGGCTGAAGTGGCTGGCACCTTAGGTGAGCAGCCCCGCCTCGTCAACCCGATTCTGCCGCAACACCCGAATCTGCCGCAACCGACTCTGCCCACGGGGGGCGCTGGTGTCTATGGGGGCAGGCCTGCAGCTCTTGATCAGGTCTTAGAGCATGTCGAAACAGGGCTCGGCTGCGCATGCCCGTCATTGCGGCGAAGGTGGGAATCCTGGATCAGTGAGGGTTCCGGACCCCCGCCTTCGCGGGGGTGAGAATAGAAGGCACACTATTTGGACATCCTCTTAGTCATTGCCAAAAGGGGTGGTTGTCTCTATTTTTATCAGGGGTGCGAAACACGGAAGATCCACGAAGTTCAGCTTCCCCAGTCCCCCATCCGGTGGCTCCTGCTTGCCGTTGTCCAGCTGCTGATCGTGGATCGACCAACATGCGGTCCGCCGCCTGTTTCAGCGCCGCTTCATGAGGCGTTGGCGGCATGCCGCGCAGACCGGGTTTGAACCGCTCGACAGAGGGAAGATCGCGATGAAGATTCCAGTGAAAGTTTGGTGCGTCTTGCTCCTGGTGTTGGGGATCGTTTGGGGCCAGGCTGCCCTGGTACTCTCTGAAGACAAGCCGGAGCTGGCTGGGTGGGAACGGAACAGTCCCTACAACAAGTACTACGATGCGAGTGAATTCGATGACTTCAAGGGAGTTGTAGAGGAGGTCATCGACATCACGCCTCTGCCCGGCATGGCTCCCGGAGTGGGTCTGAAGGTCAAGGACCAGGATGGGGATAGGGTGGAGGTCCATCTGGGCCCCAGGTCGTTTGTCAAACTGGACTCCATCGGTTTGAAGCCGGGCGACAAGGTCAAAGTCAAGGGAGTCTGGGTGGCTCTCAACGACAAGGACGTCTTCCTGGCCTCCAAGGTCAAAAAGGGTGAGAACACTGAGCTCAAGGTGCGCAGAACCAAAGATGGCGCTCCATACTGGACATTCACTCCCGAAGAGCTGGCCAAGGAGAAAGAGGATTGATGCTTCGGTCCGAGTCAGGCGCTGGGGGACTGGGGGCCGGCAGATGGATGGCTCAGTTTTCCTTCATTCTGGCGGTATTCTGTTTCACGGGCATCGCTGATAGGGTCTATGCGGCCGGACCGCTCAAGGTGGTGGTGCTCACCGATGCTGCTGGCCTGGGGGACAAGGGATTCAACGATGTCTGCTGGCTGGGGGTGCAGCGGGCCAAGGCCGACTTCGGAATTGATGCCCATTTTCTGCAATCCCGCGAGCAGGCCGACTATGTGTCCAACATCAGTCTGGCAGCCCGGCACAGCGATGTGATCATCACCCTCGGCTATCTTTTCGAGGATGCTCTGCGACAGGTCGTTCCGTCCTATCCCGACAAGCGCTTCATTCACATCGAGGGAATGGTCGCGGGGGACAATATCGCCTGCTACGATTTCCGGTCCGAAGAAGGCGGATTTCTGGCCGGGCTGGTGGCGGGGCTCTACAGCAAGGCGCGGAAAGTCGCCGTGGTGACGGGAATGGAAATCCCTCCCGTGGAAGCGTACGTCAGCGGTTTTCGAGCCGGAATCAGAACGGCGGAGCTCCACCGGAAGGAATCCATCGAGGTGACCGTGGTCTCAGCGGGATCCTTCAACGATCCCGTCAAGGGGAAGTCCCTGGCACAGGCCGCCATCGACCAGGGGGCCGACGTGATCTTTCAGGCGGCCGGCAACACGGGAGTAGGGGTCCTGGAAGCGGTCAAGGGAGCCTCGAACGTGGTGCTCATCGCCGATGACCTCGACCAGGATGCGGAGATTCCGGGGCGGGTGCTGACCAGCACGCTCAAACGGATGGATGTGGCAGTTTATGAGGCCCTCCGGTCCATTGTGGAGAATCGTTTCCAGGGAGGCCATCACTGGCTGGGAGCGCCCGAGGGGGCCATGGACATCACGGAGATGAATCACAGCCGTCATCTGTTCGATGCGCTGAGCCTCGCACGCATCCAGAGGGCTCGGGAGCTTCTCAAACAGGGAGCTCTGAAGATTCCCGTAAGGGCCGGTGAAGTGACCGCTTTTGAACCTCCGAAGCTGGATCTTTGAGCATCTCTCCCCTCTCAGTACAGGCCTTCACAATAAAGTGCCCAATTTCTGGGTTGTCATTCCGGCAGTTTTCAAGCCGGAATCCACAAAAAGACCTGGATGCCGGCCAGAAGACTGCCGGCATGACGACGTGATAATGGACACCTTCTTGTGTGGCGCTGTACTTAGCCGCTTGTCAGAGGCATGACCGATCCGCATTCGCCAGAAGTTGGGATGTACATCGAGCTTTTGGGAATCTCCAAACGTTTTGGGGAGCTTTGGGCGAACCGGGATGTGGACCTGCGCGTGCGTCGGGGAGAGTGCCACGCCGTGGTTGGGGAGAACGGGGCGGGCAAGTCGACGCTCATGGAGGTGCTCGCCGGCCGCTGGAAGCCCGAACGTGGGACGATTCGGATCGCGGGGACGGATCGGAGTTTCGGGTCGCCCCGTGAGGCCGCCCGGGCGGGCGTCGGGATGGTGCACCAGCAGCTCCTCGTCTTTCCACAGTTGACGGCCCTGGAGAACATCCTCGTCGGCGCCCCTGCCGGCAGGATCCTCTCCCTGGGGCGCGCCAGGGCCAGAGACGACCTCCTGAAGTGGTGCGGCATCTTCGGGTTTGACCTTCCACTCGATATCCCGGTCCGTGATCTGTCGTTCGCCCAACGCCAGCAGATCGAGCTCTTGCGGGCCCTACACCGGGGAGCCGAAATCCTCATCCTGGACGAACCGACCAGCCTGCTTTCACCTCCCGAAGTCCAGCGGCTCCTGGCTGTCCTGCGGTCGCTCAAGGAGCGGGGTCATACCCTCCTCTTCGTGAGCCACCGTCTGTCCGAGGTTTTTGCCATCGCCGACACGATCACGATCATGCACCGGGGGAAGCGGGTGACGTCGGTTGCAGCCGAGCTCACCTCTACCGCCGAGATCGCGCGCCTCATGGTGACCGCCACGCCCGTGGATGCGATGGACTCCTCGGGACGTTCCAGGGAGTCCGTGAATGATGAACCTTCATTCTCAGCGGGCCGTCTGCCTGCCCCGCCGCCGGGCACCGGCAGCGGGAAAGTCATGCTCGAGCTGAAAGCCGTCAGCGCTCAGCCGGACGGGAATGAGGCGGCCCTTTGGGGGGTCGATCTCGAACTGCGGGCCGGGGAAATCCTGGGCATCGGCGGTGTTGTCGGAAATGGGCAGAGAACGCTGGCCCGCGTCGTGGGGGGACAGCTGGGGCCGACCTCCGGCCGGATACTGTTCGAGGGGGCTGAGTGGGAAAGGTTCACCATCGCTGAGAGGCTTCGGCGGGGGCTGCGCTGGCTTCCGGCCAACCTCATGGAGGAGGGATTCTGCCCCGGGCTGTCGCTTTGGGAGAATTACCTGCTGGGAAGGCAACGCCAGCACAGCTTTCAGACTCGCGGCTGGCTTCGGAAGAGAGTCGTGCGTGACTGGACCAGGTTGGAGCTTCTAAGCGGGGGGGTCCGGTTCAAAGACATTTGCCAGCCCATGGATACCCTGTCGGGGGGCAACGTCCAGAGGACCGGGCTGCTGCGGGTCTTGAGCGATGTGCCGCGGCTGGTATTGCTGGAGCAGCCGGGCAGGGGGCTCGACCTCCCGGGGCAGGACTGGCTGCAGATGCGTCTGCGCGGACTGAACGAGCAGGGTGCGGCCATCCTCCTGATTTCCTATGACCTGGATGAGCTGCTCCGCCTGTGCCACCGCATCGGGATTCTCTACCGGGGGCGTCTCATGGGAGTCGCCACCGTGGGAGGCACCGGCGAGCAAATGCTCGTGCCCTGGATGACGGGGATCGAATCGTGAGCCGAATCGTCCTGTCATGGCTTCCGGTCCCTGCGGTCGGTGTAATGCTCGTTGCGCTGATCGGCTTGATTCATGGTGCGGGGCCATGGGATCTGCACGCGGCCATCTGGACCGGGGCCTGGGGGACCCCCGAGGCGGCGGCGGCGACCCTCGCCAAGATGACGCCCTTGCTGCTCACGGGGCTCGCAGTTGCTCTGGCTTATCGCATTCGACTCCTCAATATCGGGTGTGAAGGGCAGTTGGTTCTGGGGGCGCTGGCCGCTGCCGTGGCGGGGGAATATTGCGGAGACCTTCCGGAGGGAGTGGGGTTCATCCTGCCCCTCCTGGCCGGTGCCCTGCTGGGGGGATTCTGGGCTTTCCCGGCGGTCTGGCTCCGGCAGTGCAAAGGGGTTCACGAAGTCCTCACCACGCTGCTTCTGAACTATGTGGCGGTCTTCCTGGCCGAATACCTCGTTCTGGGACCACTGGGAGATGGCACCGCCCTTGGTCGGACCTCGCCCATTGCGCAGCAGGGCGTTTGGCCCTCCGTGGGGTTTGGTGGGCCGGGCGGACTCACCGCGGCGCCCGTCGTGGCGCTGGTGCTGTGCTGTGCAGCGCAGGTCTGGCTGTCCCGGTCGGTGGGAGGCTACGAGGTGACGGCGACAGGGGGCAGTGAGACGGCGGCGGAGCTCGCCGGCATTTCGGTGGGCAGACTGCAGCGCCGCATGTTTCTGCTGAGCGGCGCTTTGGCCGGCCTGGCCGGAGCCCTCGAAGTGGTGGCCGTCCATCATCGTTTCTACCGGGCCTTCTCGCCCGGCTATGGGTTCGACGGGATCACGGCGGCATTCCTCGTGGGCGGATCACCCGGATGGCTCTGGCTGAGCGGACTGATTCTTGCCAGCCTGCGGGCTGCGGACAAATGGCTTCAGCTGGCCCTGGGGATTTCCCCCGGTGCCATCTGGATCGTGCAGGCGGTTTTGCTATTGACCGTGGCGTGCCGATTTCGAAGATCGTCGAGGTGAAATGACCGGAATCACGACGTTATTCATCCTGGGAGCCTCCCAGTCGACTCCGCTCCTGCTGGCCTGCCTCGGCGGCCTTCTCTCCGAGTCCAGCGGAGTGATCAACTTCGCTCTGGAAGGGATGATGCTTGTCGGGGCCTTCACTGCGGTCTGGGCGACCCATGCGACGGGCTCTCCCTGGGTGGGGTTGATGGCCGGGGCAGCGGGGGGCATGGCGGTAGCGGCCATCCATGGTGTGGTCTGTCTCGCTTTTCGGGCCAACCAGATCGTGAGCTCCATCGGACTCAACCTGCTGGCCGCGGGACTGACGGGAACCCTGCTCAATCACTTGTTCCGTGTTTACGGGACCTCTCCGACGGTCTCGAAGCTCCCGATGCTGGGTGAGTTGATGCCGTGGCCGGATGGCCTGGCGTTCTCCTCCGCCGGTGGCCTGGGTTCCCTATCCATTTTGGTTCCCGCTGCCTTCCTCGCCTCTCTGATGGTTTGGTATCTCCTGCTGAACACGCCCTGGGGGCTTTCCATCCGGGCTTGCGGTGAAAACCCCCTGGCCGCGTCCTCCACGGGGCTGAAGGTTTCCTGGATCCGGTTCTGGGCGGTCACTGCGGGGGGAGTGTTTGCGGGAGCGGGTGGAGCCTGTCTTTCCATCGGGGAGCTGGCCCATTTCGTGGAGCGCATGACCCAGGGACGGGGATACCTGGCGGTCGCAGCCCTCATCCTCGGCCGATGGATGCCGGGTGGAGCCCTGGCCGCCGTGCTGCTCTTCGGCTTTGCCGAGGCCCTCTCCCAGTGGCTCGCCGTCCGTTGGCCCCAGTGGCCGCCTCAGGTGTTTCTGGTCTTCCCTTACGTGGTGAGCCTCACCGTGCTCCTCTTCCGCCGGGGGCGCCGCGGCCCTCCATCAGCGCTGGGGCAGCTTTGAGCGACTCCGCGATCTCCACAGGGCATCGGTCGTCTCGTAGAGGGAACGAAACCGGTCTTCAATCTTCAGGCGGAGCTGTTCGAATGATTCCTGGTCCAGCTTCCTCGGCACATAGACTTCATGGTCGAACCGGACGATCACCCTGGAGAAGGGCTTGGGAATCATGAATCGATCCCAGCTGTTGAAGGTCCACTTTCTTTGAGGGGAGATTGCCATGGGAACGATGGGCATGCCGCTGATCTGGGCAAGGGTCAGGAGCCCCGGCTTGATCTGCCCGAACGGGCCCCGGGGGCCGTCCACGATGTGGCCGACGGAGATGCCCCTTTTCAGGCAGCCCACGAGCTCTCTCAAGGCCTTCGTGCCGCCCTTGGAAGAGGAGCCCCTCGCCACGTGCCAGCCGAGCTGCATGATCATCTCGGAGATGAAATCGCCGTCCTGGCTCTGACTCACCATGATCGATATGGGATGCCGGGGGGGCATGAAGGTGATGCCTGCGAACCATCGTTGATGCCAGGTGCAGTAGATGGGTACTTCTCCCCTTTTGTAGACGGAGTCGTCGATTTCGGCTCCCCGAACTTCATAACGGTATGTACGGCCGACAGCCTTGATGAGCGTAACGCCGGGCCGGACAAGCTTCTGGAACGGTTTCGCCATTTCTACCCCTCTTGTACCACGGATTTCGCAGGCAATCCTGCCTGTCAGGCGGACATGCAGTATCGGATACCCTCCCATGTTTCTGGCGACCACGGGGATGTCACAGGCGGCGGATGGATCGTAGGAAGGGTACGGACCTTGTGCGCGATGACTATAGGAACTTGCTCTTCGAAGGGCAAGCGCTAAGCGCACAACGGGCTTTCTCTTCGGCGCGCCGCTCTTCGGCCGTGTTGCTTTGTTGTCAGCAACCTGAACAAGTGGAGTTCCCATTCGGGCCGCCTCGCACTATACTGTGATTGTTGGTCTGACACAGGGAGTGCCCTCGGGGAAGCTGAGGGATAACTTGGACCCGGACGCAGTGAAGAGGAATGATCGAGACCATGGTTGAGACGAATTCGGAAGAAACAACTTCGGCCGGCAGTCAGCAAGGCAGGAGACGCCCCAACCTCAGAGTCGTGGCGATGGTGGTCCTGGTGGGAGCGGCCCTGTTTGGAGCCTACTACGGCCTTGTTCTGAGGGGAAGAATCTCAACCGACAATGCCTATGTAATGGCCGACAGTGCCACCATCAGCAGTCGAATCGCAGGAAATATCCAGACCATTCATGTGCATAATGACGACGCAGTGAAGGCTGGGAGCCCTCTTCTGGAACTGGACGACCGGGATCACCGCGCAGTCGTGGAAAAGAACCGGGCCGCACTGGCGCGAACCGAGGCGGATATTGCGGTCGCTGAGTTTACGGTGGTGCTCACCGAAAACCAGACGGTGGCTCAGGTCCAGGCTGCCGAGGCCATGGTGAAGGCCGCTGTGGACCGGGAGAAGGAGGCTCGACACCGCCTGGAGGAACAGGAGCAGGTTCGGGCAGCGGCTCTGGCGGATTCGACTCATGCGCAGCGCGATATGGAGCGTTACAGTGCATTGCTGGAGTCCGGAGCCGGCTCCGAGCAGCAGCGTGACCGGAGCAGTACGGCCTTCAAGAAATCCAGGGCTCAGCTGGATGCCGCAAACGCTCAAATTGCGGCGGCGCGGGCGGCTCTCGATGCGGCTCTGCAGGATGTTGACCGGGCGAGGGCCCAGCTGGATACGGCGCGTGCAGACCAGCTTCGCGTGAATATAGAGAAGAATAAGCTTGCTGCCCTGACGGCCAGGCGGGGGGAAATTCAGGCGGAGCTCAGACTGGCGGAGCTAAACCTCTCCTACTGCATACTGAAGGCCCCCATTACCGGCTACATAGCCCAGTCCCGCATCCAGGTGGGCGACAGGGTTCAGGCCGGGCAGGCTCTGTTTGCCATTGTTCCGCTGGATGACGTTTACGTGGAGGCCAACCTGAAGGAGACTCAGCTGGAGGATGTCCGCATGGGTCAGAAGGTGGAAATGCGGGCGGACATTTACCCCGGCCACGTTTTTCGAGGTGTTGTGGCAGGGATCCGTGCGGGGACTGGGGCGGCCTTTTCACTGCTTCCGCCCGAAAACGCGACCGGCAACTGGATCAAGGTTGTTCAGCGCGTCCCCGTCAGGATACGGTTGGACCGTCCCCCTCCTCGCGAGTACCCCCTCCGTGTGGGGTCTTCGCTCAAGGTAACCATCTCCACGACGGACAGGAGCGGGGGCCGGTTGGCGGGCATTGCAGACGAGAGCGCCTTACGACGGGAGGCCAGAAAAGGCGGAACGTTTGCCGAGGGGAAACCTTGAGATGACGTTTCGGGCCCATGTCATCGGATCAACGGAGGTCTCGGGCCAGGTGAAACTTGCCCGTACCGATCGCGGATTTGGGTCTACGGGCAAGCGCAGCTTTGCCCGTGGACCCGTCGGTTTGATGCAGGGTCGTGAACATCATTCAACGGCAAGACCGCCCGAGACGGTTCAATCTTCCCGTCAAGCGGGCAGCGTCCTTGCTTCGGTTTCGCTCAGCTTCAATTTGGCTTTGACGAGTTTCCTGTAGTATTTCATGGCCTTTTCGGTGTTTCCTGCCTTCATGGCCTTGAGGAGATCCCCCTCCAATTCGGCCACTTCCAGACGGTCGTAGTAGTCCAGTGTCTCCTTCAGGTGGGCCAGGACTATCTTCCCGGTGAGGATGGGGTGGTTATTGGTGACGTTGGCATCCTTGAATCTCGTCCCGTGCTCCAGTTCAACCTCGAGGCCCAACCGGAAATCGTCCAGGCCGATGTCCATCCCCTCCACATTGACTTCGTCGAGAATGATTCGAGCCTCCTCGGGCTGCACATCGGGCTCGGTGAGAGCTGACCAGTCCCTGATCTTCAATGCTTCGCACACTCGTTTCACTTCATCCACCGTAACGTATACTGGCAGTTCCATAGGGTTCCTCCTTTTGGGATCATTGGTCTACGGGTCGCAAATTAAGCATGCCCGGGAGAATTATCCAGGTGGTTGGCGCTCAGTCGGAATGCTCAGGGGAGATCTGTGGCGCGGCTGCTGAGGACGGTTTGCTTTTGATCGATGACCTTCAACCCCGTGCGTGTCCGCTGAACCTTCCAGGTGTTGTCCGCTGTGCCGGATATGGACCTCTTGGCGTTTTCAACCGTGTAGGAAGACTGGAAACGCACCAGTTTGATGTCCCGCCTGGATGTGTCGAACAACTGAATGTCGCCCTCGAGGGCGCAGTGAATCCGATCCCAGTTTCTGAAATAGTAACCGAGATCGCGGCGGATGTAGTCCCGGCTGACATCTCCCCGCGCGTAATAGTTCACCGAATCGGCATAATAGTAAAGGATCGAGTCCAGGGACTTCTTGCTGGTAAGGTGGAGGAGATGCTCGATCAGCATGAGCACATCCCGCTTCTGGATGGGAAGGGATTCAGCGGAAACCTGGGTCTGAATCTCCGATTCTTCTCCCGGTCGTCTCTGATCCTGAATCCCGGCAGGGCCCTCCCCGACGGAGCTCCAGGAAGAACCGAGATCCCGTTGGGGAAAAGCCTGCGTCGGCTCCGGGTCCCTGGTTTGGCCTGAAATCCCGGCAACGTGGTCGGAGGCTGAAGAAGATTCAGCGGACTCATCGGGCTCCGTCCATGCCTGGATGGTATGCACGGGCTCCTGATACGGAACGATATCCAGGACCAATGGGCGTTTGTCCCGGGTCGGGCTTCCCTGAGCCGAATAGGTGATGGTGGCCCTCTTGTTTCGCAGTCGTTCGGCGGCGGCGGTGAGAGCAGCGATCTTCTGTTTTCCGAGGGAGGCATCCCAATAGAACACGATCTCCGGCACATAGATCCCGTACTTGTCGACGTGGAGCACCGTGACGTCAAGCTGCCCCTGGCTGACCGCCGGCTTCTCTTCCGCCCCATGAGCGGTTGTCCGCGGGCATCCGTTCCAGGCAAGCCAGAACAGCAATGACAGAATGAGGATACGTACGAACCATGACGAGATAGAGAAGCGCTGCGTGACCAGTCTCATCTTGCCCTTCGCGTATGAGATCTTGACTGAAACCATGTTTGACAGGCGCGTGCCCGTCTGATCCGGTGAAATCCTGGGGCCATCCGGCTTCATCCCGCTATTTCAAAATAGGATGCACTTGCCGAAATTCGTCGGTGTTGGATCGATGGATCCACCCGAAAAGAACGATCTCGGTGGAGGTAATGACCACTCCCGCCTGCCGCATCAGCTCGATCCCGACGTCCCGGTTGAAAGCGGTCCGCGAGGACACGGCATCGAATACGACCTGCACTTCAAATCCCGAAAGGATCAGATCCAAAGCCGTCTGAAGAACGCAAACGTGCGCCTCCATTCCTACCAGGATGATGCGGGACCGCCCGAACGACCGGAGCACTTCGAGGAAGGGATCTTCCTGGCAGGCGCTGAAGTGCTCCTTCTGATAGACCTTCGGCGATCGAATCGCCTGGAGGACCTGCGGGATGGTGTTGCCGAGCCCCTTTGGGTATTGCTCCGTCAAAACAACCGGAATATTGAGAATATCGGCCGCGCGGGTCAACTGGCTCACTTTCCGGCAAATCGTCTCCCAGTCCTCGATGATCTTCAGCATGGCCTGTTGAATATCAATCACCAGGACCAGACTGTCTTCGCGCCGCGCAATAGAAGGATGCCGATTCAATCTGTTTTCTCCGATGTAATCCCTGAGTGCAAACCTCTGCTCGCACAACCAGGTTCCTACAAAACAACGCCGGCTGTCAATGGCATCCGAGGGCGCCGTGGCAATTCAGCCGGCCTCCACAATTCAGCTCAATAGGGACCGAGGACCTTCTGCAGCTTCCTGGCTCCCCTGGGTACTTTCACTCGCCCGTCCAGGATATCCTTGGGAGCAACACGCTTCCCGTAGTAGGCGGCATTCGTGTCATTCCGAGCCGCGATGACCGTGCCTTCAAGGGATATGCCCGCAAAGAGGCCCTGACTCCGGCTGTAGGTATAGACGGCCGCAACAGGGGTGACCTGCGCCGCTGCGGTTCTCCCCACCGGTCCGGCCGCCACACTGACATCCGCTCCCAGGGCAACATTGCCACCCCGCGAAAAAGCTCTCACAGCTTCATCAGTGTTCAAAACGATCACGAATTCGGTGACCTGGGCACCGATCTGGAATCCGAAGCCTGCGCCACCCGTCCCGATGGCGGAGGGGCCGCTCCATCCGTCCTTGGTTCTTGCGATGACGACTCCCGTTCCACCGCGGCCGCTAATCACGAAGCCGGCCTTGATCACCGTGAGAATGGCCAAACCCTTGGCATCTCGCAGGACAGCCTGAGGAATGGATTGCTCGGGTATGTCCTGAAACCGTTCTATGATAGTAACCGCTTGATCGACGTCGTTCTGCATGCCTGCACTGCTGTTGAAAGCCTGAAATGACACCAGAACGAGAGTGGATACGAATAAAATCCGTTTCAGATAGTTCATTTTCATCCTCCATTTTGAGTGCCGCGGAATTGTCAAAGATCGAATCCGGACCAATCGGGCGGTCACCTCTGACGGGGCGAAGGGCGATCAGCCGTATGACCATCTACAAAAGTCAAATTATCTCGACCTGTCCATGTCCGCAAGGGGCTGACTCAATATGCATGATGAATGGGGTCGAAAATCAACCGCTATTGAACGTTGACAAGAATCCTGTGATGGGCTAATGGCTTTCCTTGAAAGAAGTGCTGCAATCTCATCAGGTACAATTGTTTAAAAGGGAATCCCGTGAAATCCGGGAACGGTCCCGCCGCTGTGAACGGGGACGAAATCCGATGAGGCCACTGTATCGCCACGGCGAAATGGGAAGGCTCGGAGAGTAGGACGATCCGTAAGTCAGAAGACCTGCCTGAGGGAGAAAGCTGGTTTGGCACGTGGAGATGCCGGACCGGATGAATGAGGATGAAGCGAAACAGGGTGCAATCCTTGGGGCCGGGAGCTCTAAGGATTTTTTTTTGCTGATTCGGGGCTCCGGGTCCTGCAGTGCAGGGTTTTCTCTTTCTCCACGCATTCATCAACGGGTTGGCGGGCGGAGCCTGCCGACGAGGGTACACTTCAAGGAGGTGTCAGATGAAGACGGGCATGGTTTTATATGTCACAAAAGGCAAGGAGGATGTGCCCCTGCAGGAGTCCTGGGAGCTCGGCAGGACCTCCAGTTCACTGGGCGTTTCCGCCGTTTGTGTGGCGACTTCAGAAGATGAGCTCGCCTATGGATGGTGGCATCTCATCACCCGAGGCATGCATCGGGTCAACTGTGTAGCTGCTGCGTATGATTCCAGCAGGGACGCATTCGAACCTCACGGGAACCCCATGAGACTTTGGGGATAAGCGGGTCCGCAATCTTCTATCGGTTCCTGCGCGGTGAAGCGGGACACATGGACCATGGAAGGACGGGAGAGCAGGGAAATCCCCTGGCTGGCCCGGCCTTCCACTCAGAAAGAATGAAGGAGGGGACATTGGACAAGTTGGGTCGTACGGCATGGATTGCTGCTTTGGTTCTGGCGATTTGGGGAACCACGGGTTTTGCGGGTCACGGGGAGAAGAGGGCCGAGAAGAAGGCGATCCTCCTGGCTGCATTCGGAACCACGGTTCCCGAGGCGCAGAAAGCGCTGGAAAATGTGGAGAGCCGCGTCAGACAGGAGTTTCCGGGAATCGAAGTCCGCTGGGGATACACCTCCAGCATTGTGAGAAGCATGTTGGCCAGGCAGGGCAAGATGTTCGACTCCCCGGAAATGGCCCTGGCGAGACTCATGGACGAGAAGTTCACCCACGTGGCCGTCGTCTCTCTGCACACCATCCCGGGGCTGGAGTTTCATGACCTCTCCAGGAACGCGCGCTTGTTCGGCCAGATGGCCGACGGGTTCGAGAAGATCATGGTCACGTGGCCGCTTCTTTCCTCCCATGAGGACATGGTGCGCGTGGCCAAAGGCATGATCCGGCACATCCCGTCCACGAGGAAGCCTCAGGACGCGGTGGTACTGATGGGGCACGGAACAGAGCATCATCCCTCGGATGCGATCTATTCGGCAATGAATCAGGTGTTCGGGGAACTGGACCCCAACATTCACGTGGCGACGGTGGAAGGCTATCCTAACCTGGAGAATATCCTTCCCAAGCTGGAGGCCGGCAAGGTTCAGAAGGTCTACCTGCTGCCTTTCATGGCCGTGGCGGGGGATCATGCCCGGAACGACATGGCGGGTGAGGAGCCGGACAGCTGGAAGTCCGTTCTCGAAAAGAAGGGCTATAAATGCGAAGCGGTCCTGAAGGGTACCGCCGAGTATCCTGAGATCGTGGACGTCTGGTTGGACCACCTGCGAACCACAATGGCGCATCTTCAATGATAGAGGGAACAACTTCAAACCGGCGTGCCGACAAAAATCGCCCCATGGATTCGTTGTGCCTTGGTCGCCGGGTGGTTTCCGGGAGAACAAGGTTGAATGCCGCTGCAGACAATGCGGCAGGATTTTCGTAAGCAATGTGTGCCAAAAGGTAGTGCTGTGTGAGGAGTGCCGCACATTCGACTGAGCACGGTTTCACAGAAGGGTATGTCCGTTTTCACCTCGTCATGCCGGCAGTCTTTTGGCCGGCATCCAGTTTCTTTTGTGAATTCCGGCTTGAAAACTGCCTTAATGACGACCCAAGTGTCGGACACTCAATTGTGTGGAGATGCACTGAGCCGTCCCCGGGAGGGATACGACCATCTCCTTTGCTGCCAATTCCCCCGCCAGAGCCATGCTGGTGCGCCAGTCCAAGGCCATGGAACCGGGTCATGTTTTTAGCCACCCCTGAGGCCGCACTGGGTGGTCGTTTGGCTCATCCCGTCCGTCTTGGGGGCGGCGTATAAACTTGACAGTCGCCGCAGCCTTCTTCTAAGAATGACTCGTCGACCGCGGGAAGGCCTTCGGGTCTGGGCTCTGGGCCGAGCCCCTTCGCGGTTTGTCTTCCTCTCGAAAATAGGATGGGATGCATTGGTGGGATTCGCTTGATGGCTGAACACTCTCGACATGACCCGGCTCTTTCCGGGGTGAAGACGGGGAGAGTGTGTGAGATTGTTCGCCGGCTGAGTGCAGCTCTGTTCGGACTGATCCTGGCGTTTCTCTCGTCGGTGGTCCATACCACCCATACGTGCCAGGAGTGCTCGATTGCCTCGGTTTATGTCGGCACCGAACCCGATGAGACAGCGTTTCAGTTCTCTGCCCTGCAGGCTTTCCCGCCAGGTCCCTGCCTGGCGTGCCTCTTCACCCATGCCATGCGGTCGACCCTTGCCGCTGCAATCGTTGCCATCCTGTTCTGGATGACTATCCATGACCGGCTTGCGTCCCCCGCCGGGTCTTCGATTCCTTCCAAATGCTTCGCCTCCGGTTTCCGGATTCGCGCCCCACCTTCACACCCTTCAGCTTTGATGCGATGAACTCCTGAGGTCCACCAAACAGATCCGTTGACATGGATTGGGCTGCTTCAGCGGTTTTGGGACCTCAGATCCAGTCGGGCACCCATGGAATGACGATGCCAGGAGGAGGAGCTTGGTTTCGTCCGGTCTCACTGAAGGAGCATCGGTCGGGGTGCGATCCCGGCTTGTAACCGCCCGGTGAGCCCAGTTCCGACGATCCAAATGGAGGAGAAATGACCCGAAGAGAGATGATCTATTCCCTTGCCATGGGAGCCGCGTCCCTGGTGGCCTTAACGGACACGACATGGGCAGCCAAGGCCAATATCGCTTTGAGGAGAGATCGTACCGACAAACGACAGAAAGAGCTGTTCCAGCAACTGACTCCCGGAGAGGGTATGAAGGGGCTCTACACGGGGCATCTTTCGTTCGTCAAGGCAAACACCCGTGAATCACTGGAGATCTCATACCTCAATGCAAGCGGTGAGATGGATCCAGCTGCCTGGAAACGGCTCAACCAGTTTTTCAGATGTCCAAGAACGGGTCGCGTGACTCCTATCACCCCCAGTCTCTTCTTTCTGCTCGATGGTGTGCACCGGAAACTGGAGGCAGGCCGCCGACCGATCGTACTTTACTCGGGCTATCGTTCTCCTGCCTACAACCGGATGCTCCGCCGGCGGGATCGCCACGTGGCCAGGAACAGCTACCATTTGAAAGGCATGGCCGCCGACATTTCATTGAAGGGCGTCCGCCTGGCGGATATCCGGGCAGCTGCCAAGGATCTGTGCGCGGGCGGCGTGGGAGGCTACGCTGATTTCGTTCATCTCGATGTGGGGCCCGTTCGCAGCTGGTGAGCGGATGGGTTCTGGATTGCAGACGAGAATCGGGTATGCTCATTCCTGAACCTTGTGAGTCCTGAACACGCATTGTCGATAGGTCCAGTATGAATTCATGTAGTAATTGACCAGCGTGGCCGGCAGGATACCAAGCAACTGATGTACCTGTGGTCTGACGTCCGGAAACAATAGAGTCAATATGACGAAAGTGGAGTAGCTCACCCCTAAAGCGATGAAGGAAACGAGATTGAACTTCAATCCTTTAATCGTAATGCTACTCTCCACATCTCTGGACCTGAACGTCCATACACTATTGAGCCAGAAATTCCACAGAATCGAAAGCTCGATGGCGATGGGCGAGGCCAGGTATTTGCTCAGGCCGAATCCAAGAATCAGAGTGAAAACTGAGAGATTCACCACCAAGCCGGATGCACCTACGGCAGCGAATTTGAGAAAGGTCCTGCAATTTTGAAAGCGAATCCACCATGCATTATTGACGAACTCAATGATATCCATGAGTCCGAGCTTGGATTTGCCCCGTGTCCTGTCGATGAAGTCAACAGGAATTTCTCGTATCACCGCCTTGTGAACAACGGCCTGGCTCAACAGGGCGACCTGAAATGCATATCCCTGCACCCTCAGAGCTCTCCAGTCGATTTTCTCGATCAGAGTCTTACGAATCGCGCGAAAGCCGGCGGTGCAATCCCTTATTCTGTGAAGCCCGGCGATGTAACGAGCGACCAGGTTTCCGATACGCGAGATCATTCGTCGGTGAAAGCCCCATTCATCAGGAATATGACCACCGTCCACGTACCGACTTCCAATGACGAAGTCAGCCCCTTTCTCCAAAATTGTCATCATCCTGGGTATGTCCTCGGGCTTGTGCGAAAAATCGGCGTCCATTTCAAAGACAACATCTGCGCCGAGATGATTGAGGGCATGCTGTATCCCGCGGATGTAAGCGGCTCCAAGACCCCTCTTCTGACCCAGGATCATGTGAACATTTGAGTAGTCCTTCTGCTTTTCACGCACAGCATCGCACGTGCCGTCTGGCGATTCATCATCCACAACGAGGACGTGCATGTCGTGGCCAATTCTTGAGAACTGTTCCTCCAAGGCTTCGATCAGCAGTCCGATGTTTTCTTTTTCGTTATATGTCGGGACGATGACGACCACCTTCATAGATGACTCCATTGCATGCTCACGGAGTGTAGCCTCTTCGAGAGCATTACCCATTGGTTGGGCCTGCTGTGCCGGTCCGCAACCCGGCTGAGCTTGCCAAGGAGTGACGGCCGGTGTCAGGTCCACTTCGCATGGGTTTCAAAATGCCCCTGTCGAGCGTTTCGTCCGGTCAATCCGGGAGGCAGCCCGTGCCGGCATTATGGCGTATGGGTCGGTACACGCATAATACAGAGTAATCATGAAAAATTCAGCAAAAGAGTTGTGTCAAAACCGTCCTTCTTGTCCCGTGTCGATAGATGAAATCGGGATCCCTTCCGAAAACCGGCTTCGAAGGTGAGGGCTGGGAGTGGAATGTATTTGAATGGGTTGTCAAAAACACGTGAAAAGTGATGGCCCCTGAAGCGTGGATGGCGGTCCGCTTCAAAGATGGTAGCGTTTGCTTTTGACGTGAGGGTATACTGCCCCCGGCGGAAGCGTTTCATCAACCGCATCCGCCAATGTGACACGCACCTTTCAGAAATCCCGCGTGAGGACTCTGTCATGAAGCTCAGGTGGGTCCACCCATACGGATTTCTCATGTCCGAGCTTTATTTGTAAGTTAGAGGATATGGATATGGCACCGCTTCGTGCACAGTTTTGGAAGATATTGTTGATGGATGGGGATGCAGGGCTCCGTGAGAGCCTTTGCGCCGCCCTGAAGGAACAGGGCTACCATGTTCTCACGGTTGCCGATGCTGAGAGGGGTTTGGATCTGTGCCGTGAAAGCCATCCTCAAATCGTCATCACGGAGATCAAGCTCCCTGGAATGGATGGAATTGCATTATTGAAGTCAATCAAGGAGAATTATCCAAATATTGAGGTGATTGTTGCCAGTAGTGATGCCGGGGTTGATAACATATTGGCATCCTTTCGACTTGGTGCTGCAGACTTTATTGGCAAGCCTATTGATCGCGATGATCTCCTGGCTTCCCTTGAACGTGCCAAGAAAAAATACGTCGCCGAGAAGAAACTGCAGGAATATACGGAATTCATAGAGACAAAATGGCTTGATACTTCTGAAGAACTGGCCAAGACGTTTAATTTCCAGAAGAGACTGATCGAACGGTCGATTGATGGAATCGTCGGATGCGATTACGACAGGAAGGTGATCATATTCAACCGGAGTATGGAACAAATGCTCGGCTACTCCAAGGATATGGTCATTGGCAAGATGTTCTTCTATCAACTCTTTTCCTCGGAGGGCTGGGAAACTTTCCAGGATCAGCTGTACAGCGATGAGCTTGGTGGCGAAGACAGGCTGTTTCTTTCGGAATGCACTCTGATATCCAGAAAAGGAGAGAAGATCCCTGTCCGGCTGTCGGCGCAGGTTCTGTTCCAAAAGAATGAGGATCTCGGGATTGTCGCGTTCTTCCGTGATCTGAGAACGGTGAAGCGATTGAAACAGCAGTTTGTGGACCAGGCCAAATATCTCCACCAGGACAAGATGGTTTCACTGGGAAAGCTGGCTGCCAGTGTGGTGCACGAGATCAACAATCCCCTGGCCGGCGTGCTGAACTATATTGCGTTGATGGCCAGGATACTTGGGAAGAACGTTCTGTCTCCAGAAGACATACAACGTTTCCAAAGATATCTGGAGATTGTCGGGAGCGAGATCAAGCGCTCTTCCGAGATCGTTTCCAACCTCCTGGCATTCTCCCGCAAATCCAAGCTCGAATTCAGCGATGTCGATATCAACCACGTCCTGGAGCGGAGTATATTGCTCAGCAACCACAAACTGATGTTGAGCAACATCGAGATTCAAAACGATCTGTCTCCGGATGTTCCCAAGGTCACGGGCGATTTCAACCAGTTGCAGCAGTGTATCCTCAACCTGATATTCAACGCGGCCGATGCCATGCCGGATGGTGGGAATATCACCATCAAAAGCAGCTACAGTCCCGAGCGACGGCTGGTTCAAATCGAGGTGGCCGATAACGGGCGCGGCATTGCCAAGGAAAATCTCACCAAAATCTTCGACCCTTTTTTCAGCACCAAACAGGAAGGCAAAGGGCTTGGGCTCGGGCTTTCCGTCGTTTACGGTATCATCGATCGCCACAAGGGTACGATTGTGGCGGAGAGCGAGGTTGGCAAAGGGACGATCTTCACCATACAACTGCCGGCAAATGGGAACACCCATTAGGGGAAGACGGGTTGCCATATGGAAAATCACTGCCAGGAGGGGAGATCGGACTGGGGGGTGTTTCGGGAATGATTCAGGCGGATCACGCCCCGGACCTGTGAAATTGTCATTTCCGTAGGGGTGAATATGAGCGAAAAGAAGCGGCTTCTGATCGTTGGCGGTGTGGCCGGCGGCGCATCCTGTGCGGCTCGGTCTCGAAGGTTGGATGAAGATGTCGAAATCATCATCTTCGACCGTGGTTCTTACGTTTCCTTTGCGAACTGCGGTTTGCCCTATTATGTGGGCAGGGTCATCAAACGAGAGGAGAGCCTTCTCATGGCGACTCCCGAAATGTTCCGGAAGCGGTTCAACATCCAGGTGCGCCTCCGGTCGGAAGTGACCGGGGTGGACCGGGCGGGCCGGCGGATCGAGGTGAAGCATCTCAGTACGGGTGAAGTCTACCATGAGAGATATGACTGGCTCGTTCTTTCTCCCGGAGCACACCCCATCAGGCCGCCGGTTCCGGGTGTGGATCTTCCCGGTGTCTTCACTCTCAGGACCATTCCGGACAGCCGTCGCATCAAGGATTGGATTTCCGAGTCGCACGCCGAGCGCGCTGTGGTTGTGGGCGGTGGCTTTATCGGGCTCGAGATGGCCGAGAACCTGGTCAAGCTGGGGTTGACCGTCACGGTGGTCGAGATGCAGCCTCATGTGATGCCTCTGCTGGACCCTGAGATTGCGGCGTCCATCCATGACGAACTGGTTCGCCATGGCGTAAGGCTGCGCCTGAATGATGCCTTGACGGGCTTCGAAAAGGGCGGCAGTGGAAGTCTGACCGTGAAGCTCTCATCCGGCGCCTCCGAAGAGGCCGACCTGGCCATTCTCGCTGTGGGAGTTCGTCCTGATGCAGGACTTGCCGAAGAAGCGGGGCTCGAGGTCGGCGACCTTGGGGGCATCAGGGTCGATGACCGGATGCGGACCAGTGACGAGCGGATCTGGGCCGTCGGGGACGCCGTCGAAGTGCCCGATTTCGTTACCGGAAGGCCGGCTCTCGTGCCGCTCGCGGGCCCCGCCAATCGCCAGGGGCGCGTTGCGGCTGACGTGATAATGGGGAGGGATTCGAGGTTCCGGGGTGTCCAGGGCAGCGCCGTGGTCAAGGTCTTCAGCCTCACGGTGGCATCCACGGGCCCCAGTGAGAAGACGCTGAAGCGATTGGGCCTGTGGGATGAGCCTCCCGGTTGCGAAAAGATCTACCTTCACCCCGGCCACCATGCCGGCTACTATCCCGGTGCGTCCCCGATCACCCTGAAACTGATCTTCTCCAAGGGGGACGGCAGAATCAAAGGGGCTCAGGCCGTGGGAAAGGATGGAGTCGACAAGCGGATCGATGTGATTGCGACGGCTATTCAGAACCGCAGCACGGTCTTTGATCTGGAGGAGGCTGAGCTCTGCTATTCACCCCAGTTCGGGTCCGCCAGGGACCCGGTCAACATGGCGGGGATGATCGCGGCGAACCTGCTGCGAGGCGATTCCCGTATTTTCCACTGGGATGAAATGGAGAGGGGGGATGGATTCCTGGTCGATGTTCGTGATCCGGGGGAGTTCAAGGCCGATCATATTGAAGGCGCCGTGAACATTCCGCTGGATGAGCTGCGAAGCAGGATGGGGGAACTGCCAAAAGACAGGGAGATCCGGGCCTACTGCTTTGTGGGACAGAGGTCCTACTTCGCGGCGCGGACTTTGATCCAGCACGGATTCAAGGTGAAGAACCTGAGCGGAGGGTTCAAGATCCTCTCGCTGGGCAGGGCTGCCCGGAAGGAATGAGCACGCGACAAACCGATAACGGCATGCCGGCTCCTGCCGGTTTCAGGGGTGAGCGCCCTTGCGAACGATGGGAGCCTTGCCGGTCGCTCCACGTGGGATGCTCGACACGCGTACAATCTCGACGGATGGATGGTCAACCCCTTGCGCGCCGAGCTCGCGCAGCAGCGAGTCCACAGCCTCCCGGTCCTGAAAACCTTCCCTGACACCGCCCAGCAACACCCGGAGCCGCCCTCCTTCCTGGATGACCTGCCACTCGGCCGCCGGCAGGGCGTCGAGGACCCTCTCCAGAACGATGGGATGCACCTGGACAAGCCCTCCCGTGGATGTCGGGAACTCCAGCACCTCTTCGGCCCGACCCTGGATGCTCTCGATCAGTCGGTAGGGTTTTCCGCATGGGCATGGCGTGGATGCAAGACGCAGTCGATCGCTGATTTCATAGCGGATCAGCGGCTGCGTGGTGTTGAAGAGCACGGTCACCAGGAGTTTGTCTCCGTACTCGCCTGCGGGTACCGGGCGGTTTGCGCGATCGACAACCTCCACGATTACCATGTCCTCGTTCATGTGCAAACCGTCGTGGCGCGAGCATTCGGCAGCCATGTTTCCCGTTTCGGTCGCCCCGTACTGGTCGAACACTTCCACTCCCCAGGCGTCGCGCGCCAGCTGTCGAACCTCTTCGAAGAGGACCTCTCCCCCCGTGTAGATGGTCCTGGGAAGGATCCGGAGCCTGCCTGCCAGCTGCTCTCGAGCGAGGAGGCGCAGAGAGGAGGGATAGACGGCCAGGGTTGTCGGTTGCCAGCGGTTGAGGGCATCGAGGACTCTTCCGGAGGGCTCTCCGGCATCCAGGTGGAGCACGCGGGTCCAAGGATTCCCGACGGTGTTGAAGACCCTCATGGACATATGCCAGGGTGTGCTCGAAGCAACCACGGCGAAACGATGACGAAAGAAGACGCTCTCCTCCGCCCCCGCCCAAAGATTTGCGCGGCCGAACCCTGCAATCACGGTGGCCCATTCCCGGGAGTCAAAAAGGAACAGGCCCCGCCTTCCCGTGCTGCCGGAAGTGGCGTTGAGCCAATACCTTCCACGGAACATGTCGTTACCGCTGAGGGTCTGAAGGTGGGCCTCCACATCGCTGAACCGAAAGGACCGATCGGTAACCAGATCGTCGAATCGGTCCATGACCATGCTCTTCGTGAGGACCGGAAGTTCCTCGAGGGGACTGTCGTACCGACCCCTGTGAAACTCCCGGTAAAAGGGGGAATGCTTATAGACGTGTCTGCGAAGCTCCGACAGCGATCGCCGCTGCTGAGCCTCCAGTTCGCCCCTGCTCCAGCGGTCGCGTCGTGACAGCTGGAAGCGGAGCTTCAGGAGTTGTGTGACGAATTCGACCGTCCACATTTGCCCCCATCCCTAGCTGAGTGGCGTGAAAGGTATGTCATCGGGTGCTTCAAGCAGCGGAATCGCCCTGTCACTCCTGCACCGGTTCCACAGGCTCGAGGCTGCCTGAAATGCTGTCGATGCCCACCTGAGCACAGATTTCACCCGCCAATGGCGACGGCGCTCCTCCGACGCCAATCCCGCCGACCGTCTCCGCCCCGAGGAGATGGGAAGGCCCCCCCAACGAACAGGAGACCGTCGGTCAGGTCTTCAAGTCTTCAAATAATGATGGATCTTTCAACTGTCCATCCCTGATGAAGACCGAGCGGTGCCGGGCGGAGGCGCGGTTGCGCAGGAGTCTCAAAAAACTTAAGTTATTATGTGTGGTTGGATTCTCTGGACGAGGAGGAAGCCATGCCTCTTTACGAGTATCAGTGTGACATCTGCGGGTACAGGTTCGAACGGCTGGTGTTTCATGGCGGTGAAGACGTCCGTTGCCCGTCTTGTTCCGGTGAGGTGCGGAAGCTCATGTCAGCGTTCACCATCGAGATCCCCGACGAGGTGTGCGGCAGGCTCCCGAAGGGAGAGCAGCGCGAAATATGTACGGAATGCAGGGAGGGAGGGAGCTCCTGCCCCCTGGCTGCATGAGACCTTCGGAACGTCATGATGAGTTTAAGGCCGGCGGAAGACTTGCTTGACGCATCGGCAGGCGATGCCTAAATACGACCATTGATCAGTTGATGGAGAGGCTCGGCGCGTCGGAGACCATGGTTTGTGAAAACCGCCCCTGAGGGAGTGTGAGTGAAGACGGTGCCGGGGCAAATGGGGAAATGAAGGCATTGGAGGAGGACTCGTCGATGGCGTCATTCAAGTGCAGCAACTGTGGGTTTGAGAAAGAGGCAAAATGCAAGCCGCAAAAATGCCCCAACTGCGGAGAAAAGAAAACCTTCGAGAAGAGCGAGAAATAGGTCCGGCCATATGGGAAGCGACGGCGAGGGGGCATACCCGGTCTTTTATCGCCCCGCTGAAGTACTGAGCTGCTCGAGTTGTTGCGACAGCCTGAGATAGTTGTGGTGGAGGTTCCTTTCCGCTCTTACAAAATGGGCGGCGGCGATTCCCAAGTTTACCCGTCTGGCCGGGTCCCTTGCCAGCTGTTCGATGGCGTGGGCCATCGCCCGCCCGTCGTCTTTGGGGACCAGGAGGCCGGTCACTCCATCTACCACAACCTGAGGGACTCCGGCGGTATTCAAGGCCACCACCGGGGTCCCGCAGGATTGTGCCTCCAGGAACACCATCCCGAGCGATTCTCCGATTCCCGGAAAAGCAAACACATCGGCCGCTGAGTAAAACCGACGCATTTCCTCTCTGGGAGCTCTTCCCGCGAAGCACACCTGACGGGGCAGGGCCGCCTGGGCCATTTCCCGAAGGGCCGGCTCTGTGGGTCCGTCTCCTACGACGAGGAGCGTAAATTCCGGAAAGCTTTCCTTCAATAGAATGAGGGATCGCAGGAGGTGGAGAAAACTCTCGGTTTTCACGCCCTCTCTCCAGCGGGCTGCCGTAAGGATCAGGAAACGATCCTCAGGGATGCCGAAGTGTTGCCGAACGAGGCGGCCATGCTCGATATGGCGCTCGAAGGCGTCGGGATAAATTCCCGGCTTCAGGTAGGTCATCCGATCAGGCGGCAGAATCCTGCAGAGTGCATCGAGATCTCCCAGGTTGTTCACGAAGACATGCGAGGAGCGGACGAGCGCGCATCGGTTCAACCGAAACCCCAGTGAAGTGGAGGCATCCTTCCGGCGCCGGGTTGCGTACATGGGCTGGAAGATGACATACGGGATCCTCATCTGTCGACTGATCCAGGGGCCGATCAAATCGGGCGACTTGTAATACGAATGGTAGGTCAACCAGATTTGGGGGTCAAACGTTCGCGTCGCCCCCCACGCTGCCACCCAGGCGCGGGCAACTCCCCGCCAACCTTGCCATGACTTCCAGAACCAGCGGGAGCGGTACTGGACGATCTCCCGGCAGTCGTGCCCCATTTGATTCAGGGCCGAGAGTATCCCCTGAGCGATCACCAAGTCCCCTGAGGGGTGAGGGTGCGTCAGGGGTTTGTTGGGGCAGTAGAAAGCGATCTTCACGGGTTTTCAAGGGCGCTCCGTAGGAGCTCGTGGAGGCGCATGACACACCGTTTTTGGTCGAATTCCCGCTCGACTTTCACCCTGCCGCGCCGGAGGGTCTCGCTTCGGTCCGTGCGATCGGTGAGAACCCGGGCGAGCGCCCGCGCCATGGCTTCCGGCCGGCGAGGCTCCACGAGGGTACCCGTCACTCCGTCCTCCACCAGCTCGGGGATGGCGGAGACTCTGGTCGATACGACAGGTACGCCCACCGCCATGGCTTCAATGAGGACGTTGGGGATCCCGTCGCGGTCGCCGTCTTCGGCTACCCTGCAAGCCAGGGCCACGCAATGAGCCTGACGGTAGTGCTCGAGCACCTGGTCATGGGTGAGCGTTCCCAGAAGTCTAGCCCGGTGCTCGAGGTTCCGGAGCCGAATCAGCCTGCGAATTTCCCCTTCCATGTCACCGCTCCCGATATGAATAAGCTCGAAGTCCAGCCCGGCACGGTCCAGGATGGTCAAAGCGTCGATCAGATCGTCGTAGCCTTTCTTGGCCACAAGACGTCCGACGGAGAGGATTCGATAGGGCGGTTGCGGCCGCGGAGTCGCCCCGTAGGAGAAGAAATCGAGGTCGATGCCGTGATAGATGGTGTGAATGGGGGTCGAAGCGGCGGCCCGTCGTGCGATACGGCTGAGGTGATCCGCATTGTAACGGGTGCACGTCACCACGAATCGAGCTTTGGCGATCTTGCGAGCCAGCTGATCGGCCTCCGAAGTGTAGATGTCCTTGGCGTGAGCCGTGAAACTGAAGGGAAGTCCGGTGAGCTCGGATGCGAACAGGGCCACGGAAGTGGGTGTGTGGCAGAAGTGGGCATGCAAATGGGCTACGTCGGAGCCCACCAGCCTCACGGCGGCAAGGTGACCCGCCTGCAGGAAATGGCGCAAAGTGGCCAGCCCTCTGCGCTCCCAGCTTCTGAAGACCGCGCTCACAAAGCACCGGGGGTAATGGGCGCCCAGCCTGCGCCAGAGTGCGCTGTTGGTCCTGGCCAGGGTGCGCCAGTGAGGCAGGACGTACTCGGGCAGATAGGTGACATCTGCCTGAATGCGTCGAACATGACGGTGGGAGAAATCCTCTCGAGGCTGCCGGATAGAGAAGATCCTGATGGGAATGCCGAGGGATTCCAGGAGAAGGATTTCCGAACTGATGAAGCTCTCGGAGATTCGCGGATAACCCTTTAAGATCATTCCCAGACAGGGTTTGCCGCCGTTCACCCGCCACACGTCCTTTTGCATTCCAGGATCCGCTGCCGGATCACGTCCAGTCCGGTGAACGGGAAGGACGCCATTCTCTTCCGGAAGGAGGAGCCGTTTCTGAGGAGCGCCAGCACCCGGTCGCGCAGGTTCTGGGGAGTGACCTCATCCGGGTGGAGATAGTCGCAGAAGCCCTGGGAGCACAGGACCTGCGCACGGATCAGCTGTTCTTCCCTGGGGACCGTTCGGGGCAGGATCAGAAAGGGTTTGGCCTGGCTCACGATTTCGCAGACCGTGTTGTAGCCGCCCATGCTGACCACCACCTGTGCGGCTCCGATAAGGCTTTCCATGAAGCGGTGAAACTTGAGGGTCCTGAATCCAAGTGAATTCGACAGCCTCAGGATCTCCTGATAGTCCCGGGAGGAGATGAACGGACCCGTCACGATGACCACACGGGTCTTGGCCGGAACTCCTCCCTCTTTGGGGTCGAAGGCCTTGAGGAAGGTTCTCACTACCGGGTGCCCGTCTCCCCCGCCGCCGATGGTGACCAGGATGAGTTTTTCATCATTGTGAAGCCCCAATTCGCTGCGGGTGGATCTGATGTCCTCAACGGAGGGAACCTTGCGCGGGATGTAACCCGTGAAATGAATTCTCGAGGCAACCTCCTGAGGGATTCGGTACTCGCGGATGGGGTCGTAGAAATCCTGGCGACCGTAGACCCAAATCTCATCATAGTACTCCCTCATCGCCTCGTAGATGCTCTTTTCCTCCCATTCCTGGATGGTGACGTCCGCACTGTCCATGACGTCCCTCAGGCCGAGAATAGACCGGCATGCCGGGAGGTCGCTCCGAAGCCACTGGAGCGTATCGGCCACCTCCCGCTTCAAACCGAGGGGCGCCTTGTCCACAATGAAGAAATCGGGCCGGAAGGCTGCGGCGGTGGCCAGGATGATCTTCTTGCGGATCTCCAGCACCTCCGTAGCCTCAAGCTTCATGGAGAGAGGAAGATACTGCTCATTGGTCACCTTGATCATGCCGGGGATCCGCACGAAGTCGATGCGTCGGGGGATCTTGAAACGTCCGGCGAGCACCGAGCCCGTCAGGATCAGAATGTTGGCCGGGCATTTCCGCAGACTCAGTGCGATAGCCAGGCAACGGCGAATGTGTCCCAGTCCGAAGGTATCATGGGAATACATGAGGATTTTGAGTGGAATTGGGCTGTTCAAATGCGCTTCCCGGATGCTCTGTCGAACTCAAGAGTTCAGGAGTAGATAACCTCCTGAATCACAAAAAGATCTCCGGATTTCGTGCCGCATAATAGGAGCAATGCGAGGACATGGCAACAAGGATTTGAACTTCATGCCGCCTTCAGTCCAGGCTGTGGGGGGGGAATTATGAATCCTGCACCCCTGGCCTCCCCAAAGCTGCTGAATTAAGCTCCAGGGATCGAATCACGCTGAGCATCCTGCTCGACAATGATTATAGTGCTTTCAGGGTTTGGGCAGGAAAGGACTGGTGCTTGACAGCAAACAAGAAGGAGGTTGCCATGAGTGTTGCAGCTAAGGATCTTGAAGGCAAGCTTTTGGAAATGCACCCGGAGATCAAATCGCACGGATTGGCCTTGAGCCTTGATTTTGACAATTCAAAAGATGCATGGATCGTCGGACTGAAGAAGGGCAGTCATTCATTGACGACTCATCTGGAGCGCAAGGATGCCGAAGAATGCCTGAACGGCATCAAATGCGTTTATCTCGGAGTTCAGATCTCCCAGTTTATCAAGAATTTCGAAACATGATTTGGATTTCCATTGACAAGGAGGGGGAGAAATGACCTTGAAGGTCATCCACACGCAGGAGGCTCCCGCTGCAATCGGTCCGTACTCCCAGGGTGTGCAGGCCGGGAACTGGTTGTTTGTGAGCGGGCAGATCGGATTGAATCCTTCCACGGGAGAGTTGGTTGGGGACGACTTCAGCGCGCAGACCGAACAGGTCATCGAGAACCTGGCGAGCATTCTGCGCGCAGCGGGCTACGAGACTGCAGATGTGGTATCTGTGGATGTCTTCCTCACCGACATGGGACAGTTTTCCACCTTCAACTCCATTTACGAAACGGCTTTTTCGACCCACAAGCCTGCCAGGGCAGTGGTCGAAGTGAGCGCTCTTCCCAGAGGAGCGAAAGTGGAGATCAAATGTGTGGCCTGCCGCGTGGAGTAGGCATTGCGGGGTTTTCCGCTTGATCGGCCAGAGTTCATTTGCTACCTTTGCCAACCGGTCATCGATCGGCATCGATTGAACAATGCGGGGAAAAGCGGCTACCGAGCGATGGACATTCCACGCCAGGGCCATGTGGAGAGTGTAATCAACGATTTCAAGGAGGAGGAGTCTTTCCATGAATGCCAGATTGAGGTTTTCCGTGGTTTTG
The DNA here is from genome assembly GCA_964557955.1 of uncultured Syntrophobacteraceae bacterium. Taxonomy (GTDB): domain Bacteria; phylum Desulfobacterota; class Syntrophobacteria; order Syntrophobacterales; family Syntrophobacteraceae; genus JALOOX01. Next base: position 52,035 of record CAZLCS010000039.1, read on the forward strand.
CTCATTGGTCTCATGGTCCTGGGTTTTGCGGTCACGGCCCCTGCCGAGGACAAGGTTTTGATTAACGGCATCGACGCCAATTTTCCACCATTTGCATTCGTGGACAAGAACGGCAATCCTGACGGCTTCGATGTGGCGGTGGTCAACTGGATCGCCAAGGAGAAGAATTTCAAGGTGAAGCATCAGCCCATGGACTGGGATGGGATCATCCCGAGCCTGAACGCCAAAAAGATCGACTTTATCGCGTCGGGCATGAGCATCACGGAAGCTCGCAAGAAGGAAGTGAACTTCAGTATTCCCTACTGGATCATCAAGCAGGTGTTGGTGGTCAAAAAGGATTCGGATCTGACTCCGGAGAAGGCCATGGCCGACGGGAATAAGATCGGGATTCAACGCGGCACCACGGAAGCCAAGTGGATCGAGGAAAACCTCCTCAAGAAGGATGGGAAGAAGTTCGAGCTCGTTTACTACGATTCCGCCCCCCTTGCCGTGGAGGATGTGGTCAATGGCCGTATCGTGGCGGCGGCCATGGACGATGCGCCGGCCCAGGATGCCATTAACAAGAACAAGCCGGTGAAGATCATTGGCGGCTTCGGGATGCCCGATGAGGAATTCGGCTATGCGGTGCGCAAAGAAGACGCAGAGCTGCTCAAGACGTTGAACGAAGGCCTGAAGCAGATCATGGCATCCCCTGTTTGGGAAGAGCTGAAGGCCAAGTATGAATTGAAGTAAGCGGCCCGGGTTGTCAGCCGGAAACAGGGCAACGCTTGATCTCGACCAAATGTGTAAGGGCGGGGATAAACCCGCCCGTTCTCGATGTTAAAAGTCCAGGAGCCATCAGTGTGCAACGCCTTTTGGGACGGGTACAACTGCCGGTGGGCAACCTGCCAATTGATCGGACCCCATGCCTGAGGGTTTGACTGCCGTCATTAATGCATTTCCCTATGTGCTCGAGGGATCCATCGTCACGGTCGCGGTGGTGGTGGGCGCCATGAGCCTGGGGCTGATCATGGGTATTCCGCTTGCCGTGGGGCAGCTTTATGGGAACGCCTGGATCAGACGATCAGTGGGCTTTTACGTTTGGTTTTTCAGGGGCGTCCCTCTCCTGGTCCTTCTGTTCCTTTTCTATTTCGGCCTCTTCTCATTCCTGCACATCAATCTTTCGGCATTCACGGTGGCCGTGATCGTGCTCGGCTTGATCAGCGCCGCCTACCAGTCCCAGATCTTCAGAGGGGCGATCCTCTCCCTCCCGGTGGGGCAGCTCAAGGCGGCTCGAGCCTTGGGAATGAGCGACCTGAAGGCCATCCTTTTCATCATTCTTCCTCAAGCCCTGCGACTTTCGATCCCCGGCTGGTCCAACGAGTATTCCATTGTCCTCAAAGATTCGGCCGTGACCTACGCGCTGGGCGTGGCGGAAATCATGGCGCGAACGCACTTCGTGGCCACCCGCACTTACCAGCATTTGCCACTCTATATCATGGCGGGGCTGATTTATCTGCTCCTGACCTATGCCGGTACACGGAGCCTGCGATTCCTTGAGGATAAGGTCCGGATTCCCGGCTATTCGAGATGAAGGGGAAGGCAGACGTGCGAGGGCAGGGGACAGAAGGGGGAATGCGGAAGGTGACCCCGGGAAGGGGCATCGAGGTTCCAGAAACCGGAAGCCGGAGACCGGCAGCCAGGAACCGGAAACCGAGATATCCATGACCATGCACCACGATGAGCCCGTCCTGAAGCTTTCCGGAATTCGGAAGAGATATGGCGATCGAGAGATCATCAAGGGGGTTTCCCTTTCCATCAACAAAGGAGAACTGAAGGTCCTCATCGGTCCTTCGGGAGGCGGCAAATCCACACTGCTTCAATGCATCAACTTTCTGGTGGTGCCCGAGGCGGGCGAGGTGTGGCTCGAAGGCCGGCTTGTCAACCACCATCGCAAACGTGAGCTTTACCATCACCGCCAGCAGGTCGGGATGATTTTCCAGGATTTCAATCTGTTCGACCACCTGACGGCGGTGGACAACGTTCAGATCGGGCTGGTGCGCGTGAAGGGAATGGACAGGAAGGATGCTCGTGAGCGTGCCATGGAGGAGCTGGAGCGGGTGGGACTGAGTGAGCATGCCCATCACTATCCGGCTCAGCTTTCCGGCGGCCAGAAGCAGCGTGTCTCCATTGCGCGAGCCCTGGCCATGGACCCCAAGGTGATGCTCCTGGACGAGCCCACTTCCGCCCTGGACCCCGAGCTCATCGGGGAGGTTCTTACGGTGATCAAGCACCTCGTGGCCAACGGCATGACGATGCTCATGGCAACCCATCAGATCGGCTTTTCAAGCGCCTTTGCCGATGAGATCGTGTTCATGGAAGACGGATTGATCGTGGAGCAGGGGCCCCCTTCCAAGATTCTTTACGATTCGGAGCATGAGCGCACGCGCGAGTTCTGTGCAAAGATCACCGAGCTCTACGGAGAAACCGGGTGATGGGGGCGGACGAACTGCTATTCCTGAGAGATGAAGTTCTGCCGGCCATGCTGCGCGGGCTTGGAAAGAGCTTCCTTCTGATTGTTCCTTCCGCGCTCATGGGGACCGTGCTGGGTATCCTCACGGGGGCCGTCCGGATCTACGGGCCGCGACCGGCGGTCTGGATCGCCGAGCTCTACGTGACCCTGTTTCGCGGCATTCCCCTGGTCGTGCAGCTCTTCATCTGGTATTTCGGGCTGCCTCATCTGGGGATCTATTTCACTCCCTACGTGGCGTCGGTGGTGGGCTTTTCCCTGTGCAGCGGCGCCTACCAGTCCGAGTATGTCCGGGGGGCTCTCCTCTCCATCAAACGGGGGCAGACCCTTGCTGCCCAGGCGCTTGGATTCAGCAAGTTCGAAATGGTTCGTTCCATCATCCTCCCCCAGGGGTTCAGACGAGCGCTGCCAGGGTGTGGCAACGAGATCATCTATCTCATCAAGTACTCATCGCTGGCCTATATGGTGACCTTTATCGAGCTTACCGGGGAAGCCAAAATCCTGGCCTCCCACTCCTTCAAATATATGGAGGTCTTTTTGGCGGTCGGCGCCTTCTACCTGGTGTTGGTTTCCATAGCGGGCAAAGTTCTGCGGAGCATGGAGGAAAGGCTCTCTGTTCCCGGCTTCGAGCACCACAGGATTTGAGCCTTGGACCCTCTGAACCTCGACTTTCCGCCATTCACTGAAAGAACCCTTCGCCGCATTCGGGATGCGGTGGGAGAGAAGGCGCTCATCCTGGATGCGCAAAGCCGCGAGGCTTTCGGCAAGGATGCGGTGGAACTGAGCTACCTGCCCGAAGCGGTTGTGGAGGCCACTTCGGTGGAGCAGGTCGAGGCACTGCTGAAGCTGGCCAATGAGTGCCGATTCCCTGTCACTCCCCGGGGTACCGGAACGGGACTGGCGGGAGGGGCTGCCCCCATTTTTGGTGGAATAACACTCTCCCTGGCCCGGATGAACCGAATCATTGACATCGATTCGGCCAGTCTCATCGCCGTGGTGGAGCCCGGCGTCATCAACGGGGACCTCAAGAAGGCCGTCAAGGAGCTTGGGCTTTTCTACCCTCCCGATCCTGCAAGCTTCGATACCTGCAGTCTGGGCGGCAATGCTGCCACCAATGCCGGTGGAGCATCCTGTGTGAAATACGGAACGACCCGCGATTATATCCTTGGGCTGGAGGCGGTCCTGCCCACGGGCACAAGAATTCGGACGGGAGTTCAGACCCGGAAGGGAGTGGTCGGCTATGACCTTACACGCCTGCTGGTCGGTTCCGAGGGTACGCTGGGAGTCATCACGCGGCTCATTCTGAAGCTTCTGCCCCACCCACCGTCTGTCATGACTCTCGTGGCGCTTTTTCCCGATCTTTCCACGGCCATGCACGGCGTCATGAAGATCCTCACCAAGGGATACACGCCGTGCGCCCTTGAATTCCTGGATCGCCACTGCCTCGATCTGGTGGGCGATCTTCTGCCGTTTGAAGGCGTGGAGGAGGCGGGCGCTTTTGTGCTGGTGGAGGCCGATGGCGCGCCCCGAAGCGTCGAACGGGACATTGAGGAAATGGGAGAGATCTGCATGGAATCCGGTGCAGGTCAGGCGTTCCTGGCGCCCGATTATGCCAAGCGGGCCCAGATGTGGGACGTCCGCAAGCAGGTGTCCCTTCGGATCGAGCAGGGCGCTGCTCTGTACGTGCCCGAAGACATTGTTGTGCCTCTCGGCAGGATTTCCGAGCTTGTGGACCGGCTCCCCGGATTTGAAGAGCGATTCGGCATCAGGATTTACTCCTTCGGTCACGCGGGAGACGGGAATATCCATCTGAACATCACCTCCCAGTCTCCTGAACACTCCTCGCAGGTGCAGCGTGCCATCGAGACCGTCCTTGACCTAGTGCTCGCCATGGGAGGGACCATTTCAGGAGAGCACGGGGTAGGACTCGTCAAGAAGCGTTTCATGGCGAAGGAGCTCTGCGCCGAGAGTCTCCGCATACAGAAGGAAATCAAGCGGATCTTCGATCCCAACAACATTTTGAATCCCGGTAAGCTTTTTGACTGATCCGCGTTTCGTGTCTCCGAGCCGACGATAACGTTGCGGGACCTGCGGCATGAGGCCAATGCCGTTTGTCTGAAAAGTGGAGCCCCTTTTCATCCTTCGCTGTGGGCGTAAGCCCACGGGGGTTGACTTAAGCTCATGGGGCTCTGGCCTGTAGGGTGCCATGGGCTAAGTACAGCTCATCACAACAGAGTGTCCACCTCTCGAGTCGTCATTCCGGCAGTCTTACCATGAAAATATTGCT
>CAZLCS010000040.1:0-56048 GCA_964557955.1 uncultured Syntrophobacteraceae bacterium
AAAGGGGGGAATTAAGATGATTCTGGGGGTGGGGAATTAACGTGATTATTGACACCTGTGGATTCCTCAAGAGCATTCTCTGCAGCTGAGCCTTTCCACCGCCCCTTTGGCCCATTCACTCAGCTGAGTTATGGCAGTGGATTTGACATCCGGCCTTGCGTCAGCGGCATTAAACCAAATTTTACCTTCAGTCGGTATGCCCGCCGCACAAATATGTGGATGGGGATTTCCGTCTCTTGCGATGATATGTAAATCCTGCGTGACGTCCATTCCTCCCAGCTCAAACTCAAAATCGTCGTCACGGTTGATAAAGGTTCTGATCATTCCTTTTCTTAGAAGATTTTGGATCAATGGCGAGGTGTCACTTTTGATATTGACGCCATGAATACGTCCGTTCAAAACATGTTGTACATTCCTTCGGGAACCTTTCACCTTCTCACTTTCAATAACATAACAGCCTTGTTCTTCATCTATTGACAACTTGGGTGACGGACCTGAGCACAGCACATGTCCGTCTTCTGCCAATATCAAAAGCTGCCAGGTGCTTTCAATCGGAGGTCCTACGGCGATGCGGTTGTTGACGCGATCGAATACAGAAATCAGGAATTGGTGCGATTTTGCCGTCAATCCGCCAAAATTGACAGCAGTCCTGAGAACATCCCGGCAGTCCCTGAACACTGAATCTACAGCACATTTCAGAGGACTGGTCATATTTCCTTTCTCCGCCTCCGATAAATCTTCCCGGATAAGGTTCAAAACAAATCCCATATAGCTTTCATAAGAATGGAATAACAGCCGTCCCTGCTGTTGACGCCGTATTTCGGCCATCGGATCTTCAAGGGACTCCCATTTAAGTCCCTCTTGCTCTGATACGGCTCGTGCAATCAACTCTTGTCTCTGCACATCCGTCACACAGCCTAGATACTGAGATGCGAATTCATCACCGAGCATAACCGAATAATATACATATTCCATTTCCTGCCACAAGAGTGGTAATAAGTCCTTTTGAAAATCGAGTTTATTACTCTTTGCTTTCAATTTATTAACAGCTTCATAGGTAAAAATGGCTGGTTGATACTGACTCGTCTTCTGGTTAAACGATCTGGCGCAATAAGGAATGCCAAGCCTTGATCCAATAATCATCAGAGGTTCATGACCCGTTTTGCAGTACTTTCTCCCTTCGAATTTACCACCTCTACCGATGGTAAATGCGCGGACGATATCAATTGCTGTCAATCCCATACCAATAACATAAACACTTTCTCCCCCTCTTATGTGCTGTATTTTATCAGGAATTGGATAAATGTCATGAACATAACTGATATTATTACCATTCTTGCGACATTCCTCAGCGAACCGCATCCATTGTTCTTCTTTGGAACCGGAATGAATCTGCAGTCTCGAATGCCCCGTTGTGAGCAATATCTCATCGGCTTCAATAGACTCACCATTATCAAGAATCACTCTTTGCCCATTGGTTAAATCAATATCAATGGCACAAACGGGACATCGTTTCAGAACGGCTCCCTGCGGAAGATTCTTTTCAGTCCAGTCATAAATGTATGCCAGATATTGACCATGGTGAGCCCTTGACGGGTAGTCATTTTCACCGAACGGGAGCCCCTTTTCTGCCAGGAAACCATGAAGCGTCCTTATGGACCTGGATGCCCTCCCGACTTCATCATCATCACCAATTGCAGTGATTTGGGAGGCAACGGTATTCAGCAGCAGATATTCAGGCTGACTCGGGTCATGTACGTATCCGCCTCCAAAATTGCCGGATCTGTCAATGGCATGAATCACAACCGGGTTCTTCAGAGGAGTCTTCGACAACTGCAGCGCGAGTCTTCTGAAGGCATACGTACCTCTCGGGCCTGCACCGATCATGACGATGTTATGTACCATGTTTTGCCTCCGATAGGTTGCCGATCCTGGCCGGCTCTTCCTGACGCCCATCGATTTCGGGCTCGCGGCGAAATACGACGACATGCCATGTTCCCAATCTCCTGAACGGGAATAAGTATATATTCAATTGCATGAGACGCAACCAGGCAGTTGAGACTGTGCCCCCTTCGATCGGAATGGTAACTCCCGCCGCCCTTGAGAGATAAAAGAATCTGGAGGAACTCCGTGAAGCCTGACAAGCGGTCCATCTGCCCCTTCCATTTGCTTTTCAATGGAGAACCGTCGGTCAGAAGCTCACTCCATTGCTCTTCGCTCAGGACCCGCTGCAGACCCTCAGCAAACGAAGGTAAGCGGCGATGATACGTCAGCCAGCATCTTTCTCGACACATCGGTGCGGTTCAGGTTCAGGAGGGATGCGAGATCATCATCACCGGCAGGGGAGCGCCAGTGCCCAAACTGCTCGGCATTGCGAAGACTGCGGAGTTGACCGCCCCCCGGAAGGAGGCGCGCCGCCGCAAGCTGGCCACGCGGAACGGTGGGGCACTGCGGCAGAAGACTTTGCCCCACCTCGCGCAGGACGGCGAGACCCCTGGTCAGCCTGGCCTTCGCCGATATCGGGCTATCGTATATCCGCGTGATAGCTTTGCAGAGACTTGACTCCCGCCTTCCCGGCGCGGAGGGCCTGAATGCCCCGGGCCGCTGCCACCGCCGCCGCCACCGTTGTGATATACGGGATCTTGTACTTGATGGCGGCCTTGCGAATATAGGAATCATCGTATTTGCTCAGCTTGCCGCTGGGCGTATTGATGACGAGCTGGATCTCCCCGTTCTTGATGGCGTCCACGATATTGGGCCGGCCTTCGTGCATCTTGTGGATGGGCTCCGCCTGCATTCCCTGGCTGACCAGGAACCTGCACGTGCCGTTGGTCGCCCTGATCTTGAAGCCCAAATCCTGAAACCGGCGGGCCACCTGGAGCACGGACTTCTTCTCGGGGTCCGTAACCGTGATGAGCACAGTCCCATCCATGGGAAGCCTCTGATAAGCGGCCTCCTCGGCCTTGTAAAAGGCCGTGCCGAAGGAAGTCCCCATGCCCAGCACTTCGCCGGTGGAGCGCATTTCCGGTCCCAGAACCGGGTCGACCTCCGGGAACATGTTGAACGGAAAGACGGCTTCCTTGACTCCAAAGTGGGGAAAGTGCCTGGTCTTCAGATCCATGCTCGAGAGCTTGGCGCCGAGCATGATCCGTGTCGCCATGCGGGCCATGCTGATGTTGCAGACCTTCGAGACGAGCGGCACGGTCCTCGATGCACGCGGGTTGGCCTCCAGTACATAGACCGTGTCGTGGGCTATGGCGTATTGGATATTCATGAGCCCGACCACCTGGAGCTCCATGGCGATCTTGCGTGTGTACTCATAGATCGTGTCGAGATGCTTGGGCGGAATGCTGATGGGCGGAATCACACAGGCGGAGTCCCCCGAATGCACTCCGGCGAGCTCGATATGCTCCATCACAGCCGGCACAAAAGCATCGGTCCCATCCGCCAGGGCATCGGCTTCGGCTTCGATGGCATCTTCGAGAAACTTGTCAATGAGGATGGGCCGGTCCGGGGTGACTCCAACCGCAGCCGCCATGTAATGCCGGAGCATTTCCTCGTCGTGGACCACTTCCATCCCCCGCCCCCCCAGAACGTAGGAAGGACGAACCATGAGAGGATAGCCGATGGACCCGGCGACCTGGACCGCTTCCTCCAGGGTGCTGGCCATTCCGGACTCCGGCATGGGAATCCCGAGCTTGCTCATCATTTGACGGAACCGATCGCGGTCTTCGGCCAGATCGATGGTCTCGGGGGAAGTCCCGATGATCCGGACGCCGGCCTCGGCAAGCTCCTTCACGATGTTGAGAGGCGTCTGTCCCCCGAACTGCACGATGACGCCCTCCGGCTTTTCCTTTTCGTAGATGGAGAGCACATCCTCGACGGTGACCGGCTCGAAGTAGAGCTTGTCCGAAGTGTCATAGTCCGTCGAAACGGTCTCGGGGTTGCAGTTCACCATGATGGATTCATACCCCTCGTCCCGGAGGGCAAATGCAGCGTGTACGCAGCAGTAGTCGAATTCTATCCCCTGCCCGATGCGGTTGGGCCCGCCTCCCAGCACCATGATTTTTCGCCGGTCGCTGCTTTCGACGCGGTCCGGAGCATTGTAAGTGGAATAATAATAGGCGGCGTTTTCCACACCGCTCACGGGCACGGCATCCCAGGCCTGGACAATCCCCAGGGCTTTGCGCCGCTCCCGGATGTCGCGCTCGGGAACGTCCAGCAGTTGAGCCAGGTAACGGTCGGCAAAACCGTCGCGCTTCGCTCGGGCCATCAGGTCGTCCGGAAGCATGTTCCCCTTGTGCTGAAGCACCTCTTCTTCCAGATCAACCAGCTCTTTCATTTGCTGGATGAACCACGGCTTGATATGGGTCTTGGCATAGAGCGCTTCGACATCGGCCCCCTTTCGAAGCGCTTCGTACATCTGGAACTGCCGTTCGCTGGACGGGGCCGAAAGCATTTCCATGAGCTCATTGAGGGGTCTTTTGTTGAAATCCCTGGCGAATCCCAGTCCGTAGCGGCCGTTTTCAAGAGATCGGATGGACTTCTGAAACGCCTCTTTGTAGTTCTTCCCGATGCTCATGACCTCGCCCACGGCACGCATTTGCGTTCCAAGCCTGTCCTCGGAGCCCGGGAATTTCTCAAAAGCCCAGCGCGCGAATTTCACCACCACGTAATCCCCCCAGGGAGTGTATTTCTCGAGGGTCCCCTCCCGCCAGTACGGGATTTCGTCCATGGTCAGCCCGCCTGCCAGCCGGGCCGAAATGAGCGCGATGGGGAACCCCGTTGCCTTGGAGGCCAGGGCCGACGAGCGCGAAGTCCGGGGATTGATCTCGATCACCACCACGCGACCGGTCCGGGGGTCGTGGGCGAACTGGATATTGGTCCCTCCGATGACCTCGATGGCCTGGACGATGTCGTAGGAATGCTTCTGCAGCCGCTCCTGGAGCCGGGGGTCGATGGTGAGCATCGGAGCTGTGCAATAGGAATCCCCCGTGTGGACACCCATCGCATCGACGTTCTCGATAAAGCAAACCGTGATGCAATGGTTTTTCGCGTCGCGCACCACTTCCAGCTCCAGCTCCTCCCAGCCCAGCACCGATTCCTCTACCAGGATCTGTCCCACAAGGCTGGCCGAAATGCCTCGGCTGGCTACCGTTCTGAGCTCCTCCACATTGTAAACGAGCCCTCCGCCGGTCCCACCCAGTGTGTAGGCAGGCCGGATGACCACGGGATATCCCAGCTGAGCCGCAATGGCCTCGGCCTCCTCCACGCTGAAAGCGGGCTCGCTCCGGGGCATTTCGATTCCGAGCCGGTTCATGGTTTCCTTGAATGCGATGCGGTCCTCACCCCGCTCAATGGCATCCGCCTGCACTCCAATGATCGTCACCCCATACTTTTCGAGGATGCCTTTACGATAGAGCTCGGCCGAAAGATTGAGACCCGTCTGGCCTCCAAGGTTGGGCAAAATGGCATCGGGCCGCTCCTTTTCGATGATCCTCTCCAGGGATTCGAGGGTCAGGGGCTCGATATAGGTTGCGTCAGCCATGCCGGGGTCAGTCATGATGGTTGCAGGATTCGAGTTAACGAGAACGATCTCATAGCCGAGCTGCCTCAAGGCCTTGCAGGCTTGAGTTCCCGAGTAGTCGAATTCGCAGGCCTGTCCGATGACAATGGGCCCCGAACCGATGATCATGACTTTGCGGATGTCGTCTCTTCGTGGCATAGATTTCTCCCTCATCCCACCAGCAAAATTAGTGCAACTGTCACCGATCGACAGTCCCTTCTCCTGAGCATCTGGAACGGGCGCACCCTAACACCTTTTTTTACCGGAGTACACAGAAGGATCAGGAGGGGATCAACCACTGCCAGGCGGACCGGCATTTGAGTTATGCTAATTTCTTTTAGCCACCTGAGACAGGGATGCATGGAAGGGCATCGGTTTCAGGACCGCACTTCAGCCTTTCCGATCGAATTCCTCCATCGAGAGTCAGGTTCAGCCCTCGAAGTCAGCCGTACCGCAGCAACCGCATCACCTCGAAAACGTCGTCAGTCCCGGAGCTTTCTCTTGACTTGCCTCCTGCTTGCTGATAGGGAGGTCCTAATCCGATCGGTTTGCGCGATCATCCAAGCAGAACTGGCGGCGGGTTGCCGCAGCGCTCGAGGCAGGTCTTCTGTTTTTTCGAATTGATTCGTTTTCCCAAGTCCCTGATCACATCAACCCCTGGAATGCATTCCTGCACACCGTGAAGAAAAGGGAAACAAGCGCCATCTCCTTGAACCTCACCAGCCGTGTGCTGATAAGATCTGTGATAACACCAAGTATCGTCGTTCCACTGCCTGGAATCATTTAGCTTCTATCCATGGATAAGTCTCTGACGTTTGTTCTGGAATAACTACCAATAGTGCTGCCGGAAGGTTTGCGGCGGTTCTTTCCCGCCGGCGGGCGGTTCTGCCATGTGAATTTGGAGAGTGAGCCATGGTCATGGGTCAAGTGTTGGGTGTCTCAACGGCAGGGTGGAGATGGCGGTCAGCTGCTCGAACGGGAAGGCTGAAACGCCATCGTTGAGGCGCACCGCAGAAACGAGTTGCCTGGAGGAGCGTACAATGGCCAGTTACTTACACCCGGGAGTCTACATCGAGGAAATCCCCAGCGGCGCCAAACCCATCGAAGGCGTATCGACTTCAGTGACGGCTTTCGTTGGAGCGGCCGGCCGCGGGACGGCCGGAGCGCCGATTTTGATCGGCAAATGGGACGATTATGTCGCCGAGTTTGGAAGCATTGCCAGCGAGCATGATCACATGGGGCTGGCGGTCCAGGCGTTCTACCTGAACGGCGGCGGAGCAGCCTACATCTGTCGTCTGGTGGGCGCCGGATCGACGTCGGCATCGACCTCCGTCAACGGGCAGGGAGCGGCTGGCGGGGGCCCGACGGCGACACCGGTGCTGGTCATCACGGCAACCAGCGAAGGCGGCTGGGGCAATGATGTCTATGTGAAGATCGTGAAGCCGGATCCCGATGCTCTGGCCTTCACGCTCCTGGTGGGGCATCGTAAGGACGGCAGGTTCGTGACCGATGAAACCTTCGAGAATCTCACCATGGTGGCGGATGACGATGATTACGCCCTGACCCGGGTCAACGGCAGCTCATCGACCATCGAGCTTTCCCTCGGTGCGGCAGCGAATATCGAGGAGGGAGGTGAGCAGTACCAGGGAGCGACCCTGACGGGGGCCCAGGTTTCGAACAACGCCAATTATTTCACCACCAGCATCACGGGCTCGATGACCCTGACCCTCAATATCAACGGAATGGGGGCCGACCAGATCACCATCGATCCAACGGGTGACTTCACAGGTGACAACGCGGCAGACGGTGCGGTGGTGGCTCAGGCGATCCAGGATGCTGTCCGGGCCCTGGGCACGGCGGATGCTTACCAGGATTTTACGTGCGCCTATTCGGGCACAAGGCGATTCGTCCTGACCAGCGCCGAAGATGACACGAGGGCCACCCTCGAGGTCTACAGCGGAGACCTGGCCGAGGCGCTCGGTCTGGATCCGGAGCAGACGGCCGTTCTCACGGGAGCGGCCCTCGCCGGCACTGCAACCCTTTTCAGCGACGCCGCCGCTGGCATTCCGGGCCTGGCGAGCACCAGCCTGACTCTCGATATCGACCATCATGGCGCTGTCACCGTGACGATTCAAGCCGAAGACCTGGATCTGGAGGGAGTGAATGCGGCGGACGGCCAAGCCGTTGCTCTGGCCATCCAGAATGCGGTGCGCGCGGTCGATCTGACGATGCCCTCCTACAAGGATTTCACGTGTGAGTACACAGCTGGACGCCAGTTTGTGCTCACCTCCGGGAGCAGCAACGTCCGCCGCTCGGGAATCTCGGTCACCGCCGGCCCTCTGGCGGATCTTCTGGGGCTCGCTCCGGCGGACAATCCGGTGGAAGTCCCCGGCCGGCAGATCGAGCAGGGATCGGCGCGGGTGATCCCGGTTCAGAGCCTGGGGACCCTCTCCCAGGGCGTGCAGCTCGTCGGCGGCGCCGCCACCGCGCCCACCGCCAATGATTATGCAAACTTCTACGGCAGTGTTCTGCGCAAGATCCGTGACGTGAGCATCCTGGTGCTTCCCGGCCAGCCCTGGCCTTCAAGCGGGCCGCACGCTATCATCGATCAAACACTGGCACACTGCGAAGCCATGAAGAACCGGATCTTGATCATCGATCCTCCCCGGGGCTTCGAGCTCGACCAGGCAGCCAAAGTCACCCAGCTCGGACTTCCCACATCCACGTATTCGGTGCTGTACTATCCGTGGGTGAAGGTGGCCAATCCCCTCTACAATCAGGATACCAACCCCAACGCTTCCAAGACGCTCACCATCGCACCGTCAGCCTTTGCAGCCGGCATGTGGGCCAAGATCGACTCGAGGCGCGGCGTCTGGAAAGCCCCCGCAGGCGTGGAAGCTCAGCTCATCGGAGCAGCCGACCTCGAGTACACGGTGGAGGACTTGGAGCAGGGTCAGCTGAATCCGCTGGGGGTAAACTGCTACCGAAAACTGCCGAGCTTCGGCTCCGTCATCTGGGGCAGCCGGACGCTCGCCACCAGAGCCAATCCCGAATGGCGCTACGTACCCGTTCGGCGGACGGCGATCTTCATCGAGGAGAGCATCTACCAGGGCATCCAGTGGGCGGTTTTCGAGCCCAATGACCACCCGCTGTGGGGATCGCTGCGCAGCAATATCGGCTCCTTCATGAACGGGCTGTTCCGGGCCGGAGCCTTCCAGGGCAAGACGGCCAACGAGGCCTACTTTGTGCGCTGCGGTCTTGGAGACACCATGACCCAGGGGGATATCGACCGGGGTCAGGTCATTGTGATCGTCGGCTTCGCACCCCTCAAGCCCGCCGAGTTCGTCATCGTGCGCATTCAGCAGAAGGTGGGTGAGCAGTAGAAGGGGCCGGACAACACACGCAGAATCGCTGAGAACCATCTCCGGGAGCCGGGCCTCACTGCATGCCGGCGCCGGGAGATGTGTCACCCGCTCTTCAACCGGGGATATCCCAGCCATACCGAGGAGGACAAGAGATGGCAGCTCCCATGTTTCCCGTAAATGCCCATCGATATGATCCCTATCGGACCTTCATGTTCCAGGTGGTAATCGATGGAAAGCCTGTCGCCGGGCTCAAGAAGATGAGCGTCCTGAAGAAGAGCACGGAGGCGGTCAAGTGGCGCTCGGCCGGAGACCCGGCCCATGAGCGGGTGATGCCCGGCGGCACCAGTTATGAGCCGGTGACACTCGAACAGGGCCTCACCCATGACCCGGTTTTTGAAAACTGGGCCAACCTGGTCAACAACATCCAGGGAAACGCCGCCATGTCCCTGGTCAATTACCGGAAAGACATCGTGATCAACGTCCTCAATCTCCAGGGTACCGTCGCCATCTCTTACAAGCTCTACCGGGCATGGGTGTCGGAATTCCAGGCGCTACCCGAGTTCGATGCCGGCACCATGAACGCCGTGGGCATTCAGACCGTCACCCTCCAGCATGAAGGATGGGAGCGTGACACCAGTGTGGTCGAGCCCACCGAGAGTTAGGCAATCAAACGGATTTTGAGGTGAGTCCATGGAGCTACCCGGAGGATTCCTGGTCGGAGGTGTGCTCCAGCGCTCCTTCCGGTTCAAGCCCGTGACGGGTGCGCTGGAGCTTGTCCTGAGCGAGAGCGGCTGGTCGGCGCGCAACCATCCGGCGAGGGTGACGACCGTTCTTTGCATAGCCCTCGATTCTCTCGGCGATGGAGACGGGGTGAGCGCGGATCGTGTCCGGAACCTGAGCGTCGGGGACCGGCAGTTTCTCATGAGGAGGCTTGCGGCTCATGTCGACGACCGGCTCTTCTGGCAGACGGTGTCCTGTGCCGGGTGCGGAGAAAAGATCGATCTACCGGTACGCCATTCGGAGCTCCCGGTGAAGTCTGCCGGCGAGGAATATCCTGAGACCACGGTGGAGACCGGAGTCGGGACCCTGCGTGTTCGGGTTCCCACCGGAGCCGACCAGGAAGCCATTGCCGACATCGGAGACGAAGAAGAGGCGCTCCGGGTTTTGCTCGATCGCATCACGTCGGCGGAGACCCTGGAGGATGGATGGTGTGGCCTGGATGTATCCAGGCTCAGCCGGGAGGATGTGGCTGCCATTGAAGCCAGGGTGGAGGCCATGGCGCCTGAGGTGGCCTCCCACCTGCTCGCTGCCTGTCCTTATTGCGAGAGGGAGAACCGGGTCCCTATCAGTCCTTACGCGTGCCTCGAGAGGCCCGTCGGCGAGCTGTTCTCCGAGATCCACCAACTGGCCTTCTGGTACCACTGGAGCGAACGGGACATCCTCAGTCTTCCGCGCTCCAGGCGCCAGGTATACCTGGATCTTATCGACCGGAGCCGTGGCATGCACAGTACGAGGCAGTTCCTGGAGGTGGGCTGATCATGGGTTTCTTCATGGATATCGTCCGGGACAGCCGCCGGGGGGTTGAGCCCCGGCACGATGCCGGGAGTATGCATTGGGACAAGGCCGTGGAAGGGCATTCCCGCGAGGAGCAGGGGTACGCCGTTGACCGCCGTGCCGTGGAGCCGCGCCTGACGAGGGCGCGTCTTGAGCCTTCCCGTCCGGGGCCCCTTCCCGCCGAGAGCCGGGACGTCAAGTGGGCAGCGGAGCAATTTCAGGGACCCGGACCCGAGGGGTGGACGGAAGAGGCCTTTGCCGAAAGCCCGGGTGATGCCGCATCACCCACGGGGGCGCGGCGAACGGCTCCGCATGTCCCGAACGCGTGGAGCGAACGGATTCCTCGGCCCGATAGTTCGCAGACTCTTCAGCGAAAGGTCTTCGCATCACCGTCCGCCGCAGTGGAGGGACCTGCTTCTTCGGGAGCAGGCCTCATCCCGGATTCCGCGCCGGAAACGGGCGCCCGGCGGGGCGAGCCGGTTCCACGGGAGAGTCGCACAGTCTCCCCTGCCATCGCGGAGTCCAGGGGAACGGACCCCTTGTCGCATGCGGAGGCTGCTGGGCCGCCGCATCCGTTGACGCTCGACCTTTCGGGGCCTGAAAGCAGCCCGCACGAGAGGCCAATCCATTCATCAGAAGCGGCTTCCGCCCGCGAGATGACCGGTGAGAATCGACCCGCCGTGCCCCGCCACGTCGCTCAAGCGCCGATGGAGGCGAAGCCGGCGGCCGCCGCCGCTCTCCCGGGGAGCACCTCCATGGTGGCGGTTTCCCCGCCCGGCGTGACGAGCCCCGAGAGGTCCCTGCCACAGGTGCGCATCGGCCGGGTCAATGTGATTGTCGAATCCGACCGCACGACCCGACAGCCAAAATCCCCGTCGGACCAGAGGGAAGACCTCGCAAGCCGAACCTTTCTGAGGAGTCTCTAGCATGGCGTTGCCGGAGTCTTCATTGTCCATCATTTGTTCCTCCATCGCCCAGTTTGTCCGCAACGGCGTGAATGCGGCTGCGAACAACATCAGCGTGAGCATCGGCGCCCCGGGCGAGATACCCGAAGGGGACGACGAGCACAAACTGAACCTTTTCTTCTATCGCTTCGAGCCCGGCGGATTCGACAGCGATGTTCACCCCGGCGACCCCTGGCGCATCCGGCTTTTCTGCATGATCACCGCTTTTGGCGTGGACGACGACGGGGTGCCTGCCGGTGAGAACGACCTGCGGATCCTGGGCGAGGTGCTGCGCATTTTTCGTGAAACCCCCGTGCTGGGCGCCACAGGGATCAATGGGGAGCAGGTGAGGCTGCAGGTGGTCTTCAATCCGGCCACCGATGAGCAGATCAATCAGATCTGGTCCACCCAGGGGGACACCACCTACAGGCCGTCGGTGATCTATGAAATGGCCCTGGCTCCCGTCATGCCATCTCAGCGGCGTGGTGAGCCGCCCCGGGTCGGTGCTTTTGGAGGCCAGGCCCGTGCCGCAGCCGCAGGACGTTTTGCAGCGTTTTCGGGAACGGTTCACCCGCCGAAGGTGCCCTTCGTCATGGTGGACGTCAGGAATCCCCAGTGGGCCCCGGCCCTTTGCTGGATCCACCAGGGGGAATGTGCCCACACTCTGAGCTTCGACGCGGCGAGTGCCGAGTTCGCCGCTTTCACGCCGCAGGTCTGGTTGGCTGGGGACCCATCGGCGAGCGTGCAGCTTGTCTGGGAGATCTGGGACCGGGACGGCTGGCGGACGGCCGGAGCTCCCGTTACGGCAACGCCTTTCTGCACCCACATCGATCCCGAGAACCTCCCGGCCCCGGTGGCCGGAGTGTTTCCGCTGACGGTTGCCTCGCCGGTAAGCATCCCGGCGGGCGAAAACGCGGCCCAGGGGCTTCTTTACGCCAGGAGGACCGTCATTCCGTTTCCCGGCGGGGCGCCGGTGACCGTGCGCAGCAATCCACTGCTCATCAGCCTTTACAGGACGGTTTAGACCATGACCGTTGCCGTTGAATCCATAGCTCCACCGGGAATCCAGTCCGAATGGGCGCGAGTCGAGGTCCTGACCCAGTGCCTGCTGGCGTCGAGGGCCGGAAGGGAGCCCGATCCGGAGCAGATCAGCCGGCTTAAGCGGCTTCAGCACCAGGTCGAATGGGTGCGCCGCTCGGAGGCCAGCCCATGGTTCAAACTCCCCACGAGGAACCTTTCGCCCCTGGCCCTGGATGTTCTGGCGTGCATCATGGCGAGCGAGGCCAGGCCCCGCATCGGCTGGCTCTACCAGGAGCTCCAGCCGGGCAACCCTCAGCCTTTCCCGACGCCGGCCCTGCTCCACATGCTGCTCGCCCTCCAAGACGACGAAGTTCACGAATTGCAGACGCTCATCGGTCCCGGAGGGGAGCTGAGCCGGCGCAACCTCATCGAGCCGGACAGCGACGGCACCTTCGCAGCTCTTCGCCCCGTCAAGAGCGCCGTCGTCCTGCTCATGGACTGGCCGCAGGCGGAGATGGCTCCCCCCGGCGCCATTCCGGTGCGGCAGCGGGCTGCGTGGGAGGAGCTGGTCCTGCCGGCGGACCGGGAGATCATGCTGAGGGAATTCCTGTTGTGGCTCAAGCACCGCGACACGGTGGTCCACCAGTGGGGCGGCAAGATCGTGGGCGGACCGGTGGCGCTTTTCAGCGGCCCTTCGGGTACCGGAAAGACCTTTGCCGCCACGGTCCTTGCCACGGAGCTCGCGTGGCCCCTGTACCGGGTCGACCTGGCGCGGCTGGTGAGCAAGTACATCGGGGAGACGGAGAAGAACATCGGTCGACTCTTCGACGCCGCTCACGGCCGCCCCATGGTGCTCCAGTTCGACGAGGTCGATGCGCTCATGAGCAAGCGCGGCGAAATCAAGGAGGCACGCGACCGCTACGCCAACATGGAAGTGAGCTATCTCCTGGCCCGTATCGAGGACCATGAAGGACCGTGCATCCTGACGACCAATCTGCGGACCCAGATCGACAAGGCCTTCTCCCGCCGCTTTCAGATCGTCGTGGAATTCCCGCGTCCCGACGAGGCCGCGCGCACGCGGTTGTGGTCGCTCATGGTGCCTCCGCGCGCGCCGCGCCGCGAGGATGTGGACTTCGACCTGCTGGCCCGCGCGGTGAACCTCACGGGCGGCAATATCAAGAACGCCGCCCTGCATGCCGCCTATCTCGCCGCCGATGACGACGGGTGCATCTCCATGGCCCATATCGCCACCGCCGTCTATCGAGAACTGGCCAAGGACCGGCCGCAGCTTTCCCGAAACGATCTGGGGCCTCTGGCTGAGTATCTGCCCGCCTGCATCACCGGTTCCGGAGAGGTGTCATGAATCACCAAAACCCGGAATTCTGGATCGATACTTTGAACATCAAGCTGCCTCCGGGATTCGAGCACCGGGCCGAGGCCATCGCCAGGGAGACCGCCAGGCAGCTGGCCCGGTTGCCCGTGGAGCGCTCGATTCAGACGGCACAACTCACACTGCCCGTGATCCGCGTGAGCGGCGGTGAGGCCAATGGCGTCATCGCCCGTCGCATTGCCGGCGCCATCCACCGCCAGGCGATGATCGCTGCGCAGCAGGAGGTGAACGATGCTGGTTAACCTGACGAGGGGGCTGCTCATCGAGTACGGCCTGTCACTGCCGCCGCTGGTGCTTCAGTTCGAGTTCAACCCGGAGACGATTTCTCGCACCCGTACGATCAACATTGTGACCGGCAATGCTCCCGGGACCCGAGGCGGATACGACTTCACCCTTCCCCATGAGACGCCGCGTGTAGCGCAGGGGGTGACGGTGGAGCCCGAGCAGTTCAGCCTGGACATCCTGCTGGACGCTACGGATCGCATGTCCGATCCGAACCTGCCAGGGCACGCCATCGCCGGCGAGTTTGGCATCGAGCCCGAACTGGACACTTTGCGCAGCATGGTGGAGCCCAAATCTCAGGGGCCGGGCGGGGTCCAGATGCTCTCCAGCCTGGGGCTCGGCGGCAGGAAGGCCTTCCAGAGGGACGAGCACCCCTCAGTGCTGCTTCTGGTGTGGGGCACGCACATTCTTCCGGTCTTTCTCAAGAGCGTCCAGGTGGAGGAAACCGCCCACCTGCCGACCCTTCGGCCCTATCGTGCCCGGGTGACGTTGAGCTTCCAGGTGATCGAGGGCAACAACCCGTTCTACCAGGTCGAGAAGGTTCGCCAGATGGTGGGAGCGGCCATGAACCTGGCAGCGGGGCTCTCCGGGTCGTTTTCAGCCTCTTTCGGCGTTCCGCTCTGAAAGCGTGTTCCGGGAATGGGCGCCGCCCGGAAGAGGTTCCCCCAGGTCGATCGTGACAGGATGGCGGAAATGCTGGTGAAGAAATCCCGATACAAGGATGCGGGCACCTTCGAGACCCCGGCGGACGGAACCGAGGTGTTCACAGGTCTCCGGCCCCGCGCCGTCGGCGAGGCTGTGGGCGTCGTCGAGCACGAGGTGCAGGCCACGGACCGTCTCGATCGCCTGGCCCGCCATTATTACAACAACGATCGCTTGTGGTGGCGCATCGTCGACGCCAACCCGCAGTTCCTTTTCGGGGCCGATCTGCTGGGTGAGGAAATGGCCGGGCGAGTGATTTTGATCCCCAAGATCAAGGAATGAGAGGTTTGATGTTCCATGGGGCTTCTGGATCTCTTCAGCGAGACCAAACGGCAGCCGGCCGAGTGCGTCGTGGAGCTCGGCGGCGGCGAGATCGACGATGTGTATCCGGCGATGGTGGAAGTCGTCGTCGAGATGGACCTGCGCCGATGGACGACAGCGACCCTGGTTTTCGAGACGCGGCGACTCGAAGACGGACTCTGGACCATCCAGGATGACAACCGTTTCAAACCCTGGGTGGAGGTCAGGATTTCGGCGGTGTTTGGAGACGAGTCGGAGGAAGTCATGCGCGGCTACGTCCGGGAGGTGAGAGCGGAGTATCCGGCCGAGAAGGGCTCAGCGCGGGTCACGGTGATCTGCCAGGACCATTCCCTGCTCCTGGACCGGCTCCACGTCGATCAGCGCTGGGGTGAGGACAGTCCCACCACCGACGGGCAGATCGCCTCGACCATCGCCCGGCGCAACAATCTCCAGGTCTTCGACAGGCCGGGTGAGGGCCAGACCGTCCAGGACCTCAGCCAGAACGGCACGGATATTCGCTTTTTGCAAAGGCGCGCCGAAGCCAACGGTTACGAAATCCTCTTTCGCGAAGGCAAGATGTATTTCGGGGAGATGCGGCTCGACGCCGAGACCCAGCCGACCATCATGGTCTACGCCGGCCCCGACACCAACTGCATCTCGTTCAGCATCCAGGATGACGGCCATAAGCCCGACAAGGTCGCCTACCAGGTGGCGGCCGAAACCGGGACCGACTCCCCCGTGGAGGAGGTGGAGCCCAACCTTCGGGTCCTGGGCAATGAGGCGGCCGACAGCTCCGGCTCCGGTCTCGGCGACTTTGTGTGGAGGCCTCATCGCCAGGGGGTGAGCGACGACACGCAAATGCGCGCCATTGCACAGCATATGGCCAATGAACAATCCATGAAGATCAAGGCAAACGGTGAGCTCGATGGCAGCCTCTACGGGCACGTGCTCCTCACGGGGCAGCCGGTGGGAGTCGACGGTGTGGGGGATCGCTACAGCGGCACCTATTACGTGGACGCCGTCACCCATCGTTTCGACTTCAACGGCTATCGGGCGAGCTTTCGACTGCTGAGAAACGCTTACGGCGACGACCTCGGCGCATCCGACAATCCTTTGGCGGGGATCCTTTAGATGGAGCAGCTTGTCAGACAGATCGCCCAGCAGCTGCAGAACCGCTACTACGGCAAGTATCGCGGCTTTGTAGTGGACAACCGGGACCCCGAGCAACGGGGTCGCCTGAAAGTACGGGTGCCTTCCGTTCTGGGCGAGCAGGACACGGGCTGGGCCCTGCCCTGTCTGCCCTTCGGCGGGCTGACCAACCAGGGGTTCTTCATGGTGCCGGAACTGGACTCCCAGGTATGGGTGGAGTTCGAAGAGGGCAACGTGGACCATCCCATCTGGGTGGGCGTGTTCTGGCAGCAGTCGGGGGACATCCCTGAGGAGGCGGCCCTCGAGGAGCCGACCACACGGGTCATCCGGACCCCGGCAGGACATGTCTGGCAATTTGACGACCGGTCCGGCGCAGAACAGTTCAGGCTGGCCCACCCGGCAGGCACGGAGCTCACCATCGATTCCCGGGGTACCGTGGTGCTGACCGACGCCGCAGGGGCCATATTGACCCTGGACTCCGCAGCCTCCACGGTGACTCTCGAAGACAGCAACGGAAACAGCCTGGCCATGAGCTCGGCGGGGACGGTGATCGAGGATGCCAACGGAAACAAGGTGGAAATGGCCGCCGCAGGAATCACCCTCAAGGGCGCCAGCGTCATCATCGAGGGCCAGCAGGTCCATCTCGGCGGACAGGGTGGTGAGCCGCTGCTCAAGGCCCAGACCTTCATGGGGCTTTACGCCAGTCACACCCACATCTGTACGGCCCCCGGAGCGCCGTCCGGCCCGCCGCTGCCGCCGCTGACGCCTGCGGCCATGACCATCAAGAGCAAGGCACTTTGACAGGGGAGCTTTCTCATGGCTTCACGACTCAATAATCCGGACTTCATGAAATTCCCGCTGGAGATGGGTGAAAATGGCGCGCTGACCAGCAAGAGACGGGAGCATGTGCGGGAGCAGATCGAGCAGGTCTTGTTCACGGCTCCCGGAGAACGGTGGTTTCGACCCGAGTTCGGGGTCGGGATTCCGGCGCTCGTCTTCGAGCCCAATAACGCCGCCCTTTGGGAGGTGACTAAAAAACGCTTGCTGGCTTCACTCAGCGACGCCCTGAAGGGCGAAGTGGATCCCAGCAGCCTGGAAGTCACCGTGGCAGGGGACGGCGCCGCCTTGCACATCACCATCGGCTACAAACTGGCCACCATCAACCACACCGAGAAGATCCGGTTTGCATTGGAAGGCTGAGCCCCTGAGCTATCAGCACTCCCGGGGGTTTGAAGAATTTTGGGGTTCACTCGGAAGACCCGGGCCGAGATTCCATGGTGTTGACCGACGAGGAGCTCGAATATGGCGGAAAACCCGGTTCCCAGCTTGCTGTTCCGTGAGGGGTGCCCCGATTGCGGTTCCCGGGAAGTCCAGCTGCCTGAGCGGCTGCCGGCTGTGGGAGACGATTTCGACTGGCTGCTGCGCGACTATGACGGCTTCCGGCTTTTTATGCTGGAGGAGCTGGCCGCACGATTTCCCGAGCGCCGTCGGTGGACGCCCGCCGACATGGAAGTGGTCCTGGTCGAGGCCCTTTCGGTGGTGATGGATCAGCTCTCGGACATGCTGGACCGGATTCATGCCGAAGCATTTTTGCAGGATGCGCGCCGGCCCGAATCCGTCATGCGGCTCCTTGCCATGATCGGCTACGATGCGGCAGCCCTTGCGGACAAAGCCGCCCGCATCCCCGACGGCAGCACGCCCCCCGCTGGTGAAACCGCCGAGGAGATGCGCACTCGGCTGAAGGATTTCCACACGGCCCTGCAGCTCTTCCTGGACGACTGCCGGACCATCGTGGAGACTGAGCTGACCCCCCTCCAGCGGACTCACCTGGATGCATTCATCCGCGATCCCGACGGGGCGAACCCTCCGGCCCTCGACGCTGTTCAGCACTTTCTCGACAACGCGCCGATGTTTGTCCGGCGCGCCCGTCAGCATGCTCTCCACCGCTACTGGACGCTCCATCCCACGGCCATGGAAGACGCGCGCGCGGCGGGCCCGCGATCCGTCCACATCCAGAAGCGCATGGTCACCCTGGACGACTATGCGGAGCGCATGGAGGACCATCCGCTGGTCCTGCGCGCACACGCCACGAGCCAGTGGAGCGGGTCCTGGACCACCCTGAACGTGGCCGTGATCCTTTCGAACAACCTGCTCCTCGATGAGCCGCTCACAGCGGCGTCGGCGGGTGGGGCCCCCAACCTGTCCATTCTTCGGAAGGCTGTGGACGATTTCAACCGGGAGCGGGACCTGGAGCCACCGGACTGGTCGGCTGCCCCATCGCCGCGCACCATTCTGCGCCCGTTTCTCGATGCCTACCGCATGGCGGGCCAGGAGGTCTTCCTGTGCGATGCCGAGCCGGTGGGCATCCAGATTTCCATCTCCGTGCGGATCGCGGGCAACACCTTCCAATCCGAGGCGCGGCGCACGGTGCTGGATGCTTTGGGAAGCGGGCTCGGCGGCTTTTTCGAGCCCGGGCGGTTGAATTTTGGCGAAGACCTGCACTCCAGCGACATCATCGAGACGGTGATGGCCCTCGACGGAGTGGAAGCGGTCTGCCTCAACCGTTTCAAAAGGATGGATAAGCGCTACGCCGATCAATCGGACGGCGGCCGCATCGGTCTCGAGGGCATCGAGATCGCCGTCTGCGACAATGACCCCGCGAAGCCTGAACGGGGCTCGCTCCGGGTCGTCACCCAGGGAGGACAGCGCGGATGAGCGATCTCACGAACCGAAAGGACCTGACCCGCTGGAACCGCTCGGGGCTCTCAAGGCTCCGTTATGTGGACGGCAACGCCGCGACTTACCTGGAAACCCTGCGCCTCTCCATGATCGAGGCCTTCACCGACGGCGACGGGAAGAACCGCTGGTCGGCGCTTGAGACGGCCCTGCCTGTACCCGTTTCGGAAACGGCGATCCAAAGACAGCGGCGATGGACCGATCAATACCGTGCGGAGCGCCGGGATTACGGCTGGGAGATCCTGCGGACCTTTGCCCGGTCCGTTCATGTCTTGACCGAGCACATGAACGCCTATGCCAACGAAGGCTACCTCCGGACGGCCACCCAGTGGGACTGTCTGCGCCGACTGGTGGAGATGCTGGACTACCACCCTGCTCCACCCGCTTCAGCGGAAACCCCGATCGTGCTGCTCGCCAGGAAGGACAAATCGGGAAAGGTGGACGCCGGTTTCGCTTTCAAGAACAAGCCCGATGACGGCACCCAGCCCTCCATCTTCGAAACACTGGAGGATGTCGAAGTCGACTTCCTCATGAACGAACTGCGACCTGCGGATTGGAACCGGTCTCAGGAGCTTTTCACGTACGGAGGCGGCAGTTCGACCACTTCGTTTCCGCTGGCTGAGCCCCTTGAAGGGGTCTCCGTGGGCACCCTCGGGGTGCTCATCATCGAGCAGGAAAGCAGCGCTCCCCTGGGGGTTGCCGTCAGGGTCACCGGGGTGGGCGACGATGCGCTGGATCTGCGGGGAGAGGCCAAACCCTCCGGCTGGCCGCCTGAGGTGCGTTTCCACCAGGTAAGGCTGTTCCTCAGCCCCAAATTCAAACAGGCCCCGCTGCTCACAGGCGACAACGTGGTGACCCTGGAGAGCGGGCACGGTCTGAGCCTGGTGTCGGTGGTCGCGTGGAAGGATGGGAGCAATTGGAGGGCTGCAAAGGTTGAGCAACTGGAGGGCAATCGGGCAAAGCTCTCCCACACGGCGCCGCCGGCTGGAACGAAGCTGTACCTCGCCATCTATTCCGATGCTCAAACCATGACCATCAGCGGGACCGAGGTCAAACGGGTGATCCTCCCCTCCCATGATGCCGGAAGCCGTGAAAAGTGGGCCATCTTCAATGCCGGTCTTCAGAAGCTCACTTCGTTCAGTACGCAGATCCAGGATGGGGTGAAGGTCTACGACTTTGTTTCCGGGGATACTAACAGCAGGGTCTACTACGTGCCGAGCGCCGGCGGGGTCATCAAGGAATCGGCCACGGTCTTGGAGTCCAAGCCCCAGGAGCTCAGCCTGGAGGGCGCTCCGGGTGGTCTGGTGACGGGCGGATGGGTGGTTGCCCAAATCTCCGGAAGCAGCCGGACGGCCGCCATGATCGAGGTTCTGGAGGAGGGTGAAAAGAGCTTCACCCTGGAGCTGTCTGCTGCGGACTTGGGGGGCATCGGGACTCTCTTCGGAAATTTCACCTTGGATATCCGGCCCCGGGGGCATGACATGAATATGGATCCCATTTTTCTGACTTCACCTGCCTTGAGGTCCGATTCCCACAGCATCCTGCCGCTGGCCCTCGATGACTTTCCGGCCCTCCTCGATGTCGGGCGCATTCTGGTCGTTGCGAGCGAAGAAGAGGCCATGAAGGTGACGGTCAAGGAGATCAAAGAGGATGAAGGCTGGATCAAGGTGGCCCCGGCCATCCCCGGAAGCGAGCTTTCCGGCCTCGGGACTACAGCGGTTTACACGCGCTGTCACACGACGATTTACGGCAATGTCGTCACCTCAGGTCATGGGGAAAGCCGCAATGAGAAGATCCTGGGCTCAGGGGACGCGACCCGGAGCGGCCAGCGTTTCGACCTGGACGTCGAGGAGGTGAGTTTTGTTGTCGACGGCCAGTTTGCAGGCGGCGTGAGGGCTGCGGTGGAGGTCAGGGTGGACGGTCGTACCTGGAAGCAGGTCTCGACGCTGAACGATTCGAGGCCCGAAGATCCTCATTACCTCGTTCGCATGAATCAGGACGGGAAGCTCGCCATCGAGTTCGGCAACGGCCGACGTGGCCGCCGGCTGCCCACAGGCAACAGCAACGTTCGGGTCCGATACCGGCAGGGCACAGGACTGGCCGGCAATCTCGATTCCTACAGCCTGGAAAAGGAAGTGAAGCCCCATCCTCTCGTGGCCGGCCTCCTGCAGCCCATCCCGGCCACGGGGGGAAACGACATGGAATCCATCGATTCCATGCGGGAAAACGGCCCGGCCAGCGTGCTGGCGCTCGAGCGCGCCGTGTCGCTTGCAGACTTCACCCACCTTGCGGCTGCGAACAGCGGGGTCTGGCAGGCCCGTGCCTTTCGGCGTCCGCCAGGCCTGGGAAAGGCGGACCGCATCGAGGTGGCCGTGGTTCCGGCCGGCGGCGGCGGCCTTGGAACGCTGGGAGACACCCTGCAGGAGTACCTGACGGCCCACGCCCTGCCCGACGTGGAGGTTTCGGTCGTTCCCTATCAATCCCTCATCCTGGATCTCTCCCTGACCCTGCAGATCAAGACCGATGAATACGATCCGGATCTGGTCACGGCGGCGGTGGCCCAGGCGGTCTTCGATGCCTTTTCGCTCCGCAAGGCCAGGCTCGGCCAGACGGTCTACAGCAGCCGCGTATTCGCCGTAGTCGAAGCTGTGGCGGGGGTCGAAAACTGCCAGTGTGTGCTCAACCCTGAGGGTTTCCGCGACGAATCCGGCGCACCGGCCTTTCCCCGCCAGGTCGGCCTTGGCAGGGAAGGACTGATCCGGCGCGTCACCCCCGAAGACGCCCAGGTGATTTACATGGACGAGGACTCATCGATCCTGGAGATCGTCTTCCAGGAGCTCAACTTGTGAGAGATACGGCACAGGGGATCATCCCATGAGACAGGCTGAAGCCCTTTATCAAATCGTTCCGGCCCTCTATCGGACGCGGGACACGGGGGACCTCAGGAAGTTCTTCGAAGGCTGCGGGGTGCTGCTCGACCAGGTCCACGCGACGCTGCTGCAGCGTCTGGCTGACTCCTTCCCCGACAACCCCATTGACGGATCGCCCGCCTGCCAGGACTGGGTGCTGCCTTATTTTGCCGATCTGCTCGACGTTCGACTGGTCTCACCCCTGGTCCAGGGCCGGCGTGATGAAGTGGCCAACGCCGTTCGCTGGCGGCAGGGGAAAGGGACCCTGCGCATCGTCGAGGAAATCGCCCGGGCCGTCGGCCAGCTCGAGGTGGTGCTCCAGGAGGGCTGGAAGCGCGTGGCGATCACTCCGCGCCTCAATGTTCCGCTCATTCCGGCGACGAGCCGCGGCTACGCGAAGCAATGCCCTGCGGCCCCCCCTTCCATTGCTTCGCGCCACCCAGACCTCCCGGCAGTCACCGTTGACTTCCGCTGTCCCTCAGGAGCCGTAGCCGCTACCACGGCCAACCCGGCCTGCCGGCAGAGCACCGTGGACGGCGATACCCACGTCTGGCGGCAGGCGAGCTTCCACGGGTCGCCCTGCCGTCCCGGCAGCTATGACGATGTTTCACGCCGGACCGTGGATTTTCGCGACGGCGACTGGCGGGTCGGGCATTACCACCCGGACCGCATCCTGCTCTACACCGTCCCTCCTGCGGGGTTCTTTGCCGACAGTATTCCGGCCGTCGACTGGTCTGAACCCCCGTCTGCCCGATTCCTCGAGCTCATCGAAGTCACGGACAGAGGCGGCATCACCACTTTCCGCAACAGGACCTGCGGGACAGAGGCTTTCGTCCCCGTCAAGGTGCGCAAGCCCATTGCCCTCGGCCAGGAAGCCGACGGAGTGGGGGATGCTGACTTTCACACCTGGCGATTCGAGGGATTGATCCTGATGAACCGGCTGGAACTGGACTCCGGGCGGGTGGAGCTGTTCGATTGTGCGGCGCGGCGTGTGGAAGTGCACAGCATCGACTACGACAAGCCGGTGATCACCGCCCGAAACTGCCTGATCAGGACCGTTCAGGCCGCGCGCGGTATGAGTCTGCTGGAGTACTGCACGGTGCTGGCAACAACGCTCACCGAAATCATCCAGGCCAGCGATTGCATCTTTCTGGAGCTCATCCGAAAACACCATACAACGGCCGATCCCCCGGAATCGGGATGTGTACGCTACTCGAGCGTCAACAAAGCACAGGCCCTCGGCGGGATGCGCTTTCACGAGGTGACTCGGGAACCTCCGGTCATGTTCAGTGTCCAGTTCGGTAAGCGGAGCTGCGGCGTGCTTCACCCGGCGGCTCCGGCAGCGATCCGGCACGGCGCTGAAGACGGCGGAGAAATGGGGGCGTTTCACGGCGATTACCTGAGTCTCCTGGCCGAAGCCGTGGTGCGGAAGCTTGAAGATTATCTTCCGGTGGGGCTCGACGCCGTCGTGATTCCGGACGAGGGGCTCCTCCAGATGCCCGGCTAGAGAGCCGGCCGGCGGAAACCTTTTGCCGCAAAGGCCTGAAGGATTCAAAGCAGACGAGAAGACGCGGACATCAGCCCAAGCGATCGAACGTATCATCTACAGGGGACCGATCCATGAAGACACAAATGTCCAGGGATATCTTCGATGCCCTGAAACGCTATTCAGGGGTGTATCAGCAAATGGGGCGGATGCTGACCGACAGCGACTGGAACGAGCTGGCGGACATTGCCCGACATCGCCTCAACGATGCTCTCTTCGACGTCATCGGCAGCGGCACTCCTCGGAGCAGGGGGTTGATGACCGTCGTCGAGAACCCCGACGGCACCAGGACATACAGTCTCAGGTGGGGATACGCCTATGTGGACGGCATCATCGCCCAGGTACGTCCCGATCCCGAAGCCGTACTCAGCGATCCGGCGGGGGTTGCCCTGGAGTATGAGCACCAGGCCGACTTCCCGTCGCCTCCGGCGCTGCCCGCAGGTGACCACACCCTGTACCTGGATGTCTGGGAGCGCGCCGTAACGGCGCTGGAAGACGCGGAGCTGCGTGACCCTGGCCTGCATGGAGCCGACACCTGCACCCGCAGCCAGACCATGGCACAGGTCAAATGGTGCCCAACGAACATCGACCCCGAAGACCCCGCGCAGAACCCTCCCATTGGGGCTGCGAAGCTCTCGCTGCAGCTGCGCGTCGCCAGCAGCGACCCGGACCCGTGCGATCCCTGTGCCCACGAAATCAAGCTCCACGATAAGGTTGGCAACTATCTTTTTCGCGTGGAGATCCACCGGGTGGACTATGACGGCAGCGGCACGCCGAACCGGGTGGTCCTCAAGTGGTCCGGTGAAAACGGCGCCGAACAGGTGGCCATTGGCTCCGAGCCCACCGGCTTCATCACCAACCGCTTCGCCTATGAATTCTTCAGCGGCGCAGCCGAGGACTTTGCCAGTGAGAAGCACCTGGGACGGCATCATGCAACGGGCTTTGTTCCGACGAGCGGTGTGTTGACCAGGGGATACCCTGACACGGTGCCCGGCGGCTATTCGTTGGTGCGACGCTGGGACGGCTTCTGTGAATTGGAGAAGGACGGCACCGACTGGACCCTCGTTGCGGGAGGAGTCGACCGGGGCCGGGACCTCACGACGGGATCCAGCGCCGATGCCCACGGGCATGTGGATGAAGGTCCCGCGGTGACCATCAACCTGGACGGTGTGACCCTGACGATCGACCTCGACAACCATCAGGTCCTGGGGGGGGATTTCTGGCAGGTCCCGGTGCGCCAGGCGGTCCACGTGGAAGGCGATGTGCTCCTTGCTACCCAGGAGCCGGCGGGCATCCTGCACCACTACATGACCCTGGGATCGGTGTTGGGAGGAGTCTTCAGCGCCTATGAAGGGCCCCAGTGCAAGCGGTTCGAATTTCCACCTCTCACGGATATCCGGGCCAAAGACGTCTGTTACACCAGTGAGACCTGCGACCTGATCCATGCGGGTACGGTCCAGGATGCCCTGGACACCCTCTGCCGCGAACGGGACCTCCGCTGGCACAACAGACATCTGCATGGCTGGGGAATCGTGTGCGGGCTCATTGCGGAGTGCGGGCCCGACACTCAGGTGGAAAGGGAGGACGAGAACGAGGAGCCGCCCCGTCGGCAGGTCCGGATCACCCCGGGGTATGCCTTGAAGTGTGATGGGAGGGACGTCGTCGTCGAGAAGGATACCCTGGGTGAGGGCAATGTCTTCGACCTCATGACGCTCATCGAGAGTCTGGAGGAAGGCGGCGCTTCAGTCCTGAAGGATGGAAACGGTACGGTCTGCCTGAGGCTGGACCTGGATGCGGCGGGACAGCCCATTGTGCTGGTGGAGCCCTACGATCCCGCCAGGCACAAGAAATCCATCCTGGACGGCACACTGCTCATGGATTTCTACCAGGACTGCCTGTTCGACCTGGTCCAGGCGATCGTCGGCCAGTTTCAGTTCATGGATCCGGAAGAGCTCAAAGCCGTCGAAGGAGGAGCCACAGGCCTCGTATCGAATGAGCGGAGGAAATTCACGAGTGTCCTCAACCTCATCATTCAGCTGTTCAATTCCAACAACGGCTCCTACGTCTTTCTGTCCCACAAGGAGCACCTGATTCTGCGCGACATCTACCTGAGCCTGCGGGAGCTACTGCAGAGCAAAACCTTCTGTGCCATGTTCCAGGGGGAGGATTTCCCGGATTATCCCTTTGGCGACAGCCGGATGAACACCCTCTTCGGCAAGAACGACCACACACGCGCCAGGCTGCATCCCGGGGGAGATCGGCTGTACACATACGGCGGCACGGACAACACCATCAATGTCTACAGCGTGGAAAAGGGCGAGGTGATCCAGGTCCTCGAGATGCCGACGGCCGAAGGGGCCGAGGTGTCGGCGCTCACCTTTTCGCCGGATGGTGAGCTGCTTTATGCAGCAGCCAGTGTTCGGGCCGTGGACACGGTCTTCGGTATCGCCCGCATCAATGATGACCACAAGTGGGAGAAGATGACCATCCTGTGCGACCTGGAAATCACCGAGATGCAGGCCTCTGCAAGGGACAAGGGCTTGATCTATGCGGTCGGGCTGGGCAAAGGGCTCTTCTTCCTGCGTCCGGAAATCCTCATGGATGAGACCAAACCCTCTCCCGAGCCGAAATACGCCTTCCATGCCTCGGGGCACATGGCCATCGACGAGAAGAGCATGATGGGCACCTGCACCTGCCAGGAGAAGGGCGGCATGGCTGCAGGTGTCTACGATGCCGTAGCCGTATGCAGCCTGAAGCCGGATACCGCCGGCGAGAAGCTTTCACCGGATCAGGTGCTGCCCCTGGTGGGACCTCAAGGCATCAAGCTCAGCGGGAATGACGGTCTCGCAGTGACGCCCCTGGGCTCGCTGGACGGTCGGGGGTTCCTGTACATAACGGTCGAGGGGCCGGCGGGAATCAAGCTCCTGCTCACTTACGGACTCAATGAGAAAGGCCTGGCCGGCGAGCTCAAGAACAGCGTTTCCATCGAGAATACCAAGGTTTCACTGGCCTATCACGCAGGCATCCAACGTCTCATACTTTCGTTTGAAGACGGCTACCGACTGCAGTTGTTCACTCCCACCGGGGAGCCGGACAAGTTCTTTCGGATTCCGGTGCAGATCCAGCCGGTGGACCTGGTCATCGACCGGGAGAGGGGGGAGGTCTACGCGCTGAATTTCCTCAGCAATACCATCAGCGTGATTCCGGCCAGGGAGATCGAGGTTAATGAATCCTTTCTCGACGCCCTCGCCTCCTACCGCACCGAGGTCCTGGCGGCTTTCTACACGCTGGCGGGAGGACTCCTCCAGTATGTCAAAGACTGCTTCTGCCACCACCTCCTGGTCCAGTGCCCGACCTGCGGAGATGACGATAGGATCTATCTGGCCACCGCCGAGATTCGGGACCAAAAGGTCTACAAGATCTGCAATTTCGAGCTCCGCAAGTACGTCAAAACATTCCCGACCATGGGTTACTGGTTCTCGCTGATTCCCGTCTGGCCGGTGCTCCAGTGGCTGGTCGGCAAATTCTGCTGCTGGGTCCTGCCGGACTTCTTCGGCAAATATCAGGACACTTATGTCAAGCCCCCCACCGCGGGCACCGGGCACGCATCCGTGATACACGCCAATGCCTACAAGGCGGGCACCATGCGCAGCGGCGTGCAGACTTACAAGCGGACGGATTTCGGGGGACTCTGGCGCAACCAGCAGAAGAGCTTCGCTTTCACCGGCAGGACGATGGGCCAGACTGTGCTCAACTATGCCGATACGGGACGTCGCAAGGATATGGGCGTCCGCAAGCAGGCCCTCATGGAGAGCTCGATCAACGAGGCGGTGACCGAGCTGCAGAAGAATCGCATCGAGGTGGCCGGCGTCAAGGAATACGACAGCAAGAAGGCAGGTTCCTACCTGGCGGATTTCGTAACCACTCCCGAGCGGATCGAAGCGGGCAGCAAAGTGACCCTTTACCAGAAAGACGGCAAGGTGATGTTCTACGCGGTGGAGAGGCCGGAGGCGGCAGGTATTGCCGTGGAAATTCCCGAATCGGTGAAGAAGGATCTGGCGGAGCTGGAGAAGAGAAAGACCGTGCTGCAGGACATGAGCACGGTGGATGCCGAGCTGGCCAAGGTCGAAAAGCGGCGCGAGAGTGTTGTGGCCCTTGACCAGGTCAGAGCAGAGCTGACCACCCTGCAGGCAGAGAAGAGTACCGTTGAGGAGGAGGTCGCGGCGCTCAAATCCCAGGTCAGCTCGCTCAGGACCGAGCGTGAGCTGGAAATGCAAAAGCTTGAGGAAATCAGTGGTCGGCAGGAGGCCGTCGCTGCTGACCTCGCCCGGCTCAACGAGGGCCTCAAGGCGCTCGATACCATGCGCTCCGAAATCGGTCTTGAAATCGCCAGGATCCGCCCCGTAAAGGAAGTCCCCGGAGTGAATGCGGATATCGACGTCATCCTGCGGGATATGGGCATCCGAACGGTTGAGGAGCTTTCGAAGTCCAGTGTGGAGACCCTGATTGCCGGCAGGCGTATCGATGCGGCAACGGCCGAGGCCATCATCAAGGCGGCTCGCAAGAGGCTGACGATAGCCGGCTGACAAGATTGACGGGCATGCGCGTGCCATGCACCTTTTCGCCTCGGCTCACTTTCGGATCGCGCCCCTGGTGGGAGGAACCACAGGGGCCGGGCCTCCAGCTGCAGCTGGATTCCGAGCTCGAGGCCGAGCTCATGCTCATGCGCATGCGCACCATCCGGCAGCTCCTCGACCCCGACAGCGTCTGGGAATCCTTGCTCGACATGGAACCGTCCGCACTGGGAATGGGGGGGACGGACTGGCTGAGACTGCCTCCCCTGCCCGAGCCGCCGTCCTCAGCAACGAGGAGACGCGCAGCCTGGTCCTGGATCAATTGCAGGGGCGGGACCTTCCCGTGCCGTTTGTGCCGGGATTGAGCTTCCAGTTCAACCTTACCGGTCCCGACCAGAGGATCTTCTTCACCCTTGATGTCGGCCGACTCGTCTCTCCGTGACCGTTGTGAACGGCTCATGCGCGTCCGGCCCGGGTGTTCCGCCGCGACCGTCAGCCGGCGACGTCCACGGAAGTGGTGATCGATCAGCGATCTGAGAGTCAGGAAGAGAGCGGACTCAAGAAATGCAAGCGTCAGCCGTCGTTCGCAAAGAGCGCAGCAAGCGTGCTGCAGTGCGAAAGCCCGGCTCGAAGAGCGGGGGACAGCACGAGGCCGTGGCTTCCGTTGTGCGCCGCTCTGCTAGAAAGCAGGCTCTCGAGATTGGCCGTCCCGACGACCATTTCGAAAAGCAAGCGGACCGCGTTGCTGAAGGGGTGTTGAGAGTTTTCCAGGTTCAGCCTGCCCGACCTCGTGAGCCCGGGAGGGGGAATGGACGCGCAGAATCTGCCGACCGCGGTGCGGACCCCAGCGCCCGAACCGATGCCGCGGCGGTGCGGAACATCTCTCCCGTCGGGCCGGCGGGTAGAAGAGTCCAGCGTCTGTGCGCGGCCCGTCAGCAATCTGGAGGCGCCAGGCCGAACGTCCCGCAAGATGGGCCGGAGCCTGAAGAGTCGAATGAGGAATGGCTCTCCGTGGCGGAGAGGCTGGCAGAAGAAGTCGCGGCCATTCGTCATGGCGGGCGCCCCGTTGCACACAGGCGGTTGTTCGAAAACTGGATCGGACATGATTTCAGCAACGTCCGCGTTCACACCGACAACCGGGCCGAGAAGGTGGCGCGCCGACTGGGAGCCAAGGCCTTCACGGTCGGCCAGGACATCTATTTTGGCGCCGGCCGGTATGCACCCGAGACTTCCGAAGGGGTGAGGCTCATCGCCCACGAGCTGACCCACGTGGTGCAGCAGGGAGCCGACGCGGGGGCGATGGCAGCCGATGGTGGGGCTTCTGCCGGCGACCCGTCGCATGCGGCAGCGGGCGGCGTGCATTCAAGTTCGGCCGCCCCGCAACTCCAGACGGGTCTGCTCGATGATGCAGCAGACCTCTGGGATCGATCCACGGAATACGTGACCGAAACGGCCCGTGGAGTAGGAAGCGCCGTGGTGGGCGGCGCCGAAGCCATCGGCGGAGCGGTGGCGAGTGGGGCTCGCGCCGTGGTGGACACCGCGGTGGATGCGTACGAGAGCGTCCGGGACCTGGTGATCGGCTACCTGGAGGAGTATGCTCCAGGTCTCCTCGCCTTCCTGCGCGGGGACATCGTCGGTGAGATCAAGCGACGCATTTTCGAGGGGCTGGATACCCTGTTCAACGGATTCGGTCAGCGGATCCGGAGGGAGGGCCTGGTTCCGGCGCTCCGCAGCGCCTTCGGCGGGCTCACGGGGACCGCTGCTCAAATCGCCGTTGACCTGGCCCATGGAAACTGCAGCTCCCTTTTCGATGCCGTCCAAACCATTGCGGCCTTTGGCGAACGGCTCATGGGCCCCGCCTTCGATGAAATCCGCGCTCTGCTCAGCGAAGCCGGCGAGTTCCTGGGAGGCCTGTGGAACGACTTCGGCGCCCCGGCGGTGGAGATCCTGAGCGACCTGGCCGGCAGCGCCTGGGAGTGGATTTCCAGCCAGGCCCAATGGTTGTGGGACCAGACGGCGGACATCCGCGGGTGGATTGCCGGAGCCTGGCAGGAGTTCAAGGACATCTTCAACCTGGCCTGGGACGGCGCAGGAGATGTGCTCTCCTGGCTGCGCAACAAGGCACAGGAAGCGTGGGACGCCGTCAAGGAGGAGCTGGGTCCCTATCTCCTTCCCCTCCAGATCGCCGCGGGGGTCTTTGCTCTGTTCACTCCACTGGGGCCGATCGTCGCCATCGGCGTCGGGGGGCCGCTCTTGTGGCAGGGCATCAGCTGGCTGCGTGAAAACTGGGACGATATCGGGATCATCGTAAGGGCGCGCGAGCTGCTTCATCAGCAGATCCTCCCGGCCGTTCAGGCCGGACTGCAGTGGTTTCAGGGAGTCCTGCAGAGTGGCGCCGACTGGCTCGCGGGCATCATGGCCCGGATTTCCGCTGCAGTGACCGGTCTGCTGGCCTCTATCGGGGCGCTGCCCGTCCTGCGGAGGCTCTTTGAGGCCGTGTCGCGCCTCGCCGATCGGGTCATGGAAGCGGTGCGCTGGTTTCTCGATGAGCTGGTCGTCCTTCTGTGCGACCTGAAGCAGCTGGCCATAGACTTCCTGACCTTCATACGCCCCATCGCCGTTCTCGTCGGCGCCATCCTGATCTTTCCCGTCAACCCGTTCATTCTTCCCATCGTGCTGACCGGCTGGGCCTGGCGATCGGCGCCCGATTGCGTGAAACCGCCCATCATCGACTTTTTTATCGATTGTGCCATCGCGGTGGTCCGCGCCATGCCCGACTTCGCGAACTTCGGAGACGCGTGGCCGCGGGCGAAGACCGTCATCGTGCAGTCGCTGGAAACGGCCCGGGCTGAGCCCGTGGAGCAGAAGATCGCCATGTCCAACCGGGTGGCCCGGATGATGACCGGCGAGGACTTTTCCTGGATCGGCAACCTCATCGCGGCGGCGCGGGAGACGCCGAGCCATTTCTGGGGGCAGGCCCAGGAGGAGCTCATCGGCATGGACCTCACTCAGCCGCTTCCCTTCGAGCGGACCGACACAACACCACAGCCCACGGGGGTGCTGCGCCGGGCCGCCGACAGCATGGAGCCAGGACTGGAGCGGCGGCTGCTGCAGTCCACGCTGGCCGATGGCGAAGTGGAGGTCGACCGGGTGGCTCTTACCGACTGGCATCCTGAGATGCTGGCCCAACTGGATCTTCCCGAGGGCGGAATTCACTACATTGGAGACGGGCCGGGGGACATGGGCGCCCTCGAACTGGACGGAGTCGAAACCGGCCCCGAAGGAACGACCTGGTCCGGTCCCGAGGATGTGGAGGCGCGGCTCCAGGAAATGATGAACCAGCCCCTCAACCTCCCCTGTGATCAGGAAGCTCCATCGAGTGCACCTGAACCGCAGCAGGCGGCGGCGGGGCAGGAGATGCCCGATGCGCTTAAATTCGGTCCACTCACTCAGGGGCAGCGAGCCCGTTACCTCCTCAATCGCATGGGCAAGGGCATTTCCCACTGGTTCGACTGCAACAAGCATTGGGTCATACCTTCCATCATTGTTGCCGTTGTCGCCCTCATCGCGCTGGAAATCCTGACCGAAGGGGCCATCACGGCAGCGCTTCCGGCCATCGCGGAAATTTTGGGTCTGATCTTCGTAGGGATTGCTTTCGTCAAGGTAGCTTACTATTTGGGTGAGTTTCTGGCTCTCGGAACGATCGGGCAGGTCGGCGATGCGGCGAAAGCCCTGGCGCGCGGGTTGGCCGTGGGGGCCATTGAACTGATATTCGCGCTGTTATTCAACATCGACGAGTTGATTCGCGCTGCTCGCGGAGGCGCCATGGCTGCGGCCGAGGCGGCCATGGGCGGCATCCGGGGAGTGGTAACGCGGGGAGTCGGGGCTGCACGCGACCTGGGACGGACGGCCGTCAGGGGCGCGGAAGCCGCCGGGCGCAATGTGCTGGGGGCGGGACGCACGCTGGTGCGCTCCGGCAGAGTGGTGATCTCCGGAGTCCAGGACGGCGTCGGGAGCGGCGTGCGCAGCCTCGGGCAGCTGCTGCACCGCCTGCGCAGTCAGCTGCGGGAATTCCGGGGTTTCCGGTTCAAACGGCAGGGGCGCTGGCTCCTTTTGCAGGCGCTGTTCAACCCGTGGGTGACCATTGCCCGCGGACGGTTGGAGGTGACCGAAGAGGGCCGACCGCGCGCCGTCTTCTTCACAGATGAAGAGCTGGCGGCGGCCCGGCGCGGAGGTGAGCCGGGGACGGGCCCGGTGCGTCCCTATGAGGCAGCGGATTACAGCACGACTCGAGCACCCCGCCCCGGGCAGCCAACGGGGACAGGCGGTCGTCGCGGATTGCCGAACGATCGACTGACGGGAGACCACGTACCCTCACGGGCGGCTCTCGTTCACGCCATGCTTGAAGAGCGGGCAGGCAGGCAATTGACCCGCTCGGAAGCCCGCAACATCTGGAGCTCGCTGACCGATGTTGAACAACAGGCCATCCGGCGTCGGTCTCTGGATGAAGGGGTGACCGTTGTCCTCCGAGACACGGACCACGCCGCGCTGAGCCGTACTTATGCCGGCCGCAACACCGAAGCCCAGATCGTGGGGGACGCTCGGGACCTGGGACGCGCCTTCCAACGGGATGTGGAGGATATCCTGCGCGGGCTCTACGACGATGGTCGCCTCACGCCCGAGATTGTCGGCGCATACATGCGGGCCTACCGCGAAAATGTACGCCGCGGTGTTTTCAGGTATAATCCCGATGTGGACGAGATGATGCGGGACTTCCTCATGAGACTCCGCCGGCGGGCCCGGGGGTGAGAGCCGGGGGTGAGAGAGCGGCGCAGCTCCCGTCCGGAGCCGGCTGAACACAGGATTTGACCCAGGATTCGACCATGGACCTTGCACAGTTGGAGGGCCTCGTCAGCGACCGGACCTTCAGGGTTCGCGAGCGGCAGCTTCGGGTCAATCAGTCCCTCTACGCTTTGGCGGAGAGCGGCATCGAGCTCGCTGCGCACGCCATCCGGAGGTCAGACAGTGAGCCCGTGGCTGCTATGGCGGCCAATTTCCTGAGCAATATCCCCGGCCACGATCCGCTGAAGAATGAACTCGTCCGGGAGGCGGCAGCGGAACGGCCCCGAATGCTCACCGCTGTATGCAGCCTCATCCAGGACTGCTCCCGGGAAACCGCTCGCCAGCTGGTGACATATCTGCTGAGCCTGCCCAAGCCCGAGACGCAATCCAATGCGGTCTTCGAGCTGGCGCTCCACTTTCCGGACCTGGTGCGCCCCCATTATCAGGCCCTGAGGTCATGCGATATTTTCGAGCAGGTGCTGCCGGGAGCTCCCGACGCCTGGGTCGAGACCCTGGCTGCCGACTACCACGCGAATCCCCAGGATTATCTGCTGTTTGCTCTCGGACAGATTCGCACCGACAGCGCCCGGGCAACCCTCATCGAGCTCAGCAAACGGCAGGATCGCGACCAGCAGGGCTACAGCCACGCGCTGCTGGAGGCGGCCGGAGTCTTCCCCGACACACGGCTTGCGTCCACATATCCCGCGTCCTACCGAGGCTACGTCCTGGAATGGGGCGAATCCGCGCACGGAATGGGAATGGCCGTGTCGCACCGGGTCCCCCAATGCCCCATCACCCTGATCACTGCTGAATGCCTGCTGGCACTTGACTGCACGCAGCTGGACATCCCGCTCGAAAGCCCCTTTTGCCCGACTTTTTTCTGGTACGAGGGCCAGTACCCGCCGGGCTCCGTGTATGTGGCTTTTTCGGATGACGGCGTGAGAGGGTTGATGACGGGGGACGCAGAGCCCGTGACCCATGAGCTCTTCCCGAAACCGCTCTCCATGAAGCTTGTTCCCAAGCCGCTCGGTCGGGGCCGGGGTGGGCCTGCTCAAGCCGGTTTTGCACAGCACCAGGTCGGCGGCTTCCCGCACTTCATCTACCCGGAGCGGTTCCCGCGCTGTCCACTCTGCGGCCAGGGCATGCCGTTCATGGCCAGTGTGGATTCGGGGATCGCCGCAGTGGCCGCGCTCGCATTTAACGGCACGCTCTATTGCTTCTGGTGCGACTCCTGCCGGGTGGCCTGCACGACTTCCCAGACTCATGGCTTCCCTTCTGCGTGAGGCCGGACTTCTGCGATCCCGACGCTCCTGTGAACAAGTCACGGTTTGCATACTTCCTCCAATTGGCTTATAGATGGTCATGAATTCCACATAAGAATCGGTACCCCATTATCTTGTTCAGCTGCTGCGCGCGAGGAGAGTTCTGGAGACGAACTGGAGCGCTGGTGGGACCATTGTGCCGCGATTCGCAGGGAAGTTGTCCGGGGCAGGTGGGCTGTCCTCCTGATTCCTGGCAGGATAAACAGTTGCTCGGTACAGCTCCACAGAAGAAGATGTCCGTTCTGAGCGCATTATGGTGTGCGAGCCTGGGCAGTTGATTTCAGGTTTCGGCGTTCGGCTGTCGGCGTTCATATCGGCCGCGCTGAAGGCACTTGCAGACTGGTATTCGATCCCTGTCACCAGCTCTGTAAGGCTGTGACCTGGCGCCAGCCGTGATTTGCACGCCGCGGCATGCCGGCAAAGCCTGGCCCGGCATGTTTCATTGAGAGTGCCCGCAATCGGGTGATTTCTCTGAATTCCGGCTTGAAGACTGCCGGAATGGCGATGGAAGGGTCGGACATTCCATGTGTCGGGCTGCACCAAGGAGGAGAATGATGAAGCATTGGAAGGGAATGGTCGTGTTG
Source organism: uncultured Syntrophobacteraceae bacterium (assembly GCA_964557955.1). Classification (GTDB taxonomy): domain Bacteria; phylum Desulfobacterota; class Syntrophobacteria; order Syntrophobacterales; family Syntrophobacteraceae; genus JALOOX01. Next base: position 34,786 of record CAZLCS010000040.1, read on the forward strand.
GGGATAGTCTTCGGGATGCTCTTTTCGCCGGTCCTGGCCGGGGCGGGGGAGACCCTGGATGCGGTGAAAGCGCGCGGTTATGTGACAGTGGGCGTGAACGGAGCCCTTTTTGGGTTCGGCATGCCCGATGAAAAGGGCGTCTGGAGAGGCCTGGATGTGGACACGGCCCGGGCTATCGCAGCAGCAATCTTCGGGGATCCCGAGAAGATCAAATGCGTCACCCTGACCACACAGACACGCTTCACCGCTGTGCAGTCCAAGGAAGTCGATGTTCTTTGCCGCAACGCGACGCGCACGCTCACACGGGAAACGGATCTCGGGCTCAACTTCGTGTCGTCCAATTATTATGACGGTCAGGGCTTCCTGATTCCCAAGAAGCTCGGGGTCAAGAGCGCCAGGGAGCTGAGCGGCGCGAGCGTCTGCGTGCTCCCCGGAACCACCACGGAGCAGAACGTGGCCGACTTCTTCCGGGCCAGCAAGATGACCATGAAGCCCGTTGTCATCGAACAGAACACGGAGCTGAACCAGGCTTTCTTCGGTGGCCGTTGCGATGTGCTCACATCGGATGCGTCCCAGCTGGCCGGGATTCGGGCCGTGGCCCCCAACCCCGAGGACTACGTCATCCTCCCCGAGATCATCTCCAAGGAGCCCCTGTGCCCGGTCGTGCGCCACGGTGACGAGCAATGGCGCGACATCGTCGATTTCTGCGTGCTCGCCATGGTTGCAGCCGAAGACATGGGCATCGATTCCAAGAACGTGGATGAGATGCTGAAGAGCGCCGACCCCAACATCCAGCGCTTTCTCGGAGTGACTCCGGGCAACGGCAAAGCCCTGGGCCTGGATGAGAAGTGGGCCTACAATATCGTCAAGATGGTGGGGAATTATGGGGAGGTTTTCGAGCGCAACGTGGGCGAGAAGACCAAGCTGGGCATCAAAAGAGGTCTGAACGCCCAATGGAAGGACGGCGGCCTGATGTACGCCCCGCCCTTCAAATGATGGACGGTTTGCCCGGCTTTTTGTCTGAAAAGTGGACTCACTTTTCATCCTCCGTTGTGGGCACAAGCTCATGGTGGTTGACTTGACCGACAACGTCGGGAGCGACAGCGGATAGATCACCGCTTCGCTCCCCGTGGCAGGCTGCCCGCTCTCTCGCAGGTGGGACAGCCTGCCGGTTATCTCGACAGCGCGATACTCCAGGGAAGGGATTTGCGTCAGCGGTGAATGAATCTCAAGCAGGGTTGATGGAAGAGCCTGAACGTGTACCCTTTTGGCACGATCCTGCCAAACGTGGACTGGTTTACCAGGTTGTTGCCCTGGCCGTGGTTCTCCTGGCGGGCTACTGGGTCTTTTCCAACACCCAGGCCAACCTCGAGAAGCAGTCCATCGCCACCGGCTTCGATTTCATCGACCGGGAGGCAGGCTTTGAGATTGGCGAGTATCTCATTCCCTACTCGGCCGCCGATTCATACGCCAGGGCCCTTTTCGTCGGCGTCCTGAACACATTGAAAGTGGCCTTGATCGGGAATCTGCTGACGATCGTTCTGGGGATCCTGGTCGGCGTCGCCAGGCTTTCGAGCAACTGGCTGGTGTCCCGGCTTGCCGCAGGCTACATCGAGGTCCTGCAGAACGTGCCCGTCCTGCTCCAGCTGTTTTTCTGGTATGCCATCTTCTACGAGGTGCTGCCGTATCCCAGGCAATCCGTGGAGATCGCCGGCGCGATCTTCCTCAACAACCGCGGACTGTACCTTCCGGTCCCTGTCCCTCACGCAGCCCATACTTACATGGGCATCGCCCTGCTCCTTGCCCTGGCCGTCGGTTTCCTGATTCGAAAATGGGCCATCAAGCGCCAGGAGCTCACCGGCCGGCCCTTTCCGGTGTGGACCGTGTCGGCGGCCCTGGTCCTTGGCCTGCCCTTCGCTGCCTGGCTTGCCGGGGGGGCCCCCACAGACCTGGAGATTCCCCACCTTCAGGGATTCAACTATCAGGGAGGGATCAACGTCAGCCCGGAATTCGGCGCCCTGCTCCTGGGACTGGTGCTCTACACGTCCGCCTTTGTGGCGGAAATCGTCCGGGCTGGAATTCAAGCCATTTCGCGGGGTCAAACAGAGGCCGCCATGAGCCTCGGCCTGAAGCCCAACCTGGTTCTGAGCCTGATCATTCTGCCGCAGGCCCTGCGTGTGATCATCCCGCCCCTGACCAGTCAGCTGCTCAATCTCACGAAGAACAGCTCCCTCGCCATTGCCATCGGATATCCCGATTTCGTGGCGGTGGCGAACACCACCATCAACCAGACTGGACAGGCCATTGAGGGAGTGGCCCTCATCATGGCCGTCTATCTGGTGTTCAGCCTTCTGACATCCGCCTTCATGAACTGGTACAATAAAAAAATGGCGCTGGTGGAGAGATAGAGCCATGGAGGTTACCCTGCAACAGCCCGGTGCGGATACCATCAAGCCCCCCGTCACCAGTGTGGGTCTCCTGGGATGGATGAGAAAGAACCTCTTCAGCAGTGCGTTCAACACGCTCCTGACCATCGTGGTTCTGATCCTTCTGGCCAGGATCGTTCCGCCATTCATCAAATGGGCACTGGTCGACAGCCTGTGGACCTCAACGGGAGCGGCCTGCAAGGCGACGGACGGCGCCTGCTGGTCCGTCGTGACGAACAATCTGCGCTTCATCCTTTTCGGCTTCTATCCCTACGACCAGCAGTGGCGGCCCTTGTGCTGCGCGATCCTGATCGTCGTCCTGTTTCTGTACACGAGCAAACCGAGCCGCTGGAGCAGGGGGCTGGCCGTTGCCTGGGGCGTGAGCCTGGTTGCCATGGGAATTCTGATGCCGGGAGGGATTCTTGGCCTTCAGTCGGTCGAGCCGTCCAGGTGGAGCGGTATCTCTCTGACTCTCCTGCTTTCCCTTTTCGGACTGACCGCCGCCTATCCCCTGGGCGTCGTTCTCGCCCTCGGCCGCCGCTCGAAGCTTCCAGCCATCAAGGTCATGAGTGTGCTGTACATTGAGCTGATTCGTGGGGTGCCTCTGATCAGCATGCTCTTCATGGCCTCCGTCATGTTTCCCCTGTTTCTGCCCGAAGGGATCACGGTGAACAAGATCCTTCGCGCCCAGGCCGCCATCATCCTGTTCACCGCGGCCTACATCGCCGAGGTCGTGCGCGGCGGGCTCCAGGCCATTCCCCGGGGGCAGTACGAAGCGGCCGAATCCCTGGGACTGACCTATTATCAGAAGATGCGGCTCGTCATCCTGCCGCAGTCTCTGAAGATCGTCATCCCCCCCACGATGGGCATCCTCATTTCGGCATTCAAGGATACATCGCTGGTCGTGATCATCGGCCTCTTCGACCTGCTCAAGACGACGCAGGTGACGCTTTCCAACCCGGAATGGATGGGCTTCAGCACGGAGGCCTTTCTTTTCATCGCCGTTCTGTACTTCCTCGGGTGCTTCTCCATGTCAAACTTCAGCAGGCGGCTCGAGAAAGTGCTGGCGAGATGAGGCGGAAATGGCGTTTGACCTTGATCCATTCACTGGTATGACTTCAACGGGAAGAAGAGTCCCCCTATGAGTGATTCAACCGACACCAACCCCAGTGCACAGGATTCGGCCGAGACCATCATTCAAATCGTCGGCCTGCATAAATGGTTTGGAGACTTCCACGTCCTCAAGGATATCCATCTCGATGTGGCGCGTGGCGAACGGATCGTAATCTGCGGTCCGTCGGGGTCGGGAAAGTCGACTCTCATCCGGTGCATCAACCGACTCGAGGAGCATCAGCGGGGAAAGATCGTCGTGGACGGCATCGAACTCACCAACGACATTAAAAATATTGAGAAGATCCGAGCCGAGGTCGGGATGGTCTTTCAGCATTTCAACCTGTTTCCCCACCTCTCCATACTGGAAAACCTGACTCTCGGCCCTGTCTGGGTGCGCAAGATCCCCAAGTCCGAAGCGGAACAGACCGCCATGTATTTCCTCGAAAAAGTCCACATTGCCGACCAGGCCAGGAAATACCCGGGGCAACTTTCCGGCGGCCAGCAGCAGCGAGTGGCCATTGCCCGGAGCCTGTGCATGAAGCCGAAGGTGATGCTTTTCGACGAACCCACCAGCGCCCTGGACCCCGAAATGGTCAAGGAGGTCCTCGACGTTATGATCGAGCTGGCCGAGGAAGGTATGACCATGCTCGTGGTTTCACACGAAATGGGATTCGCGAAGAGCGTAGCTCACCGGGTCCTGTTCATGGATTTTGGCCAGGTCCTGGAGCAAAACTCGCCCGAAGAGTTCTTCTCCAATCCTCAGCACGAGCGAACCAGGCTTTTCCTGAGTCAGATCCTCCACTGAAATACCTCCCGATTTTCCCTCTCACATGCGACTCCCGGAACCCCTTCTGCTGCTCCAGCCACTTTGTCAGAAGCCGTGGTCGAGCTCAAAAGGCTCCCATGACTCATTGAGGCGCCCCTGGGGCTACCGATAAAGGTATTGAGACATCAAACCCTTGAGCTGTTGGTGATCCAGACCTCCTGGCAAAGATTGGAGGAGCTCGCCTTTGTCAAATATCAGCAGGTATGGGACACTCAAGATGTTAAACCTCGAAGCCAGACCCGGACAGTGCTGGATGTTGAGTCTGCCGACCCTCGCCCTGCCTTTGTACTCTCTGGCAAACGCGTCGATATGAGGGGAAACCATGCTGCAGCCCGGACACGTGGGTGACATGGCGTAGACCAAAACCGGCAGAGGGGATTTCAATACCTTTTCAGCGAAATTGAGCTCTGAAATCATGAATGGCTGCGGCTCGAACAGGTCCTCTGTTCGAAGCGGCGAGCCGCATCTTCCACATTTTGGGTGCGCGTCCAGTTTCTCCGAGCTCACCCGATTCTTCGCCCCACACCCGCTGCAACGCAAGACATAATTCTTGCTTCGGGCATCTTCCCCGGCTTTCGGCAGTGGTTCATGGCATCGACCACATTTCCCCCGAACCCTCAGCCGGTCCAAAGGGATCCGATTGCGCGCTCCGCAATTCAAACATTGTACTATTTCTTGATCTGCCGGTTCCATGTTTCCCTTCTCTGCCTCATGATCAGGTGACTCATTATTCGCAAAGAAAATAGCCACATTTCCGCCTGGCGCAATGGGATTCGGTTTTCAAGGTTTTCAAGGCCTCTCACGACCGAATCCATCACATGACCGAACAGAGCAGGCGCTCTCCCGCCGCGCAGCGGCAAAAACTGTGCGTGCTCAAAGGGGTAGTTTTGATTATGATGCAAACGGATAACAACCTTCTCACCAATACGGCATTCAGCACGACACTCCGTGGCACCGGTCAATAAATCCAGGCGCTTCGGCCTGTCTTCGGTGATCGCCGGAAAACGGGGGAGCTGTGAAGATTCTGCTCATTTATCCGTACTTTCTCGAGGAGCGTTTCGAAGAGGAGAACATCAGCGCAGTCCCGACAGGGCTTTACTACATCGCCGCACTTCTCCTCCACGAGGGTTACGACGCGGAAATATTGAATTTTTACAATAGTGGACACAACCCTCAAGGAATTAGGGAAATACTGGCACAGAAGAAGGCCGACCTTGTAGGAATTTCGGTATTCAATGCCAATCGCTGGGGCGGCATCGAGACGGCGCGAATCGTGAAGGAAGTAAACCCGGAGGCAAAGATCGTTTTCGGGGGAGTGGGCGCGACGTTCCTTTGGGAGCATTTCCTGCGGAACTTCCCGGAGATCGACTATGTCGTCCTGGGAGAGGGAGAATACACTTTCCTGCAGCTGGTCAGGCTCCTCGAGAAGGGCTCCCGGGCCGATCTCGCCGCCATCAAGGGGATCGCTTTCAGGAATGGGTCGCAAATCGTTCGAACAGCACCTGCCGATCCCATTCAAGATTTGGACAAACTGCCCAACCCTGCCGGCTACTTCACTTACAAGCACCTATCTCTGACCAGGGGCTGTCCCGGGAATTGCACTTACTGCGGATCGCCTCGATTCTGGGGACACAAGGTAAGGTTCCATTCCGTTTCGTATTTCGTGGATCAATTGGAGCTTCTCTATCGGAAGGGGATCAGTTTTTTTTACATCTCGGACGACATCTTCACGATGAAGAAAGACCTGGCGATAGCTGTCTGCAAGGAAATCTTGAGCCGTGGCCTCTCCATATCTTGGTACGCCATTTCCCATGTCAACAACGTGGATGAAGAGATACTCTACTGGATCCGAAAGGCGGGATGCATTCAAATCAGTTACGGGGTTGAAAGCGGGTCTGAAAAGATACGAAAGAACCTTAACAAAAGGATCAGAAACGAGCAGATCAAGAGGGCTTTTTCCCTGACGACGCGCTATGGCATCCTGGCCCGCGCCTATTTCATCTATGCATGCCCGGGTGAGTCGCCGGAGACGATAAGCGAAACCGAGGAGCTCATTCGCGAGATCAAGCCTCTCAGCATTCTTTTTTATGTCCTGCGGGTATTCCCCGGTACGGCCCTGTACGACGACGTGAAGAACAGGATGCGGATCACGGACGAGATATGGCTCAATCCCATAGAGGATATCCTGTACCTCGAAACGGACCCGGGCCTGACGAACGAGGAGGTTCTGACATTCAGGGACCGCTTGAGAAAGGCCTTCTATGAAGGCCTCCCATCTTTTGTGGATGCAATAGAATTCGAAGATATTGGGGAATTCCACCCTTTGTACGCCGATTTCCTCTCAAGACTCGGAATGACTTTCAGTCATGGGGATTACGCCGCGATCGAAGCTATACCGGATAAGGAAGCGATTGCAGTCGGGCTTTTCAAGCGAGCCTTGTGCTATTCCCCCGACGCCAGGGCCTACCTGGGACTGGCAATGATCAGCCAGAAGAACCGGGAGTACAGGAAATCCATCGAGTTGCTTACGGAAGGCATCCGACTTTTCCCGGGGAATGAACTGCTGCATATCTGCCTGGGCGTGAGCTACATGAACCTTGGAAAGTTCAGCGATGCACTCTCGATTCTCATGAAATTCCAGCACTCACCCAATGCGCTTCAACAGATCGCAGCCTGCCACAGGGCATTGGGGCAGCGAGAGGAAGAGCAGTTCTTCCTGAATCGATTGAGAGTATCAGCCACGAGCACCACGAATTGAATCAGGGCTGTGGGACCTGAAATGAATGCTGGATCTCAAACTGAATGAAGGCTTCTTTCGCAGTCAGTGCCACCAGGAGGAGATCCGGGTCGCAATGTCGATCGCTACATATCTTCGGTGAGCTGCGTAAAAAGGGCTTCAAACAGAATAGCTCCCACCTCCAGGGCCCGTGTATCATCCTTCAAGACTTTGACCAGGCCGCGACAGACCGCGTCGATTCCGGGAGCCTCGGGAGGCGGTAGCAGGTCGCTCACCGAGTCGGCTGCATCCACGATGGCGCAGATTTGGTCCATGACCCGGTCATGGATCGCATATTCTTTGAGGATCGTGCAAAAGGTGCATCGACCGCGCCGGTGGCTGAGGTTGGCGCCCGGAATGTCGAAAGGAATACCGTCCACCTCTTTCCAGTCGCTCCCCCTCGGGATGAATACAAATTCCGCGTCCTGATCCACCATGCGGCGAATGAGCCATGCACATGCAATGCGATCCACCCCCACCTCTGACCAGGTGATCCATTTCATGATGTCTTCTCCGTTGGGCTCTCCTTGTCTCCTCTCAGCTCCATAGCCCTGCGCTCGCATGCCGCGCGAGTCTCGATGGAAAGAGGCGACCTGAGATAGTCCTGTGATTTCACTTTGTGATACTGCCCCCACAGCTCCCGAAGCCTTCCCTCGCCCGGGCCGCACCGCACTTCCTCCAGGATGCAGCGGTACTGCGCGTTCACCTGCTCCAGGAAGAAATCCCGCATCTCACGCTCCCGGGCCTCGGTTCGAGCGCCTACTTCCCAAACCGAAGCCTCCCCTCCTTCTTCCCGGATTTCTGCGGCAATCCACTCGAGGGCTTCGAGTGACCGTTCGGACCGGGGCAGGACGTAGACGGAGTCCTGCAACGTGTAGACGCCAAGGCGTTTAAGCTTGCGCCAGGTGGCCACTTTCAGCGCGGATGTCCGGGCGCGCGGCAGCTTGGTGATGAGCATGATCCAGTCCATCGACACCTCTTTTTCGAATGGTCTAGTAAAACTAGTTACAGTGAATAATCCGATTTTCACCAAGAGTCAACCCGTTTACTCCAGAGACAATATTCTAATTTGGCGGGTCAGGCTCTCTTGACGAGCTCTTGTCCGGAGTTTATATAAGTAACGTCCGTTACTGTTTGGCAGAACAACAAAGCCTCTCATTTGAAGGAGCCGCTCGATGAAAGAAGTCGCTACCCTGGCAGCAAACCTGATGGCCGCCTCCGCGCGCACCGCACCCAAGGCCGGCGGCAAAGATTTCCTGGAAATCGTCGTCATCACGGACGAGGGAAATCTGAGACGAATCGCCCAAACCATGAAAGACTATGCCCCCAAAAGCACCAACGAAGCCTTCTGGCTCCGGGATGCTGACAATATCGAGCACTCGGAGGCCGTTGTCTTGATCGGCCTCAAGAAATTCCAAGTGGCCGGCTACGACTGCGGTGCGTGCGGGCTCCCGACCTGTGCGGAATTCCAAAAGGAACGCCGACCCACGGACAAGGAAATGGGCTACACGGGACCCCACTGCGTCATGCGCATGATGGACATCGGAGTGGCCCTTGCATCGGCGGCAAAGACGGCCGGACTGCTGAACGTCGATAACCGGGTTCAACAGCGCGTGGGGGCTGCGGCGCGGGCTCTTGGCCTCATCGATGCCGAAGTGGTGATGGGTGTGCCCGTGAGCATCAGTGGAAAGAGCATCTATTTCGACCGCAAAGTCCCTGCGGCTCCGGGACACTGACTTCCCACGATACTGGAGATGCGTACGCCATGACTTATCAACTCAACGAATCGGATTTGACGTTGCTTCGCGAGACGGGCGTCTCAGAGCCAGACATCGCCCATAGCGTTAAGGTGGCGGAAAAGGCCCTGGAGATCGCGGAACGAACCGGTGCGAAGCTCGACTTCGAGCTGGTTGGACGTGGAGCGCTTTTCCACGACCTGGGAAAAGCCCAAACTCACGACATCGAGCACGGAAAGATCGGGGCGGAGCTGGGAGCTCGCCTCGGTCTCCCTGAGCCAATCCTGGCCATCATGGAAAAGCATGTCCGGGGCGGCCTGACCGCTGACGAAGCGATCGAGCTGGGGCTTCCACTGAAGGACTACACCCTGCGGACCCTCGAGGAGCGCATCGTCATCTACGCCGACCGCCTGGTGGACATCATCACGGACAAGAACCTCATCGTCGCAAGCGAGGAGGAGGCCGAAGCGCGCTTCGAGGAAATCCTCGCGAACAACGTCCGATACGGTAAGAACGCACTCACCCTGGAGCGCTACCTGGGCTACCACCGGGAGATCCAGCGGCTCATCGAGGGTGCATAAAGAGACAGGGAGCCATCATGAATCCCATGAACGCTCTGTTGGGCCTCTGCGCAGTGGGTTTTTTCGCCCGGCTGTCCTACGCCCTGGCGAGGAGCCCCGTCCTGCCGCTCTTCGCCCTCCACCTCGGGGCGGGTCCCGAGGCCATCGGCTGGGTGGTGGGCATTTCCACGGTGACCGGCATCTTCTTCAAGCTGCCCTCCGGGGCGCTCTCCGATGTCATCGGGCGCCGCAAGACCATGCTCGCGGGCCTGGTCGTCTTCGCCCTGACGCCGTTCAGCTACTTTTGGGTAAAGGACGCCGCGCTTCTTCTCGTCATCCGGTTCCTGCACGGGTTCGCGACGGCCATATACGGTCCCGTGGCCATGGCCGTGGTGGCCGATGTGGCGGGGAGCCGCAAGGGGGAGATGCTCTCGTGGTTCTCGTCTGTCACCATCATCGGGAATCTCCTGGGAGCGCCTCTCGGCGGCTATCTTCTGTTCACGCTGTCTCGACCCGGTGTTCCGTCCCTGGAGAACTTCCACTGGGTCTACCTTTCAAGCGGAATCGCCGGCTGCCTGTCGCTGCTCCTGGGCGCGAAGCTGCTTCGCGGCCGGGACGCATCCGTGACCCGCGTGGGGCTCAAGGCATCGATGGAGCGCTTTTTCTCGGGGATTCGCGAGGTGGTGAGCGACCGGAGAGTCGTCCTCACCTCCAATATGGAAGGGCTCCAGAACATGACCATGGGCGCCCTGGAAGCCTTTCTCCCCATCTATGCCGTGACCGTGGCCGGCCTCAACGAATTCCAGGCCGGGCTCCTTTGGGGGGCTCAGGTGTTGGTGACCATTCTTTCCAAACCCTTGATGGGGCGTCTTTCGGACCGGTACGGACGCAAACCGGCCATCGTTCTCGGGATGATGGCGTGCGCGGTTTCCTTCGCAGCCATCCCTTTGCTGACGCGCTTTGAGCTCCTCGTCCTGGCATCTCTGCTCTTCGGCCTGGGCGAGGCCTTTGTGACTTCCTCCTCTGCGGCTCTGGTGGCGGATCTCTGCAAGGAGCGGCATTTCGGAACGGCCATGGGGACCTTCGGGACGATTTTCGATGTGGGCCATGCATCGGGACCCATTCTGGCCGGGCTTCTCATCGCCCGGTGGGGATATCTCACCGCTTTTTCGCTCATGAGCGTCGTTCTGCTGCTGGCCATCCCTATCTTCATCCTGGGAGTGAAGGTTCAAAGCCGGTCCCCTGTGGCGGCTTCGCAAGCTTAGTACATCTCCACACAATTGAGTGTCCAATACTTGGGTCGTCATTCCGGCAGTTTTCAAGCCGGAATCCACAAAAGAAACTGGATGCCGGCCAAAAGACTGCCGGCATGACGAGGTGAAAACGGACATTCTCTTCTGTGAAACTGTACTCAGCGCGAACGTTGATGCAAGGGGGTATGCCATGAAAAGCCCGGTTAACCCGGATGAGCTCAAAGGACGGCTGGAGAAAAATCCGGAGGCAGCCGTCGTGATCGATGTGCGCCGCAGGAACGATGACGTCGAGCCCGTCGTAAGACAGCAAAGCTACCCCGCGCTCTTCTGGAGGTTCCTGCGCTTCGGGCTCCTGGCCTGGGGAGGGCCTATTCCTCAGATCGCCATGATCCGCCAGGAGCTGGTGGAGGAGGAAGGATGGATCTCCAGGGAGCGTTTCAACCGGGTGTTGGGCCTCTACCAGGCCCTCCCGGGGCCGGAAGCCCATGAATTGTGCGTCTATTTCGGCATGATCGCCAAGGGACGCTTCGGCGGGCTCCTGGCGGGGCTAGGATTCATGCTCCCGGGCTTCGCGCTCATGTTCGGTCTCTCGTGGTTCTATCTCGTTTACGGCATGGCCATCCCGCATTTCAGTGCGGCTTTTCACGGGGTCCAGGCGGCGGTGGGCGCCCTGATCCTGCGTGCACTGCTTCGCATCGGGGGCCATGCGCTCAAGAACGTCAGCCTGTGGGCTCTCGCGGCGATGGCTCTCTTGGGTGAAGTGGTGGGCATCCACTTCATGGTGAGCCTCGTCATGGCGGGGCTCATCCATGGCTTCCTCCAGCGCGGACAGCGCGTTGCCGCTATCGGACTGGCAGGCGTCTACCTCGCCGCCCTTCTCGCGATCTGGCAGTATCCGCAGATCCAGGCGGTCCATCCCGTGGCGGGTGTTCCTCAGACGGCACGGGACACAGCCCTCATGGCAGCCATCTTCCTCTCCGGCCTCAAGAGCGGTCTTTTCACCTTTGGCGGAGCCTACACGGTGATCGCGTTCCTCCAGCATGACGCCGTCCAGGTCCAAGGCTGGCTCACGAATGCCCAATTCCTGGATGGCCTGGCCCTGTCGGGCACCTTGCCGGCCCCCCTCATCATCTTTTCCACGTTCGTGGGCTACGTGGCAGGTGGCAGCCCGGGTGCGATTGTCATGACATTCGCCATCTTCCTTCCCGCATTTTCCTTCACCCTTGTCGCGCATAACCTATTGGAGCGCATCATCGACAATGACCGGGTGCATGCCTTCCTGGACGGGGTAACGGCAGCGGTGGTGGGGCTCATGACCTGGACCACCGTGAACCTGCTGCTGGCGGCGATTGACGATCGGATGTCCCTGGGCATCGGAGTCGGTGCTCTTCTGGCCGTCTTCTATTGGCACTCCAAATGGGTGGTGATGGTCGTGATGATCCTGGGGGCAGCCATGGGTGTCCTCGTTCGGTAAGATCGATTGCGCTGATCAGGGACACATTGGATAGGAGTGAGAGATGGCGCTGTTCGATTTCTTCAAGCGGAAAGATGCGTGCACACTGTTGACTCAGGTGGACGGGCCGATGGTCGAGAAGTACCGGCATTTCAGGGACTTTTTGTGCCTGAATCGGGATGCCCTGAACCTGATGGCGGAGCTCGAGGAGGCCTTCTACGGCGGAAGCCCGTTTTCCATGGGTTCCGTCAAGGGAAGAGTGCAGGAGCTTCTGGAAACCACCTGCAGCCTCGCGGAAACCCTGAACGGGGTCTCGAGGGGCAAATACCGGCAGCTCACGGCTGTCTGTGAGAGGATCGGGCGCGAGATCCAGGCGGCGCTCACGGTCGAGTCGCCCGTTAGGTCCGGACCATTCGTCTTGCCGCTGGACCTCGTGACGGATGCGCATCTTCCCGTCGCGGGAGGCAAGGCGACGCACCTGGCGATCATGGGAAATGTCCTGGGGCTTCCAACGCCCAAGGGATTCGTCGTGACCGCCGACGGGCTCGACCATTTCCTGAAGGAGGCTGAACTGGCGGAGCCCATCGCCTCAATCCTGGAACAGGTCGACGTCGGTGATCCGACCGCGCTGGAGGCAGCAAGCAACGCCATTCGCGAGATGGCTCGAAGTGCGGACCTTCCGCCGTCCCTGGCCCAGGCCATCCGGGAGGCTTACGCATCCCTGGAGGCCCGAACGCGTCCGGGAGTGCGCATCGCCATGCGGAGCAGCGCCGTCGGGGAAGACTCGGAAGCCTCCTTTGCGGGGCAGTACATCACGGAGCTCAACGTCGACGGGGAGGGACTGCTGGATGCCTACAAGGCGGTGGTGGCAAGCAAGTACTCCCCTCGAGCCATCCTGTACCGGTTGCGCTACGGGCTGGAAGACGAAGACACGCCCATGTGCGTCGCCGGGATCGAAATGATCGATTCCAAAGCGAGCGGCGTCCTCTACACCGTGGACCCGTCGAATCCCGCCTCGGGAGCCATGAAGATCAGCGCCATCCTGGGACTGGGAGAGCACCTGGTGAGCGGAGAGGCGTCTCCCGACGATTTCTTCGTGGACCGGGACAGCTTGGAGATCATGCGGCGCGACATCCGCCCCAAGCACTCCCGACTGGTCGGGGGTGAAGCGGGCGGCCTGCACCTCGAGGCCGTGCCGGACGCCGACGGGGTCGTCGCAGCCGTCGCCGACGAGATCGTGAAAGCCCTGGCCGGCTTCGGGACTCTCCTGGAAGCGCACTTCGGTGCCCCCCAGGATGTGGAATGGGCTCTGGACGGCGCGGGAAGGCTTTATCTGCTTCAGACGCGTCCCCTGGGCGTCGTTCTGGGCGACCGAGCTGAAGCCAAGCCGACCATCGACTTCTCGAAACATCCAGTAAGGCTCCAGGGAGGACGCCCCGCGTGCCCCGGCATGGCCGCGGGAACGGTCTTCCTGGCCGATGGCAAGGACCTCGCCGCTTTGCCCGAGGACGCCATCCTCGTGGCCCGGACGGCCTCACCCGACTACGCGGCCCTCGTGGGGCGGGTAAGGGGCATCATCACCGATGTTGGCAGCGTCGCGAGCCACCTGGCATCCGTGGCCCGGGAATTCCGGGTGCCGGCTCTCTTCGATATGGGTGAGGCCACCCGCACCTTTCGGGACGGTGAGCCGATCACCCTGGACAGCACACACGCAACCGTCCATGAAGGTCTCGTCGACGGGATCACGGGCGGCTCGAGCCAGGCTGGCGGACAGCTCCTCGACAGCCCGATCCACCGGCGGCTGCGCACGGCGCTCGACCGAATCGCCCCGCTTTCGCTCACGGACCCCAAAGCGCTGAATTTCGCGCCCGAAGGCTGCCGGAGCCTTCACGACATCGTGCGGTTCGCCCACGAGCGCATCATGAACGAAATCTTCTTTCTCTCCGAAAAGGCCCACGGGGCGGTCTCGGTGCGCCTGAAGACGAACATCCCGCTGATTCTCTACTGCATCGACCTGGGGGGTGGTCTCAAGGACATGCTCACCACCTGCGACGAGGTCAGCGCCAATCACCTGACATCGATCCCCATGAAAGCCCTCTGGAGCGGGTTCACCCATCCGGGCATCACCTGGGCGGGGACCATCAACTTCGACATGGGAAATCTGATGAGCCTCATGGCGTCGAGCGCCACCGCAGAAATCGGAGGCGAAATGCCCGGCGGCGACAGCTACGCGGTGCTCTCCCGCGACTACCTGAACCTCAGCGCCAAGTTCGGCTACCACTACGCCAACGTGGATGTGTTCTGCGCGGAGGACGATTCGGACAGCGGGCAGAACCACATTATTCTGCAGTTTTCGGGCGGCGTCGGGTCCTTCGTGGGCCGGTCCCTGCGCATCCAGTTCCTGGCAAGCGTCTTGGGGCGGTTGGGGTTCCACCTCACCATCACGGGGGATTTGCTCGAAGCATCCTTCAAAGGGGCCGGCCGGAAGGTCATGGAGGATACCCTCGACCAGTTGGGGCGGTTGCTTGCTTCGAGTCGGCTCCTGGATATGGCCATCAATGCTCCAAACCAGCTCGAGGCCATGACGGATTCCTTCTTCCGGGGGGATTACGATTTCCTGAACCAGACCACCGGGAGCCAGTTGCCGGGGTTTTACACGCCGGAGGGAGACTGGCGGATGCAGGATGCCGGGGAAGATGGCGAAGTGCTGATCCAGGACGGATCCCGATGGGCCAGCGGCCTCGGGTCGGGCTTTGCGGGCTTCATGGGCAAGATGGTCGGCGCCCGGTACCAGGAGTTTCTCGACAACGTGAAAGCCTATTACTACTTCCCGCTCGCCATCGCCAAGGAGAGCCGCGTCGGGGATGCGGTCATCGCGGCCCGGGTCAGGCCGATGGGCGGGCGGATCGACCAGGCGGGAGGCCTTGCCTTCGGGCTTCGCAATGTGGGCAACTATTTCGTGCTGCGGATCAACGGCCTCGAAAACAATCTGATCCTGTTCGAGTACGTGAACAACCGTCGGTTTACCAGAGCGGTGGCGCCCGTCGAGATCGAAACAGACCGATGGTACGAGATCCGGGTGGAGACTTCAGGCCACAGCATTGAAGGGTATCTGGACGGAGTTCTCTTGCTCGAGTACTCCGCCGAATGGCCGGTCCACGGTTATGTGGGGCTCTGGACCAAAGCGGATTCAGTAACCGGCTTTTCGGATCTTACTCTGATGGCAAAGCAACCGAGCTGAGGGTTCGCGCAGCTTCGCTGCGCGAACGGGGAGATGAGCGACTCCTGGTTCCGCTCATTTCGAAGATATCGGGGAATTCATCCCTTGTACGCCGATTTCCTCTCAAGACTTTTTTTGCCCTGCCTGCACGCGGGTGCGCCGTACAGTTCTTGCTGAGCCCTCGTCCTGGTAGTTCCTGGCTTCTGAACACCGTTGTAACAATCGAGTTCCGGACTGAACCGCTCGATGCTGTTGCAGACGGTCCCGACACAAAGGTTCAGCCCGAAAAGAGTGTTCAGGATCTCTACAATGCCTCTTCGGCCAATCCTGTGCACCGAGCTGAGGTATCCTGTCGTGCCATGAACTCGCGGACCGAACTGGCTTGAGGCCACCTCGGGAGGAATCTCCGCCCGGGTCTTGTGTCCGCAAGCGCACTTGAGCTCGTGGCATCGGTAATCGGTCATGATCGGTTTGATTTCAGGCAACTCAAAAGTCTGGTACCGCAACGGCTCCGAGGTCTCCTCGCAGCTTTTCGGGTTCAGCGAATCCGAGCAATTCTCGCAGACCTGCGGGATAGCATTCATGCACATGGTCTATCCGCTCGACGGGCAGCAAGTCTCTCTTGTGCCCTTTGTGTCCCTTCTGTCCTCCTGGAGAGCGGGAGGAAATCTTCTTCCTGGGTCTGATGACTTTTGGACCGTCGGAGGATGGCGGCTTGGATGAATTGCTCGAATTGGTGGAAAGCTTGGCGATCATCTTTTCCAGGGCCATGATCCGCTGTGAGAGCGACTCTATCCGGGCGTCCATCTCAAGAAGCACCTTGACGACGGCATCTTTGCCTGCTTCGAAAATGAGCTCGGCTTCCCGGATGTCCGTGCAGCCTCACACAATGCAGATCTGAACCCGATGGTTCGCTTCTCACAGTGTTGGACCTTCCCATTACCGGAGATCGAGACTGATGTCCAGTCCCAAGATGCATTCAGCAAAAAATGTGCGGTGAACGATTACTCATATGTTGTGTTGCGCCCGACTGCGCCTTCCTTCCGGTCATGAGAAAAACGCCAAAGTTCTTCGTCCCCCCACCGGCAATCGGCTTGGCGATGGTTGCCGCCGTCCGATCATGGATTTCCCCATACCCCGCATCCTCGATGGCCCGACGCAAATCTGCTCTATCAAACCCATGATGAAACACGGTGTCGTTGTCGCCGTGAAACTCACCGTCATCGGGGTCCAGATCGGCGATGCAGAGATAGCCCCCCGGAGCTGTGACCGTGAAGAACTGAGCGAGGAGGTGCCCCGTTTCCTTCACGTGGTGGAGCGTCATGCTGCAGACGACGAGATCATAGCTTCCTTCGAGCATGTCGCCTTTCTCGAGAGCCAGGTGCTGGAGCCGCAGGTTGACGAGGTTCTGGTCTTGAATCTTCTTCCTGAGCACACCGAGCATCCCCTCCGAACTATCCAAGCCGGTCACAGAGCGCACAAGGGGGAGGAGCCTGAGCGTCAGAAGCCCCGTGCCGCAGCCAAATTCCAGGAGGTTCATCTCTGGAGTGAGGATTTGCTCGTCCAATATCGCGTCTGCGATCTCATTCGCCACCTTGACTCGGCCAGGATTCTTGTCCCAGGCGGCGGCCTCTTCGTCGAAATTCCACTTTCTGCTGCTCATTTCGATGGCTCCCTTCAGGATGGTTGTTCGGCAACTCGATCATACTCCGTCGGCGGGCCCGGTGGAAGCCGGGATCCAGTTTTGGCTGGTCTCCGGGTTGCTCTCGAGGATGCGAAGGGGGTGGCATGTATCGGGTAAGTTGGTCGATCCATGTTCGGGATGCAGGCGTGTTCCTGGGAGGGCTGGGGCAACCGAGTGATCGCCTGGCCGTAAGAAAAGGGATGCCCCACCGCACCCCTTTCCCCACCCCGTTCCCCTGTCACAACTCATCTCGGATCAGTTCATTCCGACCTCGCGCGACTGTCGGCACTGATGCGTGAGGTCGTGAGGCTTCCCCGGTGTTGTCGCTTCGGTTCTGGAGTGGTGAGGCCTCTGGGATCCTTGGCGTTGACGAGTGCGATTGCGATCCAGTCGGCCGGTCGTTATATTTTCTTGAAGAGGGGACGACCAGCGCCCTGTCGGATCCACACGGATGCTCCGGGGCTCGGCGAAAGGATATCGATGATGACCACACGGCGTTTGCTCCTGAGAACCCTGGTTCTTGTATCGCTCATTATGTCGCTTGCGGCCTGTGCGACACCGACGAGCCACCACCAAACGGCCAACTGGGATCAGCACCGTTTCGAGTGCCATGGAGACGTCCCCAGCCCATATCCTCCATACTGCCGCCCCAGACGCTAGCGTGGATTCCCACGTTAGTTTTCTGAGTTGACACCACACGGGTTTCAGCCCAGGGCAATGTGGAGCCGTTTTTCAGCAAGCCGTCGAACTGGGATATCGATGTTCCGAAAACCTGCGGCAATCAAGAATGGATGGTGTGTTCACTTCTGCATGTGGATCGAGATTTCCTTTTCACCAATCACCAACTGGGCCGTAGCGTTCACAAGGCCACGAAAGATGTGGGAGCAAAGTGGGCTCCTCGTGTCCACGATCGGTGATGATGATCTGCCGGACGGGTCCCTCGGAGCCAGTCAGCGTGATCTTTCATCCAGGATCTTCGGCGTTCCATAGGCACGCGAGACGGCATCCAGTTCAACGCGTCTCCAGGCTGAGAACGGCTCGTTTCGGACTTCAGAAAGAAGGTTCTTGCTTCGCCGACGCAAGGCGATGAAATCAGTGCTCATCTGATTGAGATCATTTAGTTTTCTTAGGTGGTGAGCTCAGTACACCTCCACAGAAAAAGAGGTCCATTTCCCCGCTCGTCATGCCGGCAATCTGTAAGCCGGCATCCAGCTTTTTTATGGATTCCGGCCAGAAGACTGCCGGAATGACGACTCGAGAGGTGGACACTCTGTTTTGTTGGCCTGCATTTAGAGTCGAAGATGAGCTCGCCCGGAAGGGCTCCGGTGCGCTCTTTCCAGGAATCCCCGAAGCGCAGGATTTCGTCGTTCTGATCGCTCTTTCGGACGTCGGCGTTGGCATAGCAAAAGACACGGGAGTCCGCATCCTGAACCAGAAAAGCAAGAATTCCCTTTTGTCTTCGGCTGCGTTTTGAAACATAGTGTTGTTCTGCGAGGGCGTCTTCCCCGAGAAAGGGAGGGGTGTTGAAGTCCAATTCAAAGGAGCTCCTCGAGCAAGGCCACGGCTTCCCATGGCATCGAACCAAGGCTTGAGGAGCTTGGAGTCGCAGGCAGGATCGATCCTGCAACGGTATAAGCGCAAGAAGAGAAAGAGGCCGCCGAACCGGGTCCGGAACCTGCGGGAGGAGAGGTCAAGCTTTCGCACATCCGCGACATCAGACGGTTCAGGCCGTATATGCCGGGCGGTCGCTCATCATACTTCCTTCGGGGGAGCCGTGAGCATCCCTCCTCTTTGAGGATCAAAGAGACCGCCGCAGGACTCAGCTTGCTTCCGAAATCTTCGAGCGTTCGGTGGAACAGAGCGAGCGATGGAATCCAGGGAGGCTTGCGGGGAGGCATTGTTTCCCTGCAGGCGGGCCTTCGGGAACTGTGCCTTGGGGAGCTGGGTGATGGAACTGGCGCCCCACTTCTCGTAGCCTTCGCTTCCTGGAAATAGTCCGAGAACCTGCCCGGAAATATGATAAGAGGAAGCCATGATAAATTTTCAGAGAATCCTGACATCGTTCAGTATTCGCACGAAGTTATTATTGTTGTTATTGATTGTATTTATTTATGCATCTTGGATTATCATAAAAGTTGGAATCAATCATCGCACTCATGAAATTGAGAGAGCAAGAGAGAATGCATTATTACTAGTCCAAAGCCTGGCCGCACAACAAGAACAAATAGCTAATGGAGCCAAGCAAATGTTATTGACTTTGGCTCAGCTTCCAGAAATTCGAAATATGGATACAGAGGCATGTAATAAATTATTATTCGAGTTGAATAAACAGAATACATCATATTCAGTAATAGCTGCAGCAACATCTGAAGGAATAATATTTGCAGCCTCTATCCCTTTCAAACCAGGAAATTATGATTTATCGGATCGAAAACATATTAGAGATGTTGTCGAACCATTCGACTTTTCAGCTGGTGAATATTTTCCAATCAGGACTACTGATGTCCAATCTATCAATTATACCTATCCAGTACTCGATGCAGACAAGAACCTCATTGCAATAATGATAGCGGGTTTCAAACTGGATGAGTATGGGCCTTTCATAAAAAAGGCCAATCTGCCGGAGGGTTCTGCGGTGACCATCGCGGACCACCTGGGAGTGAGGCTATACCGCTATCCCGAAAGCGACGCCGCTCCTCCAGGCAGAACCCTCCCCGAAGAGGTCATGAGGCAGATGATGGGCCCCTCGCAACAGGGGATTTTCGAAAGGGTGGGACATGATGGTGTCGAGCGTATCTATGCATTCAGGCAGCTGCGTCTCCGTGAGGATGATTCACCCTATTTGTACATGGGAGTCGGACTTCCAAAAGACACGATCGTATCAAAGGCAAATCTCCAGATGATTCGCAGCCTGTCTGTCCTCGGCATCCTGTGTCTGATCACCATGTGTCTTGCTTGGTGCTTCGGAGATTTTGCTCTTGTGAAGCCCATCCATCGCCTGCTCATTGCCACGCAGCGCCTGGCGGATGGGGAGACGAGCGTGCGAACGGGCGGCATCCACCACACGTCCGACGAACTGGGAAGGCTCGCCAGGTCCTTCGACGACATGGCTGCATTGCTGGAGGCGAGGGAAGCTGAGCGCGCGAAGGCCGAAGAGCTTCACAGAAGGGCGGAAGACAAATACCGCAACATTTTTGAGAACGCTCTGTGCGGCATATTCACGAACACTCCCGAAGGGCGGTTCATCGAAGTAAACCGGGCACTGGCGCGCATGCTGGGCTACGAGTCCCCTGAAGAGCTGAAGGAATCCGCCACGGACGTTTGCCACCAGCTTTTTGCAGAGCCGGCAAGGTCCCGGAAGTGCATTCAGAGCATACTGGACCAGGGGGAGGCCGTTTTCGAGATTGAGGTCGTCAAGAAGGATGGAACCCTCGGTTGGGTTTCCAATCATGTGCGGGTTGTTCGAGGTGATCTTGGGGAAATCAGCCACTTCGAGGGAACAGTCGAAGACATCACGGAGCGGAAGCGGGCCGAGGAAAGACTGAGAGAGTATGAAAAGGTGGTGGAAGGCCTGGAGGAGATGATAGCCGTCGTCGACCGGGACTACCGCTACTTGATCGCAAATCGCGCATTCCTGAACCATCGCAGGACAGATAAGGACCGGATCATCGGAAGGCTGGTACCGGAGATTGTGGGAGAGCAGGTCTTCGAAGAGGTCATCAGGGAGAAGTTGGATGAATGCTTCCGGGGTAACATAGTAAAATATCATGTTAAATACGATTACTCCGAGCTCGGTGAAAGAGATCTCTTCATAACCTACCTTCCCATCGAAGGGCCTGCGGGCACGGATCGAATCGCTTGTGTTCTGCAGGACATCACCGAACGGCAGGCAGCACAGGAGGAATTGAACAGGCACCGGGAGCACCTTGAGGACCTGGTGAAAGAACGGACCCACGATCTTGCAGCGGCCATCGAGCGACTCAACGCAGAAGTCAGCGAGCGAAGGAGAATGGAGAAGACACTGAGGGAAAGCGAAGAGAAGCTTCGTTCATTCATTGAGACAACCAGCGACTGGGTCTGGGAAATTGACAAGCACGGTCGTTATACATACGCCAGCACCAAAGTAAAATCTCTCCTCGGCTATGAGCCTCACGAAATGTTGAATTCACTACCGGACACAAATTTAGCGCACTGTTGAAGGAGTGAAAGCCACGGG
>CAZLCS010000041.1:0-55866 GCA_964557955.1 uncultured Syntrophobacteraceae bacterium
AGCAGCTTGAACCGTTCAGAATACGTCATCGTATTTAGGACCGTGAGTACTAAGGCCATCGTCGTGTCGACGCCGGATTCTCCTGAAGCGTCCGGTCTTCGGCATGCTCCTTGCCCTCGAGTCATGCAAAGCAACCCCGTATGGAGTCGAGGAGATGTTTCCATGAAGCTTCGTAACGGCGAAATGACGCAGAGCAGTGCGGATCGGAACTGGGGCGATCCGTTGGCTGGAACGCATGAAGATGAGTGCGCCCATCAGGTCTACTACAAATTCATTATCGACAGCCTCCCCATCGCCGTTGTCACGATGGATTCCGAGTTCAGGATCACAGGGTTCAATCCGTGGGCTGAAAAGCTCACCGGGTTCAGTGCTGCGGAGGCCATGGGCCGAAACTGCCAGGACGTCCTTCACTCGACCCTCTGCGGCCGAGAATGCCCGCTCCGGGCCATCCAGAATCCAGAAACGCACTCGGTTACATTGAGAGCAGAAATCAAAGGAAGATCCGGAAACATCACCCCCGTGCGCATCAGTGCTGCAGCGCTCTTCGATGGATGGGGGCAGCGCATCGGAGGGGTCGAGGCCATTGTGGACCTCTCGGCCGTTGTGGCCATGGAGCGGCTGCGGGCCAACTTCATCTCGATGCTCGCCCACGACATGCGATCCTCACTCACGGGAATCCATGGGCTTGGACTGAGGCTGCTGCGCAACCCGCCGGAAATGAGCGAGGAGAAAGCCCGCAGGCATGTGGAGATCATCGCGAGGGAAGCGGGGAAGCTGGAATCCCTGGTGGACGATTTCCTGGAGTTCTCCAGGATAGAAACCGGGGGCGTGAAGCTGAACATGACGGCCGTTTCTCTTGACAGGGAGCTGGAGGAGATCTTCGAAACCTACAGGGAGCGGGCCGAGCAGCGAGGTCTTCGACTGGAGCTGCAGGTGTCCGACATCCTGCCGGTCATCGAGGCCGATGCCAACCGGCTGCGACGCGTGTTCACGAATCTTCTCGACAACGCCCTCAAGTTTTCGGATGAAGGCGGCGCGATCATCATCCGTGCTCAGGAAACAGAAAACGAGATCATGATTTCCGTTGAAGATGGGGGAGTGGGGGTCGACCCCGAGGATCTTCCCTTCATCTTTGATATCTTTCACCGAGGACACAGGGGCAGCGGAAAGGAAGGCCACGGGCTCGGACTGGCCACGGTGAAGGCCATCGTGGAAGGTCACGGCGGCCGCATCATGGTGGCCAGCGAACCGGGTTCCGGGGCGACTTTCACCGTTTTTCTGCCCAAGCATTTCGCACCGCCGGAAACTCAGGAAAGGTGATCGGGGAATTCACCGAGCGCCGGCGATGGAGCCCACCGCCTCGGAAAGATCTTTGGCGTCCGTCAGTCTCACCTCCACTCCGGCGCTGTCCAGGGCGTAGCCCGGCCCTTTCCCATGGAGGGGCTCCTTCACCAGGACGATGTCAGCCTTCAGGTCGATCAGCCACTCAGCCACCCGCATCCCCTTGCCTCGCGGCACGGAAGCGAAGGGATTGGCCATGATCTCACGCTTTTCCTCCGTGCCGCCCTCCGTCCTCACCCAGACAAAAGCATAAAAGGGAGCTTCCCCGAAGTGGTCGCTGAGCGCGCCGCACATGTCGGACAGCGGTACGGTCACCAGAATTCTCTCCGGACGGACGGGCTCGACATGGATGAGGATGCGCTCCAAATGGGGGATCTCCCGGCGGATGGATGCCTCGATCTCCTCGGTTACCCGATGTGCCCGGCTCAGATTGTCGGTCCTGAGGGCCAGGGATGTTTCGACGAATCGAAATCGACCGGCGTTGCGCCCCGCCAGAAACTGCACGGAACCTACCTCAGGATGGGATTCGAGGATGGAGCGGATCGTCTGCATGGTTTTGGAGTCCAGGGAAGCGTCGAGGAGCACACGCATGCCATCCCGAAAGAGCTCCAGGCTTGCCCACAGGATGAACGCCAGCACGACGAGAGCGGCGATGCGGTCTACCCGAAAACCGAAGGTGTTGGACACCAGGGAGCAGAGTACCACCGTCGAAGAGAGCACATCCACCAGCCGGTGCTTGCCTTCCGCCGCCAGGGTCGGCGAATGGGTCCGCCTCCCCAGGGACGCCGCAAAGTGGGCCAGAAGGGAGCAGACCAGCACGCTCGCCAGCATACCGGCCAGAACGGGCCACGTGACTTGAGGAAGAGCCGTGGGCGTTCGCAGAGCCTCCCGACCGATTTGAACCCCGACCAACAGAATCAGAACGGCCACTACCACGGACATAAAGTTCTCGATTTTGTAGAGGCCGTAGGGAAACAGGCGTGTCTTTCTCGTGGAGAGCCTTAGCCCGATCCAGATCATGAAGGAGGCCACCGAATCCGTGGCCGAGTCGAGAGAGTCCGCCTTCAAGGCCAGGCTTCCTGAAAGTTGAGCCAGAAATCCTTTCCCCCCCGCCAGCAGGAGATTGACCACGAAGACCCCGAGAGCGAAACGCTTCATGGCCCGGTCCTCGGGGTCGCCCGCTGCAATGGGTCGGTCCGCGATGGCCTGCCGGCCTTGAGGTCCCGACTGTTCACTACCCGGCAAATTCTCATGTCCCATAATGCAGGCCCGGTTTGGATGGTTTTCCCCCAAGAACTCCGCTGGGAGCATCGAAGGTGACGCTCATATCGAAGGTGACTCTGATTCGGAGTCTGTAAAGATACCCTGAATTCAGCACAGCGGGTGCATCCAGTGATGTGGACAGCAGCAAGCCGCACCCTGTGCGGGTCCTCGATGGGTCTCAGAGCGATCTTCATGCCAGGACCTTCATGGACTCGGACCAGCGCGGGAGCCCCCCTTGATTTGTGGGAGATGATGCATTTTGTTCCCTGATGCGTAAAGAAACGGGTTCAATTTGCACTCGAATGCCTGTGCCAGGTGAAGCACCCTCCGCCCACAACCGGCGCATGAAGGATTCAAGCCGATATCCTCCGCTGTGGCACCCCCCTTGCTGAAGCATGAAGCCAGGCTTCGGGTTTCGAGCAGGGAAACCCGAACCTCTCAGGAAGATCTGCCCGGAACGGTGGGTGGAAACAAGGGTTTCCCCGGTTCCGGGTATGGGAGGGCTTCCGGAAAAGGAGCAAAGAAATGAAGATTGCCGTCTCAGCCGTTCAGCCAAGCATCGAGAGCCCGGTGGATCCCCGGTTCGGGAGATGCGGTTATTTCATCATTGTCGACAGCGAAACCATGGAGTGGAAGAGCCTCGACAACGGGGATGCGGCCATGGCATCCGGCGCCGGGATCGGCGCGGCCCGGTCAGTCGCCAACGAGGGTGCTCGCGTCGTCATCACGGGGGTGGCGGGGCCCAACGCCACCCAGACCCTGAATGCGGCGGGGATCCAGATCTTTTCTGTGGGCGGCGGGACCGTGCGGGAAGCCGTGGAGGCTTTCAAAAGCGGGCAACTGACGGCTGGAGAGCAAGCCTCCGTGCCTCCTCAGATGGGCCGGGGCCGGGGCGGTCAGGGACGCGGCATGGGGAGAGGGTGCGGTCGTGGCATGGGGGGTGGCCAGGGACGCGGCATGGGAGGCGGTGCGGGAGCCGGGAGAAGGAACTGGTGACGATTCCCTTCGGCCCCGTACCATCCCGACGCCTGGGAAGGAGCCTGGGGATCAATCATATCCCCCCCAAAGTGTGTTCCTACTCCTGCGTGTACTGCCAGTTGGGTCGCACAACCCAGCTGAGGGCCCGGCCCGGGGGCTTTATCCCGACGCGGCAGGTCGTCGACGAGGTGACGCTTCGGGTTCGACGGCTGCAGGCCAGGGGCGAGCCCGTCGACTTCCTCACCTTTGTTCCCGATGGGGAGCCGACGCTCGACGCAGCCCTGGGGGAGGCCATCGACCAGCTCAAGAACCTGTTGCAGATCCCCGTTGCCGTAATCAGCAACGGATCCCTGCTGTGGCGGGAGGAGGTGCGCCGGGCGCTGCTCCGATGCGACTGGATCTCCCTCAAGGTGGATGCATGCCGGGAGGCCGTCTGGCGCGCAGTGAACCAGCCGCATCCCCGGCTCAAGCTCGAGGAAGTCCTGGAGGGGATCCGAACCTTTGCCCGGGAGTTTGAAGGCCGGCTGGTCACGGAGACCATGCTCGTGGACCGGTTGAATGAAGGCGCCGATGACATGAAGGCTGTGGCCTCATTCCTCGGCGAACTGGCGCCCGAGGCTGCCTATCTCTCCATCCCCACCCGGCCGCCGGCTAAACCCTGGGTCAAGGCGCCGGGTGATGCCGCACTCAACCGCGCCTTTCAAATCCTGAGCGAGGCCGTTCGGAAGGTGGAGCTGCTGACCGGCTATGAGGGGTCGGATTTTGCCTGCAGCGGCAAGACCGAGGAAGATCTGCTCGGCATGGCATCGGTTCACCCGATCCGCGAGGACGGTTTGATGCTCTGGCTCGAGAAGGCAGGTGCAGACTGGTCTCTGGTGACACAACTCCTCCGGGATGGAGCTCTCATAGAGACGCAATACAACGGCCGAAAATTCTTCCTCAGGAATCTCCACGGGAAGCCTCCTCAAGACTTGTGACCGAGAATCCCGGGTCGGGGAAAGGAGAGCGGGAAATGGTCGCGGAGCATGCCGTTCGGGAAGTGTTGAAACAGGTCATGGATCCGGAGCTCAAAAGGAGCCTCGTGGATCTGAACATCGTGCGTGATATCCGGGTCAGCGAGGAAGGAGTGCGGGTGACCCTGGCCTTGACCACCCTGGGATGCCCCATGAAGCAGCGCATCGTTCAGGATGTGAAAAGCGCTGTATCCGCGCTGCCCGGCGTCGCCTCCGTGGAAGTGGATCTGACCGCAATGACGCGCGACGAGCTGGATCGATTGTTTCCCAAGCACCCTCTCAAAGGGATCGACAAGGTTGGCCGTTTCATCGCCGTGGCCAGCGGCAAAGGAGGCGTGGGCAAAACTACGGTGGCCATCAACCTGGCGCTCGCGCTGGCGAGGGAAGGGCGACAGGTGGGACTCCTGGATGCCGATGTTTACGGACCGAGCATCCCGGTGATGCTGAATCTTTCCGAGCGGCCGCGGTCCGAATCGGGAATGCTTCTGCCCCTCAGAAAGTTCGAGCTGAGCGTCATGTCCTTCGGTTTCTTTCTGGGAGAGAGCCAGCCTCTCATCTGGCGGGGTCCATTGGTGGCCAAGACCGTCCGGCAGTTCCTCGACGATGTCATGTGGGGAGGTCTGGACTATCTCGTCGTGGACCTTCCGCCGGGCACCGGGGACCCTTCCATCACCATCGCCCAGGCGATCCCGAGTGCCGCAGTGGTCATGGTGACGACCCCCCAGGAGGTGGCCCTGGCCGACGTCCGGAAAGCCATCGGGATGTTTCGGCAGATGGATGTCCGCATCTGCGGGCTGGTGGAGAACATGTCCTATTTCAGCTGCGGCCACTCAAGCGAGCGCATTGAGCTGTTCGGGTCGGGCGGCGGTGAAACCCTGAGCCGCGAAACGGGGATTCCCCTCCTGGGGTCCATACCCGTCGACATCGAGCTCAGAAAGGGGGGCGACGCGGGTGTTCCCATCGTCATCGGCCTCCCCGAGTGCGAAACCAGCCGGGTATTCCGGGACATGGCCCGCAAGATCATGGCGGTTCTTTGAAGAAGGGGTCTCGCGGCGGTTTTGCGAAAGCGAGAGGGACCCCGCCTCGCCCTCTCCCGCCTGGCTTCAGCAGCCATGACAAGGCCGCCAAGAACCAGGACCGGAACCAACAGTGCACTTCGAATCCGTCTCGTTGTCCTCGTGTTATCTTTCCCTTTTTCGCATCTTTATCTCCATGTACAGACCATACCCGTCGACATCGAGCTCAGAAAGGGGGGCGACGCGGGTGTTCCCATCGTCATCGGCCTCCCCGAGTGCGAAACCAGCCGGGTATTCCGGGACATGGCCCGCAAGATCATGGCGGTTCTTTGAAGAAGGGGTCTCGCGGCGGTTTTGCGAAAGCGAGAGGGACCCCGCCTCGCCCTCTCCCGCCTGGCTTCAGCAGCCATGACAAGGCCGCCAAGAACCAGGACCGGAACCAACAGTGCACTTCGAATCCGTCTCGTTGTCCTCGTGTTATCTTTCCCTTTTTCGCATCTTTATCTCCATGTACAGACCATACCAGGAATGGTCACGATCCTTTTCAGCCCGCAGGTGTATTGCACCGAGCCCCTCCTCGTGCCCACACTGAAATGTGGGCCCGCCGTAAGTCTTTTCGGGCATGCAGCCTTCAAAAACGTGGTTTGACGGCGCGGACTTCTCTGATTAAGGTGTTTTTGCGGGTCGAGCAGCCCTTGAGCGGCTGCAGAGAAATGCCGGTTGCTCACGAATTCGAATGGAGCCATGATAGTCGCCTCTCAGAAACGTCCTGAGCTGTCGCCTCAGTCCGAGATCATTCTCAACAGCATCGCCGACGGGGTATTCACGGTGGATCTGGAGTGGAGAATCACGTTCTTCAACCGCGCCGCCGAGGCCATCACAGGGGTTCCTGCTTCTGAGGCGTTGGGGAAGCTGTGCTGTGAGGTGTTTCGGGCCAGTGTCTGCGAATCCACGTGTGTTCTGAAATTCAGCCTGGAAACCGGCAAGCCGGTCATCAACAAGCCCGTCGCCATCCTGAGGGCCGACGGCCGAGAGATCCCCATCAGTGTGAGCACCGCGCTGCTCAAGGACGAATCCGGAGAAGTGATCGGGGGCGTGGAGACTTTCCGGGACCTCAGCCTTGTGGAAAAACTGAGACGGGAAATCACGCGCCAGTATCAGTTTGGAGACATTATTTCCAAATCCCCCAGCATGATGAAGCTGCTTGCCATCCTGCCCGAGGTGGCCCGCAGCGAAAGCACGGTTCTCATTCAAGGCGAGAGCGGCACGGGAAAGGAGCTCCTGGCTCGCGCGGTGCACAGTCTGAGCCCGCGGGCCAAGGGGCCCTTCGTGGCGGTGAACTGCGGCGCCCTGCCGGATACGCTTCTCGAGTCGGAGCTCTTCGGCCATGTGGCCGGAGCGTTTACCGACGCCAAAAAGAACCGCCTGGGGCGCTTTGCCCTGGCCGAAGGGGGAACGCTCTTTCTGGACGAAATCGGCGACATATCGCCCGCCCTGCAGGTTCGCCTGCTGAGAGTTCTGGAGGAGCGCGCCTACGAGCCCCTGGGGTCGTCCAGAACGGTCAAGGCCAATGTGCGCATCGTGACCGCCACCAACAGGGACCTGGCCGGTCTGGTCGAAGAGGGTACCTTCCGCAAGGATCTTTTCTATCGCATCAATGTGGTCAAGCTGGACCTGCCCCCACTGGCACAAAGGAAAGAGGATATTCCGCTCCTGGCCGAACACTTCATCGATCGCCTCAACCGGCTGCAGGACAAGAATATCCTGGGGCTGAGCCACAAGACCCTTGCCATCTTCATGAATCATGACTGGCCCGGCAATATCCGGGAGCTGGAAAACGTTCTGGAATACGCCTTTATCCTTTGCAGGGGAGGCCTCATCGAACCGTCCTGCCTGCCCGAGCACCTCAGGGGTGAAGTCTCGCGGTACCGGGAGCTTCGGGCTGCGACCCTCAAAGACATCGAGAAGGAAGCCATCCTGGAGGCACTGGAGCGCCATCAATGGCGCAGAATGGCCACGGCCCGAGAGCTCGGCATCGACAAAAACACTCTGCGCCGTAAGATGATCAGGCATGGGCTCGTCGCTCCTCAAAGCGGGGCGGGGGCGGACCTCGACGGGGATGAGGTTGATGAGGAGTGAGGCCCCTGACTGAATGGATCAGTGGTTTCGGGGTGAGAGATTCCGACTGGGACCGCGGGAGCATGGAGGTCCCTGTCCGTGCTTGAAGACCATCCTCACAGAGGTGACAGATGAGTTCTCGGCAGCCCTTGAGCCGGTGGATGGCTCTGCGGTTTGCTCTGGTGGCCGCGCTTCCGCTGCTGGTGGTTTGTGCGTTGGTCTGGCTGATGATTGTTCCCGAGATGAACAGGGACATTGGTGTGCGTTGCCAGGCCCTGGCGCGCGCCATTGCCGGACAGGTCGAGGCTCATATGCTCGGCGCCCAGCGGGAACTGGGTGCGATTGGAAACTACATCGGTACGCAGGAAATCAGGCCTGCACCCCGTTTCTTCAGCCTTCTGGATGTCCATGTCGGGTCGGGCGATGTGTTCGAGGCCATCTATGTGGCCGATAGCCGAGACTCGATTCTCACGGTGGGGCTTTCCCCCATGCGCAGGGGAAATCGCGATGTCCTGCTGGGGCTGGATCTTTCACAGCGGCCGTTTCTGAAAGAAGTCAGGTGGAACGGGGGAGAGGTCTGGTCCGAGACCTTCCTGTCCACCGTGAGCGGCACCCTCGCGGTGGCACTGGCGATACCGCTGGGGGAAAACGTTCTGATCGGCGAAATCGCCATTGACCGACTATCGGAATTCATCAGCCACCTGCCTGCCGGACCAGGCGTCCTGACGACCATCATCGATCGCGGGGGGCGTATCATTGCCGACTCCCAGCGGGCCCTGGGTGGACAGATGCTCAGGCGAAACACCCTGGAACTGGTGGCCGATAGCAACGCCCGTGCCGCCGCTATACAGGAATTCGAACTGGAGGGAACACCCTATGTCGGTGCCTTGGTGGATGTTTCACGGGTTGGTTGGAAGGTGCTCGTGGCGCGATCGCACAGCGATGCATTCCGGCAGCTCACCGACACTTTGTGGCTGCTGGGCGCCGGCCTGGTGATCGCCGTGCTCCTGTCGTTCGGGGCCGGATGGGGCCTGTCGCGGGACATCTCTCATCGATTCGGCCGCTATATCGAACAGGCCCGCGCCATTGCCCACGGAAATTATGATGAGCCCTGGCCGGAATCGAAGACTCAGGAATTTGCCGATTTGGCAGAAAACCTTCAGCGGATGTGCCTGTCCATTCGCGAGCGCGAACGAGCCCTGGCAGCCAGCGAAGCACGCTATCGTTCCGTGGTCAGCAACACCCCTGTGGCGATCTTCGAGTTCGACCATGAGGGCACATTCACTCTCAGTGAAGGCCGCGGCCTTGCGGCGCTCGGCTTGAAACCCGGCCAGCTTGTCGGAGCATCGGTGTTCGACTTCTTCATGCAGGAACCCGATGCGACCGAATTCGCGCGCCGAGCCATAGCCGGAGAATCTGTACAGTTCACGGCGCGAGTCGGGCCGTCGATTCTCGAGATTTATTACAATCCGGTCATAGAACGTGACGAAGCGAAAGTCTCGGTCATCGGAGTGGCGGTGGATATCACCGAGCGCAAACGACGTGAGGAAGAGCTTCGGCAGAGGACCGACGAGCTTATACGGTTTACCTATACCGTATCCCACGACTTGAGAACACCCCTGGTAACCATCCGATCTTTTGTGGGATTCCTGGAACAGGATATGAAAAGACAGGATGATGAACGGGTGGCCAAAGACCTGGGGTACATCCGGAACGCGGCCGAAAAGATGAGTCGTCTCCTCGATGAGCTTCTGGAGCTTGCTCGCGTCGGGCACAAGGTCAACCCTCCGGAGGAAATGACTTTGCAGGAGCTCGTGCAGGATGCCCTGGATCTCCTGGCCGGCCATCTCGTGGGACGGGAGGTGGCGGTGAAGGTCACGCCGGAACCCATTCTGCTCCATGGAGATCGACCCCGGTTGCGAGAGGTGTTCCAGAATCTCCTGGACAACGCTGTAAAGTTCATGGGCGATCAGACTTCACCCCAAATCGAGGTCGGCCTCGAAGAGGCTGACCACCAGATGGTATTCTTCATTCGGGATAATGGAATGGGCATTGATCCCCGCTTCCAGGACAAGGTTTTCGATCTCTTCGAAAAGTTGGAGTCCCAGGGCCAGGGGAGCGGCATTGGACTGGCCTTGGTCAAGCGCATCATCGAGGTGCATGGAGGTCGAATCTGGGTGGAATCGAACGGTCCGGGACAGGGAACGACTTTCCGATTCACGCTGAGGAAAGCCAGGCGTGTGTCGCGGGATGCGACCCGGAGATGACTGAACGTCTCAAACATTCTACGCAGATTACTCAAAGAAGGGATACCCGTCATGGGAACCGTTTCGTACGAACAAGGCGTCAAGGTGCGGATGCGGCTCTGGATAGCCGCCGCCCTCGCCCTTTCCCTGCTGGGATGCGGGCGTCCCGAACCCGTTCGCATCGGGTTCGTGGGCGGCACCTCGGGGCGGGTGGCTGATCTCGGCATCGCGGGACGTGATTCAGTCCAGTTGGCCATTGAACGGTGCAACCAGGATGGCGGCATCAACGGCCGCCCGGTGCAGCTCATCACGCGGGATGATGAGCAGAATCCCGAAAAGGCCGTACTCGTGGTGAAGGAGCTCATTGGCCAGGGAGTGGTGGCTATCATCGGCCCCATGACCAGCTCCATGGGCATCGTCCTGGCCCCCGTTGTCAATGAGGCCGGGGTGCTCCTCATGAGTCCCACCGTAACCACGGAGGAGCTTTCGGGGAAAGACGATCAGTTCTTTCGCGTTTCTTCCACGACCCGGGAGTACGCAACCCGGAGTGCACGTTATCAGCTCAGGAGCACGGCCATGCGACGCATGGCGGCAGCATACGACCTGGGCAACCGATCCTTCACGGAAAACTGGCTGAACAATTTTAAAAGGGTTTTCCTCGAAGGAGGCGGCCAGATGATTCGGGAGGTGGCGTTCGAGTCCGGCGGGGACACGAATTACCTCCAAATTGCAAAGGAGCTTTTGGCCGCTGAGCCCGAGGGGGTGCTCATCGTCGCCAATTCCATGGATTCGGCGATCTTGTGCCAGCAGATCCGGAAGGTGGATGCGGAGATTCCCATCACCCTGGCTGACTGGGGGGCGACCGAGCGGTTGATTGAACTGGGGGGGAGAGCGGTGGAGGGGGTTACCGTCGTCCAAACCTTCGACCGAAACTCCTCCGAGCCGGCCTATCAATCCTTTCGGGAACTCTATATGCAACGTTTTCACCGGGAGCCGGGGTTTCCCGGCGTCTATTCGTTCGATGCCGTCAGTGTGGTTCTGGAGGCGCTGCGCAAACAGCAGGGCGGCCAGAGCCTCAAGGAGGTTCTGTTGGCCCAGCGCGACTTCAAAGGGCTCCAGAACCCGTTCAGCTTCGATGCATACGGCGACGTACAGCGCCCCCAGGCCTCCATCAGCGTCGTACGCAACGGCGACTTCGCAGTCCTTGAATGAGGATTTCAAACCCCGCCCGTGAATCGTCTTCAACAACCTGCTCCTGACAGCGGCGGGAGACGAAGCCGCTCCTGAATCATGGAGCAGGTGTAAGCACGGTCTGGACGCCCACAGACCTCCTGCCACCCCGGGCAGGGGATAGCGTTCAAAGGTTATATTTTGTATTGACAACTTGGCCGATTTCGGATAGCTCTTTCTCCCGAGGGCACGGAGACCATCACCGCACAGCGCACCGCTCGCCCCGTCATGCCCATACATTCGTATTTTCTCAAACCACTGGAGGCACTGGGGATGAAGGACCGAGGCTATTATGGAAAATTTGGGGGAGCTTTCATCCCCGAAGTCCTGACGGCGACCTTCGACGAGCTCGTCGAGGCCTTCGAAAGCGCCAGGAGCGACCCCACGTTTTGGCAAACCTACG
Organism: uncultured Syntrophobacteraceae bacterium; assembly: GCA_964557955.1. Taxonomy (GTDB): domain Bacteria; phylum Desulfobacterota; class Syntrophobacteria; order Syntrophobacterales; family Syntrophobacteraceae; genus JALOOX01. The sequence goes on from CAZLCS010000041.1 coordinate 11,609, forward strand.
TGGACCTCATGTCCACGTACTCCTGCCGACCCACGCCCCTCACCTTTGCCGAAAATCTGACGAACCATTTCGGAGGAGCGAAGATTTTCGTGAAGCGGGAGGATCTCAATCACACGGGAGCCCACAAGGCCAACAACGTCATGGGCCAGGGGCTGCTCGTCAAGCGCATGGGCAAGACCCGCGTCATTGCAGAGACGGGAGCCGGCCAGCACGGGGTGGCCACCGCCACCATGGCGGCCAAGTTCGGCTTCGCCTGCACCATCTATATGGGCGAAGTGGATGTGGAGCGCCAGCGCCCCAACGTGTTCTGGATGAAGCGGCTGGGGGCCGAGGTGATTCCAGTCCGGGAGGGTACGCGCATCCTGAAGGACGCCATCAACGAAGCCTTCCGCGACTGGGTGACCAACATGGACTCGACCCACTACGTGCTGGGCACGGCCTGCGGTCCCCATCCGTTCCCCATGATGGTGTCTTACTTCCAGTCCATCATCGGCCAGGAAGCACGCCGACAGGTCCTGGAACGGGAAGGAGGCCTGCCTTCGCGGGTTTACGCCTGTGTCGGGGGAGGTTCCAATGCCCTTGGGATTTTCAGCGGATTCATGGACGACCCCGTCGAACTGGTGGGGGTCGAGGCCGGGGGCAGGGGGCTGGACTCGGGCCACCATGCCTCGCGCCTGTGCTCGACGGACGCCAGCGTCGGAGTGGCCCAGGGCTACAAGACCTTCTTTCTTCAGGACGACGACGGGCAGATGCGGGAGACTCACAGCGTGGCTGCCGGCCTGGACTATGTCGGAGTTTCCCCCATTCTTTCATCCTACAGGGAATCGGGCCGCATCCGGTTTGAAGCGGCGACAGACCGGGAAGTCATCGATGCCGTGGCAATGACCATCCGCAAAGAGGGCCTCATTCCCGCTCTGGAGTCGGCCCATGCCTTTGCACAGGCTTTCAAGGAGGCGCCCGGGCTCTCCCGGGATGACATCCTCGTTATCAATCAGTCGGGACGCGGCGACAAGGACATCTTCACGGTGGCCGATGCCTTCGAGGATCCCGAGTGGCAGCAATTCATCATTGCCAAAGCGGAGAGGTACCGTGCTTGAGAATATCCTGCGCAAGAAGCTTAGAGAGAAAGACATCCTCCTCATGACCCATATCGTGCTGGGTTATCCCAGTTTCGAGGCCTCTGCCCGCATTGTCGAGGCCATGGTCACGGCCGGTGTGGATCTAATGGAACTTCAGATTCCGTTTTCCGAGCCCATCGCTGACGGCCCGGTCATCCTGCGCGCGAACCAGGAGGCGTTGAGCCGGGGGGCCACCGTCGGGCGCTGCATGGAATTCGGCGGGGAAGTGAGTCGCGCCTTCGACATCCCGTTTCTTTTCATGACCTACTACAACATTGCCTTCAAGTACGGTGTGGATCGATTTGCGGAGGATGCGGCCCGGGCGGGAATGCGGGGAATCATCCTGCCGGACCTGCCGCCGGAAGAAGGCCGGGAATACCTCGACGCCATGCCCCGACACGGTCTGGCCCCCATTTTCATCTTCGCCCCGACGACGAGCCCGGATCGCATGCGCACCATCGCATCCTGCGGCAAGGGGTTCATCTATTGTGTGGCGAGAAAGGGCGTGACGGGCGCCGAGACCCGTTTCACTCAGGAATTGGACGCCTACCTGTCCCGCTGCCGGTCCGCCACCGACCTTCCCCTGGCTCTGGGTTTCGGGGTCAAGGATCGGGCCGACGTGGAATTCCTGAGAGGCAAAGTGGATATCGCCGTCATCGGCACCCAGACCATTCGGATCATCGAGGAGAAGGGAGTCGACGCCGTGGGGGACTTCATTGCGGGGTTGCGGTGAAACCCTGAAAACCCGTGCGGATGCACGCAAGAGGTGAGCAATAACGCGCTCGACAAGGCCGTCAGAAGAGGCCCCGGACCCTTCGCCACAGGATGCGCGGGGACAGCTGATAGCGGGCCTCCCTCACCAGAGTGATAACGGGATCGGGAGGAGGAGGCCTGTGAGACGAGACTCTCCGGGTTGGCTGCGGGGCCGGCGTCAGCGCGGCTTTCAGTGAATGCTCCTGTCCGGCCCTGGCAATCTCCACCTGCGCCCGGTGGTCTTTGTATCGCCTCAGCTTGATCTTCACTTCGTAGGTCCCCGGTGGAAGCTTCAGATTTGAAGGCGTTTTGCCCTTCTGGACCCCATCGATCAGGATTCGGGCTCCAGGCGGTTCGCTATCCACCGCGAGAATCGATTCTGCGGGGGCGAGAGCCACCTTGAACGGGTATTCCTTGCCCGGCTCAATGCTCAGCCGCTTCTGCCAGACGCATTGGTCCCCGGCCTTCAGCACCAGCTCGTGATCGCCCGGAGGAATCCTCGACACAAAAGGGGTGGACCCGGAAGATACGCCGTCCACCAGGACCTCTGCACCGGGCGGAGTGCTCTCGATTTCGAGAATTCCCTGGATCTCCGGGAGCTGTTCATGCTCGTCCTCGGCCGGTCTTATAGGTTTGCGGATGAGCGAGCTCCCGTGATGCTCCTCCTCGCGGGACTCCGGCGGCGTTTGTGCTGCAGCTCCCCCGGTTCGATCCTCCGATACCGGCGGCATGGCGGCAGCCGCCCCGGTGCTCGCGATGATGGCGCCGGGTGGCGCTTTGAAGACTTGAGCCGACCGTTGTTTCCACAGCGCCTCGAGTTGGATGGCGACCGGGTGGCCGGCACCCTGTTCCATTGCCAGCTCGCGAGTCCAGAGGGCGTGTCCGTCCGGTTCAGCGGTCACCCGATGACTGCCGGGAGGGAGTTGGACCTCCAATGGGCTGATTCCTTTTGGCGTCCCGTCCACCACGATGGCCGCGCCAGGGGGGTGGGTCTGCTCCGACAGGCCGGCCATTTGGACGTCCTCCTTGCGTCCCTGAGACGCTCCAACGTTCTCAGCCGGCCGTGGAAACAGGTACATCAATACAGCGGCCAGCGAAACCGCAACCAGGAGGAACACCTGAGGAAAGCGCAAAGCAGCTGCCCGTCTCTCCATCGCATCCAGCTTCGCATGGAGCCACCCGGCAGACTCTCCGGATCGGCACTCCCGAAGGGCCTCTGCCAGGGCCGCACCCGTGGGATAGCGGCCTGAGGGCTCCTTGCAGAGGCATCGGGTGATGACCCGGGAGAGTTTCGGCGGAACCTCGCTGTTGAGCTCCACTGGTTCAGGGGGCTCTTCATGGGCGATGGCGTGGAACAGCGCGGCAAGCGTTGTTCCACGCTCTCCGAAAGGCCTCCGTCCCGTGCTCAGCTGGTACAGGATCACCCCCAACGAGAAAAGGTCGGACCGACCGTCCACGGGCTTGCCCTGCACCTGCTCGGGGGACATATAGGCCGGTGTCCCCAGAATCTCACCCTCATGGGTTTGGAGGTTGCACGAGGAATTTTCGATGTGCGCTATGCCAAAATCAGTGATCTTGATGGACCCATCGTGCTGGACCAGTATGTTGCTCGGCTTGATGTCCCGGTGGACGACGCCCCTGCTGTGGGCGTATTGGAGCGTTTGGCCCATTTGAATGCCGAGGTCCAGGATTTCCCGGGTGTGGAAACGGCGCTCGAGGATCAGCTCGTTGAGGGGCCTCCCCTCCAGCAGCTCCATGGCAATGAAGAGGGTTCCGCGATCCTTCCCGGAATCGTAGACCGTGACGATTTGGGGATGGGAGAGCCGCCCGATGGCCTGAGCCTCCCTGAGAAACCTCCGGACGAAAGGCTCGGTTGCGCAGTAATCGGGCCTGAGCACCTTCAGAGCCAGGGTGCGATCGATCTGAGGGTCATAGGCTTCGTAAACGACCCCCATGGACCCTCTTCCCAATTCCCTCAAGGTTTCATAGCGACCATACTTCATCGGGGTACATCCATCCTCGAAAACCCGGGCCCGCAGGCTGAAAAACCGTACACTTCAGAAAATACTACCACTCCAAGGCCTGTTTGCTCAACGGGTTTTGTACAGGGTGACCACCCGGGACTCTGTTCTTGAGGAGCATGCAGCTCGTTTGTGCGTTTACGAAACCCCTGGGACTCCAGGACTCAATCCACTCGAGCACACGCGGTCGCCTTGTCCGGCATCATGCCAGCAAATCATTCATGGCTTCGCGGAAGGTGGGGTATCGGAAACGGAAACCGGCTTCCTGAAGTACTTTGGGGATGACACGCTGGCCCTTGAGAAGGACGTCACCAAATTCCCCCAGCACGGTCCTGAGGATGAAGCCGGGAACGGAAGGCATGATGAGCGGGCGGTGCAGCACCTCCGCCAGGATTTCGGTCAGCTCCTTGTTGCGAACCGGATTGGGTGCCACACAGTTCACAGGGCCGGAGATATGCGGGTGATCGATCAAAAAGGCAATGATTTCAGCGAGATCATCCTCATGGATCCACGGAAACCACTGCTTGCCGGTTCCCAACGGACTTCCGACGAAACGCTTGAATGCCGGGACCATCTTTTCGAGGGCTCCACCCTTCCTGCCCATGACGATGCCGAAGCGGCAGATGGCAACGCGAACTCCAAGGTCACGGGCGCGGAGCGCTTCGGCCTCCCATTGGATGCCCACTTCGGCCAGGAAATCATCCCCCGGAGGGCTCTCCTCATCCAAAATGGTGTCATCCAGCCGTCCTCCGTAATAGCCCACGGCGGATGTGCTGATAAGGACCTTTCCGTCGGGAGCAGCGGAAAGCGCGTCCACGACGTTTCGGGTGGTGAAGATGCGGCTGTCCCTGATCATCCGACGCGCTTTGGCGGTCCAGGGCGTGAAGATGGAGGAGCCGGCCAGATTGATCACGGCATCCTGGCCGGCAACCACCTCCTGCCAGGGGCCTGGTGACATGGGATCGCCTTGCACGAACGCCACCCCTGGGGCTTCGGCACGTCGCGATCCCGACCGGCTCAAGATGGTGATCTCATGGCCTCGGGCAGCGAGCACCCGCGTGAGATGCAACCCGACGAACCCGGTTCCCCCCGTAAAGAAGATCTTCATGCTTTCCTCCCTCTCTTCTGAATCTTGAGATGACCATGAGCGATGACGCCTGATTCAATGACTTTGCCCATCCCCACTGACGCCCTCGCAAAGCCGTCCGGCCAGATCGCAGATGCGGACACTGATGAGGGCGCCGCTTTCGTAGATCTGTATCTCGCTGCGATCCTCCATCAGGGCAGCCAGTTCACGGACGGGCAGGCGTTCTTTGAGAAAGCCTAGAGCCCACAGGGCAAATCCACGATGGATGGGATCTTCGGACCGCAGGTAGGGGACCAGGTGACATCCACACCCTCCCAAGAGCTCCGGTCTGCCCTGGGCAAGGCGTCCGATCCCCCAGAGGACACCGCGCTCGAGCAGCGGGTTCTCCAGTGGGTTCCCTTCATCCTGCACGTAAGACAGGAGAATGCAACAGTACTCTCGAGCCAGAGTCTCATTCGCGGCCATGATCTCACCCATGGCTTCGGCGGATCCCCAGCCGATGCCTCCCGACTCATCGTTCAGACTCCAGATGAGCCGCCTCATGATGTTTCGAGCCGCCTCAACGTTCTCATCCGCCATCCGATTCACCACCAGCCCCAGCGCCGTCACGGCCCTCCATTTCACCAGCGGCACCGGGTGAAAGAGGAAGCTCAGGAGATAGTTGACCACTTGCAGATCGGGAGCTTCGGGCCACTCGCCTGATTCAGGCAGTGGACCTGTGGATTTGAGAAGCCTCTCCACGCTGGAACGAATAGCGGCCATGCCCATTCGGGACTTGTTGCTCAATGCCTGTTCCTTTCCTTCTTCAATTTCTTTCTCATCCCTCCCAGGTGATACAGTCCGTGGGGCACGACCGGATGGCATCTTCGACGCATTCCTGCGGATACACCTCCAGATCCTCCACTTCGATGTAGCCTGCAGGGTTGCGCCTGAAAACCTCGGGACACATTTCGATACACCCTTCACAGTCCGTACACTCACTCAAATCCAGAACCGGTCGCCGTGCCATGCCGTCACATCTCCCTTCCCTGCTCCCGTGGACCATGCCACGCAACACCATTCCCTTTGCACTCTGACAACACCACTGCCCATTCGCATTTTTTTCGCCAATAATGATAATCATTGAATCCGGAATAAGGGAAAAGAGGTTCGATTTCAGGGTTTACAGGTGATACCCCGGTGCACGGGCCGGAGGGATTATTGCCGGAAGGATGCCGGGGTAGGCGGGCAAGTCACGGCTTTTCTCATTGCCCTGCCCCGGGCTGTCTGAATCATAAGGTGGTGCGAACTGGATCCAGTCTCGCCAGGATCTTCCGGAGCCCTCAACCCATCCTGGATGAGCCCAGGCTCCATTGCGGCCTTGTATTTGTCATTTCCTTGACTCATAATAAGTTCGATCGAACGCCCGTTGACCGATCCTTCTCGTCAATCCAGGCTCATTCCTCATTCCTGCACTGAAGTTCGGTGAAACGTGCTTTTCCTTTTCGCCTCACGCCGCGAGCGCTCTGATTCTTCGACTCTGTTCCCTGAAGGGTGGAGGGTTTGAGCCCCATTCAGAACCGCCAAGAACACGGAGGTTCAGCCCCCCGGCCCTGGAAGAAGCCTCTGTACAGGAAGCGACAATGGGTAAACCCTTGATCTTCGTCAGCCACAGCGCCAAGGCAAAGGGGCAGCGTCACTGCCTCAACGAACTGGTGCAGGAGCTCAAAGAGGCGGGCATGGATCCCTGGGTGGACTATGAGCGCCTCAAGACGGGGGACGTTTGGAACGAGGCGATCACGAAAGCTTTGGTGCGCTGCCACGGCGCCGTGATCCTGTGCTCCAGGGAGTCCGTTGAGCGGAATTTCGTGAAATACGAAGTCGGTTACCTGTCGGTGCGCAAACGCAGCGAGCCTGATTTCGCCCTTTGCCCGCTCCTGCTCGGAGGATTGAAGCCTGAATCGATCCAGGAGGGCTTTTTCGGGGCGATCCGCCTGCATGACCTTCAGTTTTGCCGCTGGGATCATCCGGATCGGCAACAGCATCTCATTGAGCGGCTCGATGGGTGCAAAAGGGCTGCCGAGACACCGACCTCGCCGGCGGCCAAGCTGGAGCTCCATCTTGCCGAGCAGGCGTTTTCCCGGATTCCCGAGGGGCTCCTGCGTGCCGCTGCTGAAGAGGTGGAATGGACCGGGCAGAGCAACTGGGACGTCCCCGAAGGTCATGCTCAGCTTTTCACTCGGCATCTGCTCAGCGCCCCAATGGGTGAGCAGTATCGCGCGTTGAAAGAGCTCAAGCGCCCTTTGGGGGGCAGGTTTGGGGTCATCTTCGAAGCCGTCGCGCCCTTTTGGGTGGACGAGCAGGCCGCGAGCGAGTTCTTCGGGGTCCTGAAGGCGCCGCCGCACCATCGGGGAGCCCTGGTCAACGGCGCCATCGCCCGCTTTACACCGCAGATGTACCTGAGGCGGGCGCAAGCCCACCTGGAGATCAGGAACGAGTTGCTGCCTGAAGGGGAGGAGCCGACGGCTGTTGAAGAGGGGCCGGAGCGTGAGGTGATCGTGGAAGGGGGGCATGTTCCCGAGGGGCGCTTCGGCGCTGCCAGCCTGAAGCAGCAGGCCCTGCGATCCATCCGCTACCAGCTGCATGGACCCGAGCCCGCCAGCGAAGAGCAGCTGCTCAGGGATCTTGAGAAGTTGGAGAGGATCAAAGAGAGCGTTGTTTCGGTTCTCGTCCTCGACAGGCCCCAGGATCTGAAAGAACTGGCGGCTCTCCAGGAGGAATTTGGCACCGTGACCTTCTTCGCCCTGACGGGTCCGCAAATCCCGGCCGTCGAGGGAGCGCTGAAAACCAGGCTCAAAGTGATCCAGCCGCTCTTGGGCTCCTTTGGCAGCGAACACCACAACGAGCCCTTCGCCTACGACATGTACACGACCATCCGGGCAATCATCCAAGAGGGCTGACCAGGAGTGAATCCGTCATGGCCGACAAAGAGCTCTTCAAACCGAAAGAATATGTCATCTCCGATCTCGACAGGAAGAAAGCTGCAGCATTCGGTGAGCGCGGCGACGGCAGAGTCTATGTCTGGGACGAAAGGGTGATCTTCGCCGTCCGGGTCGCCCAGGTGACCCATCGTCCTCTGCTCCTTCGGGGTCCGGCCGGCTCAGGGAAGTCCTCCCTGGCACCATTCGTGGCCAACAGCCTGGGGCACCGGTTTTACCTGTATACAGTGACCGCAAGGACGCAGGCGCGGGACATGATGTGGGAGTTCGATGCCCTCGCCCGCCTGAATGACGCCAACGTGAGCCGGGGTGAAGGCGCCATCGCGGACAAGGTCGCCCAGATCCACAATTACATCACCCCGGGGGTGCTATGGTGGGCGTTCGACCGCCGATCGGCCCGCCTGCGTGGCGCAGATTCCGAGAAAAGTCTGCATGTTGCACCCTGCGTGGACCCGGCGGGAAGCAACGCGGCATCCGGTGCGGTGGTCCTGCTGGATGAAATCGATAAGGCCGATCCGGATGTGCCCAACAATCTCCTGGAGGCCCTGGGCTCCCGCCAGTTCCTGGTTCACGAGACCAAGACTCCCGTCCAAGACCGGCACCATCCCCTGGTTCTCATTACCACCAACGAGGAGCGGGAGCTGCCCCGAGCCTTTCTCCGCCGATGCATCGTGCTTTTTCTCCACGATAAGACCAAGGAGGAGCTGGCGGAGATCGCGGGACACCATTTCCCCAATGAGGAAGGGGAGCTCTATCTCAAGGTGGCAGAGGGCATGGTCGCAATCCGGGAGGAAGCAAAGAAGAAGGGATTGCGTCCGCCGAGCACGGCGGAATACCTCGACGCCATCGCTGCTTGCCTCGAGCTGAAAGTGAGGCCGGATGCCAAAGGAAAGAAGGGAGAGCTCTGGAAAGTCCTGTTCGAGGTCTCCCTGTCCAAACGCAGCGAGGAAAAGAGTGATGCCTGAGAAGAGCTTGGGAGGATCACGGGGGAAGGTATACGGGGAAGTCGGGCCTGCCGACGCACTGCGCGCGCTCAGCCTGCTCGGTCGGGAAGAACTGGCTGCGGGGATCGCCTGGATCAACGAAATGCTTCAAATGGAGGTTGCCACCCGGGGCATGCCCGAGGAGGCGAGCGAATCGAAGGGGCAGGCGGAATGGGGGGTGCGGCGCGGCGAAGAGACCATGGGGCCCGCGTTGGCCGATCTGGACGAGGAGCCCGCCCCAAAGTCTCCGCCGGACGCGGCAGAAGCTCCCGATGAAGGGCCGGTGCTCCCTTACCGGGTGGTGGCCGAGCGCCGAGAGGAGGAGAGGGGCCAGCCTTTCTGGCTGGCGGCGGCAGAGCTCCTGCCACAGGCTGACCCCCAGCGTGTGAAGAACCGTCCTGAACTGATCCCTCTGTTGAATCCCCAATGGGCCAGGGCCGTCCTCTCGGCCGCTTTTTCCACGGCCCAGGAAGATGGCCCCGTCGATATGGACCGAATCATCCATGAGGCGGTTCGCTGCCGGCCGATCACGCAACTGCCCAGGCGCACGCTTCCGACCCTGCGCATGGGTATTCAGCTGCTGCTGGATCGAGGCCCGGGGATGATGCCGTTCGCTCGCGACATGGAGCACCTGTTTAGACTGATCCTGGATGTCGTCGGACGGGACCGGGTGGAAGTTCTTCATTTCGCGGCATGCCCTCTGCGCGGAAATGGTCCGCGGTCCCGGCTCCAATGGCGTCGCCGCTACGATCCTCCGGCGGCGGGGACACCCGTGGTGCTGTTGACCGATCTCGGTATCGCACGCCGCCGCGATCTGACAGCAGGCGCCGGCGAAGGGGAGTGGCTTCGATTCGTCTCCATCGTGCGTGCGGCCGGGTGCCCCCTCCTGGCTCTCGTTCCCTATGCAGACACGGGTGACCGTTGGCCGCGGAGACTGCGACGATTCATGCACATTCTCCCATGGGATCGTTCCACCACCGCTTCCCAGGTCCGCCGGACCATCGGCAAAGGTCTGCGGGTGATTTCATGACCATGCGCGCCGAGGATGCCAGGAAGCTCATCGGCCTGGAGCGCCGGGTGAACGGCAGGGCGGTTGAGCTTGCCACACACCTCTCCCTGGCCGTGAGAGTGGAGGTCGAGCTCATCCGGGCGATGCGGCTTGCCGCCATGCCGGATGACGATGCGGGGGTGGAGGCCGACCTGTGGTTCAGCTCCCTGGTGCAGACCCGGGATGTGAGCGGGCTGGTCTTCATCCCCGAGGTGCGCCAGCAGCTGCTCATGGAGCTTTCGGGACGCCCTGAGGATCTTGAGACGGCCCTTGCGGTGATTGAAAAAGCCCACGGCATGCTGGACGAAGTGGTGCTCCTCGAGGAGCGCGCCACCTACTACGGGCTCCGAGGCGATGCGGAGAGCCGCCGACGGATGCAGCTGCAGATCGGTTCGGTGGTCCGTGAGCTGGTGGAGGGCCGCGATGATCCCGGCCTCCTCTCGTGGGTGGCCCGAATGATGCCGAGACTGCCTGAGTCGGCGCGCATGTCCGAGGCGGCCGTCTCCCTGCGGCAGGCGGCATCGGACCGACTGGGCGGTTTCAAAGTCGCGGGTGTGCCGGAGCTGCCGGACACGGTAGATAAGTCGGTCGCCTGGACACCCATGCAGACCGTGAGGGTTGGCATCGAGGTGCTCCGCAAAGGGGTTCGGCTCCATTGCAGCCCCTCCCGGGAGCGCATCCCCGCTTTTGAGGCCCCACGGACACGGCCGGTCGCTGTGGAGGTCGGCTGGCCGGTTCCTGAAGGCTGGAAGCATATTATTCTCACCCTCGAAACCGATGGGACACCCCGGTTCGCAGAGGCGCCTCTCGGTCTGCTGCGCTTGAGGAATATCACGGGCGGGGAAGTCCTGCTGCGTCCCGAGCCTATCCATCCCAGGCTCGTCGTCGTCTCCCCGTCGAATCCGACGGGAAGCCTCGCGGAGCCTCTGGAGGAAGTCCTGCGGGAGCTCCAATGGTCCTGGGAGGTTCGTGCTTCAATGAAGCATCCCGGGATGCGAAGCTCGGAAGGTTTCGACAGGCCGTTGGCGACCTTGTACACGTTTGAGGACCGGGAGGATCTCGAACGATTCGTTGAAGGCGTCCGTCGCTCATGGAAGTCTCAAAAGGAAGCAGTTGCCGGGAATCTTGCGTCTGACGGACAGGCCGTTCTCGTGCAGGTTGAAGGCCGCATAGTACGGCTGAAGGCCCGTGACGGATCGGACTTTGCCGCATCTGCCGGCCCTGCGGCGTTGGCTGCCGGACTGACGGCCCTGTCGGCGAAGGTTGCGGCAGACGTTATCAAGAGCTCGCCCGACCCGGCCCGCAGCCTTCGAAAGGAGCTTCTGGAAATCGAGGCCCTTGAGACGGAACGATGGGCGGGCAGCCTCCTCTCCACGCAGCCCGGAACCCGCCATGCCGTCGTCCTGATCCTCTGGGAGAACTACATGCCCCGGGGGATGAAGGGGGGGCCGGAGCTTTACGACTCCTACGTTTCCAGGCAAAAACGACTGGTGAAGATCCTCGCTCCCGGCGGCACCCTCTGGGTTGTTGCGAGCCGGAAGGATCGAGGCGGCAGGCGCATGTACCAACTCGCTTACCGGCTGGAGGACGTCGTCGAAGATCGCTCTCACCCGGAGGAGGGGCTTTATCGCGTCAGGGCGCGCTCGCCCGAAGGGGTCACGCATTTCCCGCCCGAAGACGCCACGTCCTTGCTCCAGCGGTTGCTGCGCTCATCTTCCGGACATCCTCTGGAGGATCAGGAGGCGGGTGCCATTGGGCGGCGTCTACAGAGCATCGTGCAGCTCGGGCCTGAAGAGATCGAGGTCCTGGAGGAGTACGCCGAAAGCCTGCTCAGGAAGCCCCATGCCGAGGATGCGGCAATTTTCCAGGTCACCCGGGAGCGGGACGGTCAGCTCGTGTACCGTTTTGGAGCGCACCGGCTGGTTGGGGAAAAGGTCGATTCTCTGATGGAGCTGCTGGCCGAGGTGAGCTCCCGGATGGCCACCGGCGTGGGGAGGAGCCTCAGGGAGCTCCTTTACAGGCGTTTGTGCCCTCCGCCCCTGGACCAGTACCTGGAACCCCTGCGGCCTCTTACCATCGTGGTCGACGAGCGCACTGCGAGGTTTCCCTGGGAGCTGCTTCAGAGCCCTTCGGACGAGGAGCCGCTTGCCATCCGCAGCGTGCTGACAAGACAGATGCTGGTTTCAGAATATAGGATGCTCCCTCGAGATGCTGAGGAGGGATCTTCGACGCCTTCGGAAGCTCTGGTGGCTGCCGGATTTGTGGAGCATGAGCAGCTCTATTTGGCCACCCGTGAAGCCAAGGTGGCTGCGGCCATCCTCGAAAAGGCAGGATTCAAGACACGACGGGTGTTAAGTATCAAAGGCGAGGAGATTCTCACGGCACTCTATGAATCGGAATACGCGGTGATCCACCTCGCCGGTCGCGGAGTCGCGGCGGAGGGCGGCCTGGGGCTCGACCTGGGTGGAGGCATGGTGCTGTCCCCGCTCGAATTCCGGCAGATGAGAAAGCTCCCACGCTTGCTATACCTGGATTTCCTTACGGAGCATTGGGAAGACCTGCATGTGTTCTCCGCACTCATGAAGTGGGGCGTGCGCCATCTCCTGCTCAGGGCATCCCGGCACCAAACGGGCGGCGAAGAAAGCAGCTTCACGAATCAGTTTTATCGGCTTGCCTGCCTGGACCGCCTGCCATTGGGTGAAGCCGTCCTGGGAGCCCGCCGCGCAGCCTATTCAAGAGATCCTGGTAGGTCCGACTGGGCAGCCATTCAGTACTACGGTGAACCGGATGAACGGCTGCGTGCGGAACAACCCGGCTGAGTCTTTGAGAGCACAAGGAAGGAGCGGACTGCCCGGGAGGGAGTTCAGGGAGATGGCCGTCAAGAGTCTGCCATGGAGCTCTCCCCCAGCAACAGCTTCACGAAGGCGCTCTGGTACGGGGTCATCACCTTGTCCTTCCTCATGACCAGGGCGATATGGTCCGGCTTGAAGTAGTGGTCCAGAGCGAGGAAATGAAGGCGGCGTCTTTCGAGCACCGGCAGCTCCCTCACGATACTCGCCAGGGAAACCCCGAGCCCCGCCTCGACATACAGCGAGCTCAATTCGACGTTTGAGGACTCCATGACGATGCGGCAGGGAAGTCCGAGCTTCCGGATCTGCTCCTCCAGGGCAGCGCGCCCCGCATGGACCTGGTCCTTTGGGGGCAGGATCAGCGGGTATCGGGCCATCTGTTTCCAGGTCACCCGTTTCAGCCCTGCAAGGGGATGCCCCTGCGGCACCATGAGGACCGTCTCGATCTTCCTCCAGCGAATCGATGCCAGATCCTTCGGCACAAACGATTCCACTGCGGCCCCCATGTCCACCTCTCCTTCCCGAACGAGCCCCACCACCCTCCCCTGGGGACGGTCCAGCAGGGTCAGCTCCACATGGGGAAATCGCTGAATGTACCTCTCGATCTTTTCCGGGAAGAGGTGGTACAGCGTCGTGAACGGTGCCGCTATCTTCATCGGCCCTTTGTGGATGCCCTTGAGCTCGACCAGATCCTCCTGAAGCTTTCGGTGGTCCCGGAGCACCGACCTGGTGAATTCGAGAAAGCGTTCGCCTGCCGGGGTGAGCTTGAGCTTGCGGGTTCCGATCCGTTCGAAGAGCCGGCAGCCGAACTCATCTTCAAGCGCCCGAATCTGCTGGCTGAGCGCCGACTGTGTTCGAAGCGTCACCTCTCCTGCCCTGGTGAAGCTCCCCAGCCTGGCTACCTGGTAGAAACCGACGATCTGCTGCCATTCCATGGAACATAAGCCTGTCTAATGACGAGTATTAGGGCTATTAATTTGACATTTCCATAACTTATGCCCGATCCTCCTTCTGTCGTCAAACCAGGAGGCCGGCCGGCTCCAGGTGGGAGCCGACCACCATTTGAGATCTGTCTTCGAAGGAGGTATGCCATGAAAGCCACCCTGCAACCCGGGATCGATTTCGAATTCAGCTTTACGGTTCCGGAGGAGAAAACCGTGCCTCATCTCTATCCGGAAAGCCCGGAGTTTCAGGTCATGCCCGAAGTCTTCGCCACCGGCTTCATGGTGGGGCTTTTCGAGTGGGCCTGCATCAGGGCTGTGAACCCCCACATCGACTGGCCGCGGGAACAGACCGTGGGCATCGATGTCAGGCTGACCCATGTGGCGGCCACACCGCCGGGGCTCACCATCACGGTCCACGGGAGGCTCGATAAGGTGGAAGGTCGGCAGCTCACTTTCTCCCTGACCGCAGAAGACGGAGTGGACAAGATCTCCGAAGGCACTCACCAGCGATTCGTCATCGATGCCGAACGGTTCAATGCCAAGGCTGCCGCCAAGGCCGCGCGCGCCCTCCAGTCCCCTGGAGAGTGAAGCACGCCTGTGAAGAATCGGGCCTTGCAGCTTTTCATCGAGCGTTCCATCGAGCCGTCCGCTTTTCCGCAAACGCCCGGGGGCCTTCGCGCGAGTCCTCCGTCCTGTTGATCCGCTCCCAGGCCTCGGCGCTTTTGGACCAGAGGTCCTTTTCAGAGAGGTCGAAGGCCGCACGACCCAGGGCCAGCGTTTCACGTACGGCGAGGGGAGCGTTTTCGCAGATCCGTCGGGCCAGTTCCCGTGCGGCATCCATCAGGACTCCACCGGGCACGACGCGGTTGACCAGGCCCAGCTCAAAGGCCGTTCGGGCATCGATGGGATCGCCGACGAGCAGCATTTCCATGGCCCGCATTCTTGGGATCATCCGCGGAAGGCGAAATGAACCGCCGGCGCCGGCAAAGATGCCGCGTTTGACTTCAGGCTGCCCGAACAGGGCGTTTTCCGCCGCGACCACCAGGTCGCAGGACAGGACAATCTCGCAGCCGCCCCCGAGAGCCGCTCCGTTGACGGCGGCGATGAGCGGCTTGGTTCGCGGGTAGGTCACGACACCGGCAAAACCGCCTTTGGAATCGATCAGGTCCGGACCCTGGCCTGCGGCAAACGCCTTGAGATCCATGCCGGCGCAGAAGGCACGATCCCCGGCGCCGGTGAGAATCCCGACCCACGCATCGTCGTCGGCCTCGAACCGGTC
The DNA here is from genome assembly GCA_964557955.1 of uncultured Syntrophobacteraceae bacterium. Taxonomy (GTDB): domain Bacteria; phylum Desulfobacterota; class Syntrophobacteria; order Syntrophobacterales; family Syntrophobacteraceae; genus JALOOX01. The sequence goes on from CAZLCS010000041.1 coordinate 26,669, forward strand.
CATCGCCGAGCGCATGGCCCGGGCTGTGGCCGCATCGATGGCGTTGCGCTGCCCGGGCCGGTTGATCACCATGGTGGCAATGTGGTCCGAAACGTCAAAGAGAAGGAGGGAATGCGATTCGGGCATTTTCGGGTCTCCTCGTGCGCAGCGGGTGCCTTGCACGCACAGCATGTTTTCTGCCGGCTCGTCGCACCCGCGCGGAGTCTCTATTTCAAGAACGAACAAATATAATCGGTCACTTCCGTCACTCTGATCTTGAACGATGAATCACCCGCCACCTCAAACGAATCCCCGCCGGAATAGCGATTCCATTCTTCGGATCCGCGCAACTGAACCTCGACCACTCCTGAAGTGATTTCCATGAGCTCCGGCGACCCGGTTTTGAATTCATATTCACCCGGCAGCATGATCCCCAGTGTCTTCTTCGTACCGTCATCAAACTCCAGGGTGCGGCTGCTGACCATCCCGTTGAAATAGATGTTTGCCTTGATGACGACATTGACATGGTTGAAGGTCTTCATTCCGTTCCTTTCCATGGTTTCTGAAAGAGTATCGATTCGAAGCGAACCCCCAATGGTTTGAGAGAACATACGGGACAGGCTTCTGCAAAGCAAGCCCATCCATCTCCATGAATGGAGGGGTTCCATTCCTACTAAACGCTCAATACATAGGTCTTCCCGGACGATATTAGTCTCCAACAGAGTCGAAAGGAGAAGAATTGGAGATGACGCTCAGCAGAATCGTCCTGGCATCGCTGTTGACAGTTCTTATGGGGGCGTTCCCCGGTGTGGGGTTTGGAGGCGGTGGAGATGCCATCATCGGCATCTGGAATACTCCGGATAACGACGCCAAGATCGAAATCTACCGCTGCGGAATGGAATACTGCGGGAGGATATCGTACCTGGAAGAGACCACCTATCCGCCCGACGACGAGGGAGGGATGGCCGGCCTCCCCATGGTGGACCGCTACAACCCCGACCCCCATCTCAGGACCCGTTCGCTCGTCGGCCTGACCTTCCTGGAAGGCTTCATTTACATGGGAGACAACAGCTGGGACAGCGGCCGCATTTATAACCCCGAAAACGGAAAGTTCTACAAAGCCCGAATAAGCCTTGCAGCGGACGGTGACCAGCTTTTGCTTCGCGGATACTGGGGCGTCTCTCTGCTGGGCCGAACCGAGACCTGGGTCAGATCCACCTCCGGGCACAATCCCGGAGCCTGAGCTCCCCTCCTTTCCACGCTTCCCGATGGTTTGGGCTTCACTCCCGCCGCAGTGCTTCGATGGGGTCGAGGCGGGCGGCCTGATGGGCGGGGAAGTAGCCGAAGGTGACGCCCACGGCCGCAGAGAACAGGAAAGCCAATCCCACAATCCTGGCATTGAGCACGAAAGGAACCCCGAGCAACGAGGATCCCATCACCGCAGCACCGAGACCCAGGACAATTCCCAGGATACCCCCGAAGCATGAGAGCACAACGGCCTCTACAAGAAACTGAGTGAGCACATCACGCTCCATGGCTCCGATGGCCAGTCGGATGCCGATCTCCCGCGTGCGCTCCGTGACCGAAACCAGCATGATGTTCATGATGCCGATGCCACCCACGAGGAGACTCACCGCCGCCACCGCTCCGAGCAGCGCCGTCATGACGCGGGTGGATCCCGTGAGGGCGCCGGCGATCTCCTGCATGTCCATGACATGGAAGTCGTCTTCCTCATCGGCCCTGATGCGGCGTCGTTCCCTCATGAGGTTCAGAATGTCTTCTTTGACCTTTTCCGTTGAAACCCCATCCTTTGCTGCCACATAGATGGCGCCCACGTCGTTGTTGCCGGCGATGCGCCTCTGGAAAGTCCGCAGCGGAATGAGCACCAGGTCGTCCTGGTCTGAGCCGAAGCTGGACTGTCCTTTGGGCTCGAGCACCCCGACCACCTGGCACGACAGCTTCTTGAGCCTGATCCAGGACCCCACTCCATCCTGGTCTCCGAACAGCTCCTTTTTCACCGTGGCTCCCAGGATGCAGACGGCTTTTCCGGAGCGCTGCTCCGCCTCAGTGAGCTCGCGCCCTGCGCTCAGGGGCCACTCCCGGACCCGCACAAACGCATTGGTGCTGCCTGTGACCGTTGTGGACCAGTTTCGGCTGCCATAAATGGCCTGAACGGACTGGGACTCGTTGGGCGCGACGGCAGACAACCCCGAGACCTCACGGGCGATGGCCTCGGCATCTGCCACCTTAAGGGGGCTGGCAGTGGAGCGGGTGCCGCCGGGGCCGCGCGGCCCCTGCCCGGGCCTGACGTGAAGCTGGTTGCTGCCGAGGCTCGAGATCTCCGAGGCCACCTGGGCCGTGGCGCCGCCACCCAGCGTGACCAGGGTGATGACGGCCGCGACCCCGATGACAATGCCCAGGATCGTGAGTGCAGACCGCAGCACATTGCGTCGAATCGTGCGTACGGCCAGGATAAGGGTTTCCCTGCTCATTTCATTCTCCTCATGTGTCCCGGGCGCCACTTCAAATCGTACTGCAGCTGCTGCAGGGACTCAGCTGTCGATGACACCGTCCCGAAACTGAATCCGACGTCGCGCATAGGCGGCCATGTCGTCTTCGTGGGTCACCATGACGATAGTGAGGCCGTAATCGCGATTGAAAGCGGTGAGCAGCTCCATGATCTCCCGGCTCTTGACGGTGTCCAGGTTGCCGGTGGGTTCATCGGCCAGCAGCAGTCTCGGATGGGAAACGATGGCCCTGGCGATGGCCACGCGCTGCTGCTGGCCTCCGGAAAGCTCGCCGGGCGTATGGGTTTCCCAGCCCCCGAGCCCCACGGACTCGAGGGCTTCCAGCGCCCGCCGCCTCCTTTCGGACGCGGGAATGGAGCGATACACCAGGGGCAGTTCCACGTTTTCAAGGGCGGAGGTGCGATGGAGCAAGTTGAAGCCCTGGAAGATGAAGCCCAGGCAGTGGCGGCGCAGCAGCGCCCGCTTCTCGCGGGAAAGGGCCCCAACATCGACTCCCTGAAAGAAGAATTTCCCCGACGTGGGCGTGTCGAGGCACCCCAGGATGTTCATGGAAGTGGACTTGCCGGAACCGCTCGGCCCCATGATGGCCACGAATTCACCGGCTTCGATGGTCAGGTTCACACCCCTGAGCGCATGCATGGCTGCGGCCCCCTCCCCGTACACCTTCCTCACGTCCCGCATCTCGATGAGCGGCCTGTGAAGTTCCAAGATCTCCGGTTTCGAGCTCATTGCTTCACACTCGCCGTGTTTACCACCAGGAGCATGTTCGGCTCGACTCCCCCCTCACGGATCAAGGTATGAGATCCATCCGTCTCGCCCGGTGTGACGGGGACTTCATGAGGACGGCCGTCTCGAAGGGTCCACACACGAGCATCCCTGACGTCGCCGTTAGCTCGCTGAACCTTCCTGGACGCCGGCTGCGGGGGGCGCGGAATCAGGCGGCTCAGGATGGAGCCATTGCCGGCCCCGGACTCCCTCTCGTTTTGGGACGGTGTGAAGCGAAGGGCCGCATTGGGCACCAGCAGCGCATTCTCGAACCTTTTCACGGTGATATCCGCCGTGGCCGTCATTCCGGGTCGAAGGGACATGTCGGAATTGTCCACGTTGAGGACGGCCTTATAAGTGACCACGCCATCCTCTTCCTCGGAGCCATAGCGAACCTGTGTGATGCGTGCAGGAAATCGGCGTTCGGGGTAAGCGTCCACGGTGAAAGCCGCCTCCTGTCCTTCCCGGACGGATCCCACATCGGCTTCGTCCACGTCCACGAGGAGCTTCATTTGGGTCAGATCTTCGGCCAGGACAAAGAGCACGGGCGTCTCCATCGTGGCCGCCACGGTCTGGCCGGGCTCCACGGAGCGGCTCAGAACGATCCCGTCGAAGGGCGACCGAACCAGGGCTTTGGAGAGATCCGTCTGGTTGCCATCGAGGGCTGCCCGTGCCCGCGCGACTTCAGCCCGGCAGTTGGCTTCATCCGCCACAGCCCGCGCCAGTGCGGCCTCGGCGGCTTCCAGGTCGTGCTCCGAAACCGCCTTGCCGCCGCTCAGCTGCCGCAGATGTTTCAGCCGTGCCAGCTGGCTCCCGGATTCCTTGCGTGTGGCTTGCGCCTCAAGAACTTTGGCCTCGGCAGCCTGCAGGGAGGCCTGGGACTGCAGCAGCTGGGCCTCCAGCTTGCTCGTGTCCAGCCGCGCCAGGACCTGTCCCTTCTTGACACGGTCGTTGTAATCCACCTCCACCTGCCGAACGGTCCCCGACAGCTCGCTTCCCACCTCCACCTGGTTGGTGGGCTCCAGGTTGCCGGTTGCGGTCACTGTAAGGGTGAGCGCGCCCAGGACCGCCGGCTGGGTCTCGTAGCGGATCGCCGGAGCATCGTTTCCCGCCACCCAGTGCGCGATCAGAAAGACGAGAACGAGGGTCGCCGCGGCCCAGCCGGCCCACGTCTTGAAGGTCCGTGTCCTGCCATGAGAGGAGGAGGATCCCAGGATTTCCCGGATGTCGAATTCAGTGTTCGATTCTTTTGGCTTCATTGAGTACCTTCCAGTTGTCCGTCATGCTGGATTCGCCGAGTCGTCCTTCGCGACTTCCCGACCGGCCTCGGGCGTCCAGCCTCCCCCCATTGCCTTGAAGAGTCGGATGAGGTTGGAGCTGACCGTGCCGTCGCTTTGGGCCAGCTGGTCCTCGAAGCTCAACAGGGAGCGCTGGGCGTCCAGGACGTCACCGAAATCGATCTGCCCGGCCATGTACCGATCCCACGACAGGCTTGCGGCCCGGCGTGCCGCACTGGATGCCTCTACGAGTGCCCGGCGCCTGTTCTCCTCCTGAGCATAGGCCGTGAGGGCGTTTTCCACTTCTTCAAGGGCGTTCAGAATCGTAGACTCATAGGCGATGAGCGCCTGCTCCTGCAGAGCCGACTGGACTTCGATGTTGCTCCTGATGGCACCCCGGTTGAAGACCGGGATCGTGAGGGTCGGCCCGAAATTGAAGGAACGGCTGCCCGCCAGGAACAGATTGCTGAAGGTGAGGGCATCCAACCCCAGGGACCCCTTCAAGGTCAGCTTCGGATAAAGCTCGGCGGTGGCCGCACCGACGCGGGCGGTCTGTGCAGCCAGCTCTCTTTCGGCCCGCCTCACGTCGGGCCTGCGCCGCAGGAGATCCGCAGGGACCCCCACCGCGGTTTCACTTGGGGCGCCGGGGATGGGTCGGTGCTCGTGGAGCAGTCCATGTACGGCCCCCGGCGGCTGCCCCAGGAGGATGGCCAAACGGTTACTGGACTCCTCGAGGGAGGTTAGCAGAGTCGGTATCTGGGAGCGGGTGCTCTCGAGATTGTACCTGCTCTGCTGGACGTCCACATCCGTGGCAAGCCCAGCCTGGCGCCGATACTCGGTCAGCCTGTAGGTCTCCTCCTGGGTCTCGAGGTTTCGCTCCGCCGCCGTGAGCCTTGCCTGAAAAGTGCGCACGTCCAGGTAGCTCAACCCCACTTCGGCCGTCAGTGAGACCAGCACATCGCGAAGGTCTTCCTCGCGGGTCTGCAGATCGGCTGTTGCGGCCTCCACGGAGCGCCGCGTTCCTCCGAAAATGTCCAGTTCCCATGAGGCATCGAGCCCTGTTGAATAGAGGTCCGCTTCGGTGCCTCCCCCGGTCTCCTTGCTTCCCCGGCTCTTGTTGAAGGATGCCGAACCGTCCACGGACGGGAAGAGGTCGGCCTGTGTGATCTTGCGGCCTGCGCGGGCCTGTCGCACCCTCGATTTTGCCTGCCTGAGATCCGGGTTGGCCTTCACCGCCCGCCGAACGAGGTCAGAAAGGGCGGGGTCGTTGAATACCTCCCACCACTCTGCCAGCTCGCCGCCTGTGACTTCGCCCTCGTGCAGCCCACCCTGCAGCAGGGCGTTCCAGGCAGCGGGAGGAGTGTAATCCGGAGGCGCATAATCGGGCCCCGCAGCGCATCCGAGGCTCACCGCCATCACCAGCGATGCAAGAAGCCGCAGCGGGAATGCACCTCTTCCGTCTTCTCTTCTGACTTGCACGAAAAATTCCATCCTCTCGCTGTTGCGTTTCATCTTCCGGAAAGGAAGCGTCAGCATTTCGCCGAATCGGACCCTGTTGTCGACTCAAGCGCAGGGGCGGGGTTTATCCCCGCCCGTCCGTTGCCACGACAACTCAGTCCGGCATTCCCGGACAGCCCGTCAGGCCTTCCATTCAGTTGCTCGATTGTGGAGGCTCCGGTCTCGGGAGCTCGACACTCGACTCCAGAGTCAGACCACTATCCGAAACGCTGTATTTGCGAAGCACAGGACCCGTGACGACATAGAGCGCGCCATCCCCCGCCCAGCAACCCGACGCCCCACCCATGGGAGGGAGCCGAGGGGCCTGGTCGGTGCTCGTCGCATCTTTCGAGGCGGTTTGGGGAGGCGGCTCGGGCCTTGGCAGATCCAGCGTTGTCAGCAGGCCCATGCTGCTCCTGTCATACTGCAGGAGCCTGGGCCCCTGAAGCACGTAGAGGTATGCGCCGTCTCCACAGAGACCGCCCCCACCCCGCATGAAGTGCGGGGGAGGCTTGGGTCGGTCCGTCGTCTGGGCGTTTGAACGATCGACACCCATCCCCCAGCTCAGGGCGAGCGTCATAACAATGAACATCCACAGGGTTCGCTTGGTCATCTTTAATCCTTCATTTCTTTCGATCCAACGGTTGAGCCCCGATCAGCCGGCTCATCGGGGAGTTTCACATCCTTTACCCTTCCGCGTTTCATCAAGTGTGCCCTGGCAGCGATCACCCCCTTTCTCCCTCGAATCGAGCACAGTGGCTCGAAACCACCTGTTTCAGGCAGGGGCGCCATGGGGCCGCCCCTGCGGCATTCGGGGCTGAGGGGGGGACGACCGGCCAGGCACTCGGACGCCTTCCTTCCTCCACCCTGAATGTTTGCCTGGATTGTAGCCATGGATTTTGGAGAAATTGTGGAGGCGAAATGTAAAGAATGTGGAGATGCACTGCCGGGGGTCGCCAACCATTGACTTGAGAGCTGGATACTGGATACTGGATGCATCGATACTCGATGCCGAGGTTTATGACTTTGCCGCTGAGAACGAGTGGTGTGAGATGAAGCTGAATTTCAAACAGAAGGTTTTCCTGACGCTCCTTTTGAACAGTCTGGTCATCGCGATCAGCATGCTGCTCATTGCCGGGTACTACGCCGCCCGCAATTTCGAGGAATATGTGACCAGGGTGGAAGCGAAGAAGCTGGCTGAGCTGGTGGATCTGCTGGGTCAGGAGTACCAGAAGAACGGGAGCTGGGGTCCGCTTCTGGACAAGCTGGGGCATTGGCTGGCGGCGGTCGGCATCAGGCCGGGGCCGCCTCCGGGAGCAGATGGCATGCCCGCCCGTCCTGTTTTCCCTCCTCCTCTTCCTCCCGCACAGGATCATCGGGCAGTGCCGCAGAAATCAGGAGAGGAGAAAGCTCCATCGGCGCGGCAGGGCTCCGGGGACTCCCGGCCTCCATTCCAGGTGAAACTGCCCCGTTTTGCCCTCTTCGATGCCGAGCGGCGCCCTCTCGGTGGGGTCGAGCTGCCTTCGGCAGACGGCTACCAGTTGATGCCGATTCAAGTGGAGGACCGGGTTGTGGGTTGGCTCGGGGTGCGTGAGCACAGAGAGCCGCGGCATCCCCTGGACGTCGAATTCCTCCGTCATCAGGCTCAGACCTTTTACACCGTTGGCGGTGTGGCTCTGGTCCTGGCCATTCTCGTCACCTGGTCGCTGTCCCGGCACCTCCTGGCTCCTGTGAAGGCGCTCGCCCACGGCACACGGGCTTTGACATCCCGTCGGTTCGAAACCCGGGTCGAGGTGCAGTCGCAGGATGAGCTCGGTCAACTGGCTTCGGATTTCAATGAAATGGCCCAGGCTCTGCAACGCTACGAGCAGTTGCGACGGCAGTGGATGGCCGACATCTCACATGAGCTGAGGACCCCCCTGGCGGTTCTCCGTGGTGAGATCGAAGCCATGCTGGATGGAGTGAGGGACCTGTCGCGCGATGGGCTGGAATCGCTCCATTTCGAGGTGCTGCATGTCAATCGGATCGTGCAGGACCTCCATGATTTGTCTCTCATCGAGTCCGGAACATTTCATGCGGCCTTGACGACCGTCGCACCCCTCGAAGTGCTCGAGGAGACCCTCAGGTTGTTCCGAAACCGCTGTGAACAGCGCGGCATCGCCATCGAGTCCGGCGTCTCCGGTGCCGGGGAGGTGTATATCCTGGGGGACGCCGATCGGTTGAAGCAACTGTTTTCCAACCTGCTTGAAAACACCCTCCGGTACGCGACGGCACCGGGTCTCCTTCAGGTCTGGCACGAGACGGCAGACGAGCGTCTTCGCATCCATTTCGAGGATTCGGGACCCGGCGTACCTTCGGACTCCCTCGATCGGCTGTTCGACCGCCTCTACAGGGTCGACAAGGCCCGGAGCCGGGCGGAGGGTGGGAGCGGCCTCGGCCTGGCGATCTGCAGGAGCATTGTGGAGTCTTTCGGGGGCAGGATCGAGGCGTCCAACGGCGCCAGCGGAGGGTTGAGGATCAGCATGGAGTTTCCAGTCGCTTCGGGCGAACAGGTAAGATGAGGGTTGTAAAGCAGTTCCTCATCGACCCTTCGGGCCATCCGAGCCAATGAAAAGGTCCACTCTCATGATGTTCTAGAACCCGAAACCAGAAACTCGAAACTCGAAACCCGAGACTCGAAACTTTTCAGAGCAGGGAGAAGGGCAGTGGAGGGACGTGAGATCCTGATCGTCGAGGACGAGGTCAAGATTGCGGGAATTCTCAGGGATTATCTGGTCAAAGCCGGATACAGAGTCCATTGTCTCGACCGGGGAGACGGCGTGGTTTCCCGCGTGAGACAGAGCCCGCCCGACCTCATTCTGCTCGACCTCATGATCCCGGGCCTGGACGGCATGTCGGTCTGCAGAGAGATCCGGAAATTCTCCGAATTGCCCATCATCATGATCACCGCCCGGGTCGAGGAAGTGGATCGGTTGCTCGGTCTCGAGCTGGGGGCGGACGATTACATCTGCAAGCCCTTCAGCCCCAGGGAGGTCGTTGCGCGTGTCAAAGCGGTGCTGAAGAGAACGACCTCCCCGCCCCGGTCCGACCATCCCCTCACGGCCGGCGGGGTGGTCCTGGATCCCGAGACGCACCGGGTGCTTGCGGGAGGACATGAGCTCCGGCTGACCCCGTGCGAGTACAACCTGCTCAAGACCCTTCTGAGCCACCCGAATCGGATCTTCTCGCGCAACGAGCTGATCAGTGTGGTTCAGGGTTACGACTTCGAAGGATACGATCGGACCATCGATTCCCACGTTAAAAACCTGCGCAAGAAGATCGCGAGGCGCCTGCCCGGCCGCGAGGTGATCACCACCATCTATGGCATGGGCTACCGACTGAATACGGGACGGGAAGAGGACTTGCCACCATGATTGTAATGACCCGTGCAGCGGTAAAATCTTCGTGGGTTTCACCGGAAAGACGCAAAGGACGCAAAGGTTCCTCCTCGTACAGGCCTTTGGCGCTCCTTCGCAGCGGGTCCATGGGGGGCCGTTCATTACGGCGTCCTCTGCGCCCCGGCGGTGAATGGGTCCTCTCCGGCCCCTTCAAGTCCGAACGGTCAACTTTTGTCAGCCTCTTCAAGGGTTTCTAACGTCGATGAGCAAATCACGCATACGTCTGGCTGCCCAGTACCCCCAGGGATTCGGAAGCCCTCGATCCCTCCGAAAGGCTTGCCTGCATGTAGCTCTTCAGGGCTGCGCGGAGTGCGAAGCTCAGGCCGCCCCCCTCTGCAGTGGATGCCGTCGAGTTCTCTATTTCGTTCTTCAGAGCATCCAGGAGGTTTTGTGTGAGCGAGTCCGAAGCGTCGCTCTCGGAACCGGTCCGGCCAATTTCCATGCCCGGAGGGGGGCCCGGAGGCCTCTTTTGATGCATCTCTTCGATGCCGGCATCCGACTCCGCGCGGCTCACAACACCGTCCCCATCGGTATCGAGCCGGGCCAGAAGCTCTTCGCCACTGGGTCCGCCTTCGGGACCGTTTGCCGCCATCGCGGCCAATTCGTCCGCATCGATGGTGCCATCGCCGTTCGCATCCGCACGGGTGAACATCTCTTCCTGCATCTCTTCGAGAGAAGGCGGCTGGCTGGCTTTATCGCTCCGGCCGAAAAACATTTTCGCCCCCTGGGACATGTCTTCTCGCATCCTTTCCAGGGCCGCGTCGGATTCCTCCCGACTGATGCTGCCATCCTGGTCGGTGTCGAGATTGGTGAACATTTCGTCGGCGCTGGGTCCGCCCCGGGGGCCATTGGCCCTCATCGAGCTCAGCTCCGCCTTGCTGATCTGGCCGTCGCCGTCGCTGTCGGCCTTTTGGAACATCCTTTCCTGCATCTCTTTGAGGGAGCCCATTCCATAACTCCCCGTGGTGCTGCTGATTGAGCTGATCATTTTGCATCTCCTCCTGTTTCTGGAATTGACTGTCTGTGAGTTGACCGTCTTCAGGTGGAACTATCGGAGGGAGTGAAGAAGGTGTCGCGTAACATACTGTTAATATTGAGTAAAGAAATGTTAACGGTCTTGAGTTTCGGGTGGGAGGTTTTGCGTGCCTGATGGGATATCCCCGGGAGCATTCATGCCGGTCGGGGCCGGAAAGGGGAAGTGGAGGTTTTTTTCCGGAAGTTGCAGCGAGAGGCTTGGGGAATGGAAAAAATTCTGGTGATTGACGACGATGTCGAGCTCTGTGAGCTGCTGCTCAACTATCTTGAACAGGAAGGGTTCCGTGTTCATGCCGTGCATGACGGGGCGGCCGGCCTGGAGGCGGCGTGTCAGGGTGATTTCGAGCTGATCGTGCTGGACGTGATGCTGCCATCGACCAACGGTTTCGACGTGCTGAGCCGGCTTCGCATGCACTCGAAGATTCCGGTGATCATGTTGACGGCTCGAGGAGACGAGATCGACCGAATCGTGGGGCTGGAGATGGGGGCCGACGACTACCTGCCGAAGCCATTCAACCCGAGGGAGCTGCTGGCACGCATCCGGGCCGTTCTGCGGCGGGCGAAAACGGAGGAGTCGGATCCGGTTTCCCCTCAGGCCGGCCGCAGGCTGAAGGTGGGCGATGTGGAGATCGACATGGGGACTCGTGTGGCGCTCAAGTCGGGAGAAGCCGTTGACCTCACTTCGGTCGAGTTCGGCATTCTCGAAATGCTGCTGCGCCGTGCCGGCCGGCTCGTATCGCGCTCGGACCTGGTGGAGAACATCCTGGGCCGCCCCCTTTCGCCGTACGACCGCAGCATCGATGTCCACGTAAGCAAGCTTCGCAAGAAGCTCGGCCACGAAGTCTTTGGCCTGGAGCGAATCAAGAGCATACGGGGCCTGGGATACCAGTATTCCCTGGTGGAGCCGCCGGGTGAAACCGCCACGGATTGACTGCGGATGTCAACGCCTTTGAGTTGAGCTTATTCGACTCTTCATTTCAACATCCTGTGCGATGGGTGCGGAAGCTATGCCTCGACGGAACATTTTCATCAAAATCTATTTCGGCTTCTGGCTCGCCACCACCCTGGTAATGGTGACACAAATGAGCCTCGATCGGTGGCTCGAGCTCAGGCCCTCTCCCCCATTTGTCGAGAAAGCCATCGGTCCGGCACTGGCCTTTTACGGTCGATCGGCACTGGAGTGCGGATTGTGGGGGGAAGCCGGCAATGGAGGGTCGCTCGAGGATGAGCTCGTCCGCTCGTCAGGCGTGCATCCTTATCTCGTCGATTCCGGAGGAGAGGATGTCCGCGGCCGCCCACTGCCGCACGACGCGGTGCAGTTGGCTGACCGCAGCTTTCGGTCGGGGCGGATGGAAGCTTCGTTCACACCCGAGAGGCTCGTCATGGCCGTTCCCATCAGTGCTGCGGATGGAACGCCGTACTGTGTCGTGGGAGAAGTCCTCCATGGGCCCATGGGGCATCCTCCGCCCATGGGACCTCAAAGTATTCTGAGGATTCTGGTTTTCATGATCGTCTCGGGGGGCGTCTGCTATGGATTGGCCCGGTACCTCACCGCTCCCATTCTCAGAATCCGTGAAGCCACGCGCAGGTTCGCCGCAGGTGAGCTGGACCTGCGTATTGGCAAGGAGATGGCAGGTCGCAGGGATGAGCTCTCGGACCTGGGCAACGATTTCGACCTCATGGCGGAGCGCATCAAATCGCTGATCACCCTTCAATGGCAGCTGCTGGGAGATGTCTCGCATGAATTGCGTTCGCCCCTGACCCGGCTGCGGGTGGCGGTGGAGCTGCTCAAGCGGCCCGGACACCTGAATTACGGTCGCGTGGTGGAGCGTATCGAAAAGGAGATCGACCGTCTGAACGACCTGATCGGTCAGGTGCTCACCCTCACCCGCCTCGAGATCGGGAGGGAAGGCGTGGAAATGACTCCGGTGGAGGTGGGCCAAATGGTGGAGGAGATCGTTGTGGACGGGGATTTTGAGGCTCGTGGGCGCAGTCGGAGCGTTCAACTGGTGGAGGCCGCCTCATGCAGGGTCATGGGCAACGAGGTCATGCTGCGGAGAGCCATCGAGAATGTCCTGCGGAATGCCATACGCTACACGGCCGAGGGCACCGCCGTGGAAGTGCGGCTCCGGGGGTGGGAAACCTCTGCAAGCGATGCAGTGGAGATAGAGGTGCGTGACCACGGCTCGGGTGTGCCTGACTCCGATCTCGAAAAGCTCTTCCTTCCGTTCTATCGGGTCTCCCGGGCTCGCGATCGTCAGTCAGGCGGCATGGGCCTCGGGCTGGCCATAACGGAACGGTCCGTGCGTCTGCACCGGGGAACCGTCACGGCCCAAAATGCTCCCGAAGGCGGGCTGGTCGTCACCATCATCCTGCCGCAGATGGCTGATGGGTCGAAGAGCCCGGACCCTCATCGGCATGGACCTTCACCGGCATTCAAATGACGTGTGCCCAGCGTCCGTAATGGGGCAGGGGCAGCACCTGGCTGACCTTCAAAGGAGTCCATCGCATTGGTCAAAGAGGGAGCATCGATCGTCGGAGCATCGATCGTCTCCATTGCAGGGACGGCGGAGTCGCTACGCCGCCATGTGGAGGCACTGACCGTGGACATCGGCGAGCGGAGCGTGGACCGTCCCGAGAATCTCCGGAAAGCCGCTGATTACATACGCTCTTTTTATGAAAAGATCGGTCTCACCGCAGCTCTTGAATCATACCGGTACCGCAGCTACACCGTTGCCAACGTCATCGCGCAGGTGCAATTCTCGGAGATACCCGCGAGGCGCTATCTCCTGGGCGCTCATTACGATTCCGTTCGGGGCACGGTGGGCGCCGATGACAACGCCAGTGCGGTGGCGGTGCAGCTGGAGACGGCGAAGCTCCTCAAGTCGCTGGAGGTGAGACTGCGGCACGACGTGGCCGTGAAATGCGTTTCGTTCGCCCTGGAAGAGCATCCGGCTTTCTGGACCCCGTACCGAGGAAGCTGGGTGCATGCGAGGCGCGCCAAAAGAGCGCGCGAGCAGATCGACGGCATGCTGTGCCTCGAGATGGTCGGTTACCGCTCACAGGAAGCCTGCTCCCAACGATACCCGTACCCCCTGATGCACCTCAACTATCCGAAGGTCGGAGACTTCATCGGCCTCATCGGGGACCACCGGTCCGCCCCACTGCTCCACTCTATCTGCAGAGCCTTCGCCCGCAATCCCGATCTTCCGACCCAGTGTCTCATCGTGCCCTGGAGAGGCTGGCTCACTCATTTCGTCCGTCGAAGCGATCATGTCTCCTTCTGGGATACGGGATACCCTGCGGTCATGATCACCGACACGGCCGAATTCCGGAACCCGCATTATCACAAGAAATCGGATACGCTGGAGACGCTGGACTACGAATTCATGGCGGAGCTGGTGGAGAGCCTTCTTCATTTCTTCTGCGGAGAAGAAGCCTTATCATAGGGCGAGGAGGGAACACTATGGACCGCATGGCGACAGGTACCCTTGTACCGACTCTGCTTTGGCTCCTGGCTTTTCCGGGGCCGCTCCATGCCGCTGACGATCCTTTCAAATCGGCCCGGGAGGAGATGGTCCGGGAGATCGAGGGGGATGTCCGGCGGACCAGTGAGCGCATTGGCAAAACGGCTCTGAATCCCCGCGTCATGGAGGTCATGGCCCGAGTTCCCCGGCATGAATTCGTGCCCGAGCTCCAAAAGTCTCATGCCTACGAAAACCGGCCGCTTCCGATAGGCTATGGACAGACTATCTCGCAGCCTTACATCGTGGCTCTCATGACGGACCTGCTGATGGTCGGAAGCGGGGCAGCGGTCCTCGAAGTGGGAACGGGATCGGGATATCAGGCGGCCATCCTGTCTGAAATCGTGCAAAGCGTGTACACCATCGAGATCATCGAGGGACTGGCCGAAACGGCTGCCGAGCGCCTGAAGCGGCTGGGCTTCGACAACGTGGAGGTCAGGACCGGTGACGGCTACTATGGCTGGAAGGAGCATGCCCCGTTCGACGGGATTGTCGTCACCGCCGCTGCCGGCCACATCCCGCCGCCTCTCATCGAGCAGCTGAAGCCGGGAGGGAGAATGGTGATCCCCGTTGGGGGCCCCTTCTTCGTCCAGCAGCTCATGCTCGTGGAGAAAGGAGAAAAGGGGGAAATCCAGACGCGGCAGATCCTTCCCGTCGCCTTCGTTCCCCTGACCGGCGGGCACTGAGATGGCTGTCGGGCTTGCTGTCTTCCTCGTGTCCATGGCCCTGCTCGGGTACGAAATCCTCCTGATGCGGCTCCTGAGCATCACCCAGTGGCACCACTTCGCCAGCATGATCATCAGCCTGGCGCTCCTGGGTCTCGGGGCCAGCGGGACCTTCTGCACCCTGCTTCAGAAATGGCTGCTCCCGCGTTTTTACAGCGTGTTCTGCTTCAACGCCATCCTGTTCAGCCTGGCCATACCGCTTTCCTTTGCCGCGGCCCGGCTCGTTCCGCTCAATCTCCTGGAAATCCTATGGGACCCGAGACAGTGGCTCTACCTAGTGGAGACCTATCTCGTCCTCTTACTGCCGTTCTTCTTTGCGGGAAATTGCCTGACCCTGGCCCTCGCCCGGTTCCGGGAGCGCATCCATCGGATCTACTTCTTTGACCTCCTGGGAGCCGGCTTCGGCGCCCTCGGAATCGTGGCCCTTCTCTTCGTCCTCCCCCCGTGGGATTGCCTGGCCGTTCTTTCGGGACCCGGTCTCGCGGCAGCGGGTCTCGTACGGCTGGATCTGAAGCCGTGGCGATCCAGGGCCGCGGGCATCCTCTTGATCTTGTGCGGCGCCGGCTTCCCCCTGCTGTGGCCTCAGCAAGTCGGCTTTCCCAGGATCTCCCCGTACAAGGGTCTGAGCGGAACCCTGCTCATGCCCGGAGCCGAGGTCATCACCCAGCGGTTCAGTCCCCTTGGATGGCTCAGCGTCGTGGAGAGCCCCTCCGTCCCCTTCCGCCATGCTCCGGGAATGGGCCTTCAGTGCAATGCGGAGCCTCCCCCGCAGCTCGGAGTCTTTGTGGACGGCGATTCCATGAGCCCCATCACCCGCTTCGACGGCCGGACCGAGCCCCTTGCCTTCCTGGACTGCCTGACCTCCGCCCTGCCTTACCGGCTTCTGAAGGCCCCTCGAGTGTTGGTGCTGGGAGCGGGAGGCGGGATGGACGTGCTCATGGCCCGGTTTCATGGCGCTCAGGCCGTCGACGCCGTGGAGCTCGACGCTAACATGATCGATCTGGTGAGGGATACCTTCGGGGATTACGCCGGGCACCTTTACAGCGACGAGACGGTGAGGGTCCATGCCGCAGAGGCGAGGAGCTTTGTGTCCAGAAGCCGGGAGGCCTTCGACCTGATCCAGATTTCGCTCCTGGACTCCTTCACGGCCTCGGCGACGGGGGGGCACGCCCTCAGCGAATCCTACCTTTACACGGTGGAGGCCCTCAGCGAAGCATACCGCCGCCTCAGCCCCGGTGGCTGCCTGGCCGTCACGCGCTGGCTCAAGGTGCCGCCCCGGGACAGCCTGAAGCTTTTTGCCACGGCTGTCGTGGCCCTGGAACAGTCGGGCATTTCGAGCCCCGGCGATCAGATGGCCCTCGTCCGCAGCTGGAGCACGACGACGCTCCTGGTCAAAAAGGGGACCATCTCGGCGGAAGATGTGGCTCAAATCCGGGAATTCTGCAGCCGGCGCGGCTTCGATATCGACTTCTGCCCCGGTGTGGAACCGGGAGACACCAGGCAGTTCAACAGCCTCGACGAGCCCTATCTCGCGGATGGAGCCCGTGCGCTTCTGGGAGGGCAGCGTGTCGCCTTCATGGAGCGTTACAAGTTCGCCATCGAGCCGGCCACGGACAACCGGCCCTATTTCTTCCACTTTTTCAAGTGGCGCACGCTTCCCGAGATCCTTTCAGCCAGGGGTAGGGGTGGCCTTCCGCTGATGGAGTGGGCCTACCCGGTGCTCGTGATGACGCTGATTCAGGCCCTGGTGCTGAGCCTCATCCTCGTCCTGGGTCCGCTCCTGTTCCTGGAGCGCGGAGGAGAAACGGCCCTGGGCGGAGGCCGCATCGCCCTCTATTTTGGTGCCCTGGGGTTTGCGTTCCTTTTCATGGAGATTGCGTTCATCCAGAAGCTCATCCTTTTCCTGGGGCATCCCATCTATGCCGCATCGGTCGTCATTGCGGGGTTCCTGGTTTTTGCAGGCCTGGGAAGCCGTGCTTCGGCGGCGTTACACGCGGCCCTGTCCAGGCGACGCGTGAAGGGACAGAGTGGCTCGATCCTTGTGGCCGCAGGGGGCATCGCTCTGCTTGCCGCTCTCGACATCACCCTCCTCCCCTGGCTTTTCACCCGGCTGGCGACCCTGGGCGACGCGGCCAGGATCGCCGTTTCCATGGCGGTCATCGCCCCGCTGGCTTTCCTGATGGGCATGCCTTTCCCATTGGGATTGGCGATGGTGGGGGAAGCGAGGCCGTCATACGTGCCCTGGGCCTGGGGAATCAACGGCTGTTCCTCGGTCCTCGCCACGGTGCTGGCTTCCATCCTGGCTGTTCACCTCGGATTCAACGCCGTCGTGATGTTTGCTGTCGCTCTTTATGGCCTTGCAGCCATGGCGGTCGTGAGACTCCCTGGAGCGTTTCAGGGAGGCTGAGTCGGGGCATTCCCAACGGCTCCGGCTTCCTGGTCGAGTGAGATGGGGATTGCGGGATCTCGTGCTCTGCCCTATTCTTTCACTACCCTGTTGTGCGCTGAATCAGCTCATGCTCCCATATCGATTGGATGCGAGCATTCTTCAGTGCTGAACGAAGAACACTGACAGACTCCCTGCTTGATCCTGACCTGAAGATCCTGGGCACCCGGTACGGAGGTGAAAAGATGTCCGTGAGGAACCTGTCCAGCTTGATGCACCCGTCGAGCGTCGTGCTCATCGGCGCCAGCGAGAAACCGGGCTCGGTAGGCGAGGTGATCACGCGCAACCTTCTGCAGTCAGGTTTCACCGGTCCCGTGTACCTGGTCAATCGCAACTACAGCTTCATCGGGGGGGTGAAATGCTATCCCGGTGTGGCCGGCCTTCCGCAAGTCCCCGACCTGGCGGTGATCGCCGTTCCCCGGGACAGTGTTCCAGGCGTCATTGCGGAGCTCGGTGACAAGGGGACCCGGGGTGCCGTGGTGATCACGGCCGGCTTCGGCGAGGGTGGAGATGAAGAGGGGAGGAATCTCTGTGCCAGGATGACCGACGCCGCCCGGCCCTACCTGCTGCGGATCGTCGGCCCCAATTGCCTGGGCGTCATGGTACCCGGCGCCAATCTCAATGCGAGCATGGCGCACGTTGTCCGTCCCCCGGCAGGGTCCATCGCCCTGGTGGCTCAATCCGGCGCCGTGCAGACCTCCGTCCTGGACTGGGCCGTCTCCCGGGGCATCGGCTTCTCGTGTTTCATCTCGCTCGGGGACATGGCCGACGTGGATTTCGGAGACATGCTGGATTACCTGGCCACCGATTTCAGGACGCGCGCCATCCTCCTTTACATGGAGACGGTAACCCAGTGCCGCAAGTTCATGTCCGCCGCCCGTGCGGCTGCGCGCGTCAAGCCGGTCATCGTGGTCAAAGCCGGCCGCAGCCGGGAGGGGGCCCTGGCGGCGGCGCGCCACACCGGCGCCGCTGAGGGGGACGATGCGGTTTACGACGCAGCCTTTCGCCGCGCGGGCATGCTGCGCGTCCTCGAGATGCAGGCCCTCTTCGATGCCGTCGAGACCCTGGCCATGATGCCGCGCAAGATCACGGGAGATCGGATGGCCATTCTCACCAACGGGGGCGGGGTCGGCGTCATGGCGACCGATGCGCTCATGGATAGGGGAGGCCGGATGGCGGAATTGTCTCCCGAGACCGTCCTGCGGTTGGATGGAGTGCTCCCCTCCACCTGGTCACGGGGAAACCCCGTGGACATCATGAGCGACGCCTCGGCGGACCGCTACGCCCGGGCACTCGAGGTGCTGTTGGAGGACCGGCAGGTGGACGCCGTTCTGGTCCTGAGCTGTCCCGTTGCCGTCGTCTCGGGCCCCGATGCCGCAGAGGCCGTGACCAGGACATATCAGAAGCGCCTGAAGAGGCCCAAGGCCCCCGTCCTCCTCACCAGCTGGCTGGGTGAGCAGACCGCTTCGGGGGCCCGCCGTATCTTTTTCGAGCATCGCATCCCCACCTACAAGACTCCCTATGATGCCGTGCGAGCCTTCACGCACATGGTGCGCTACCAGAAGAACCAGGAAATGCTCATGGAGACCCCGCCGAGCATTCCGGAATCCTTCGCGCCCGATGTGCAGACGGCTCTGAAAGTGGTGGAGGAGACCCTCGGCGGCGGCCGCCAGTGGCTCAATGATGCTGAAGTCCGCTCCATTCTGACCGCATATGGAATTCAGGCCGCGCCTTCCCCCCTCGCGCCGGAGACTTGGAATCAGGCCCTTGGCGCAACGGTTCGAGAATCCTCCCCCGGCCCCGGGAGCTCCATGGCTCCGGTCTGCCCGCCGGGCGGGCATGAACTGATGATCCACGTCGTCGAAGACGCCCAGTTCGGACCGGTCATCCGCTTCGGCCACGGCGGCAGGCATGCCGATGAGATTCAGGACCGGGCCGTGGCCCTCCCCCCCCTCAACATGCACCTCGCCAGGGAGGTCATGGGCCGGACGCGCATTTGCAGGCTCCTTAAGGGCGGCAAGGGAGCAGCCTCCGCGGACCTCAGGGGGGTGGCCCTGACCCTCGTCAAAGTCTCTCAACTGGTGTGTGACATTGCGGAGATCGCCGAGATCGAGATCAACCCGCTCCTCGTGGATGCATCCGGCGTAGTGGCTGCGGGCGCCCGCATTCGAGTGGCCCAATCCGCCGTTGCTGCTTCTGAGAGGCTGGCTATCCGCCCGTACCCCAGGGAACTGGAAGACTGGGTCACCGTGCGCGACGGCCAGGTCCTGCAGATCCGGCCCATCAGGCCCGAAGACGAGCCGGGGTTTCTCGAGATCGTCGAGAGCCTCACCCCCGAAGCCCGGCGCATGCGATTCCTTCACCCCGTCGAGGAGCTCTCGCACCACGAGGCTGCCCGGCTCACCCAGATCGACTACGACCGCGAGATGGCCCTGGTGGCCGCATCCACCAACAGCTCCGGGGGGGGAGGACAGAAGCTCTACGGCAGCGTCCGCATCATCTGCGACCCGGACAGCGAGCGCGCGGAATACGCCATCCTGGTGCATCAGGAGGCCGCGGGCAAGGGGCTGGGAAAGCTCCTCATGCGGCGCATCATCGACTACGCCCGGAGCCGCGGCATCCGGGAGATCTCGGGGCAGGTACTGTGCGAAAACATCCCCATGCTCAAGGTCTGCAAAGCTTTGGGCTTCACCACCCGGCGCGACATGGACGACCCCGGGGTCATCATCGTTTCGTTGAGACTATGATCATACAGCATCTGGAATCAGGCGGACTCATCACCAACTACCATTGCACGTCGCGATGCCGGCACTGCCTCTACGGATGCAGCCCCCGGTGGCCTCACGACGTGATCGATGAGGACATGATCCGAGCGAACCTGGAGACCATCCGTGATCTGAGCTGCCGTTCCATCCATGTGGGGGGCGGGGAGCCGTTCCTGCATGTGGAGCGACTGGCGCGGGTTCTGGAGATCGCAAATGAGGTCGGCGTTCAGGTGGAATACGTTGAAACCAACTCTTCCTGGTACCGGGATCAAGATTCCGCCTGCTCCTTGCTGAAGGATTTGAAGGCTCGAGGCCTCTCCACCCTCCTCATTTCCATGAGCCCGTTCCACAACGAATTCATCCCTTTCCACAAGGTGAAGGGGGTGAGCCAGGCATGCCTCAAGACCGGTGTCGGGGCGTTTCCGTGGATCAAGGCTTTTTATCGCGAAATCGACTCTTTTGATGACCGTACCACCCACAGCCTCATGGAATATGCGGAAAGATTCGGCGCGGACTACCTGCGGACAATTCCCTCGCGCTACTGGATTCACCTTGGAGGGCGCTCACTCGCGACATTCCGGGAGGTGCTGGATACCCATGACCCTCTGACGATCCTGAACAAAAACGCCAAGGGATGCGCCGAGCTCCACGACGTGACCCACTTCCACCTGGATCTTTACGGCAACTACATCCCCGGGCTCTGCAGCGGCCTTGCCATCCGGCGGGAGGACCTCGGAAAACCGCTCGACCCCACGCGGTATCCCCTCCTGACAACACTCCACACCAAAGGAATCAACGGATTGTTCCGAGTGGCCAGGGAGCAGAGCGACTATACGCCCACGGGCCGCTACCTCTCCAAATGCGACCTCTGCTTCGACATTCGTCGCCACCTGGTTCAGCAGGAAGGCCGGCCTTCATTAGAGCTCCAGCCCCTATGGTTCTACAAGGAGGTGTGGAGTTGAGAGCTGCTCAACGCCCCCCGTCTAGACATTTGGTTTTTGAATCGGTATATTTTTTAGAAGAACGGTATTTTAGGATTCGATGGGCCTGGAGACAATTCAAGCGAATCTTTCTTTTTTTTCGACTCTTTGCAGCTCTGTCACCGATGTCGAAAGCATAGAAGCTGAGCTCTACAGGAAGGTGAGGTCGGCATGGCACAAGTGAAGAGCATCATTCGGATTTCCGATGCCATCTGGGAGATTCCGGTCACCTACAAGGACGGCATGCGAGTCCCTGCGCGCATTTACGCAACGGAGAAGTTGTTGCGCGATATGGACGAGGGGGTCATTGAACAGGTGACCAATGTTGCTACCCTGCCCGGTATTGTCGGGTACTCCTTCTGCATGCCGGACGGTCACTGGGGGTACGGCTTCCCCATCGGCGGGGTGGCGGCCATGGACACCCGTACCGGCGTGATCTCACCGGGCGGCATAGGGTTCGACGTCAACTGCGGCATGCGGCTGGTGCTGACGAACCTGACCGAGGAAGAAGTGAAACCGCACCTTCGAGAACTGGTGGACAGGCTTTTTCAGATGGTCCCTGCCGGGGTGGGAAGCAGCGGTTTCATCAGGATGTCCCGAGACGAGTTCCGCCGGGCTGTCGAACTGGGGGCTCGCTGGTGCGTCGAAAACGGCTATGGATGGAAAGAGGACCTGGAGAGGACGGAGGAGTACGGCTGCATCGAAGGAGCGAACTCCGACAAGATCAGTGACAAGGCCGTTGATCGAGGCTTCAAACAGATCGGAACCCTGGGTTCGGGAAACCACTACCTGGAGATCCAGGTGGCCAGGCCCGAAAACATCTTCGATCCCGAACTTGCCCGAGCCTATGGCATCACGCTTCCCAACCAGGTGGTCGTGATGTTCCATTGTGGAAGCCGCGGCTTTGGGCACCAGGTGGCGACGGATTACCTGAAGCTTTTTCTCAAGGTCATGGAGAAGAAATACGGCATCAAGATTCTCGACCGTGAGCTCGCCAGTGCACCCTTTGATTCCCCGGAAGGTCGGGATTATTTCGCGGCAATGAAGTGTGCCGTCAACATGTCCTTTGCCAATCGCCAGGTCATCCTGCACCGGGTGCGCGAGGTTTTCTCGGAAATTTTTCACCGCGACCCTCTCGACCTGGGTCTGCATCAGGTTTACGACGTGGCTCACAACACGGCCAAAATCGAAAAGCATTTCACGGACGGAGCCTGGCGAGAATTGCTGGTGCATCGGAAGGGGGCCACGCGGGCCTTTGGGCCCGGAAGAGAGGGGCTCCCGGCGATCTATCGCCATACAGGCCAGCCGGTCATTGTCGGCGGCAGCATGGAGACGGGCTCGTATCTTCTGGCCGGCGTCGAGAGTGGCTCCCAGACCTTTTGCAGCACGGCCCACGGGAGTGGAAGGACCATGAGCCGTCGTCAGGCCAAGAAGCAGTTCCAGGGTAAGAAGCTTCAACAGGACATGGAGGCCAGAGGAATCTACGTGCGCACCGCATCTTATGCAGGCTTGGCCGAGGAAGCCGGTCCTGCCTACAAGGAGATCGATGACGTCGTGTCGGCGACGGAGCAGGCGGGGATCAGCAGGCGTGTGGCTCGGTTTGTCCCCATTGGCAATGTCAAGGGCTGAGCCGGGTCATCCAAGGGTATGGATCATCAACGCTCTGATATTATCTGATATTATTGGTTAATCATGCAGAGATCGCAGTGAAGTTCGGGAGGGGGCATGGAATTGAGAACGCCCATCATGCTGATCACTGGAGGATTGGGCAGCGGAAAGACCACCCTGCTGAGGAGGATTCTCGGCGAGGCGCGAAGGCGATTCGCCGTTCTCATGAACGAGTTCGGCGAGATGACGATCGACAGTCGGGTCATTGAAGGCCGCAATGTCCGAATCGTGGAAATCTCGGGCGGATGCGTCTGCTGCTCACTCACGGATGAATTTGGAGCGGCCGTGCGCGAGATCGTCGAAAGGATCCACCCCGAGCTGATTCTTGTGGAGGCAACAGGCGTTGCAGAAACGGATGCCCTGGTTTTCCAGGTGGAGGATACGCTGCCGGAGGTACGACTGGACAGCGTGATATGCGTCGTGGATGCGTACTTGAGCTCGAGGCATCCTTATGTGGGTTATGCGGCGCGTACGCAGCTCCAGTCAGCGGACATTGTTCTCGTCAACAAGATTGACCTGGTGACCACTCAGGAGGTGCGTGAAGTGGAGAAACAAGTCCGCCGCTGGAACAATACTGCCGTCTTCTTCAAGACCGTCGGGTGTGACATCGATCTGGATCTTCTCTTTGGTCTGGACATGGAAAGGCATGATACGGTTCCAAGCTGCAGGGGGGAGCCGTCCTTTCAGTCGTTCGGCTACGTCACCGAAGTGCCCCTGGACGAATGGATGTTTCGGCAGATGCTCCCTTCCCTCCCGGCATCGGTTTTCCGAGCCAAGGGTTTCATTCGTTTTGAGACGGGTAGTTTCCTCTTCAATTATGTGGTGGGCCGCGCGGACTTCGAGTTGTTTCCAGCCGAAAAGACTCAGCTGGTCTTCATCGGTCGGGAGTTGGACCGGGACCGGGACCCCATCCTGAGGCAGCTGCGAAGCTGCGAGGTGTCCCATGCCCTTTGAGTACCTGGATGACATCGCCACGGCCGATGTAGCATTCAGAGCCTGGGGGGCAACAGCAGAGGAGCTCTTTATCGCCGCTTCGGATGCCGTGCTCAATGTGATGGTGGAGAGGCTCGAGAGCATCGAAAATCGCGAGCAGCGTCACATGGATCTCGAGGCCGAAGCGATGGACATGTTGCTGTTTGAGCTGCTCCAGGAGATCATCTTCTTCAAGGATGCCGACCAACTGCTGCTGCGAGTGCAAAGTGTGGAAATCGGGGTCCGGGACGATTGCATCAGCCTCAGCGCCGATGCTTCCGGCGACAGGATCGATCCCGCCAGACATGACCTCATCGTGGACGTCAAAGCCGTCACTTTGCACCGCTTCTGCGTCGAGCAGACCCTTCGCGGTTGGGAAGCGATGGTCATCCTTGACATTTGAGAGCAAGAGAAGCGTTCAATTTCGATCCGGGGGAATGGTCACCTGGATTTTGATGTGCTGCCGGCCTCGGCGCACAACGATTTCGTGAAGCCTTCTTTTCTCTGCAATGATCTCATGCAGGTCTTCAATGCTCATGATTTCCACGCCGTTAACGATCACGATCGCATCGCCCACCTGGATACCTCCCTGCTCCGCAGGGCTCTCCGGTGCCACAGCCAGGACCTCCAGGCCTTTCCCATTTCCCAGGGCGCGCACCATGACACCCAGACGTCCCCGCCTGGGCTGCTCGGGTGCACGGGTGACCCAGACATAGTCGGCGATTTTGGGATTGGCGAGCGATTCGGGAGAGTCGATGGGCATGGGAAGGACAATTCTATAGGAGTGGGGAACACGTCGGGCCGCTCGTTGGGGGATCCCGAAACGGTAATTGACGTGGCCCCGTCCTGCGAGGACCATCATTCGCACATCCTTGCCCGGCTGGGCCAGGACCCCGGCCAGTGTCTCGGCCATCGTCTCTTCCCAGGCCAGTTGAGCTTCGTAGAACGTTCCCACATCCTGAATCCCGCCCTTTACATGATTTTCGTACTGCCGTTCCACGTATCGACGGTGATCCATATCGCCAAGGTCGAAGTCCTGTGCCACTCGTGCTCGTGCTTCCGGTGACAGCATACCAAGGCCACCCCGCGAAATGTCTTTCACCACATCCTGAGATGCGTTGAGACCTATGATGGGTATTCTTTTCTCAGCTGCCCAGCTGAGGATGGGTTTGTAAAGCGGAAAAGCATATCCCCAGACCTTCTGCCATTTCACCTCCTTGATGAATTCCTCTTCGGTCAGCAGCCCCTTGCTGAACTGGTCGAGAACCGACTGGGATTCTCTGGGGAACATTTCCATGGCAAGCATCAAGTGCGGATGAACGAGATGGAGCGCCTCAGCGATCTTCATCTGGATGCGGTGGTCTTCGATACTGGTATGGGTTTCCCCCACGTAAACCACCTGTGATCGAGCAAGCTCATTGACGAGTGTCTCAAAAGGAATCACTGCGCCGGTCCTGGTATCGATGATCTGGTCCATGAGATAGCTCCGAACGGCCCATTCGGGAGGTATGATGTGCGTCCGGGGCGATGTGGCGCATCCTGACAAGGCCAGGGTCAGCGCACACAGAAAAAAGAGAACCTCTCTTGACTGAATCATCAACACATCTCCTCAAGGTTGGCGGGATCTCATGCCATCAGCAGAACCGATCACGGGTTTCATGGGCGCCTTCACTTTGCAGGCGATATGCCATGAGATATCACATCTCTCATCGATCCGCCGAAGACGGCAGCCGGATAGGCGCGGAATGTTGCCCTGCAGTCTAATATGCCCGAGCTCTGGATACAAGCGGTTCCAACGAATGAAGTCTCCGCAGCTTCACACTGGCGAGCGTCCCAATGCCGCCGGGTGAGGATCCGACGATTGAGGGAGTGAGTCAACCGGACGAGGAGGGGTCCTTCGCACCCATTCCAAGTGCATGCCCATGTTCCTGAAGCATCCGAATCAGCTTCTGATTGGCTGCGGGGAATGGAAAGCGGTTGATCTCGTCCCGTGTGACCCACCTTCCCGCTGTGGCGGTTCTAAGGACCGGCCGTTGTCCGCGGCCCGCCAGCCGACAGGTGTAGGCATGCAGGTCTACGCGAAAAGATGTATAGTTGTGACGGATCACGCTGATCTTCCTGAGGTCTCCGACCCGAACCTCCAGCTCTTCGAGGAACTCCCGTACGAGCGCGTCTTCCGGCGTTTCGCCCGCTCTCACCTTGCCTCCCGGGAATTCCCAAAGCCCCGGCATGAGACCGCCGGGCGGCCGTTTCTGAATGAAGATCTTTTCATTGGATATCAGGAGCCCGACGGCGACCTGAAGGGAGGTTGAGGACTTGGGGGGTGATGGAACGGGTCGTTGGGCCGCGACTCCCAGAATCCGGCTCCGACACTCTTTGCCGATGGGGCACGCGGGACAAAGCGGGTTGCGGGGGGTGCAGACCACGGCTCCGAGCTCCATGATGGCCTGGTTGAAGTTTCTGGCGTTTCCTTTGGGCAGGATGGCACGAGCGGTTTCCTCGATGAATCTCAGGCTACGGCGTTCGCGCAAGGCAGATCGGATGTCGAAGAGCCTTGCGAAGACCCGTTTCACATTGCCGTCCACCACTGGGTAGTCCTGATTGAAGGCCAGACTGAGGATCGCTGCCGCCGTGTAGGGGCCGATGCCGGGGAGATCGCGCAATGCCTTGTAGCTTGTCGGAACCTCTCCGTGGTATTCACGGATGAGGATCCGGGCAGTCCGCTGAATATTGCGGGCTCTGCAGTAGTAACCGAGCCCCTCCCAGTGTTTCAGAACGGTATCTTCCGGGGCTTCGGCGACGGACCGGATGTCGGGAAACCGGGACATCCATCGCTCGTAGAAAGGGAGAACCGTCTTGACCTGGGTCTGCTGAAGCATGACTTCCGAGATCCACACGGGATAGGGGTTGTATCCTCGTCTCCACGGGAGATCCCGTTGATTTTTCTGAAACCAGCGCAGGAGATGCTTCTGGATGGCGTGAGTGGTGGTGGACGTGTTCATGGGGTTGTCACATTCTCAAGGGCTCAGGATACGGAGTTCTTCGATCCGCAAACGAAAGGCCGGATCACAATCATCATAGCGAATGCATCCAAAAAGTAACAGTGGCTCGCTTGATCCAGGGCCATTTGAGGTTCGATATCCGCGGGAGGCGAACATTTTTTCGCCAAGTCTACAATGAATCGTATAAAGTTGTCTCACCAGTCTAACTTGCGGGATCGATCCATGCCGGTTTGGCCCTCAAACCGGCAACAGCCGAACGTTGGCGGTTCCGTGAAGGATTCAGGTGGCGGGACCCTGGAGTCATCGGTTTCCATCGGTCCGTTCAGCTGCAGGGATCCGGCGGCGAGGAACGAGTAAAATGCGAATAGGTTTGGCTCTAGGCGGCGGTGGTGTTCGAGGGCTGGCCCATGCCTCTGTGCTGGAAGCCCTGGACGAACTGGGGCTCAAGCCGAGCACCATTGCCGGAACCAGTATGGGAGCCGTCGTTGGCGCCATCTACGCGTCCGGGGCCTCCGGCAGGGAGATCAAGGAAGGAATTCGCAGAAACCTCATCCTGAAGGAGGACTCCTGGAGCGATGTTCTTGGAAAAAGGGCGGACCTGCTCAAATGGCTCACGGCTTTTTCACCGGGTTTTTCCCGCGGTGGACTCATGCGAGCCGAGAGATTCCTGAAGCACCTTTTCGCGGGAATTACCAAAACGACCTTTGAAGAACTCGACATTCCGCTCATCGTCACTGCCACCGACTATTGGTCCGCCCGGGAAGTCATACTCACAGAAGGGGATCTGATGCCCGCTCTGCAGGCTTCCATGGCCGTGCCCGGGATTTTTGCCCCGGTGGTGATCTCGGGCCGCGTTTTGATCGACGGAGGCATCACCAACCAGGTGCCTTTCGACCATGTGCTCGGTCGCGCGGATTTCACCATCGCCGTCGATGTTCGTCGAGCGCGCAACCCGTCAAGCCTGGAGATACCCAGTGCCCTGGAGTCGGTTCTGGGCACATTCGACATCATGCAGCAGGCGGCGTTGACCCAGAAGATCAAGCATCAGAAACCCGACCTCTACCTCCAGACGGAAATCCACGGCGTGCGCATGCTGGACTTCGGCAAAGTGGAACAGGTGTTCCGTCAGGCGGCTCCGGCTGTCGACCTGTTGAAGCAGCAGCTGGAGAAGTTGTGCACGGAACGGTCAATCAGGGGGGAACGGCCGGAACTTTGAGATCATGGCCTGGCAGGTGCTCGCCCGCCCCTCTCATCCTGGACGGTGGAGGGAAGATATGATGATGAAAAAGTCGGACCTTTGCAGGGAAGGCGAGAGCGATATCCCCGCGTCGGGGATTGAGCAGGAAATCGACCATCTTCTCTCCATGGATGTGGCGACTCCTGCGGACATGGCCGCTGCTTTCCAGGAGCTCCGTAGGGTGATTGCCGATCGCCAGCGAGCCGAAGAGGAGCTTCTGGAAAGGGAGGCACGGCTGGTGAGCGTCTTTCGGGCCGCCCCCGTCGGCATCGGGTTGGACGTCGATCGAGTCATCATGGATGCCAACGAGCGGCTGTTCGAAATGCTCGGGTGTGAACCGGGCGATCTTCCGGGAAAGAACGCGAGAATTGAGTCGTCTCGCCTTCGCTTCCGTCCAGTATGTTGGCTGCAATGGAATCGTGGCCTCAGATGGAGAAGAGGCGGTGAGGCTGTTTGAGCAGTTCTCCGACGACATCGATTGCCTGCTCCTGGATCTGACCATGCCCCGAACGGATCGCAGGATCAGTGGATTTTTGAGGTTTTGTCCCGGTCGGCAGCCGGCCCGGAAAGAGACCTGTCAGGGAGACATGTCCTTTCCGGCAGATCCGGAGGTCTTTCATGAGATTTCAACGGCTGGAGGATGAACTGTTCCGGAGGGTCGGATCTCGACGCCGCACAGCGGCCCTTTTCTTGGGGGTTGTTCTGCTGTCTGCTTTTACAGGCTGCACTTCGGTGACTCTGCTGCAGCCCCTGCCTGCGACGTTGGATGCGAAGGAACGGGCTCGGCTGGAGGGTGAATGGATTGCGGAGGACCAGATCCTCTATGTTCGGTTCGGCAGCGATGGTCTGGGCCAGATTGCCGGCGTGGATTGGAAGGACGACCGGTTTCGGCTCGAGACAGGTGAAATCGTTGCCAGTCAGGGGTTCAAGCACCATTATCTTTCGGTTCGCGTGCGGACGAACGGTGAATGGGAGCATCACTACTATTTCGCGCAGTACGACTTCACGCCACAAGGCGATCTCGTCTTGTGGCTGCCCGATGCCAACGCCTTCGAAGCCGCCGTTCGGATGGGGAAGCTCCAGGGGACAGTGGAAAAGACAGCTTACGTCCACAACGTGGAGATTATTAGCCCGCCTGAAGTCATTCTGGCCTACCTGAAGGATCCGGGCAATGAAGGGCTGTTCGACACCGAAGACCCCATGATCCTCAAAAGGCTTTTCCTGGGAACTTCGGATGTTGAGGATCCGGGCGGGGAGCCTGAAGGGACTTGATCTCAGATGTCCCCCCCGAGCGTGAATTTCTTGTTTTAACTTAGCAGGCAATCTGAGAAAATCGGAGGTGGTCGGAAATGGTCGGAAAG
>CAZLCS010000042.1:0-49391 GCA_964557955.1 uncultured Syntrophobacteraceae bacterium
GCCCAGGGGTCAGTTTTCACTGAGAAAAGGGGTCAGTTTTGGTTGACGATCTTCATTTGACGACGGCGAAGCGGGCCTTGACTTCTTCTTCGGTCCGAAAAGTGTCCGCTCCCCACAGGTCGTCGGCATCGAAGAACGCCGCGCCGTCCGGATGGATCGACACGACCGTCGGTCGAGCAGCCCTTCCGGTGAAGACAACGGCATCGAATCCCGCTGCATCGATGGCTTCAGGCACCTTGCCTCCGGAATAGGATTCGAGGTAGAGCCTCGTCAGGGGTGATTTCGTGAACACCCCGTAGCGGCTCGCACCCCAGATTCGGCTCTGGCAGAAGGGTCCGGTGGCAAAGATCAGCTGATTTCCCGGAGAGAAAGGGTCCACTCCTGGAGGGTTTCCCTCCATCAGCAGTTTGGTCGCCAGTCCCTTCCCTCCGAGTTGGTTGGAGAGGACTTCGTCGGATACCGGTTCAATGCGAAAACTCTTGCCACTCAGGTCGACAAACAGAATACGGCCATAGAACCCATGCATTGCTATTTCCTTTCAAAAAGTAGCCACCGAGACCGGCCGGAGGATAACCGCGAATGAGGAACCACCTCAGCGCACGTACGTTCCGCTGCGGCCACCTGATTTGTAGATCAGCCGCGTGGAGCGGATTTCCATTGCCCTATCCACTGCTTTGCACATGTCGTATACCGTCAGCGCTGCATGGGTCACAGCGAAGAGCGCTTCCATTTCCACACCGGTCCGGTCTTGGGTTCGAGCTCGTGAAGAGATCCTGATTTCACTCTTTTCCGGATTCGGAGCAAAATCGATCTCGACGCTTGTAAGCTGCAGGGAATGACAGAGAGGAATCAGTTCCCAGGTTCTCTTTGCGGCCATGATTCCCGCCAGTCGAGCGGCTTCGTACACGTTGCCCTTGGGAATTTCCCGGTCCTCGATGCGACGGAGGGTCTGGGGATCAACGCAGAGCACAGCCTCGGCCTCTGCTTCCCGCGCCGTGATCGCTTTCCCGCTCACGTCGACCATTCGTAGCCGCCCCTCGGGGTCGATGTGTGTGAGCTCAGTATAGTCTGTCTGCATCTTGCGGCCTCCTTCTGGAATCTCTTCTCCAGATGCCTGAGCTCAGGCATCCCCCATACTGCCTTCTATGGAATCGAATATGTCATGTGGCGCTTGCAGATCATATCCCAGCATGATCACCGGCGGAGTCGCGCTGTCGCTGTTGAGACGGAACCTGGGATGGTTTAAGACCGCTTTAGTCCTGAGGTCTATTTCTGATCTCGGGATCTTGCCGTCGAGAAGAGAAGATCTGACATCCTTTCGATCTGTGTAATAGAAGTATATGACGCTATCGAAGTATTCGGCTGCACGAAAAGAACTTTCGAATTCTTCCTGGCTCTCTGTTGGAAAACCATAGATCATGTGAGTTTCGAGGTATATTCCTGGGTAGCTCCGCCTCATCTCCTGCACAATCCGCAATACATCATCGACCTCGTAATGACGTCCCATCAGATCGAGAATGCGGTTTGATGCGGACTGAACCGGTATATTGATGAACTCGATACGTTCGAGCGCGCTTCGCTGTAACTTGGGGTATAAGTGCAAGAACCTGCCCGGTTCTACATAGTTGATACTTATCCCTGCATCGAAATGGACGAGCTCGTTTAGAACATGCGATAAATCGAGACCCAGATCCACACCATAGCTTCCACAGTCATCTCCAATCAGCATGATGTGGTTGAATCCATCCTTTATAGCCTGCTCCAGTTCATGAAAGACTTTGTTCAGCGGTTTACTCGTCACATAACCTTTTGCCTTTTTGATGGCACAGTATGCACAGTTGTTTACACATCCCTGACAGATTTGGAGGTAATAGGCATCCAGGATCCCATAACCACTGTCAATGAATCGATCGTTCAGCTTTCCTCCTGAAACGTCTTCAATCTGTATTTCAGGCTGGAAAATATCATTGAACCTGTGAAGTTCTTTGGGACCTATGGTGATAATGCCGGTGTGTTCAAACAGGTTCGGATGGATCCTGGTCAGACATCCACATACGATGATGAGCTTGTGCTTCGAGAACCGGTCTATGTATTGGTCGATGATATGCCTGGATGCATTTTCACGTTCCTGGTCGAACCCGCAGGTGCTGATGACAATGCAATCGGCTTCTTCCGCAGTCTCCACCATCGTGAAGCCATTACGGCGAAAGAAGTTGTGAATCTGTGTACTCGTGTATCCATTGTTGTCACAGAGTCTAAAGGTAGTAATAAAGAATATTCTACTTATCGAGCTTTGGTGCATCGTGAATAATTCCCTGGACGCAGTCTAATGTGCCATTTTTTTCTTAACCCCGACGACAGGGCATTGGGCCTTGAGCATTATCCACTGTGCAACCGAGCCTAGCAGGAATTTGCCGGCTTTTGATCTTGTCCTGATGCCAAATATGATTTCATCGACTTGCTGCCTCGAGGCAAGCAGGACAAGATCTTCTCCTACGCTCATATCACCTCCACGGTAGGATATCTGTGTCTTGCAGACTATGTTGTTTTCGTCAAAAAGAGCCTGTGCTTCCTTTAGATTCTGCTCAACAGGTTCGATCATGTCGGGACAGGACTTGTCATCACCCCGAACCGATGTGACCAGCATGACTTCAGCATTGAAAGCCTTGGCGTGCTTTATTGCTTCCCTCAGTCCTTCCATGGATTCGTCCGAGCCGTCATAGCAGGCCATGATTTTCATCGCGATCTTCTCCATCGATCTAGCTTATGCCTATCCGCCAATCGCTGACATTCGGTCCCAAATGGCAGCCTCTGACCCCGAGCTCAAAAGGTGTTTGGATGGTTTCTGATGAACAGCTTTCAAAAAAATTCCTTCCAGTTCGGGATCGGTAGCACCGTCTCTCATTGGCCCTTTTATGTCCTGCTGGGTATTGGAGAGCAGACAAGGTCTCAAATAGCCGTTGGCTGTAAGCCGGAGCCTGTTGCAGGAATTGCAGAAGTGATTGCTCATACTGCCGATAAACCCGATCTCGCCAACTGCATTCTCAAATCTATAGTGCTCTGACGGGCCATCATACATACCTTTTGGAACTGGCATCAATTTGCCGATCTCTGCGTTGAGCCTGTTTCGTATCGTGGATGTTGGAACGGTATAGATATCGGCACTCGCTCGATTGCCACCCACCGGCATGTATTCGATAAATCTCACGTGATATGGATATGACATGGTCAATAAGGCCATCTCGGCGACTTCATCATCATTGAAGCCTTTGATGACGACCATGTTGATCTTAATGGGATGGAACGTCATCATCCTGGCAAGCTCGATCGCTTCCCAGACGTCATGAAAGGCATCTGCTCCCGTAATGCGGCGATACTTCTCTTGCCTGAGAGTATCCAGGCTGATGTTGATTCTACGGATACCGCTCTCACGTATCCGCTCGAGATGTTTTTTCAGCAGAACACCGTTGGTCGTCAGGGAAACATCTTCCAGGCCCTGTATTTGCGCCAGATCAGACAGAAATGCCGTCACTCCCCTGCGCACCAGGGGCTCGCCCCCTGTGACCCGAACCTTCCTGATCCCGAGATTCACTGCAATTCTTGTCAATCGGTGGAGCTCTTCATAGGTGAGAATATCCGCATGAGCGAGGGAAGCCGGGCTTCTTTCCGGCCTGCAATACCGGCAGCGCAGGTTGCACCGATCGGTGATGGAAAGGCGCAGGTAGGATATCGTCCGGCCAAACGA
The DNA here is from genome assembly GCA_964557955.1 of uncultured Syntrophobacteraceae bacterium. Classification (GTDB taxonomy): domain Bacteria; phylum Desulfobacterota; class Syntrophobacteria; order Syntrophobacterales; family Syntrophobacteraceae; genus JALOOX01. The sequence continues at coordinate 3,746 of CAZLCS010000042.1, forward strand.
ATCCACGAGCTTCCGCTGTCCGGGCGCTCTCGTTGTCGTATCGCCCAGGTGAATAACGCGATCAGACGTCATGACGCATCTTGCCTCTTTTCACGCCGTAAGAGGAAATCCCGGTTCAGTTCGCCTTGCCGAACGGGCAATTGGGATAGCGGCAGGTGCCGCATTTCAAACAGAGCCCGCCATGCCCGATCCTGGCGATGTCTTTTCGAGTGATCCCATCTCCGGCCAGGATGCGCGGATAGACGAGGTCGAAAACGGTAACGGGGGCAAAAAGGCCGCAGGCTGGAATTCCCAGGACCGGCACGCCATGTAACCTCGCCGACATGAACATGGCCCCCGGGAGCACGGCGGAACCGTAGATCATGTCTTTGGCGCCTGCCTTGAGCAAACCGAACCGGGTGCGGTCGTCGGGATCAACGGACATGCCGCCGGTGGTGATGAGCAGGTCGGCTCCCCGGGCTATGAGTCCGAGTGCGGATTCAGCGATTTTTTGATCGTCGTCGGGCAGGATCACGGAGTCGAGGACCGTTCCTTTGTGGGCTTCGACCTTCCTTCGGATGATCGGCTCGAACTTGTCTTCGATCCGTCCGTGGTAGACTTCGTTGCCGGTGATCATCAGCCCCACCGTGGCCTGCCGGAAGGGCAGAACTCGAAGGACCCGATGATTCTGGCTGGCTATCCTGATAGCCGCCTCGACGATGGGACTTTCGATAAAAAGAGGAATCGCCCGTGTGGCTGCAACCTGATCTCCCATCGACACGGTGGAATTGGTGTGCCGCGTTGCACACATGACTTCCCCGAGCTCATTGAACCGGGTCAAGGCATCGACATCTACCTTGAGCAATCCGTCTCTCGTCGCCTTCAGGGAGATCTTTCCCTCACGCGGCTGGCCCGACCAGCCGACGCCTTCTCCGCAAAGCGCATTGGCGATGGCCACGGCTGCATCATCTTCGTGCATCTGATCCGGTTTGAGCTTCAAGATAAACAGGTGATCCTTGCCCAGCCGCAGCAGATGACTCACATCGCGGTTTTCAACAATATGCCCCCGCTTGAACGCAGGCCCTTTGAATTCTCCCGGACGAATCTCGGTGATATCATGTGCCAGGGGCTGCCCGATCGCTTCTTCCACTCTCACCATTTGAACCATTTTGGATCTCCTTTTTACTGCCTTGCATACGGCGGTCCTGCGATCTAATGAAGCCGCGCTGCTGAATGACATCCGCCATCCGGGACACTGGCTTCAAAATACCCCATGCCGCTGCAGGGGCGGCATAGCGGGATGCCACCCTGCAGGACTTCCCTTCCATCCCGAACGACCTGGCCGCACCTTCCGCAGGCCGTTTTTCTGCGGGGGGGGCCCGGCATTTCCCAGTCCTCCAGCAGCACGTTCACTGCCTGAACCTGGAAGAGCTCGCGATCCGGCATCTGCTGGTAGCCGATGAGCTGGCGCCGTGCCGGATCGGGCTCTTCGGGGGCATACCGATCGGCCAGCTTGCGGGATTCCTCGGTCGAAACGATCCGGTAGGCTTCCCGGGTTTCGAGGTTTAGAAACGTGGCTGCGTTGATGCCAAAGTCCCGAAACTTGAGGGTTCGTTTCCCCATGCTGCAGCCTGTGACGCTCTGGATCGCGTCGGTGGCGCACCGGTCGATTTCGACGAAAACCATGAGCTTCTTTCGCCAGATGCCGGTCCCGGGGTCTTCAATGCCAATGAGCCTGCATCCCAGCATGGACATCCTGACGCCGATGATCTGCCCGGCACAGAGATGCCCATGCCTGGCAACGGATTCCTTCAGCAAATCTTCAAACGGTCTCATGGCTCATTCTCTCTGCATCAATGTATCAAAGGGCTCTTTCGCTCTTTCTCAAACGAGCGGAGGCAAATACGCTCTGGATCGGGCATCCGGTATGGCTTTTCGACCCAAGTGGGTGAGTCCTGCTATGAGCTGCTCCATCTTTGAGAGCGGAATCCCCATGAACATGAGGTCGTCGCTGAGATCTGAGATGGCCCGGCATCCGTAGCATCCGAGCGACAGGTTGATTTCACGGGTCGTATGGGGAATGACCGTCGTCTCCAGACACTGGGCGTTGTAGGAGCCCATCTGGAAATTCATCCTTTTGCCGGTAAAGTACGTTGAAGCCATACTGAGCCACATCATGGTTTCGGGGGGCGCCATGATCACGACGAGGTCCGCTCTCATGACGGGATCATCCAGCGGCGTGACGAGGGTGGCCCGGATGGATTCCTCGGGCAGGGTCGACCGGCCGTTCACCAGTGATTGAGCCGCTTCCTTGCTGGCCAGCTTTCCGAGCCTGGTGTAGATGTCTCCCGAGGCCAGTTTCGGAGGGATCTTCGTCAAACCCAGGATGGACGTTCCATCCGGGCATGCATGGGAGGAAGGGGGCATCAGGATCTGCTTGCCCCGCCGGGCCATGATCAGGGACTGGCAATAGCGAAGCCTCACACGGGGGACCGGGACATGCGGGAACGGCTCGCCCTTTTGGATGAGCGTAACGGCGACGGGCTTCCATCTCAGCTTCAAGATTCCATCCAGGACCGAGGCGTACTCCTTGTACCGGTTCTCTTCCTCCCGGCTGAGAAGGATGGCGGGACTTTCGTTCTCGTCGTCCAGCCAGCGTTTGGGCGGATCGCTCTGAGCGACCCGTATCGCCGATTGGGGACATTTGCCCGAGCAGGTCATGCAGGCGCAGCAGTCGCCGGGTCGTTTGACTTCCGGCACGGAATTCCCTCCAGGGGCGGAAGGGTCAAAGACTGACAGGGGGCACAGCTCCACGCAAAGCCCGCACCCCGTGCAGCTCTTCGGATCTATTTCGACGCTAACCATCGATGAGCTCCCGAGGGTCCCTGGATTCATTGGGCTGGGAAACGGCTGCCAGGCCGATCCTGGAAACAAGCTCCAACGTTCTTTGAGGAACAACGACTCCTTCGTCGAATCGGGAGGCATAGGCCATCGCGTTGATGACCGAAATCATGTGGCCGAGGTCTTCGCCGTAGTCTACATCGAAAAGCGCTTCGAAAAGAGCGACGGGTATGCCGCTTCGAGCGGCAAGGTCGATGAGGGCGTCGAGTGCGGTGACGCCCTGACTGTTATAGAAGACCCCTTCGAAGCTGACGGGGGTTTCCCGCGTGATTCCAACCAGGGAGACGCCGCCGGCCTGGCAGGGCGCGAGGGCCATGGCCCCTCGGCCCGATGAGTCTCCGAGGCGGAAGAGTGACCGGAAAGCGCGGGAGACCAGGCTCGGCGTGATTCCCGGCAGGTCTCCCCCGATGCACACGACCGCATGGTAGCCCCTGTCGAAGAGCTGGCGATAGCAGCTGTCGAAATGCTCATCGAAGCTCTTTCCCTTATCCTCGACATACTCGATCGCGTCGAGAGGGAGCTCGGCATTGAACATTTTCTGAACCCGGGGCATATGGTCGGCGGGAGAGGAGATACAAAACCTGAAGTCATCCCCCGGACGGTCGTCATGCAGGCCGTTGTTCAAGGCGTGGAGAGCCACGGAGGCCGTATCGAGGACCATGGCTTTGTAGAGCGCAGCAGCCTCCTCGGCGGTGAGGCTTCCCCCGTTTTCTTCCATCAGCCGTGTCTTGGTGAGGCCCGGTTCGGGATACTTCGTGAAAAGGACCAGTGCGTGTTTTTTTGCTTTCATCGTAAAGCCATCCATTGCGACATCAATGGTTCAAGGATTGTCATCTCTTCCGACGATTCCGGCAGCCACCGTTTCAGGAATAGATGACGCGGTAGAGAACGCAGCGCTCCCATGCTGTCGAAACGGCTTTCGCCGCTCGCCTCCCCAAGAGCGGGCGCAGGCGACAGAAGATGTGCAGGGCATTCGCCTTGTGCTGAATTACTGATCTGATCTCTTTCATGGCTGTCCTCCTCCTGATTCATTTGAAACTGTAGAGCATGGGTTGAGGACGACATTCGGTCAGATCGGGACAAGACGAGCATTCATGGGCTTGATGGGCAGGAATGGTCTCCCAGTTCGAGAGCTCGAAGCCAAAAGCGCTGTAAAATTGTACCGATTCGCCCCGCGCCACGATGACGGCGGGCTTTCCGGCCGGGAGTATTCGCCGTAGAAGAAGCCGTCCGATTCCCCTGCGGCGAAAGCTCGCCGCAACCACCAGGGGTCGAACCATCACCACGTCGGCGTAGTCTTCGATCCGTCCGCACCCGGCGATCTCATTGCCCTCCCTCGCCAGCATGAAATCCTCTACGGGGTCGGCAACTTCCATCCCGTTCTCCCACAGAAGGGCTTCCAGCTTTTCCCGGTCTTCGGGCCTTGCCCTATCCAATCGAAGCATCGGAAGCTCCTTCGGCCTTGTAGATTCTGCAGGGTATGGAGCGGAAATCCCACTGGCCCAGGATCGGATCGCAGAAGGCCGTGTCGGCCGTCGTCAGCACGTTGGCGTTGGACTCCCAAAGCCCACCAAGGCCCGGCTCCATGGCTTCCTGCTCCGGGTACCACCAGCCGTACTCGATGCTGACCACTCCGTCGCGCATTTCGGCGACGGCCGCTTCCTGTCGGATACGTCCCTGCCGGGTCTCGATCCAGACCCTGTCACCCGGCCGGATCGCGAATCGGTCGGCCGTGGCCCGGGAGATCTCCGCCAGTGGCTGGGGGTGCCGCTTTCGAAACCGCTTGATTTGTCTGAACTCCGAAGCGTAGTAAGGATGCTTCCTGGCTCCGGTCATCAACGTCAGGGGAAACTCGCCGCCGGCCCCGTTTTCTTCGACATAGCCGGGCAGAGGGTCATGGCCGAACTCTTCAAGGAGGGTGGATCTGAGCTCCACCTTTCCGCTGGGAGTCGCAAACCCGTCCCTTTCCCATTTCCGGTATTCTTTCTCGGGAGCATAGAATCCTGTACGGCAGAAATCGCTCCAGGACAGGCCGGCTGGAGCCAGGACATCGGAGAGTGCTTCTTCCAGTGTGCTCCACGGCCAATACTCCTCCTGGCCGCATCGTTTGCCGAGCCCGCTCCAGAAGTCGAAATCCGTCCGGCGCTCATGACGGGGCGAAATGGCCGCCGGACCGCCGTAAGCAATATTGGCGACGCCCCCGTTGGTCTGCATGAGGGGCTGCTCGAAGCTGCCCGCAACCGGCAGGACGTAGTCCGCGAGCATGGCCGTGGGCGTCAGGAAATGTTCGAGAACGACCAGGAGGTCCAAAGACTTCAGCGCCCGGTGGACCCGTTTCGTATCGGCCTGGCACAATAACGGGTTGCTGGCCATGCAGATCAGCGCCCGAATCGGATAAGGCTCGCCGGTGATCATGGCCTGCCAGACCAGGTGGGGATGGGCGGACGTCAGGTATCGAGCCGGCAGTTGCTTGCCGTGGCGCCGGGTGAAGTGGGTCAGCCTTTCATAGCCCTCGTATCGCTGGAGGCTGAAGAGCCCCGCTCCGAGCTTTTTCGCTTTCTGGGTGTCCGAAAGCCGGTCGCTCAGCTCCAAATCGATCTCGGGCACAAAATCCGGCCTGTCGTTGATGAAGGAAGCTCCCGGCACATCGACATTTCCGGTAATGGCCCGAAGCGTTGCAACGGCGCGCAGCGTCTGCGTGCAGTGAATCCCGCTCATGTCGATGCCGAGCCCGGTGAAAACGGCCGCCGGCTTGCTCGTGGCGTAGAGAACGGCCGATCCGATGATATGGGAAGCGGGAATTCCCGTGATGCCGGCTGCCTTCTGTGGCGTGTACTCTGCGACCCTTTGAGCCAGTTCGGCAAAACCGGAGCACCAGCGCTCGACAAATTCATGGTCCCAGAGCCCTTCCTGGATCACGACGTTCAGCATGGACAGCGCCAGTGCGCCGTCGGTGCCCGGCCGGACAGCCAGCCACCGGTCGGTCAGGCGAGCCGTCCGGGTCCGGCGCGGGTCGATCACGATGAGCTGGCCACCGGATGCGGCATAATTTTGCAGCGTCCTCCAGAAGAGGGACCGGTCCGATTCCGCCGGATTGATGCCCCACAAGACGACGCACCGTGTTGAGGCGGGGTCCAGCTCGTCTTCCACGGGCCAGCCGTAGGTCAGGCTGTTGACCCAAATCCTCGGGTTCCAGCACACAATGCCGATGCCCAAGTTGTTGGGCGTTCCCCAGAGGTTCAAGAACCGGTGCAGAGGCCAGTAGATGGTGTGGGGAGCGCTGATGCAGGAAGCAAGCGTCTCGGCACCGTATCGAAGCTTGAGCTCCTCCAGGCGCGAAGCGATGTCGGCCATGGCTTCTTCCCAGGTGACGCGCCGCCACTGTCCCGATCCGCGCTCTCCGATGCGTTTGAGCGGGTGGTTCAAGCGCTCGGGGTGGTCGAGGATTTCCTTGTTCGCCGTAAAGCGGCGGCATTGGGCGAGCACGGACGGGTCATAAGGATATCGGGCGGGATCGGGCCTTACCCTGGTGACCTTTTCGTCGTCGTCGACCGAAACCCTGAGGCCGCAAAAGTAACCGCACAGCTGGCAGTTCGACTCACGTACAAGCGGCATGTCGTCTCCTTCCCCCATGCGGATAGAGCCTCTCGCCCCGGCTGTCGGTCAGATGGTAGACGCAAAACGGAATCGACGATCCATCGGACAGGGCAACGGCCAGATTGCATTCGCGGGTTCTTGCCAGGTCCATGGTCCAGGCGTCCATGTACTCCATGATGAGGATGGGAAGCCCGGGTGGCGGTGTCTTCGAAGCAGAGCCGCCGGCGGCGATATCCATGAAGACGGCCCCTTGAGGGCTTGTGCTGTTGAGCTGTCGCCGATAGTCTTCCTCTTTGAGATGCCTCGTGAAGGGTACGAATCCGCCGTGCTCCTGAAGAAGATAGGTGGAGCCGTAGCAGAGCGGATGACTGCTGCCGACGGGCCAGAAGTCCCTGGCCTCGATCGCGCCCCCGGTCTGTTCGGATATGAGGCAAGCCACATCGCCGACGGAAAGATGCTTGTGCTTCCCCAGCTCGAAACGCCCGGAAACGAATGCCGGCTGCAGGGCCAGGCCGCCAATGACATCGAGATGGTCCATGGCGAATCGGATGAGGCGACCCAATTCCCCGTCATTGACGCCTTCCACGATCGTCACGGACAGGATGACGGGGATCTTTTCGATGCGGCAATTCTCGATGGCCTGGAGCTTTGCGGGAAGTACATCACGCCCGCGCAGCACCCGGGTTGTCGAAGGATCCAGGCCGTCAAACTGGAGATAAACATTCGTCAGTCCAGCCTTCTTGAGCGCGCGGAGGTATTCGATATCGCGACCTATAACCAGTCCGTTGGTATTCAGCTCAACCGCGCTGGCGCCCTGCCTTCCGGCCATTTCGACAATCTCGGGCAGGTCCGCGCGAATCGTCGGCTCACCGCCCGTGATCTGCAAGGGGAAGCCAGGCCCGTCGAAGCTTCGGATCGTCTCCACCATCCGGTGGATTTCGTCGAGCGAAGGGTCCGGCGGCACATGGCGGTCGGACGCAAAGCAAACCGGGCAGGCGAGATTGCATCGCCAGGTGACCTCGATTTCGGGGAGCGTTATGCCTCTGGAATGGCCCGGGCACAGGCCGCAATCGTGCGGGCAGCCTTGAACCGCTTCCGTCTGTGGTAGTCGCGGGAGACCCGGAAAGGCGACCCCGCAAAACCATTCATAATGCTCGACATCGGGCCACAGGTAGACGTCGAAGCGACCGTGCTCGGGGCAGGACTTTGCCATCCAGACTTCTGCGTCTTTCTCGTACACCGTGGCCGGCAGCGAGATGAGGCAGTGGGGGCAAACGCTTTCGGTCGTTCGGATCGTCTTCATACCCCGGCAGCTTTCCTATGCATGAGGCCTGAAAGAGGAGAGGCTGGAGTTTTGAAGGCGAAGGAAGTTCTCTTCGCCGCGCTCCCCCTGGAACAGGCCGTGGACCAACTCGTCGAATTCCTCGTGCTCGACCGTCTTGCCAAAAACAAGCTCCAGGATATGGCGAACGGAGCTTCGGCCGCCCCGGGCCGCCAGCCGGTGGCTGCAGCTCATGCAATATGTCACGCACGTCTCGGCTTCGACCTCCTCGGCTTCTTTCAGGCGCCGCAAGGCCCGTTCCGCACAAAGATCCGGATCGACGGCCGAAACCAGGCCTCCCGATCCGCAGCAGATGGTTTCTTTCCCATGGTGCTCCATTTCGACCAGGTTGCTGCCCCGGAGCAGTCCCCTGACAGCGTTTCCAATCAGGCCTTCCCGGTCGCTGCACGAGTCGTGAACCGTGACCTTCCCCAAACCCGGCGCCGGAGCCTGAAGGCCCGACTCGACCATGAGCTCGTAGAGGGAATGGATCTGAACATCGCAATCCGGCCGGGTTGCCGTCATCCTGGCATGGCAGGTGGGGCATGAGGTGACGAGGGTGTGCGTGCCGGCCCGCACGATATGCTCCCAAAGACCTGCCGAATAGGCTTTGGCCCTCTCCTTTTGACCCATCTGGTCCAGGGGCTCGCCGCAGCACTGGAGCGATATTCCGACCCCATCCCCCTGTCCGGTCCGGCTCCCCAGCCAAACCAGCGCGAGCCGGACCAGGTCGGGACCTTCGAGCGTGAGCAGGCAGCCGGGAAAGAAGAGGACTTCGCACTCGTTCTTGACCAAATCCTGGTAGGTTATATCGAGCCAGTAGTTGGCCCTGAAGAGAGTGAACAGGTGCCAGTCGTGATCGACCCACAGATGGCGATAGTGCTCCTGGTCGATGATCCCCTCATGGGCAAGGGAATTCCTGGCGTCGGTCACCATGCCGCGGATATCGACTCCATAAGGGCAGAGCTCGTTGCACAGGCTGCAGAGCGAGCATTTCATGATGAAATCCAGAACCTTCTCGTCGGCCTGCCCGCTCAGGACCGCCCGGGCGACGTCACCGGGCGAGCGCTTCTCGAAAGCCCGCAGGCGCCGGCAGGCGGTCTTGCACTGATCGCAATTGACGCACCGCTCTATGGTTTCACGGAGGAGATCCATCCTGGACGACCCTTCTTACTTCATCGCATCCGCGTCATGTTGAAAAACGAAATATACAATCACACCGATTGCTATCAGTGCTGTGAGCATTACCACAAGAAATGAGATGGACTGCATCTTCAAATAGACTGTAGATGGCAAAGCGATCATTAAAATTATCATCGCTGCGATAAATAAATATATCGTTCGGACCTTCTTTTGAGATATCATAAGCTACAATAATCCTTCAGCTATTTGTTCTCTTTTCAACATGGATGTATCCTGACCCATGGTGATGCTTCGTCCGATGGGAGCAACAAACATGTGTACAAATTTGGTGAAAGGGATGACGGCAAAAAAGAAAGCTACCAGAACCACATGGATGGCCCACATGGATGTGTACAGAATATCCCATCGCCAGGGGAGCTCTCCCATCCATCGTGCCAGGGGAAATGTCATGAAGGAGTATTGTATGAATGGGGCATGGGGCTCGATGATGAATCGAAACGCTTCCGTCATGAACCCGGTGGCTACAACGGACCAGAGGAGCAGCAGGAGCCGCAGATCCACAAATACCTTTTCCTGCCCGGCATACACGATTCGATGCATCAACCCCAGGGTGAGCCCCACCAGGAGAACCAGTCCGGTCAACTCGAGGCTTAATTTGAGATAGCCCCTTCCTGTCCCGCTGACGAAGTACTCGATGGGGTAGACATTGATGAGCAGCGCATAGAGCTGGGCCACGACAAAGAGGGAGACGAATCCGAAGACGATGAGCAAATGCCGGAGCCAGAGGAATGCGGATCGATTCTCGATCCTCTTCTGGATGACGGCTTCACGAACAATGGTCTCCATGCGGGGAAACGGCAAACGAACACGGGGGTCGCGTGCACCCGCTCCCGTTGCGCCGGGGTCGTTCACCCATAGAATGTGAGCGATTTTGGATACGATGTTCCTGTAGACACCGACCAGAAAGAAGGCCATGGACGTCAGGACCACCATCCAGATGAATGTGTACTTGAGCATGGCTACGTCCCCTCATGGCCCAGAAGGACCCCGCCGGACTCTTCAAAGGAAAGGCGGTCGGCGGTGTTCTTCTTGGAGAACTTGGCGAGCTCGTCGATGAGTCCTGAAACAATGGCCTGCGTCGGGCAGATTTCCTCACAGGCCCGCTTTATTCCCATGGGACGCTCCTCGCAGAAGTTGCACTTCTCCATCCGGCCTTTCACGCTCATCTTGGGGGCCCCGAAGGGGCAGGCCCACAGGCAGAGCATGCACCCCACGCACCTGGACTGGTCGACGGTCACGGCGCCGGTTTCTTCGCTCTTGCTGATGGCCTGCCGGGGACAGGCCTTCCTGCATGGCGCGTCTCCGCAGTGCATACAGGCCAGGGAGACATTCACACCGGTGACTTCCGGAAACTGCCCCCGCGTCAGGCACGCGACATTTCTCCATTTCACCGTCTGGTTCGATCCGTTCCACACCTGGCACGCAACCTCACAGGCGCGGCAGCCGACACATTTTTCCTTGTCGAAGTAAAATCCGTACTGGCTCATGGGATCACCTAAACCTTCCGTACGCTCACCTTGCATTCGTTGTATCCGATCCCCCCGGACACGGAATTGACCATGGAATCGAAGATCGGGTTCACATGAGACCCTTTGCCCCTGGCAACGGATCCCATGGTGCGGCCGAACCCGTGGCCGTGCAAAACGCGCACAATGCCGGGCTTGAGGCCTTCCTTGACTCGTGCGGCGATGGTCACCCTGCCCAGGGGCGAGGCGAGCTCGATGCGGTCTCCGTCGGAGATGCCCAGTTCCCCGGCGTCCCGGGCGCTGAGCTCCGCCCAGTTTTCACCTTCGATGTCCATCAGGTAGGGATTGTTTTGCGTGTGGGTTCCGCAGTGGTTTTGCATCTTGGCGTTGATGAGCTGAAAAGGGTACTCCGCGTCCGGCTTCACGCGCTGATCTTCCTCGTAGACGGGCATGGGGTCGTAGCCGTTTTCAGCCAGGAGCTCGGAATAGACTTCAACCCTCCCCGTGGAGGTCATGAAGCCTTCTTCCATGTATTTGCGGTAGCGCATCTCTCCGTGCCAGACTCCTTTTTCCTTGAGCTCCTCGAAGGAAACCGGAAGAAAGGAAGTGACGGTCCTTGCCCAGTCCTCCCAGGTTTCCCACTGGAAGTAACGGCCGTATCCCATTTTCCGGGCCAGCCCCTTCATGATCTCGTAATGGGGCTTCGAGCTTCCCATGCAGGGGATGGCGGGCTGTGAGAGAATCACCTGCGGCCCGGACCAGAGGCTTTCCCTGACTTCGGCCCGCTCGAACATGGAGGCTTCGGGCAGGACAATGTCGGATAGCTGGGCGGTTTCACTCATGTAGAGATCGATCGTGACCGAGAGATCCAGCCCCGCCATCATTTTTCGAAAGAGCCCGGTGTTCGGATCGCTCATGGCCGGGTTGACGATGTGGAAGAAGAGGGCTCGCACCGGGTAGGGGTCTCCCTCCAGGACCGCCTTGGGCAGCAGCTGGCTGGGAATGTCCGGGGCGAGGGGATATCCCATGGCGGCACTGAGATTGGGCTGCTGCGGGACGGCGACCTCTTCCTCGGGAATATCGAGGGGCGGCAGAAGCGGTCCGGCTTCCTTCAAAATCAGGCAGCCCGGGCCGTCGACATTGCCCGTAATGGCGTTGAGACTGAATATGGCTCTCAGCGCCTGGAATCCATTGGAATAATTGACGATGCCCTTGAGTCCGTCCATGACGGCCGGCTTGGTCCTGGCAAATTCGTCGGCAAGCTCGATGATCGTCTCCGCAGGAATGCCGGTGATTCTCTCGGCCCAATGGGGCGTGTACCCGTTCTCCCTGACGTGCTCGGCGAAAGCATCGAAACCATACACGTATTCGGCGCAGAACTCCGCATCGTGGGCGCCCGCTTCGATGATGCGGTGAGCCATGGCGAGCGCCAGGGCCCCATCGGTCCCCGGATTGATGGGAAGCCAGACGTGGGCCTTTTCCGCCGTTCGGGTGCGATAGGGATCGACCACCACAAGCTTCGCGCCTCGCTTGACGACCTCCACGAGCTCGCGGTTTTCGTGCAGGCTTTGGTTGGGGCCCAGGGGATCCTCACCCCATAACATGATGAACCGGCTGTTCTCGTAGTCCTTGGTGGGAAGAGGGTGCCCATAGGTTGCCAGTCCGGCCAGCCGGCGGCTCTGGTCACAGGCGGCGCCATGACCGGACCAGTTGGGAGTCCCGTAGAGCTGGGTGAAGAGCTGCTGGGAAAACATCTCGTTGGAATCGAGGTGCCACAGGTAGGCCACGGCTTCGGGACCATATGTTTCTTTGATGACCTGGAGCTTTTCCGCGATGATGGAGAAGGCATCGTCCCAGGATATGATCCTGAAGCTGCCGTTCTTGGCTTTCTTCATCGGATGGATCAACCGGTCGGGGTCCCTGGCGAGGTGGATGCTTGAAATCCCCTTGACGCACCGGGTCGTCCGGTTGGGGGCGTTTTCGTTTCCTCTTACATAGACCACCTTGTTGTCACGCACGAAGACTTCGGTCGGGCAATGCCAGGGGCAGACGATGCAGACCCCGGGCACCACCCTGGTTCCCCGAATCTCATTGATGACTTGGCGAGTGCTTTGTAGATTCATGCCTCTTGCTCTCTTCGTGTTCGCAAATCCGTTTGGTCTGCTGTTGCGGGGAGTGCGTCCTCAGATCGTTCCATCCAATTTGGAGCATCCTCAGTTTAGCGGAATGCGCATCCCGTCATAGGCGAGCCTGACAGTACCCCCGTAAGGCTCGATGGCGCTCTCGATTTCCCTGCTCGTTACGGGTTTGCCGTAGTGCATCGAAAGGTGTGTCAGGTAGAGCACTCCGACATCGAGCTCCCTTGCAGTCTGAACCGTCTGTTCAAACTCGAGATGTTCGTCCGGATACCAGTTCTCTCTCCAGAATGTTGCATCCAGGATGAGGTTTTCGATCCCGCTCAGAAGCTCCCGCGTGCGTCCGGGCAAAGGGCCCGTATCCGGTAGATACGCCGTGAGCCCCGCCTCGGTGCCGAGAAGGTAACCCAGGGTACCCCGCGAATGGGCGGCTTCCACCGCGGTGATGGAAACCCCGAACCTCTCGATCGTTTCCCCCGGCTGGAGGGGGGTGACGTCCATCCATTCCCCCACCGAGCCATGGCGGCTCTCCAGCTCCTCAAGCGTTTCAGGGCTCATCACCGACGGCAGCCTGTCTTTGCGATGGAAGCGGGCGTAGAGCTCGAGATCACCCAGTGCGGCGCAGTGATCATGATGAGCGTGGGTGAGGAAGAAGCAATCGATACGACCAAGCTGCTCACGAATCAATTGTGAGGAGAGCTCAGGCGGCGCGTCGAACAGAAGATTTCCCTCTCCGCGGAGTGCAATGGCGCAGCGAGCTCGCCTGCATCGAGGATCCTCCATGGCCTCCTTGCATACCTTGCAGCTGCAATAGAATTCCGGTACCCCATTTCCTGCCCCGGTGCCCAGGAAAATCAATTCCATTCGAATGCCCTCCTGAATCTTGCATTGGCCCGCTATTTCTTCGCGGGACCTGCCGGACCTGCCGGACCCGCGGCCCGCTGCTGGCTCAGAGGAAGCGTTTCACCGCAGGACGCGCATGTCTTCGTGTCGGTCATCTGGGTCAGTTCAGCCGCAACCAGCTCGATCATCGCCTGGGTGACCTTGCCCTGAGACATGGGCATGATCTGTTTGAGAGTCATACCCATGGCCATTTTGAATCGTGGATCAGCGGTCATCGCCTGGCAGTGCTTTTGGAGAATGGACTTGGAGCTCTCGTTTCCCATGAGCTCGGACATGTTCGAGTCAATGGAAAGCGGCAGCGGGTTCATCTTGTTGCACTTGGGGCATGCGATTTCCCTCTTCTTGATGGCCGTCGTCGGTCTAAAGCACATATCGGCTTTCCTCTCTCTTCTTTGATAACGAAAATGTACACCGTTTGGTGACACTAATTAGTGTCTACCTATAGCCTATTTGTCAGGCGTGTCAAGCGCTTTTTTTGCGACGGATTCAACTAACTAAAATGATAAGGATTTGATGGATCGCGCTTCTCTTGAGGCGGCATTCTGATCCAGCGCTATCCATCGCGAAGCCGACCACGCAGCGGGTCTGTAAAGGGAGGATTGCTCCGCCGCTCTTCTGGTGCGGAGTGCCGAGATAAATTGAGACTATTCTTCCTGTGCCTGGAGTTCCGCACGGGAAAGGAGATCGACCTGTGAGGATGACCTGTAGGGATGCGTTCTTGGGGTGAAGGAGAGACGGGCTCCCCTTTGGATGGAGGCCCGTTGCGTTCAGGCAATAAAGTCGCGGCGGGTGGGGTTGGCAGAGGGAAGAGGGAACCCGCCCGAATCTCTGATCAGGTCAGGAACGAGCGAATTGAGTCATCCTTGTTTGAGCAGCTTGACAAAAATTTTGTGAACTTCATCGATGAGCTGATCGTTGACACCGGTGCCAAGCGCCGCAATTTCTTCGGTCCGCACGTCAGCCTTGGCCATGAAGGGAGTGACAAGGTTCCAATGCACAAAAAAGGCAAAAAGCATCATGCACGCAACCATCGGATTGACGTCGTCAAGGCGGATCTTCTTTTCTTTGCTTTCTTTCAGAATATTGCTGAAGGTGGCAAACAGCTTGTCCAATCCCTCAACGACATCTTTCGGCAGGAACTCACCCCCGGAGAGCAGTTCCCGCAGGACGATCGAATGGAGCTCTCGATTATTTCCGATCTGGGCGACGCTGAGGATAAAATGGCGCAGCTTGTCTTCGGGTGTCAGCTTGTCTTTGATGTTGACATCGATCAGGCTATATGCTCCGTTCAACATCTCCTTAATGGCGGAAGCATAGAGTGTATCCTTATCACCCATATAGTAGTACATGCTGCGTTTGCTGATGCCTGCCAGATCCGCTATTTCGTTTGTACTGGCGCCGGCATATCCCTTTTCAGCAAATACTTCCGTGGCTGTCTTGAGGATATGACGCATCTTCTCCTGTCTTCTGTTCTTCACATCTTTTCGCGACACAATCGATTCTCCGCTATCCCTTGGTCAATCAGCTAAAACGAGCTCTCGAATCAACGTAGCCTGAAGATCGAGACTGGGTTGGTTCAAGCACATTCATTACCATAAAACGACAACTGAGACATTATTAATACCCTTGAACCGGTAATTCATCAACAATTTCCACAAAGAAGCTCGATTGCCTTCTCATTGCGGAAGCGGCAACATCCTTCATCGGCAGGTATCGCTGCCGCAACCAATCAGGCACCCTCCGAACGCCGGGCCGCACAGGTCAATCCTTCTCCCCTCATGGCGGACATCAGGCACTGATTGTCCGATTTACACATCGCCTTCCGAAGATCGCCCGATTTCCAGCGATGGATGAGGTCAGGCTCTCGAATGAGAGGACGTGCCAGCGAAACGTAATCCGTCAGTCCTTCCCTGATGATCTTCTCGGCAACCTGGTATGAGCGAATTCCTCCCACAAGCATCAGAGGAGCTCTTATCCTTTCTTTGTACCTCGATGCCTCATACCTGTAATAGACTTCATCTTCAGGCAACTCAAGACTGCCTACTCTCAAGGGCATGTATTTTCCGGAATGGTGCGCTCCTCCGCTCAACTCTATCGCATCGATTCCCTCGCTTTGGAGCATGGCCGCAACCTCCACCATCTCCTCCACGCTGAAACCTCCCTCTATGAAATCCTGCGAATTCATTTTGATGAGGACGGGGAAGCGCTCCCCTACGCCTTCCCGGATACGCCGCAGGACTTCCCTGACAATCCTCGCCCGGTTTGCGATACTTCCTCCGTATTCATCCTCACGCCTGTTGAAGAAAGGAGAAAGGAACTGGCTCAGCAGATAGCCATGGGCGGCATGGATCTGGACTCCGTCAAAACCTGCCTCCTTTGCCCGAATCGCCCCTTGTCCGAAATCTTCTATCGTTCTTTGAATTTGCTCGAGGGTCATTGCCAGACATCGATGCCCTTGCTCGTCGGCCAGGGCGGAAGGTCCCAGCGCTTCCAGTCGTGTCAAACCAACATCAGCACGGCCTCCTGCATGGGCCAGCTGCAAGACGGTTTTCCCACCTGCATCATGGACCGCTTGTGCTAATTCCGCCATGCCAGGAACGAGATCATCACGGCAGATGCCCAGTTGGCGGGGCCCCGCCTGTCCTTCCGGAGCAATATAGGCATGTCCGGTAATGATCAGTCCGACACCCCCCCTGGCCAGTCGAACCATCAGGTCGATCAGTCCCTGAGTACAGCCTCCTTGATCCGTTGCCAGTCCTTCCCAGGTGGCCGATCGGATGAAACGGTTTTTCAAAGTCAAATCCTTGATGGTGCTCTCTTCGAAAGGCTGCTGCATGTCTCTCCTCGATTCAACGATGGCTGCAGGAGTTTTCCGCGTTGAACGGCAGCGGGTAGAAAGGAAACCGACAGGCTGGCGAGAGAAGAAAAGCTCGATGATGTCAATCTGCCGTCAACCTTTCCCTGCAGGTGTAAACGGTAAGTCTCCTTCCGCGGACAAATCCTATGAGTGTGATGCCGAGGGAGCCTGCCAGTTCGATCGCCAGTGATGTTCCTATGTTGCGACTGACCAGAACAGGTATGCCCACTTTGGCGGCCTTGATGATTATCTCCGAGGTGAGGCGCCCGGTGGTGAGAAGCATTTTGTCATGCATTGGGATATGCCGCAGGAACAGATGGCCGACTATCATGTCCACGGCGTTGTGCCGCCCTATGTCATCCCGAAAGAGAACGATCTCATCAGGGGTGGCCAGAGCTGTGTTGTGGACTCCCCGTGTAAGCCGATACGTCTCGCTCATCCGGTTGAGATCCTCCACTCGATCAAGGATATGACCGAAAGAGACTTCGAACCCACTCAGAACGGGCTTGCTCAGGAGGGCATCGACGGCATTGTAAAAAGAGGAGCCCTTGCCGCATCCCGAGGTAATGGTTCGCTTGGACCAGAGCCGTTCCACAAGAGCTGTATCGTTGCGCGTGTGCACTTCCACCCTGCCGGAGGTTTCGTCGACGAGGACATCCATCAGATCATCGGGTGTGTTTATAAAACCTTCGGCATGAAAGAATCCCACCGCCAACTCATCGAGATGACGTCCTGCGCAGAGCAGGGTGACCACTTCTTTCCCGTTCAGGTACAAGGTGAAGGGCTTTTCGGCGATTACCGACTGAAGCCGCACGGCTCCCCGGCCGGAGCTGTCGTAAATCCAGGCCATGGCCGAAGTCACCCTTTCCGCTGATGTGTTATCCTGAGGCTCTGCTGCGTTGATCATTGCACCTTTCCTTTGGCTCACCGGCCGCGCTTCATAATTCCCTGCGTTTCAAAGGCCTGGCTAAGAATGATCCCTGCCTGAGGAGAGCCGGTGGGGACCGCATCAAGGAATCATCAATCCTCCATCGATGACAACCACCGACCCGGTCATGAATGAAGACAGGTCCGAACAAAGGTACGCAACTAAAGGACCGATCTCCTCAGGGTCGCCGAGCCTGCGCATGGGGATCGATCTCAGATACCGCTGGAGCATTTCCTTGTCTTCGAGCAGGTGCGCGATGAGCTCCGTGCGAACCCATCCGGGGGCAACCGCATTCACGTTGATATTGTGCTTTGCCCATTCGATGGCGGTTGCTTTGGTAAAGTGCGCCACGGCTGCCTTGCTTGCATGGTAGATTGCCTGATTGGGAGCAGCCACGAAGGCGCCGACCGATGCCATATTCACCACCCGTCCATATTTCTGCGCAATAAAATGAGGTCCAGCGGCCTTTGTAAAGAGGAATAGGCTCTTCAGATTTGCGGCCATCACCCTCTCGTACTCTTCTTCCGTGGTGTCGAGTAGCGGCTTGGGCATCTCCATCCCCGCATTGTTCACTAGAATGTGGAGGCCGCCGAGCTCGGAAACGGTCCTCTCCACAACGCGGGTCACCGAATCCGCATCTCTTGCATCTGCCTGGAGGGATAGAGCAGGGCATCCAAGGCGGCGAACCTCATCAGCGGTCTCCTCAATTTGTGCCAGCGTACGGGCTGTTACACAGACAGCTGCGCCCGCTCCAGCCAGGCTGATGGCTATGGCCCTTCCGATACCCCGTCCGGCGCCCGTAACGATAGCCACTTTGCCTTGCAGATTGATTTCAATAGCCATTCCTGCTCCTGTTTCGTGTTGGGTGGCTTATCGTATCGATCTCCACTTGAGCAGCCCACAGCGCGCCCTCAAATCGAAAGACCGGTCCAGATCGATCCCGCGGCAACAGCTCTCTGGGAAAACCCGGTTCTGGGTCACGTGATCGCGATCGATGGCAGTATAGAGTATATCACCGATAAGTGACACCGTCTGGTGAAATCGTATGTGTGCTTTGAATGTCTTGTCAAGTTCTTTTTTCGGGTTCTTCTTCCAGCCGTAACGACCGCTGCGTTTTCCAGTCCACCCGAAATGAAACCTGTCGGGTGGAAATTCAAGCCGCCTTGAGCGTTCCGATCTCTCCTCCCACCTTCAAAATACCTGAACAAAAATGCTTGACAAACGCATAAACGCGCATTTAACATTTGAACCGTATGGTGTCACTTTACGGTGAATTGCTCTCTGCCTCGCTATCCGCTGCTGCTTTTGATGACGCCTGCCGCAGAGCTTTCACTGTTGAGGCACCCAGGGGGAGTGTCCGGAGCATGCGCTTCGGTTTTGGCCGTGTGTTCCTGCCTTGGCGGGCTGCCGGGAGGTCCACGGCAGGAGGGGGAGAGTAAGCGCCATGAGAATCCAATACTGCAGGAAGTACGAGAAGTATGTGAGCGCCCAGCACTGCGAATTCTTCAATGAAGGAAGGGACTGCAAGTATTACAACAACACCAGATGGAATCGCATCAAGGACCTGCTGGCGGACGGGAATCGGCCGAAGCAGGATGTCCATGGCATCATTAAACCTTTCCAATGCAGCCTGATTGTTGGGGAAGACCGGCGCCTGGCGAGCCAAACCGCCTGATTGCCCTGCATCGGTGCTGAATTGCCCAACCCGGAGCTACCATGATTCGAAGAGAAGATGCCCTGAAGTATCATCGCCAGGGGCGTTCGGGAAAGATCGAGGTTCGGCCGACCAAGTCCTGTTCCACCCAGAGAGATCTGGCCATGGCCTACACGCCCGGCGTGGCCGAGCCCTGCCGCGAGATCGAATCCAATCCGGACCGGGTTTTTGAATACACGGCCAAAGGAAACCTCGTGGCTGTGGTCACCAACGGAACGGCCGTGCTCGGACTCGGTCACATCGGCCCCCTTGCCGGAAAGCCGGTCATGGAAGGGAAAAGCGTACTTTTCAAACGCTTTGCAGATATCGATGTCTTCGATATCGAACTGAATTCGACGGATCCCGACGAAATCATCCGTGTCGTGAAGGTGCTCGAGCCGACTTTTGGAGGGATCAACCTCGAAGACATCAGGGCTCCCGAATGCTTTTACATCGAAGAGCGTCTGAAGGAGACCCTGAACATTCCTGTCTTTCATGATGACCAACACGGCACGGCGATCATCTCGGGGGCCGCTTTGCTCAATGCCCTCGAACTGCAGGGAAAGAAGATCGATGAAGTCAAGGTGGTCTTTTCCGGGGCCGGTGCTGCAGGTATCGCCTGTGCGGAGCTCTACATAAAGCTTGGGGTCAGACGGGAGAACGTCTACCTGGTGGATTCAAAAGGGGTTGTCCACAAAGGCAGAATAGAGGGCATGAATCCATACAAGGAGCGGCTGGCCAACGGTTCCGAGCCGATGAGCCTGGCGGAAGCCATGAAGGACGCCGACGTATTTGCCGGGGTTTCCGTTGCGGGCCTTGTCACCAGGGAAATGGTCAGGAGCATGGCGGACAAACCCATCATTTTCGCCATGGCCAATCCTGATCCGGAAATAGGATATCAAGAGGCCCTGGAAGCGCGCAGTGATTTGATCATGGCCACCGGGCGTTCGGATTTCCCGAACCAGGTCAACAACGTGCTCGGCTTTCCCTTCATCTTTCGAGGAGCGCTTGACGTCAGTGCCACAGCCATCAACGACGAAATGAAGATCTCGGCTGTGTACGCCCTTGCCTCGCTGGCGAAAGAGGATGTGCCCGATTCGGTCATCAAGGCGTACGGCGGGCAGTCCCTCCACTTCGGACCGGAATACATCATCCCCAAGCCTTTCGACCCACGCGTCCTCATTTGGGAATCTACAGCGGTGGCGAAGGCGGCGGTTGCAACCGGGGTTGCCAGAATGCCCATCAGCGATTGGGACGCCTACCGGCAAAGCCTGGAAGGCCGCCTGGGGCGATCCCACGAAGTCATGCGCAGAATCATGCAAAAGGCCAAGAGGGAGCCCAAGAGGATCGTCTTTCTCGAAGGCCGCAATCATCAGGTCCTGCGCGCCTGCCAGATCATCCTGGACGAAGGCATTGCCGTGCCCATCCTTTTGGGGCCGACTCTGGAGATCGAAGAAGAAATCAGAAAGCTTCGTTTGGAACTGGATGGAGTCCTGATCATCGAATCGAAGACATTCGAGCGGCTCGATGACTATGTCGAGGAATTCTACAAGCTCCGATGCCGCAAGGGAATCACACGCCGCGAGGCCAGGCATCTCCTTCGTCATGATCCCAACTACTTCGGGGCCATGATGGTGAAGGCAGGCGATGCCGACGGGCTGGTGGGAGGTGTCAACCAGCACTACCCGGAAACCATTCGGCCGGCCGTGCAGACACTTCCTCTCGACGAGAAGACTTCCGTCATCGCCGGTCTGTACATGATGGTCTTCCTGAACGATGTCATGTTTTTTGCCGACACCACGGTCAATATAGAGCCGACATCCGAGCAGCTCGCCGAAATTGCGATCTGCGCCGCCGATACGGTGAAGCATCTGGACATCGAGCCTCGCATCGCCATGCTTTCGTTCAGCAACTTCGGGAGCACCCGCCATCCTTCCACGGAAAAAGTCGCCCGTGCAACCCAGATAGTCAAGGAGCGGCGGCCCGACCTGGCGATTGACGGGGAGATGATGGCCGATACGGCCGTGGATCCCGAGATCCTCAATTCTGTGTACGACTTCAATCAACTGAAAGAAAGAGCGAACGTCCTCATCTTTCCATCCCTGGAATCGGGAAACATCGCCTACAAGCTCATGGCCCGATTGGGAGGCGCGAAAGCGATCGGTCCTGTTCTGATGGGAACCAGCAAGGCCATTCATGTCCTGCAGCGCGACTGCGAAGTCGAAGACATCGTCAATACCGCTTCTCTCGCCGTTATCGATGCACAAGATCGCCAGTGTGCCATAGAGGAACACTGAGCGTTACGTTTGCTCGTCAGTTCCTGTGAGGGCTGTTATGGAAAAGTTGCCGAACGGATCAGTTTTCATTTGACATGATACATAATATGCATTATGTCAAAACGCCATGAGACGCAAACAAAACAACAAAAGAGACCAGCAGGCAGAAGAGACCTACGTCCAGATCGTCCAAGCCGGCGTCAGGCTCTTTGCCAGGCAGGGATACCACAGAACCACCATAGTGGATCTCGCCAAGGCCATCGGTTTGACTTCGGGAGCGATCATTCACCACTTTCCCGCCAAGGAGGCCATTCTCGATGCTGTTGTCGATTGGCTGAAGCGCGGTATCCACGACTATTCGGAGATTGCGGACGGCGCTCAGCATGGTTCCATTGCCGTGGTTGAAGAGGTCGTGCGAACCATGTGCAGCCACTTCCACCGCAGCCCTGAAGCAACCATATGCCTTGCGGCCCTGGCCACGGAATTCGCCGGCAGCGGCCACCCCATGGAGACGAAGCTCAAGGGGATTTATGACGTTTTCGTGGACTCCTTCGCGCGCATTCTGCGGGACAATGCGAGCATCACCAACCCACGGGCGGCGGCCATCACTTTTCTCAGCGCCGCCCAGGGAATCGCTGTGCAAGCTCTGCTCAGGGAAGGGGAACTGACGGTCGACGAGCTTGCCGATGGTTTCATGAGCATGCTGAAAAGGTGGTAGCAGGGGCCGGACGGCCGGAGAAGTCTTGAGCCGGCGAGGTGGGCCCCGCCCAAACGAAGCCTCATTGGAGCAAATGAGACGATAATGCCCGGGAGCAGGCCACGTGGGGCGCGTCATTCCGAATCACATTATACATATTATCTATTATGCCAATTAAGAAGGGAGAGAAGAAATGTGCCCGGTTAAACTCATCGACAGGACTCCATCCGCTTACAGCTATCCGCTTTTGATCAAACACCTCCTGCGTACTCCGTTGGTGCACGCACCGAAACAGGAGATCGTCTATCGTGAGCTGAAACGATACGACTACCGTGCTCTCACAGAACGTATCGGGAGGCTTGCGAACGCCCTGAAATCCCTTGGAGTCAAACCGGGGGACACAATAGGCGTTATGGATTGGGACAGCCACAGGTACCTGGAGTGTTATTTCGCCATCCCCATGATGGGCGCCATCCTCCACACGATCAATATTCGCCTTTCTCCAGAGCAGATCCTCTATACGATCAATCATGCCGAGGACGATGTGATTCTTGTCAATACGGAATTTATACCTGTCCTGGAGCAGATCCGCGACGAGCTCAAAACAGTCAGAAAAATAATCGTCCTTACGGATACCGGGGCAGTAGCGGCCTCTGACCTTGAGATAACCGGAGAATATGAGGCCCTTCTGGACAAAAGCCAGGTCGATTACGAATTCCCTGATTTCGACGAGAACGCCAAAGCCACCACCTTCTACACTACGGGAACCACAGGGTTGCCAAAGGGAGTCTACTTCAGCCATCGGCAGCTGGTTCTCCACACCCTGAGCGTAATGGGGAGTCTTGCCGGACACTCGGTGCAGGCAGGCTTCAACTCGCGCGACGTTTACATGCCGCTGACGCCGATGTTTCACGTTCACGCATGGGGACTTCCGTATGTAGCAACGGTTCTGGGGGTGAAGCAAGTTTATCCAGGCCGGTATATCCCCGAGAACATACTCAATCTCATAAAGATGGAGAAGATAACCTTCTCACATTGCGTCCCGACGATTTTGCACATGCTTCTGAACAGCCCGGCTGCAGCTGAGACTGACCTGTCGAGCTGGAAGGTCATCATCGGTGGTTCGGCACTTCCCAAAGGACTGTGTCAGGCGGCGGTGGATAGAGGAATCAACGTGTTTACAGGCTACGGGATGTCCGAGACCTGTCCCATTCTCGCTATCGCAAATTTCAAGCCGCACATGACCGAGCTGAGCCCTGAGAGGCAGCTGGAAATCAGATGCCGCACCGGGCTTCCCGTGCCCCTGGTGGATTTGAAGATCGTGGACCCCCTGGGGCGAGAACAGCCCAGGGATGGCGAAAGCGTCGGTGAAGTCGTGGCAAGAGCCCCCTGGCTTACACAGGGTTACTTTCGGGAGGCCGAACGCTCCGAAGAGCTCTGGCTCGACGGCTATCTCCATACAGCCGACATCGGCTTCATCGACGAAGAAGGGTATTTGCAGGTAACGGACCGCATCAAAGATGTCATCAAAACCGGAGGCGAATGGATCTCCTCCCTGCAGATCGAAGACATTCTCACGCAGCATCCAGCGGTAAGCGAAGCAGCGGTAGTCGGAATTCCCGACGAAAAGTGGGGAGAGCGGCCCGTGGCGTTTGTTGTGCTCAAAGAGAGTCACATCGGGAAAATTGCGGAGGACGATCTCAAGACCTTCTTCAAGGCATTCGCTGCCCGTGGCTCCATCTCCAAGTGGGGCATCCCCGACAAGGTGATACTCGTCGATCAGCTTCCCAGGACCAGTGTCGGGAAGCTGAACAAGATAGCAATCAGGAAACAGCTTAAGCAGTGAGTAGAAGAAGGGATAGAGCGTCCAGACTCAATCCAGGGATGACCCCATCCGGCTTCGGCGGTCACCATTGATGTATGCCGGTAAACATTTCAGAAAGGAGAAAACCATGGACTTTGAACTTCCGGAGGAGCTCAGAATTTTGAAACAGGAAGCCTACAAATTCGCCGTACGCCAATTCGGTCCCATTGCACAGGAATGCGACCGGGAAGAGAAGTATCCCAAGGATGTGTGGAAGAATGCCTGCGAGGTCGGGCTCATCGGCGCGTGGATTCCCGAGGAATGCGGCGGTACTGGTGCAGGGTTTCTCGCCCATGCGCTCATCACCGAGCAGTTCGCGCGGGTGGACCTTGGCATCAGCCTGATCGCCGCGGCGGTTTTCGGGTCCGAGAACATCTATCTTCATGGCTCGGAAGAACAGAAGCAAGCCTACCTTCCCAGGTTGGTCTCGGGTGAGATCATCTTCGCCGGAGCCTACACCGAGCCCAATGCCGGAACCGATGTGGCGGGTATCCGGACCCGTGCCGTACGGGACGGAGACGACTACGTGCTCAACGGCTCCAAGATGTTCATCACCAACGGCACCATATGCGACTACATGGTGGTACTTTGTATCACCAACCCCGATGCTCCCCGCCACAACCGCCTGAGCCTGCTCATCGTGGATGCCACGCTTCCGGGCATCACCCGCAACAAGATCCACGGGAAGATGGGGATACGTGCAAGCGACACGGCCGAGATCACCTTCGAAGACGTCCGCGTTCCCGCCTCAAGTCTGATCGGAGAGGAAGGGAAGGGGTTCTATTACCTGATGGATTTCTTCAACACCACCCGCACCATGGTTGCAGCCCAGGGAGTCGGGCTGGCTCAGGGGGCCTTGGATAAGGCCGCTCGTTACGTGCAGGAGCGCACGGCTTTCGGGCAGCCCCTTGCCAAGCTCCAGGGGGTGCAGATGCAGCTTGGTGAGATGGCGACCCGAGTCGAGCTCGCGCGCCAGTTGACCTACAAAGCCGCCTGGCAGCTCGACCAGGGAAAGATCGATCCCAAGCTGAGCGCCATGGCCAAGTTCTATGCCGGGGAGACGGCCGTATGGGTGGCGGACAAGGCCCTGCAGCTCCACGGGGGCTACGGGTATATCGATGAATACGATGTGCAGCGCTTCTACCGGGATGCCAAGATCCTCGACATCTACGAGGGAACCAAGGAAGCGGAGAAACTCACCATCGCCAAGTACGTCCTCGCTGAGAGCGCTAAATAGATCAGTGAGCGACGTTGAAAGGGAGGAAAATAATGAAGGACGTTGTCATCGTTTCGGCTTGCCGCACGGCCGTTGGTAGCTTTGGAGGAAGTCTTCGAGATCTCAATGCGGCGACCATTGCAAGTGTCACCATGAAAGAGGCGGTCAAGAGGGCCGGCATCGATCCTGCCCTGATCGATGATGTCCGGTACGGATGCTGCCTGGAGCCCGAAGACAGCATGAACGTGGCCCGTGTGGGAGCCCTCATGGCCGGCATTCCGGAAACGGTTCCCGCAGCAACTGTAAATCGGGTCTGCATCTCGGGTATGGAGGCCGTTCTCTCGGGTGCGGCCATGATCCAGGCGGGAGTGGCCGATGTGATTCTGGCGGGAGGCGTCGAGCACATGTCGGGAACCCCATACACGGTGCCCAAAGCCCGGTGGGGATGCCGCATGCAGGACCAGATGCTGGTGGATGCCATGATGCACGGTCTTCACTGTGGATCGCATCTTCTGCCCCTTTCTCCCGATGCTCCTCTCGATACCGGACAGGCGCCTGCGAGCCTTTTCATCGGCAAGCCCTACATCATGGGCCACACGGCTGAATTCGTAGCCCAGAAGCTTGGCATCAGCCGGGAGGAAATGGATGAAGTGGCTTTGAGAAGCCATAACAGCGCGGAGCGGGCCACCGTCGAGGGTTCTTTCAAAGACGAAATCGTTGCCATCGATGTCCCTCAGCACAAGAGAGCTCCACTCGTTTTCGAGAAAGACGAGCACTTCCGTCCCGGCTTGACCATGGAGCAGTTGCAGAAGCTCTCGCCCGCCTTCGTTCCCAAAACGGGAAAGGTGACGGCCGGCAACGCGAGCGGCGTTAATGACGGCTCTTCCGGGATGGTCATCATGTCGGCGGAAAAGGCAAAGGAGCTCAACATCGCTCCCCTTGCACGAATCAAGGCCATGGGAAGAGGCGCCTGCCATCCGGCCGTCATGGGTCTCTCTCCAGTGCCGGCCGTAACAGATCTGATGAAAAGAAGCGGTCTCCAGATTGCGGATTTCGACCTCATCGAAGTGAACGAAGCCTTTGCTGCTCAGTACATCGCCTGCGAGCGCGAGCTCGGCCTCAATCGCCAAATCACCAATGTAAACGGCTCGGGCATCGGGCTGGGGCATCCGGTGGGATCTACCGGCTGCCGGATCATGGTCACTTTGCTCCATGCCATGAAGAAGCGGGGCAACACCCTCGGCCTTGCAACGCTCTGCGGCGGTGGAGGGGTGGCCATGGCCTGTGCCCTGGAGATGCTCTAAGGAATGAGGAATGAGGAATGATGACTGAACAGCGAGCAGTGATGAGTGAAGCATTCATTTACCATTCATCACTGCTCAAACGGTTGGGTTCATATCGGGAGACCAGGAATGAGCACTACGACGATCTATAAACTGGAAAAGGAGGGCGGAATCGCCCTCGTGACCATTGACCTGCCGGGCAGGCCCATGAACTCCTGGACAGAAGAAGCGATCGAAGAACTGGGGAGAATGCTGGACTTCTTGGAGAAGCAGCCAGCAATGAAAGGACTGGTCTTCATCTCTGGAAAGCCGGGGAACTTCCACGCGGGCGCGGACCTCAAGATGCTAACAAGAATTGAAGACAGGAACGATGCGGCCGCTGTGCTCGACAACCTGCACGGAGTGTTCAACCGCATCGCTGGACTGCCCTTCCCGACCCTTGCAGCTATAGACGGCCACTGCCTGGGAGGAGGGCTGGAATTCGCCCTCGCCTGCACCGCTCGCATGGCCAAAGATACCAAAACCACCCAACTGGGGCTGCCGGAATGCAATTTGGGGATCTTTCCCGGGGCGGGAGGCACCCAACGGCTGCCGCGCTTGATAGGAGCCCCCGCATTCCAGCTCATTCTTAAAGGGATGGTCTACCCGGCTCTCAAGGCACTGGAGCTGGGCGTGATTGACAGGTTAGTGCCCGCCGATGCCGATCTCCGAGCCAACGCGTTGGAATTTCTCCAGGAAATCATCAGCGGAGAATGCAAACTGAAGCGGCCCGAGCATGATTTCTCACGAGTCGATGAAATTGCGCAAATGGCTCGACAGGAGGTTCTCAAGGCAACCAGGGGCAGAGAGATCCCGGGACCGATGCTGGCGATCGAATCCATGCGGGAAGGGCTTAAAGTCTCGCTGGAGAAAGGCGTCGAAATCGAAAAGCGCTATTTCATTGATGCCGTTCTCTCGGATCAGGCCAAGGGAAGTATCCACACGTTTTTCCTCAAGAACATGAGCGATAAGCCAAAGGGGATGATCACCAAAGGCTTTGAGCCCAAATCCATCAGGAAGGTCGGCATCCTTGGTTTTGGTACGATGGGGCGGGGCATTGCCATAGAAATCCTTCGGCACACCGGAATGGAGGTGGTTGCCAAAGAGATACCCCAGGCGATCGAGCCGGGAAGAGAGTTTGTTCAGAAAATCCTCGGTGAAATGGAGGCAAGGAAGAAGCTCAAAATGCCCGTGGCGGATCTGATGGGGCGACTCAAGATCGTTTCCGAGTACGGGGATGACTTCAAGGATGTGGATCTGGTCATCGAAGCGGTTTTCGAAGATATCAAAGTGAAGGAGCAGGTCTACCAGGAAATCTGCCAGGTGGTGGCCGATGATTGCATCCTGGCCAGCAACACCTCATCCATCCCTCTTGATTCCATGTCACCGTTCGTCAAAGGCCGGGATCGGTTTGCTGGCCTTCACTTCTTCTCTCCGGTCTGGAAGATGGAGCTTGTGGAAGTCATCCAGGGGGAGAGGACCAGCCAGGCTACCATGGATAACCTGCTTGGCTTTGTGGCAGACATCCGCAAGCGCCCCGTCGTGTGCAGGGACAATCCGGGGTTTGTGGTCAATGCGTTGCTCTTTCCCTACCTCTTGTCCGCCCTCGATTTCATCGAAACCGGGAATCCCGTCGATGAGGTCGATAAGGTTTTCGTTGAGTTCGGAATGCCGGTCGGGCCCATTCGGCTGACCGACGAAGTCGGTATCGACGTGGTGCACAAGATCATGAAGGGCATGAAAATCGAGCAAAACACCCTGAAGAACCTGTCCGACCAGGGGCGCCTGGGACTAAAAAAATGCGGCAAAGGATTCTTCTGTGAGGATGGAAGCGTGGACCCCGATGCGCTGCCGCTCATTCAGAAGAAGAGCCCGAAGAAGCTCACGGCCGAGGAGATGCAGACAATTGTCCTTACCCAAATGGCCCGAGTGGCCAAAGGCCTGCTCGACAGGGGGATCGTCAAGGATCCGCGCATGATCGACATGGGGATGATCTGGGGAACCGGATTCCCCCCCGACAAAGGGGGACCTCTGATGTGGGCGGATCTGACAGGGCTCAGCCAGCAACAATTCGGAAGACCCTTCTACGAGACAAGGTAGATGTTTGGTTAAGCTCAGAAGCAAGACTGCGAGAAAGGAGTAAACAAATTGAACATAGTCGTGCTGCTCAAGCAAACCCCTGATACTGAATCGCTCATCCGCATCGCAGACGATGGCAAGTCCGTCCAGACTGCAGGCTTCAAGTGGGTTGTGAACCCTTACGATGAGTTCGCCGTCGAAGCAGCCCTCCGGCTCAAGGAAAAGCAGGGTGGGACGGTGACCGTGGTGAGCTGCGGCCCTCAGCGGGTTGTGGAATCCGTTCGTACGGCCCTGGCCATGGGTGCAGACACCGGCCTGTTGATCGATGATCCCGCCCTCGAGGCGAGCGACAGCCTGGCGGAAGCCAGGGCCATCGCAGCAGCCGTGAAGGAGCTCAACCCGGATATCGTCCTGTGCGGCTCCCGTGCCGTCGACTACGATCATGCCCAAAGAGGGCCCATGGTCGCGGAGCTCCTCGGCTGGCCTCACCTTCCGCTGGCCGTGGCACTCGATTTCAACGCAGGCACCGTTACCATCGAAAGGCCTATCGAAGGCGGCAAGATCACCCTCGAGGCCCCCCTGCCCGTCGTGGTGACCCTGGGCGGGTCGCATGCCGTATGGAACCCGAGGTATGCCTCGCTCCCCGGCATCATGAAGGCCAAAAAGAAGCCTCTGACCACGAAAAAGCTGGCCGACCTCTCTCTCGATGGATCCGGATTCGGACCCGATGGAGCGAGGATCCGCATGACCTCCCTGGTCATGCCTGCGGATAGAGCTCCCGGAAGGATCGTCGGCGAGGGTCTGGATGCGGCGGGCAAGGCAGCGGCCCTCGTTCGGGCGTTGCATGAAGAGGCAAGAGTCATCTAAGCGGATCAGGAGAACGGAAATGTCCAAGTGCGTATGTGTCATTGCTGAATTTCGAAACGAAGCCTTTCGCCGGGTTACCTATGAAGTGGCCAGCGAGGGGAAAAGAATTGCCGATGGATTGGGGGTGGCGCTCCATGCGGTGGCCGTGGGGTCAGGCGTTGCGGAAAAGGCGCCAGAACTGGGTCGCTACGGAGTGGAGCGAGTGTACGTGGCCGATGATCCGGGCCTTGCAGACTATGTCGCCGAGAGCTACGTTCCGGTGATCGCCGATATTCTAACCGGGTGCGAGCCGGTGGCCATCATTCTGCCCGCGTCGGTGAACGGAAAAGATCTCGGCGCCCGCCTGGCCGCAAGACTTCAGGCCGGCCTGGCTCAGGACTGCACGGAGATTGTTTGTGAGAACGGCGTCATCAAAGCCAGGCGGCCGATTTTCGCCGGAAAATGCTTTGCCTGGTGCGAGTGGGCGCAATCCGCTCTGCCGCTCATCTCCTGCCGTCCCAACGTGATGGACTGCCTCGCCCCGATGGAAGAGAAACGTGCCGAGGTGCAAAGAGTCGATGTGGCCATCCCGCAGGCACGGTCAAAGGTCAAGGCCATCGATTTGGACACCTCCGGTAAAGTGGAGCTCACCGAGGCTGAAGTCATCGTCTCCGGCGGCCGCGGCATGAAGGGACCGGAAAACTTCGCCATGCTCGAATCGCTCGCCGGGGTCCTGGGGGCGGCGGTTGGGGCTTCGCGTGCCGCTGTTGACGCCGGCTGGCGGCCCCACGCCGATCAGGTGGGCCAGACCGGCAAGGTCGTCAATCCGAATCTCTATGTTGCCGTGGGCATCTCGGGGGCGATCCAGCATCTGGCGGGGATGGGATCATCGAAGTTCATCGTCGCGGTGAACAAGGACCCGGAGGCGCCCATTTTCAGCAAAGCCGATTACGGGATCGTGGAAGACCTCTTCACTTTCGTGCCGCTCCTCACGGAAGAAGTGCAGAAGCTGAAGAGCAGCTGCTCCTGAGTGTCGTGATTCGGAGGACCAGTGCGGGGAGGCGAAATACGCAAGCGCCTTCCTGCACCAGGGTGTGTACGCAGACTCCAGCCCTTTCTTCCGTCCGCAAATCAGCGGGGGAAATAACCACGCCCGTCAATCCCGGTCAGGTCTCGGATTTTCCCTTTCCGCTCCCATTCTCGTAACAGGATGTCCCACGGTCAACCTCGCGGTGGCGAAGGCGGAAACGGGCTGCATTCATCAGCTCTCATTTCCAGGTAAACATTGAAGCCGCACGCGACAAGAAGAGATATCGGATTGAACGAGGAAGCTCTTGCGAGGCCGAACAGTGATGATCCAAGGGATCGGATTCTATGTGCTGCAACAACCCTCTTTGCGCACAAAGGGTATGCGGGGACATCGACCAGGGAGATCACAAAGGCTGCGCGTGTCACCAAACCTACACTCTACCACCACTTCAAGAGCAAACAAGGCCTGTACCTGACAGTCCTTGGCGAAGCCATGAGGATCTTTCATGACAGGCTGATTTCTAGGTTGACTCGATCTGCCGACATCAGAACCTGCCTGTGCTCACTTTCTTCCGGTATCGAAAGCCTTGGCCGCAATCATCCTGACTTGGTCCAACTGATAAACGCGTTCTTCTTCGGACCACCATCAGAAATTCCCTGCTGCAAGCTCTGCCGAAGCAGCCGGTTTGTAGAGGCTATTCTGGATGATATATTACGCCGTGGGGTCGAGGAAGGAGAGATCCTGGAAGATGATTCACAAAGTATACTTCTGCTTATTATGGGAATGCTCCGGTTCATTCAAACGACGCCAGCGGACAGCGGTTTACTTCCCGAAGAAGCGACTATGAACCACTGTGTCAGCGCGATTGATCTCATTCTCAGAGGTTCTTTGAAACGGAGCGGCGTAGTGTGACACCCTTTTCTTCACCAGTTTTGACAGACACGCCTCCTCCATACCTCACCGCTGTTTCTCTGACTATGGCCAGGCAAAGGCCTGCCCCATCTGTTCAACTTGGGCTTCTATTTCTCGAATCATTCAAAAGATTCTCGGTCCACTCTGCGGATCCTTTCTTGGCAGACAGGGGATATGCCCACCGTGCAGGTAATGGCCACATGGTTCGCGGCGGTGAAAATGCTGTTGTGTCCATCAATCTAAATATTCCCTTTGTGGCAAGAGATGACACCCCCTATCTGTAGTGGACCGGAATCATAATCCGTTGGACCCGGAATGATCGCACTCCTGGGCACATTATTTGGAGCTCGCCCGAGGTCGCGACCCAGACTATTCGTTTCTGCATGGGCTCACATTGTCTGGAACGTTCGGCCTCCATGGAGACTGAATCCCGTCTCACTCTGTCTCAATTTGTCCAAGAAACGATGGTTTCGGCGGAACTCTTCTGTCTGTAGTTTTCACATTTGTTCTATGTCCTATGTGTGCCAATGAAATCGGGTTGACCTTTCTTCAGGAAAGAGGCGTGATTTTAACTACTTGGCCCGTTAGAACATCCGTCAAGAAACGAAATAAGCTGTAATCGTGCGAATTCCTACCAATTTAACAGAATACTGGTTCTTCTCGTATGTGGACCCTCTTGTGCCTCTCATGGCAAAGACCATGATTTTTTGTTCAAATGCACCGCTGGCCCATCGATGTTTGATAGTTGCACAGTATGACGCAAGTGTGCAATTGTGTACTTCATCAATGCCTGCAACTTGCAGAGGGATGAAAGTATACCCAGATAGGTTCAAGCGAAGCCATTTTGGGGGTTCAGTGTCTCACCATTTTGCGGTCTGATCTTGAAAGTCCTTTAGATTTTGCCTCCTTTTCAAACTTCGTGCGCATTTTTCCATTGTAGCCCTGAAGAGCCTCCACTGCCTCAAACATAATGACCGGCATTTCTCTCCAATATCAAGGGTTGTCAGAGAAAGACTGCAATTCCGGTAGCTGTCTTGGATTGCCCATCCATACGATTCTATGAATCGATGCCTCGTAGCAGACCGGCGGACAATGTCGAATTGGCGGCTCCAGAAGCCATCTTGGGGTCCGGGAATTGCTGGTACGCCAGGTACGGACAGTGATCTTAGAATATAAGCTGTGAGGTGAACTGTAGATGCAAAGGTATGAGATCATCATCTACTGGAGCAACGAGGATGAAGTCTTTATCGCCGAAGCGCCGGAACTTCCGGGTTGCATGGCTCATGGAGACACTGAGGAGTCTGCTCTCCAAAACATAAAAGAGGCCATCCAGTTATGGATCGACACAGCACGCGAATTTGGCGACCCCGTTCCAGAGCCTAAAGGGCGTCGTCTCATGTATGCATGAAGCAGTCGGGATGGCCGAACCAACGCATGCACGCGGACACGAAACCACACCGGCCACATACCGCAGCATTGCCTGAAGCTCCTTGGAGGCGTGGTTTCGTGGCGGTGATGCCAGGTGTTACCTTATCTCTCCTGATCCTTGAAAGACGTGCCGTCGAAATCTTCAAGGATTCCGAATCATATGTTCCGAAAGGAGCTCCATTTTGTGTAGCACGGGGAAGGAAGTCTCGACCCTTCCCTCCCCCAATCATCCAGGCTAACCGTACAGGTTCTCAATCCACCTCGTTGCCTCACCGTCGGTGATCTTGCCGAGATACCGCTGCGTGGTGGACAGATTCGAATGCCGCAGGATCACCTTGCTGACAATCTCAATGGGAACACCCGACCTTGAGGCATACGTTGCTGCATGCCTCCTCAGGTCATGGGGCCTGAGCTCGATACCGGCGATCTTTCATGCCTTCTTCACGATCATCCTGGCTGCGGCATACGTGATCGGAAAGATCCTGTGGTCGGGTTGAACCGCCTTGTCCCTCACATACGCCCGGAGTCGGTCTATCACCTTTCGAGGGATAAAGACCACCTCAGAATCCTTTCCGCTCTTTGGACTTTGGATGGCAAGCTTCTGATCGTTCACGTCATTGGGGGTCAGTTTCAGGACTTCGCCGACTCTCATGCCGCCTCTGGCCATGAGTTCCAGGATCAGCGGGTTTCTCACCTTCGTCGTCCTGAAGATGATCTCATCGACGGTCTCCTTTCCGACGACGTCCCACAGGACGGGCTTGCCGGGCCGGTAGATCTTCCTGAGCATCGGGGCATCGCAAGGGTTCTGCAGAGCAGGATCGAGGTTAGTCCTGATGAAGTTGAAGAAGGCCTTGAGGTGGGAGTAACGCCCGTGTTTGGTCTGCTGCTTTCCGCCCTCAGTGATTTTGTTCAGAAAGGAGAGGATCTCCTCGGAGGTGATGGCGGAAAGGTCCTTGTCCTCGCCGAAATGGTCACAGAGCTTGGCGAGTGTGGCACCGTAGGATTCGATCGTGTTTTTTCCCAGAATTCATCCTGTGGTACTCTTTGTAGACTTGAACCGCCTGGTCGAGTTTCATGACATGCCTCCTGTCTTGGTTGTCGGTGGGTCAAAGCCGATGGGGACTACGAGCGGAATGTAAGATAACATTTTCAACTGTGCAAGAATCCGAGTTGCCACCGGAGTTCAAGGATTGACAAGGGAAACGAAACCGAAACCCCTCTCTCCTTGGTGGATGGCTCAGGCGAACTCTGCCATGACCGCGAAAAATGATTTGTGGATGACGAAGATAAGCCAATTGCGTTATCCATGTGTTGGACGTTTTGCCTCGCAAGATCACTCGAGTGATCGGTGGCGGCCGTATCAATTGCGGAAGATGGGGCAGTGAGTCGTCAATCCGCCTGCATCGGTCATTTCTTCTGTTCACACTGACAACGATCGGACAGGTATGACAATCGAAAAGGCCTACGTCGGCAAGTGGCGAATCACGGAAATGGAGCAGTGGGACAAAGGCTTCATCGATTTGGTGGTGCAGGGTAACATAACTGTCGGGGACGATGGTATTGGTACACTGCAATTCGGCGCAGTCGAGGCCGAAATTGACTGCCGGGTTGAGTCAGTGGGTGGCGTTGAGCGACTCGAATTTTCCTTTGAGGGCGAAGACGAAGGAGACGCAGTCTGTGGCCGCGCTTGGGGCCAAGTCACGGCCCGAACCATGATTGGAAGAATCTATTTTCATATGGGAGATGATTCGGGTTTCAGTGCCTCCAAAAAGTAGAACGATGAAGGTTGCTGACAATCGAAGCAGGCATCGGCTTTCCGCCGTTATCTGATCCTAGCCATTGCGACTCGACTACTCCTCTCAGACTGTTTGCGCCAGACAACTTTCAACGCTCCCACGGCTCTCCTGATCATGAAGAACCTGATCGCTGAAAAAGGCAATATTCGGATCATACTCGTTATGATCGACCGGTCGATCCAGAGTTCACTTCGTGGCAAAAAACAAACAAGAATCCCGGCCGTGGATTTCCCAGCTTTTTCTGTTCGCATCCCAGTCAGGAGATCATGGATTCCTCGGTTGACAACGGTTGTCTTGCTGGCTAGCCTCCATCTATCCGACCTTGCCCCTCACCGATCGAACAGGAGGTGATTTATGGCCGAGGAAAAATCACTCATCATTACTCTCAAGCAACGCATGAAGACCGGCCATGGGCTGGACATTGACCTCTATACCAAGGGCCTGGTTGGGTATCCTTGGGCTACAGGATTTCGCTCCGGCTGGAAGGACGACAAAAGTCATGATTCTTTTACTTTGGCCATATTGAGCAAGAAGGGTTTTTGCGTGGATACGGCCATCGGGGGAAGCCAGCATAAGGGAATGTCTCTTCGGGAAGTGTCAACTCTGGATAGCCTGCATGTCATCATCACGAAAGCATTTTTAGAAATTCATGCTGACACCATTTCGGTGGCGGCTTCGCGTAATTCCAAAACCCGCCGGTGCGAGTATGCCTACGGCAAGGTACTTGATCATCTGGTAAACGACCTCAAACACTGGCCGCTCATTGTCCCCAGCAGCGAAAAGGGTCTGGTGATCGGGGTCAGATTCTGACAGGTCTTAATCTGCGATGCCATGACGGCGAGAAGTGTGAGCGCCTATGCGTCAAACATGTTTTGGATGTTCTGCTGAGATCGCCCCTTCTCCGGGGCCTGAGTGAGAAACACCCGCGCCTCGGGGAAATTGTGCACCAGGGCTCTGGCCACTGCGGCTTGTTTGGCCCGCCCATTTCCCGAGATGAGTTTCTTCATGGAACTGGGGGCGATGCAATTCTGGTCATGCCTGAAATCTCGCGGGGTCAAAAAAAGTCAACCCTTCCAGATCATACGCGTTATGAGCGCTCGGGCGTTCAGGATTTCACCTCATGGCAAGATATGTTGTACCTGCTGCTCCTGCGCGGATCGATGGTCCTTCTTGCGTCAATCGGCAAGAGGTCGTCACCAGTCTTGGGCAGGCCTTTCAGCAACCTAAACCCTCTTGCATGGGTTTGGCAGAACTGTTATTTTGCTGGTGACATGTTACTATTTGTGGGGGAGACGAATGGCACTGAGTACATCAGAAAAGACTGCTAAATACCGGGAGAGATTGCGAGCACAAGGACTCAGGCCTATTCAGATCTGGGTGCCGGATACTCGCTCCAAGTCACTGGCGGAGGAGGTCAGGAGACAGTCCTTGAGGGTCAGCAAGAAAGAAGATTCAGTTTTGATGGATGAGCTCGATTTGGCCGCCGCTCAGACCGAGGACTGGGAATGGTGAAACGCGGGGATGTGGTTATCGCGGTCTTCTCAGGTGACTATGGTAAACCCAGGCCTGCCCTGATAGTTCAGACTGATCTGGCCAACCCTACGCACAGCAGCCTGGTTCTCTGTCCCATCACAAGTCATTTGGAGAATGCACCTTTATTCCGCCTTGAAGTCACACCCTCTCCAGAGAACAGCCTGGAAAAGCCTTGCCAGATCATGGTGGACAAGATCACAACGGTTCGAAAGGACAAGGTGCGGCAGGTTATTGGCAGGTTGGACGAGGACACGATGATCCGAGTCAACCGCTCACTCGCGCTTTGGCTCGGGCTGGGGTAGGGCTCTGAAAAGTTGACCGGCCTCAAACTGCTTGAGGAAACGGCCGGGCTCCGCTTGAAGATTCTCTCTAATGACTACGATGAGAACAGAGGCCACGAGGACTGTTTGCTCTCGCACCACAAGATCGTCTTTCAAGTTGAGGAAGATGACCCCGATGACTGGGCGATTGGAATCCTGTTCTGTCTGTCGTTGATGTCGTTCACGTACGCGGTTCCGAGGGGGATGTCGGACATCGAGTTTGTACCCGACGAGGAATGGAATCTGGGGTACTTCGTTCAGGGGTTGCGGTTCCAGTCCAAAATGATTCGTTTCACCAGCGATTATGTGTCAGGCAGACTCATGAAGACAGACGTCAATGTTGAGCCCGGCGGCACGGTGACCATCATCACCCGAAACAGAGGCCGGGGTGCTGAAAGGTGGTTGTTGAATCTGCAAGGGAAGAAGCACATCCAGGCGGTGAAATGACTTAACTGGGAGGCCAGCGAGGTAAGTGTCCCTCGGAGAAGCGTCAACCCTGTCCAGCTGGATCATAGAGACGGCTGCCAGACACCCGAATGCCAAGAGGAGGAATGATGCCTCAGGAAACAAAGCTCCTGGTCAGCAAAGAGGAGGTCTTTGATAGACTGGAAATTCGCGTCGGACGCGTCATCGATGTGGAAATCGAGCCATCTGCTCCCAAGCCGAGTTACAGGATGTTGATCGATTTCGGGAAATTAGGAAAACGAGTCAGCGTTGGTCGCTTCACGCAACATTCCATTGACGACATCAAGGGCAGGCTTGTTCTCGGGGTGCTAAACTTCGAGCCCCGGCCGATTGGGGACGTAGCCTCCGAAGTTTTGGTGCTGGGAGTGCAGTTTCCTAAGGCAGAGAGCGGTGAGGCGACTGTTGTATCATCAGTTGCCGGTGCAAAGGTAGGGAGCAAGCTCTTCTGAGAAATATCACCTATCAGGTTTAATTTCGGGGGGAGAATGCGGAATGTCCAACACTGCTGCGGTGATCTGCGCTTGGATGATCTGCGGACTGCTGACCTACTGGGTCAAGTACGACAAGTTCAAGGATGCTTGGAAAGAGGACGGCAATCAGGTGTTCTTCGTCGCTGTCCTGATTGGTTGCCTCGTATTTGGCGCTGTTGGCTTGCTTGTGACACTGTTTCATGGGAAGGGT
Organism: uncultured Syntrophobacteraceae bacterium; assembly: GCA_964557955.1. Lineage (GTDB taxonomy): Bacteria > Desulfobacterota > Syntrophobacteria > Syntrophobacterales > Syntrophobacteraceae > JALOOX01. The sequence continues at coordinate 41,194 of CAZLCS010000042.1, forward strand.
AAGGGCTTCTGAGTATTGAGATGCAAAAGGTGATTTATGAGTCCCGAGAAAACATCTTGGGGCTTCTAACCAAATCCAAGGAATGGGTGAGATACGGAGGCGTTCTGCGAATAAAGGAGGGCGGGAAGACGCCGGTCAGCCTTGAGATGACTTTTGTTCCTCCACATCCTTTTCCCTTCAATATGCCGGAAACGCATCGAATTCAGGGCATGAGCGTCACGGATGTGTACGCGAAGGTCGTCAAATTCTTCGGGAAGTTCGGCATTGAATTCAAGAACTGAATCTTCGGCATGGGAAAGATTGATGACATCAATCCTCCACATCACAAGCGCGGCGACATTGCTGGAAATCTCCTTGCGAAGTCGGGAATTCCGGGGGAGATCTTAGTCTGGCACGAGGTTCTGTACGACGGCTCGCGGAAACCGGGGTGGCCGGATCAGGATACACTCGAATCCCGGGCACAGTTTCTCGAAGGAGTGACCGCTGGGGGGGTGTGAACAAGGAATTCATTCTCGAGGCCTTCAAGACGCAATATCAGAGGCTCGAATCACATTATGGCGGCATGACCTTATGGTTTGATGCATGCCTCTTCGACCAGGCCATGCTCTGTCACATCCTTGCCTGTTTGCAGTTACTGGGAAACCAGGAGGCAGAGCTCATCTGTGTTGGAGCTTTTCCTAGCATCGAGTCATTTCATGGGCTAGGGCAACTTCAGCCTGAAGATTTTGTGTCGCTCCATCATCGGTGTCAGCCAGTGGCTGACGATCAGTTCCACTTCGCCGGCTATGTGGACCAGGCATTTGCGCTCCAAGACATGACTGCCTTTGCTGCATTGGCGCGGCAAACTGATGCTCCTTTGCCCTGGGTGCCGGCGGCCGTGAGACGTTGGCTTCAGGAGCAACCGGATGAAGTGACGGGGTTGGGGCGACTTGAGCAACTGGCATCTGAACATTACTGCCAAGTTTGGGCTGAGCGCTTTGATGGTTGCCCTGATTGGCGGCCATGCGGAAGTCGTACAGCTTGTGACGAGAGCTGGAGCCGATCTCGCGTTACGTGGAACGGGAATCCCTGGGTTCGCTGGTAAGACAGCCTATGATCGTGCTGTGGAGCGCGGCATGCTGGAGGTGTCCGCAGAATTGAAGCCGAAACCGAAAGCAATCGAACGCAAGATGAAACTAGACGCTGAGCGATGCGTGGAATACGAGAAGTTCAAGGAGATCGACGCCGCTTTTCGCGGGGGTGATCTTGACGCGTTGCAGGAGGCGGTCGATGATCCCGCCAGCGTCCCGAACGGGCCGATGCCACTGACGATCGGTTCGTGCCTCGGATACGCCATCTACCACAGCCCTTTGTCGTTTATCCAAACGTTGCTCGAAATTGGAGCCGATCCGAATCCTGACGATCACGCCGGATTTCCGCCCTTGATCGCGGCATTGTCTTGCAGCCGACCGCAGCCCGGTTCATCCGGACGACCAGACGTGCTGGAGATCCTGAGATTGCTGCTCGCCTTTAAATCCGACCCTAACCAACGCGGCATCAACGACTACACACCGCTGCACATGGCCGTGAGCGTACACAATCTAGGGGCCGTCGAGGTCCTCTTGCAGGCTGGCGCTGACCCGCGCCTTCGAACACGAATCGACAGCTACAAAACCCCTAGAGAGATGGCGGAGGAGGCAGGCCTGCTCGAGATTGCGGAACTGCTCGCCATGCAGGAGGCACGATTGGGAGGCTGAGAGTTTGTGCCCTTTGTCACCCAGCTGACCACTCTGGCCGAGAATTGTCCCTGACAGGGGGCTCGCTTGGTGAGCGTATGTTTGGCTCACTGACCGACCCTCTCAGAGTTCGTGCAGATATCCTGGCCCTGGATATCGCGAGGACCAAAAAGTTCAACCCTTCCAGATCATAGTCGTTATGACACCGCTTCCCTGGAGCGATTTCGAACTTGGCAAGTTATGATGGCTTCTAAAGCAAGTAGCGGGGCAGCAACTCCCGGTTCGCCTGCCCGCTGTTTCGCGGGCAGGCGGAAGTTCTAAGGAGTCGACGCATCTAGCTGTGGGGCTTGAGCGACGAGTAGCTGTTGATCAAGTTTCGATAATCGGGGATGTGGTTGGAGAACAGGGTTCCCAATCCCTCGATGTCATTGCGCCAATCACGATGCAGCTCACAGGCGACGCCGAACCAGGTCATCATTTGTGCACCGGCAGCCGACATGCGGTTCCAGGCGGAATAGCGGGTCACCGTGTTGAAGGTGCCTGATGCATCGGTCACGACGAAGACCTCGAAGCCCTCCTCAAGAGCGGACAACGCAGGGAAGGCAACACACACCTCGGTCACGATGCCGGCAATGATCAGTTGCTTCTTGCCTGTCTCCCTCACGGCTTTTACGAAATCCTCATTGTCCCAAGCATTGATTTGGCCCGGGCGCGCAATATAGGGTGCATCAGGGAAAAGCTCTTTAAGCTCCGGCACCAAAGGCCCGTTCGGCCCATCCTCGAAGCTTGTCGTCAGGATGGTGGGAAGCTTGAAGTATTCGGCCAAATCGCCGAGGGCCAGAACGTTGTTCTTGAACTTGTCCGGGTCGATATCGCGCACGAGCGACAGCAGGCCAGTTTGATGGTCGACCAGCAAAACGGCGGCATCGCTCTTGTTCAGACGAACATACGGTTTGCCCATGGTGCGTCTCCTTTCATCGGCTGGGTGAAACACTGAAGGATTGGCATGTCGATATTTGGCGTGAACTTCAGCGCATCGATGAGGCTCGCGACCAGCAGTCGGTGGGGTTCAAAGGTATCTTGCTGCAGATCGATGCCCCTTGAGGAGCATCCTGTCGATTCCAGGTATTCCATGATACCATGTCCACCTTCGCGGTATCCATCATCATTGCCTCGCCATCGCCGAGAGCAGGGGCGGGTTTCTCAAGGAGGACACTCGCTGGTCTCATCGCTCACCTTCTTTGGCATGGAAGGCAGGGGTCGCTTCATGCTCCTTGATCGCCCGGAAACCCTCGGTAGCCATATGATATGAACTGCCCAGCAGTCTGTCCAAATGACCTGCCTTGGACGGGGTAACCGATATTCACCCCTCTGAAGCCAATGGCGTTTTTTCGGCTGAAAATCACAGCATGTTCGCATCATTTCCGCTGCGCTCACCGCAATAATTGGCGTTCAACGCTCGGCAAGTCGGTATCACCCTCTTGCGGGTTCCACCGTACAATGGATTTTCCAGCTTCAGGATGAGATATGATGTGCCCACCTGACATTCTATTGAGTTGGCACAGTCACTGTGCTATTTGACTGGGTGACTGCACTGTTTTGATTGCGGGAGATCAAAATGGCAAACCTTACCTTGAAAATCGATGACCAGCTCCTGGAGAAGGCGCGTCGCCTGGCTGTGCGACGCAACACGTCGATCAACGCCATCGTGAAGGAGAAGCTGGAGGAGTTTGTATCCACTGACTTGAGCCGTGAGGCTGCCCTGAAGGGGATTGAGGCTTTCTATGCCCGTTGTCGAGCACGGGTGGGCAAAAAGACCTGGAGCCGAGAGGAACTCCATGAAAGATAAGGTTTTTCTCGATACCAATATCTTTGTCTATTCTATCGATTCGTCAGCCGAGCTGAAGCAGAAAAGGGATGTTGCGCGGGAGCTTGTGATGACTCACATTCGGGATGAGTCTGGGGTCATAAGCATCCAGGTGTTGCAGGAGTTTTTCCAGGTGGCGACGAGGAAGATCGAGACGCCCATCTCGATTGACGATGCACTGGAGTACATGCAATACATGGCCAATCTCCAGATCGTTGCTCCCGATCTTGATATGGTGGTGTCCGCCGCTCGACTCCATCAAAAGCATTCACTGTCCTTCTGGGATTCTTTGATCGTGCAGGCGGCCAAGACGGCAGACTGCGCGAACATCCTTTCTGAAGATCTTCAAGATGGTCTTCGCCTCGACGGCCTGACCATAAGGAATCCATTTTGTTCGTAACACGTCTTCACCGTCCTGTGGCCCCCATCGCAAACTCAGATCTTCAATGCTTCCGGAGTATTGCCGTTATGCTGACCTGTGAAGATGAGGTTTCAGCCTCTGGTGAGCTCTCGCAACTCATCTTGCGAGTCTCGGCAGATCACGAGGTCTTTGACTTCAGGGCATGGTACTGAGGCTCATCGCCGCCATGATCTGTTCCCTCTCATGTGCCGACGTGTCCCCCGACAATTCTCTGCCGCGATCAGCATGACCCCATCGATGCAGTACCCTAGAATTGACGACTCGCTGAAGCCTTTGTACTTTTGTACTCTGCTTCTCTAAGTCCCTTGGTGCATAGGATGTCAATACGAGCATTGGAGAGCGGTGAGATTATGTTCAGATATCTGAAGAATTGGCTCTCGCCCACCTTACAGGGTATTCTCAAATTCAAGGTGATAAGGAAGAGAAGAGAGAGGAAGATGTCCCAGATCCTAAAGGAGATGGCCATGACGCTTCTCAAGGATCCCGGGGCGATACCCTCCTCTGAAGCCGGGCATGCGGCGCTACTGCTGGCTCATGTGGCCTGGAATCGCTCGATTGGAGAAACTTTTTTGGATGCGTCTTGCAGGAGTGTCCTCAGGGAGTTTGAGAAATCGAGACCTTCATTATGGAAGGAATTCAACACGAATGACTGGAAAGCCATGATCGAGGATCTCATCAACTACAAGGAGGTGCATTATCCGGATGACAGGAGGGTTGTTGTCGTCTGTGGAATGCGGGATCCGGGATTCGTGCGGGTTGAATGGAGGTATCAGGACGACCCTCACGACCTTTGAGCGGCTCAGCTGCTCGGCTGGATCTTTGAGCGCCTGGCGAGCAACACCTGCGGATCACGCTCAGTGGCGTCGATGTGTATGCGTGCCTGTCGGGGGTTCATTTCTTGGCCGGCAGGTGTGATGCTGGCCCAGGGTTGTATGCGATTCGCGAGCGAGGATTCATTTTGGATGACAAGATTTGAGGTAGACCGGAAGATCGTTGATGATTGCCATTCCCTGGGGAAGTGGGGGAAATTCTGGATCCTGCTGCAGAAAGACGCCAGCGTTCGTTGGTTCATAATCGTACCCGAGACGGATGAGATGGAATGGCACGATCTGGATTCGGATATTCGAGACGGGATGGTGCGGATTGGAGTCGTGCTTGGCGTCCTGCTCAAGGAGAAGCTTTCCTGTGACAAGGTCAACATCGCGACCATCGGGAACGTCGTGTCCCAGTTCCACCTTCACGTGATCGGTCGTTGGAGGACGGATCCGTATTGGCCGGGCGTGGTCTGGGGCAGGAACTCCATTGGAGTAGAATACACCGGAAGTGAAATCGAGGACCTTTGGAATCGGGTTGCTGAAGCATTAGGCATTGAGGCTTTTGGGAGCTGAGGCAGAGGGAAGCTGCAGATGCCAAAGTGCTGCTCAGAAGGCGTCCTCTGTGTTCCTTATTTAGAGACCCGGAGTAGGGGAGAACAGAAGCGGGAAACCGATCCTCCGTCTATCCCCTCCTCACCGCCTTGTGTCCGGATCCGGAAGCCAGTCGCTTCACCTCTTCGACGCTCAGCCCTAAACTGAGGCCACTCTCTGAAGCCACCCGGATCATTGCATTTACAACCTGCGGAGACCACCTTTGGGTGGATGAGGTTCTTTCGGTTGATGGAGTCTTGGCCGTGGCCTTTTCGTCGATCACGGCGTCTAATTGGTTCGGTGATTTCGGCTTCCTGGCTCGGGTTGTCTTCTTTGGAGGAGCGGCTGCTCTTTCCACTGCCTGATTTGCCCGTTTGTCGGGCACCGGGTCCGATTTCCTTTCGCTATCAAGTTCTTCTGCGTGAAGTGCTGGTCGGCGGCTTCCAAAAATTCCTTTGGATTGAAGTGTATGAACAACGAGGTGCCGTGCTCTGCCGACCTCTCTGGTTATGGACTCAATACTATGTCCGCTGGTGTAAAGCGTCACTATCCGTTCTTCACTGGCCTCATTCAATGATCTTGATGGGCTGGGCTGGTTGGTGCGGTATCCTGGCTGAAAATGCTCGCTTCTGGGCTTTTCATAATGCAGGTGTCTCATTCGTTCAGTCTCTGCGAGATGTTAACAAGGAAGTGAATTTGGTAAACATCGAAAATATGCTCATTTCCTGTCCATAATCAATTCCTATTTTGCCGGATCAACGAATTGATGCAGGAAGATTCACAACGCTTGATCCCGGGAGTGTTCAAGGAGTACTGAGACGCAGAGCTCGCTGGAGATGGTGAGTGCTCGGCAGGTCGCAAAGCTGAAACGCGCATCAAAAGCTTGTGGCGGAGAAGGTGCAAGAATGATGGAGACCAGCAGGGTCTTCTCTGAATGTGCGATGTCTTCAATCCAGAGAGCCGCTCAATTGCACCATCGAGGCACGGGTCCATTTTCGGTCAATTTCAGGTTTGAGATTTGAGTAGCAGTGGAACGTCTTCCACGGGTGGCCCCGAAGATGGCTGGTAGAGTGGAAACTGCCCCGCTCAACCCACTCTGGAAGCCACCTCACTTGCCACGAATCGTGTGAGATTCTGTGTGTGTTTGGGTTCCACGGGAAACACCGGCAGGGGAATCGCCATGAGGTGCTGCAGGACTGTAAACGAGGGAGTTGGTTGATGAGGCCGGTCTTTATAGCGATGCAGGCAGGATGGGCAAGGGTCTTCGGGGCTTCAGGGTGGTTGTTGCCCTGCAGCGCAATTGATTTCCTTTCTTTCTGTGTTCTTGTTCGCCCAAGTCCTGTCCATGCAGAGTCACAGTCACTCTGTGCAGCGTGAAGATCGAGATCCGGCAGGACCTAGCTCTGGAGCGTCAGGCATTCGATGCTCACATGCGGATCGACAACGGCCTGGACGGCTTGACTCTTGAGAGCGTCGGCGTGGAAGTGGACTTTGCCGACGAGAGAGGTAAGCCCATATTGGCAACCTCGGATCCCAACGCCTTGGATGCGCTCTTTTTTGTCCGCATCGATTCCATGGAGGGCATTGCGGATGTCTCCGGCGCGGGTACGGTTCAACCCTCTACGACGGCGGACATTCACTGGCTCATCATTCCGGCTCGGGGGGCTGGGGCCGACATTCCCTCGGGGAAGCTCTGCTATGTGGGGGCAACGCTGCGCTATCTTCTGAACGGGGAGGAGCAGGTGACCGAGGTCAGTCCGGACTATATTTTCGTGAAACCGCTGCCATTCCTGAGCCTGGATTGTCTTCTGACGCGGGAGGTCTACGCGGACGACGCGTTTGCTCTTGAAGTCGAGCCGCCGGAGCCGTTTAGCCTGGGCCTTCGGGTAAGAAACAATGGCCAGGGGACGGCCTGCAACGTGAAAATCGACTCCGCCCAGCCCCGCATCGTGGACAACGAACAGGGGCTTCTGGTCCGCTTTCAGATCGTGAACGGGCAGATCAATGACCTGCCCGCCGCCTCAAGTCTACTCCTGAACCTGGGGAACATCGAATGGGACCGCTGCTCCATCGCCCGCTGGAACATGATCACGTCGCTCTCGGGTCAGTTCGTCTCCTTTGAAGCCGGGTACTCCCCTGCCGACGAGCTTGGCGGCGAGCTCACCTCCCTGCTCGATGGGGTGACAACACCCACCCACGCTCTCGTCCATGACGTGCTGGCGGATCTTCCCGGCCGCGACGCCGTCAAGGATTTCCTGGCCAGGGGCGGGGATGTCCTCCGCGTTTACGAGTCCGACTGCGTCGACACCCCTGTCTCTGACCGGGCCGCCGATTGCAGAACTGGGCTCTCCCGAAATGGCGAGCGTGAGTCGCATGGTTTTCAATCTCAACAATGATCACGTCTCGTTGAGTCCAGAAAATTCCTGCCCAAATCTTGCCCAAATTCCCCAAAACCGCGAGGAAAAGCAGGTAGCCAAGGTGAAAATCAGTGGTGCGGAAAGTGTGGTTAAGTGTTTAAAGTTTTTATCTAAATTCCTATTTTTGCCTACTCTTCTTTCCTCCTGACTTCGGGCCCGGATCTGACTCTTAATCAGGAGGTTTGGGGTTCGATTCCCTAACGGCCCACCAGAAAATTCAAGGGGTTACGAGGATCACCCGTAGCCCCTTTTTGCTTTTCGTGCACATTACGCGCACGGCTGCAGGCTGGAGCCGAATTGATGCTGCACCAATCAGTTGTAAATTTGCAGACAAAATGAGAAAAATTTGCAGACAAAATGAGAAAAACGAAA
>CAZLCS010000043.1:0-49111 GCA_964557955.1 uncultured Syntrophobacteraceae bacterium
GTGGTGTTTTGCTCGCTCTCCGGCTTTCCTTAACATGCCCAGCCAAATCTGCTTGTCGGGTTCGGCTACCCGGTTGCGGGTAACCTGACAGAATGTCGAACGAACAGGGCAATGACTTTACGATAATAAAAGCAAATGCTCGATTGGTCTGATTTTTTGATACCTGTTGCGCGGGTCTCTCGCCCGTTAGAATAAGGAAGCCCCGCCATGAGTGTGAAATGGGGAGTCCTGTCATATTGGATGGCGCCTGTCTCGGTGATCAGGCAGCTTTCCTGAAGGGAATTGCAGAGGTAATCTTCTGGTTCTCTGAATCCATGTCGCAGGGGGGAGGTGGTCCTGCGGAAACGAGTTCCCCGCAAATCGGAGGTCTCTGGGGGTGTCTGCTGGCCCCGATGCTTAAATTCATGATGGCTGAGATTCTATTTGTAGAGAGCGAAAGGATAAATGGATGGCGATACCCGGAAACCTGCTGACCACGGCCATGGCGGTGATGCCCCATCGCGATGTGGATCGGGCTTTGGAGAAGGCGTTTTCCCTGGATGTGCCCTTCTGGCCCCAGCTGCCGCTCCTGAATTATTACGAGGACATGTATGTTCAGGCTTCCGAGGGCTTCCCCGGAATCCTGCTGGACCTGGAGGAGCGAACTCTCCGTTTTTCCATGGAAAAGTTTGCTCTTGAGCTGGAGGATGTGCTTGCGCATTTCGAGGAGCCGGAATACTTCGATATCAGCCCGACCTACTCGGTGGTCTATCATCGCTTTCTGGAGTCGGATCTGGCTGGTCGACCGGCGATCCGGGGTCAGCTCGAGGGTCCCGTAAGCTTTGGTTTGAACATTCATGATCAAAACAATCGCCCGATTCTTTTCGACGACACCGTTCGTCCCTTCATGCTGGATTTCATGGCGCGCCGCGTCAACGTCCAGCTCAACCGTCTCAAGGGGCTCAATCCCAATGCCTTCATGTTCGTAGATGAGCCGGGGCTTCAGTTCATCTTCAGTGGGATGTCGGGATACAATAATATTTCGGCCAGGGAAGACATGGAAGCCTTCTTTGCGCAAATCGAGCGTCCCCGCGGCATACACCTTTGTGGGAATCCCGATTGGGACTTTTTGCTGGGGCTTGATCTCGACGTGCTTTCCCTGGACATGTACTCGAACGGCGAGCGCTTCGTCTCGTATACCGGCTCCATACGAAAATTCCTGGATCGGGGCGGCATCCTGATCTGGGGTATGGTGCCCACCAATTTCGAGCCTTTCGAGCTGGAGAATGTGGAATCACTGGAAAGCCGGCTGGTGGAGCTTTGGCATAACCTCGGCAGCAAGGGAATCGACCTGGAGTTTCTTCTTTCCAGGAGCATGCTGTCACCGGCCACCTGCTGTCTCGTGAACCCCGATGGGACATCAACAGTCGAAAAGGCGTTCGAGACCACACGGGCGCTCTCGCGAAGGTTAAGGGAGCGTTTTCGCCTGGCTTGACGACTGGCCGTTGGCGGTGTGGCTGGGGAGCGACCGGCCGAGTTTTCCGGCGAAAGCAGTGGGAAGTATGTTATATTGCATTCTGTCAAATTCCGGTACTGAGATGAATCAAGGGACGCCGATCGCCGATAGCCCCCAGGTACTTGAAGAGCCCGGGCGCTGCATGTAACGTGCGGCGATTGGTGGCGCCGGCAAGGCGGTTTTTCCAAATGGGCACTGACGCTTCCCTCGAGGATACTGAGAAAATGCAGCACATTCTGGTCTTCCAGCAGCACGGCAGTGGAGAGAAGAAAGTCCAGGGGATCAGGGGGCACGGGCTGGATGTCATTCGGCTTGAGGTCGTCTCCGTCGACGTCTTTCTTCCACCAATTATCGACGACCCCGAGCAGTACCTGCCGCGAACGATTGAGGCGGATCTGGTCCTGGACTATCTGAGGCACCCCGATCTTTCTCAGGAGCTATGTGCCCGCTGCAGCGCTTTGGGCATCCCGGTTGTAGCTTCGGGCAAGAAGTGGCGCATGGAGGGAGTATTCACTCCCCCGACCTGCTGTGGCCTGTCCCGAAACGATCGATTAGGGGTCTACGGGGAGCGGTTTGGAGCTCCCGAGCTGGCCGTTGAGGTCAGAAACGGCCTCATCAGCGCCGTTCAGGTTATCCGGAGCGCTCCCTGTGGAGCCACGTGGGATGCAGCGGAACGGATCCTCGGGTGGCCCTATGAAGACGCGACGGTGCGCATCGGCCTGGAGACCCAGTTCTTCTGCTACGCTGACCCGTCGGGGTGGGACCCCATGTATGGCAAAAGCCCGGTCCATTTTGCTGGGGAAGTCCACAAGGCCGCTCTGCGGCGTGCCGGTGAAAGCACGGAGGAATCCAAACTTGGGCAGTCTGTGAGCCTTTAAGGGGTTGGAGGTGTGAGATGACTGTGGGTGAGCTCTGCATAAGGCAGGTCGCTGTGGTGCGCAAGGACGAAACGGTCGTCGAAGCAGCCCGGTGTATGCGCGAGCATCATGTGGGGAACGTGGTCGTGGTGGAGGAGAGGGCGGGCGAGTTCTTTCCCATTGGCATCCTGACGGACAGGGATATTGTCGTGAGTATTGTGGCCAAGGACCCGGACCATCTGACCGCACTGACCGTCGGAGACGTGATGTCTGGCGATCTGATCACCGCTCGGGAGGGTGAGAGTGTTGCTGAGGTTTTCAAACGCATGCGGGCGCACAGCATCCGGCGGGTCCCTATCGTGAGTGATCGCGGGTCCCTTCAGGGGATTCTTTCCGTGGACGACCTGGTTGAGTACCTTTGTGAAGAGATGACGGATTTGGCAAAGCTCATCGCTCACCAGCAGAATCGTGAGCGTGAGGCGAGGGCCTGAGGTCTTGGTGAGTCCATTGCGATCGTCGAACATGCGCCGCAGGTCTGGAGGAAAGCACAGATGGGTGTGACAGCGCGTGATGTAATGGAAACTCGGTTTTACTCTTTGCGGCCCGAGACTCCCATTGCGGAAGCGGCAAGGCTTTTCAGGGAAGCCAACAAGGAGTTGAAACAACGGGTTTTCGGCATGCTTGTGACTAACGGCAACGGGAAGTTGGTGGGCATGCTGTCCATGTATGATCTTCTCTTGTTGCTGCGCCCTAAGCACATCCACATCTGGGGTGAGATGAGCGACATCGAGGTGGAAGGATTTCTCCAGGAGGCATGCCGCCGCACGCGGCCGATCCTGGTCGGGGATGTCATGACCACCGATGTCATCACCATCACGCCCGATACCCACGTCCTCATGATCGTCGACATCATGCTGAAAAAGCACGTACGTCGCCTTCCCGTGTTAGAAGACGGCAAGGTGGTGGGGATGGTCTATCTCTCAGCGGTCTTCCATCACATGATGGGCAGGCTGATTGCGGATGTGACGGAAGACCGGTGCTGATGAGCTGGTGATGTGGTGAGTGTTTCGCCCATGGGGACTATTCCAGAAGCTTCCAGGTGAGAGACGAGGACCCATGCCGGTCATCGACCGCAAGAATGTCCTGAGTGGCATCCAGGTGGCGGAAGCCATGCGAAGGCAGGTGGTTCGCCTTCCTCGCCTGGCGTCCGTTGAACAGGCCGCCCGGTTCACCATCAAGTTCAAGGTGAATGCCCTGCTGGTTCACGAAGAGGAAGAGATTCCGGCAGGCGTGGTGTCCAAGACGGATCTCATGGGGGCTTATTATGCGGGGCTGCCGCTCAAGACCCCCGTTGAATCCATCATGGTTTCGCCTCCCCTTTTCTGCCGCGAAAACGATTCCCTGGAGATGGCCCTCGAGGCGATGCGGACGAACAGGGTGCATCGCTTGTATGTCCTTGGCCAGGCCGAGACCGAAGTGACGGGGGTGCTTGCCTATCCGGACATTGTCGGCATGCTTTACCGCTTCTGCCACAAATGCGATCGAAGCCTCAGCCGCGCCAAAAAGGGCTCCGGCAGGCTCGCCGATCATTTCCGGGTGGCTGAAGTGATGACGCCGGCAGCCTATGCAGCCCAGGAGGAAGACCCTGTGGCTGCGGTCGTGGAAGGACTTTCTGCCCACCGGTTCGGGGCAGTGCTTATCAGGGATGCTGCACAGCGCCCGACGGGGGTGATATCCAAATCCGATCTCATGGTGGCCTATATGCATGAGATCGCGACGGATGCGCCTTCGAAAGAGATCATGAGCCGCCCGGTTCATGCTTGTGACCAGGAGTCGGACCTGGCCGGTGCCATCCAGCACATGATCTATTCCGATATCCACCGGATATTTGTCTTCAAGGATGATTCCGAGAATATCGTGGGGACTCTTTCCCTGACGGATGCGGCCCGAGTGCGCTCCGGGTCGTGTCGAGCCTGTGTGTCGAGTCGGATCCGTGTGGAAGAGACGGTTGTATGATATCGGTTTCTGGTTTCGAGTTTCTGGTTTCGAGTTTCTGGTTAATTGTCTCTCGTTACTGTTTACTGTTTCCCCGGAGGGGTCCCCGAAATGATGGATCGCATGAAGAGCCTGCTCAAGGAGGGAGACATGTGTGTGCTGGCCACTTGTTCCGATAACCGGCCACACTGCTCCCTGATGGGGTATATCACGGATGACGCCGCTGAGACGATCTACATGGTCACCCTGAAGGATTCTCAGAAGTATCGCAATGTTCTCGACAACCCGCAGGTGAGCCTTCTGGTCGATACGCGCCAGGAGATTCCAGTGCTGGGCAGAAAGGGTGTCCAGGCTCTCACGGTCCACGGTCCGTGTCGACCCCTTCCGTCGGATGAAGGGCGCTCCATTCTCCTGAAGCTGGCTGCGAGGCATCCCCACCTGGAAGTACTGAGCGGGAGTCCCGATGCCGTGATTCTCGAAGTGAAAGCCCAGGGTTTCCTGCTCTTGGATGGGGTTGCCGAGGCACATTACAGGACGGTCTCTGATTGAGCACAATCCAACCGGAACAAGGGGAAGTTTTGTTGGCGATGGGGGGTAGAATGCCGGAGGCCGGTCGATCGTAAAGCTGATCCGGCGCTCCCCCGGGGCCAGTGCTGTTGAATACGACATTGTCCCCCGGGGCTGGCGATCAGGAGAATCCAAAGTGGCGTCCCTTGCTTTTGATCAAAACGAGGTCCTGTTCGGAGCGGACCCCACCCCGGGCATTGTCGCCGTCGAACCGGTGGCGGAGGCGGGTATGCGACTGTTCCGGCGTGAAGGTTCCCGGCTGTTTTGGGAGGATCACCCATTCACGCCGTTCATTCTGCTCGAAGACGAGCACCACCTGGCAGGGCTGCGCGGAAGCTTCGAGCTCGAAATCCTCTCGGGTCCCAATCCATACGCTTATGCCGTCCTGTTCCACAGCTGGCCGGAATGCCTCAAGGCCAGGGATCACCTGCGCAAATCCACGGGGGTATCGCCGTCTTCTCCTCAGGCCCCGTATCTGTTCCTTTCCGATCCCGTTCATCAATTCCTGCTCCTTTCCGGAAAGACGCTCTTCAAGGACCTTCCGTACAAGGATCTGCATCGCCTGGCCCTCGATATCGAGACAGGCTGCACGCCGGGCTTCGAGTTCTCCAATGCCGAGCGTCCCGGAGACCGCATTTTGTCCATTGCGCTCGCGGACAACGGGGGCTTTGAAGAGGTTCTTTTTTCGGGGGATCTGACCGAGCAGGAGATGCTGGAGGCGTTGGAGGAGAGGATCCGACGTATCGATCCCGATGTCATCGAAGGGCACAACCTGTTCAACTTCGATCTGGAATATATCATGGCGCGGGCTCGCATGCACCGGGTCCCCCTGCGATGGGGCAGGGACGGCAGTGAGCCCCGTGTGCGGCGCTCTCGGTTCACGGTAGCCGAGCGCATTATCGATTTTACGCGGGTCGACCTGTTTGGGCGGCATGTCGTCGATACCCTTTTCCTGCTCCAGTATTACGACGTGACGGCCCGCGAGCTCGAAAGCTACGGGCTCAAGTCAGCGGCTCTCCACTTTGGGTTGGCCGAGGAGGACCGAACGTATCTCGATGGGGGGCAGGTGCAGTGGGCCTTTGATAATGACCCAGAATCCCTGAAGAAGTACAATCTGGATGACGCTCGTGAAACCCTGGCCTTGTCCGAGCTCCTCGGCTATCCTTTTTTCCTCCAGGCCAGGATCTTTCCGTTCGGTTATCAGAATATCTTTCTGAGGGGAAACGCCACAAAGATCAACGCTCTTTTCCTCAGGGAATATCTCCGACAAAAGACCTCGATCCCGAAACCCACGGGAAAAGGCGATTATGAAGGCGGGTACACCGCCGTCTTCGTCCAGGGTGTGGTGAAGAATGTTGTGCACTGTGATGTGGCGTCGCTCTATCCGTCCATCATGCTCACCTTTGAACTCAAGCCCCGGGGCGACACGCTGTCCGTATTTCTGCCTCTGCTCGCGACGCTCCGGTCGTTCCGACTGGAAGCCAAAAAGCTGGCCCAGGAGTCGCCGCCCGGGCATGATCGCGATTATTACCAGGCGCTTCAGCAGACTTTCAAGGTGCTCATCAACTCGTTTTATGGCTATCTGGGCACGGATCTGCATCATTTTGCGGACCCTGCCCTGGCGGCCGAGGTGACACGACGGGGCCGCGAGATCATCCGCAGCATGCTCGAATGGCTGAAGCAGGCAGGGGCGCTCCCCGTAGAACTGGATACCGATGGCATCTACTTCGTCCCACCGCCCGGCATTGAGGATGCGGAGGGGGCGGCACGGCTGGTGGCTCAGCTGTCCGAGAGCATGCCGGAGGGAATCGAAGTCGAGTTGACAGGGCGCTATCGGGCCATGTTTTCTTACAAGAGGAAGAATTACGCCCTTCTGGATGAGGCGGGGAATGTCACCATCAAGGGAAGCGGTCTCCGTTCGAGGGGAATGGAAAAGTATCTGAGAGACTTCCTGACAGAAATGATCCGGTTGATTTTGGATGGAAGAGAGCATGAGGTGGGGACGCTATACGGGGAAACACTGGCGAAGCTGGAGCGCCGTGTCCTGCCCATCCAGGATCTCGTCAAGACGGAGAGTCTGACGGAGTCCCCCGAAAGCTATCGGCAGAAGGTGCTCAATCGACAGCGAAACCGCGCCGCCACCTATGAGCTGGCTCTGAACTCAGGGCGGGAGTACCGGGCGGGAGATCAGGTTTCCTACTATGTGACGGGAGAGGGAAAGAAGGTCCGTGTCTTCGATAACTGCAAGCTGCTCTCGGCCTTCGACCCCCAACAACCCGATGCGAATGTGGCTTATTATCAAGCCAAGCTTTCGGACCTCTATAAGAAGTTTCAGGAGTTCCTGCCTTCTTCCTGATCCAGTGCCACCGGAAATGGTTCTGGATTAAACTTCAGTAAATGTTTCCTGCGATAAGCGTCCTACTTTTTGAGCATCTGGTGCAAAGCCCGTTCGTGTTCTTCCGTATGGTGGCAGAGGGCCTGGTACGCGGCCGACAGCTCCAAAACCTCTTCCAGGCTCTTGCCTTGGGCCTGCTGAAAGAGGCGTTTGGCCAATCGCAAAATCCTGGCCGGCTGGCCGGCAATTTCCCGGGCCAGCTCTTCCGCCCTGCCCATGAGCAGCTCTGGCGGTGAGACTTCGCTTACCAGCCCGATGCGCAGGGCCTCCCGTGCATCGATGACCCTCGCCGTGAAGGCGAGCTCGCAGGCTCTGGAGAACCCCAGCACCCGCGGAAGAAAGAACGCTCCGCCGTCTCCTGGAATGAGCCCGACGGAAACGAAGGTCTCCCCGAATCGCGCCTTTTCGCTGGCGATGCGTATGTCGCACATACACGCCAGGTCGCAGCCTGCACCGATGGCTGGGCCGTTCACGGCTGCGATGGTGGGGACGTCGAGGCGGTGAAGGGCCAGGGGGATGCGCTGAATGCCACGGCGATAGTTTTCACGAATCTGGGCCGGATTGCCGGCGAACATCTTTTCCTTGTTGAGCATGTCCTTGACGTTGCCTCCGGCTGAAAAAGCCGATCCGGCACCAGTGAGAATCAGGACGCTGATGGACTCGTCCTGCTGAACCAGTCTGCAGACGAGCTCGATTTCATCGATCATGTCCTGGTCCGTTAGGGCGTTTCGTACATCAGGCCGATTCAAGGTCAGAACGGCCACCGGTCCGGATTTTTCGAAGATTACCTGCTTGAGCTCCATGAATCCCCCTCCATCGGGTTGGTCAGTCTCGAATGTGGTAGAGCAGATGAACGCGTCGGAGCACTCACATGGACCTTCTCTCATGTCTCGAGGTCCATCATGGTGGACCTTCTTCCAACTTGCAGCCACTGTCAACCCTCTTCGACCGGGAAGCTTCACGTCCAGCCCGATTGCGGGAATCGTGGGTTTGCGGCCCTTGATCGATCCCGTGCCGAATCATTATAATCGCTGGCGGGTTGCATGGGGCTTCAGGAACTGGAGGTGCACAGTTGAGGCGTTTGCCGTTCAGGGTCTGGTGAGAATATGACTGAGCGTCCGAATACAGTCGGCAGAGGGCCTCGCGCTGCCGCACCCCCGAAGAAAGCCCCGATCCCGGATTCAGCCTGGAGTCCGCTGCGGCAGGACATCTTTCGGGCCATTTGGATAGCCGGTGTCGTCTCCAACATCGGCACCTGGATGCAGAGCACGGCCACGGCCTGGCTGATGGTGACCCTCGCGCCGTCGCCCGTAATGGTCTCCATGGTGCAAACGGCAACAAGCCTTCCGATCTTTCTGCTGGCACTGCCTGCGGGAGCCTTGGCCGACGTGGTGGATCGTCGGCGTCTGATCCTTTTTACTCAGATGTGGATGTTCTGTGCCGCTTTTGCCCTGGGCGCCGTGACCCTGGCAGGCGTGGTCACGCCTTGGCTTCTTCTCTGGCTCACGCTGCTCCTGAGCCTTGGCATGGCTCTCAACGCCCCTGCCTGGCAGGCCCTCGTTCCGGAGTTGGTGGCCCGCTCGGAAATTCCCGCAGCCGTCGCTCTGAACAGTGCGGGATTCAATGTCGCTCGCTTTATTGGTCCCGCTCTGGGGGGGCTGGTCGTGGGCTCCCTCGGCGCCGGGGCGGCATTCGTCTGCAATGCGGCTTCCTACCTGGGCGTGATTGCCGTTCTCTTCATCTGGAAGCGCGATTCCTCATCGCCGGAACATCGCGAGGGCATATGGGGAGCCATACGGACGGGCGTTCGATTCGCGATCGAATCCTCGGCCCTGCGTGCCATCTTCATTCGTTCGGCTTCATTCATTGTCTGTGGGAGTGCACTCATGGCTCTGCTTCCCCTCATTGCCCGGCAGAAGTTGTTGGTCGGTTCGGAGGGGTATGGCTTCCTGGTGGGCGTCTTCGGGCTTGGGGCCGTTGCGGGAGCTCTCACGCTGCCTTCGGTAAGGCGGCGCCTTTCCCTGAGCTCCCTCGCCGTCCTGGCATCCTGCCTGTTTGCCGTGGCCATGGCGGCCATGTCCGTGGTGAGCCATTATGCTCTGGGCTGTGCCGTTCTGCTGCTGGGGGGAGGCGCCTGGCTGTCTCTGCTTGCCACGTTCAACAGCAGTGTTCAATCTCTGGCCCCTGCCTGGGTGCGGGGCAGAGCTTTGGCAGTCTATCTGCTGGTCTTTTTTGGAGGGCTTGCCGGAGGCAGCATCCTGTGGGGAATCGTCGCCAGCGCATGGGGCTTGGGAAATGCTTTACTCCTGGCATCCGGTGGCCTCCTGGTGGGGGTTGCTGCAACAGCCCGCTACCGTCTTCTGGATGACATTCTTCACGAGTAAGGCGGCCACAGACCTCGATGACATTTTATGGAGAGGCGCGGCAGAGCGACGATCAAAGTGCCCGGCCGAGACAGGCTCACCCGGGTGGGTCGAATTCTGTTCCACGCATTCCCTCCAGCTCTCTCGGCATGACGAAGCCGAATCTGAGGATGTCTGTGCCGGCCAAGAACTAAAAACAGACAGTCGATGCAACTTAGTTCTTGCATGATCAGCAAGATCGCGCTATAAGAGCGCTTCACTTGAGTTTGACGAAGATCCGAAAGAGTTCAGAGTCAAACAGATCATGGGCCGTTAGCTCAATTGGTAGAGCAGCTGACTCTTAATCAGGAGGTTTGGGGTTCGATTCCCTAACGGCCCACCAGAAAATTCAAGGGGTTACGGTCGAAAGACGGTAACCCCTTTGTGTTTGTGGCGGGGTCTTTGCCCAAATCTTCCCCAAATCCATTATTCCCCAGTAATCAATCACAGGGTAGTCCCCGAGATCCGGTTATGAGATTTCTGCTGGACATTTTTCCGACTTCCTGCTATTGGACCATGGGAAAGCACACGGAGAAGGGCAGAACCCATGGAACCAAACCTAACCGATCTGCTGGGATCAGACTCTGCGTCAGACTGGACGTTTCCCTTCTCCAGGGATGATTGGGAAAGAACCCCACCCAAGGTTCGACTCTATCTTGCAGCACTGCACCAGAAACTCAAAGAACAGCAGAAAGCTCTCGATGCTCTGAGCAAGCGGGTGGAAGAACTTGAAACTCAGGTCAACCGCAACTCTTCCAACTCCAACCAGCCTCCCTCTTGCGACTCTCCATTTCAGAGGAAACAGGACAAGAAACCCGGAGGAAGACCCGGCGGCAAGAAGGGGCACAAAGGGTACCGACAGGCCATGCTGGATCCGACGGAAGTCCGTCCGCTGAAGCCTGTCTCGTGCAGTTGCGGCAACCATGATTTTCCCGAAACAACCCCTTTCTACACCCATCAGTACATTGAGCTGCCGGAAATCAAGATGAATGTCATCCACTTCGTCCTCCACAGGGGACACTGTCCTTCCTGTAGCAGACTCAACAAAGCATCGCTGCCCAGGGAATACCGCATGGGATACGGTCCGCGCTTGAGCGCCGCCATCGCCCAAATGGCCGGCGGGCAGGGTGACAGCCGAACCATCGTCCAGGATTTCTGCTCTTCCGTCCTCGGGGTTCCCATAAGCCTTGGGGCCATCCAAAAGATCATCGACCGCGTCTCATCAGCCATCGAACCCCACTATGAGGCCCTTGGCGAGGTTGCACAACGAAGCAGGGTCAATCATCTGGATGAAACATCCTTCACCAGGAAGGGGGCGCTCCATTGGCTCTGGGTCATGACCAATGCCACGGTGGCTTTTTTCATGATTCACCCACATCGCTCCAAGGAAGCCTTTGAGGCGCTCATTGGGGACTGGGCGGGCATCCTCGTAAGCGATGGCTACGGTACCTACTGCAAGTGGGTCGGGCTCAGGCAAACCTGCCTCGCCCACCTGATCCGCAAGGCAAGAGAGCTCTCGGAGCGAAAAGACCCCGAGATCGCACGGTTCGGAGCATGGGCCCTGGCTGAGCTCCAGCGTCTGTGTCACATGGCCCGTGCTCAGCCAACGCTGGGAGAGTGGCGCGCTTTCTATGCCCGTCTCATCCGCCTCATCACTCTCAACAGGGATCGCCAGGATGATGCGGGGAGGCTTGCCCGCAGACTGCACAAGGAAATCGACTGCCTGTGGCTTTTTCTCGTGGCTGAAGGCGTTTCTCCAACCAACAATCATGCCGAGAGGATGCTCCGGTTTGCCGTCATGTGGCGCAAGCGTTCCCATGGAGTCTCCAGCGACAAAGGGTGCCGCTGGGTAGAGAGGATCCTCTCCCTGAGGCAAACTTGCCGTCTCCAGTCCAGGAAACTCTTCCCGGTTCTCGTTGAGGCCGTCGCTGCATACTTCAAAGACCAACAACCAGATCTGGCCTGGATGAACTGACTTAGCCACTCCATACCCTGTGATCGATTACTCCGAAACTAAGGGACAAGAACGTTAAGGATCTCACCGAGAGCTTTGTTAAAGAACATAGGGAGATCGAGAAACATTTCCATACGGGAATTGGCACTCAGCTGCAGAATCTCGATTCCAGGATCGCCGAGCATGTCATGCTGGCTCTGGCTGTCAAGGGTATACCCGCGCTTCCTGTCCATGACAGCTTCATCTGCCCCAAACCTTATCGGGACCAGCTCCAGGAGGCCATGGAATCCGCTTACAAGTACTTCGTCAATGGTTATGTCCCTGAAATCGAGATGAAAAAGTGCCTTACAGATGAAGAGTGTGCCAAGATCATGGCTTCCCGATTTTCTCCCGAAGATGCAGCGGCTCAAGCATGTTGATTCCAGCTCACCAAGCGCGGGTGTGGCCACAGCCGCAGGGTCCACGCTGTCGACTCCCTCGCATTGTCTATACGTTCTGCCAAAACAGCATGGGGCCGCCCATCGAGCACGGGGAGGCGGCCGATAAGGCTCAGCGGGTGGGAGACCTCTTACCTGCAATCAAGGAGGATGTGGACCGAAAACGTGCTTCAGGGCATTGAATCCAACTTGATGTGTCCCCCTTTTCGCAAACAGACCCCGGCTTTGCTCCTTTTACGTGTAGTTGAGGTTTGAGCCATGGCAGGTCGCACCTTTGATTTCATGTTCTGCGCACACGCTTCTGAAGTTCAGGGCAATACGCCGAGCTCATCCAGCGAGCGATGCAGCTCTGCCGGATCGCGGTAGACCCGGAAAGCACCCGCCCTGCTGAGCTCGTCTTCCCCATAGCCGACGCTCAAGAGGCCGATGCTCAGCATGCCTGCGCGGCGGGCTGCGAGGAGGTCCCAGACCGCATCTCCAACCACGTAGCACTCCTCCACTCGGATTCCCATGCGCTTCTGGCATGCGAGAAAGAGATCCGGTTCGGGTTTGGCGCGAGCGACATCGCCCCGCTCGATGACGACGGTCTCAGGGCCCATTTCCAGGGTCTCCAGGGAAGCGTTGATCTCAGGACGGCGACCGGATGTGGCAATGCCGAAAGGTAACTCGTTCAGGCGCAGAAGACTGACCAGCTCCTTCGCTCCGGGGAGAAGCGTCCGTTCGGGCAGGAGCTGAGAGAACAACTCCCCGTGGCGCCGCTGAAGGGCCTCGGCTTCAGTCGGGCTGAGATCCCGGCCGAGCTCGCGTCCGACAGCCCGAGTGAAGAGGTCTCCGCTCATCCCGATCCGGCGATGGATACGCCATCCTTCAATGGCCATCCCGGCTTCGGCGAGAGCCTTCTGCCAGGCAAAAACGTGGGCATAGACGGTATCGACCAGGGTGCCGTCGAGGTCAAAGATGAGGGCTTGCATCGGTTTCTCCTGTCTTGCGTTCGAGGTGCAGCTCCGTGAAACGAATCAGTCTGCGAGTCGTCAAGAATGCATAAGACGATCGAAACAGAACCGCAAGGCATCAGGCGAAAGGCAGCGAGGAGATAGAAACTGATGGATGAATTGCGGTTCCTTTGCCGGAATATGGACCACTGTGACCCCGAAGACAAGGCTGGAGTCAGACTCTGGGAGGGCTCGCAGCCGTGAGTGAGAAACGCTTCAAGGCTTTGAGCGCTCAGGGTTTCGACGAAAGCCGGAGAACCGACAATCCTGAAAAACCTCTCGGAGAAGCCGGGCGACCGATCTTTCATCGATCGCCCGAGAAGCTGCATCATCTTCTGTTCCGTTGGAAGAGGAGCATTATTCACTAAACCCAAAGTAGATGGGATTGGTGAGGGCAAGCATCCGGCCGTAGAGCAGCACCTGAAGACCATCCACGTCCGGCTTTCCTCGCAGCTCCAGCCTGTACCAGTCGCCTTCTGCCGGCTGGTCGCTGAACGTTGCCTTTGAGGCGCCGCCACTCAAAAGCCAGACCTTGCTGAGAGCTCCATTCTTATGAAGCATGAGGGTCTGCGTGTCTTCACCCACCTGTGTCAAAAGGTAGGTCAGAGGCAGAATGTCCCAGATATCGAGCTTCCCTTCGAGGAAATGGCGAACACACCGGTCGCTCACCTTCAACATCTTCCCACCGCCCGGAGCGCCATCGAGCGTGACAGTGAACTTGGTGCTGGAAGGGAAATAGGAGACATTGTCGCCGATCATGCAGTCACTCTTCCCGTCGCCATTGAGGTCGGCAACGAGGTTCAACCTGACGGCATTCGGTGCATAGCTTAGCGAGACATGGCCTTCCTTGATCCCATTCAATACAGCGGCGCTTTGCTTTTCGCCGGCAAAAACCCAGATCGTCGGGTTTCCGTGTGTGAAAAGATCCTCCTGCCAGCTCCTGAGTTCGTGGGTGTCGCTTCCCCCGACGGCGGTAACCCGTCTGCCGGTTGCGACAATGCCGTCCCACATCTCGATAGCTGCGGAATTCGCCTCAGGAAGTGCAAACATGCTGTTCCACACCTCGATGCAGTCCAGATCGCTCGTAACGGAGTACTGCCATGAGAGTCCCAGGATGTTCGAGGGGTGGTTGATGGAGAAAAGAGCGTTTTCGAGGTGGGCTGCCGCCACGGCCGCCTCCGCACTCTGTGATCTGTTGGCTTCCCAGAGATCTGAGTAATTGAAGTCCGTTGCCGCCCACACATTCGCATGCCCCTGCCCGGTGTTCCATTCCACGCCATATAGGAGGGCCATGCTGTCAGACGTATAGGTGGGATCGTACCAATGGGCGATCACTCCATCCACGCTTGTATCGTGATCGGTGATGGTGAAGAAATCGAGGCCCTTGCTTTCCGCGCTCGCGAGGACTTCACTCACTGTACTGTCGCCGTCACTGTAGAGCGAATGCGCATGCAGGTCGCCCTTGAACCATTGGCCAGAAGGAAGTTGTGCAAAGGCGCGGCCGCACATTCCGATGAGCAGGACCATTGCTGCGAGTGCGGCTTTGCGTGCCATGCTTTGAGCTCCTGTGGGGGATACATTCCAAGTCATTGCCCTTCTCCTCCTTATTGAAGTCTCGATGAATATGAACCTCGCTACACACTTACAGCCCCAATCAATGCCGATCGGGGCCACATCGCCCGCATGGAGCGAGCGAACCACTCACCTGAATTCCAGATTCTCATCAAGCCGTTTTCAGGCTTCTGTTCTCGCGATCGAATAACCGAAGAGACCGGGCAAACAAAAAAGCCCGAACACGAATCCCGATGTGAGAGTCATGTCCGGGCTTTCTGGGACCTCATTCGCAGGAGGGCAGCAAAGTACCCAGTGAAAACAGCTTTAGAGCTCCCTCTCGCTACTCCATATTCAGTGGGTGTTCATGACAGACGTGTGACAACCTGTTTACAGAGCTTGTGCTCCATCCTGCGGCAGGCTGGATGATTTGTGATGTGTCGAAACCCCTGCTCCCAGACGTTGGGCCTGCCGGGGGGCGCTCGCCGTGCGTCATTTGGTTTCCTCACATCCGCTGCTGGGGATCATGGAGACATCGGGTTTGACCTCTTCACTCGCGGTCGTGGTCCCTGAGGATTCGGTGCTTTCCATCCGGTTGAATGATCTCGGCTATTATGGGAGCCCGGTCTCCCCGAAGCGCGCAGCAAATCTTCAGGTACAAATCTTCGAAGGTGATCTGGGAATATTCTTCGCCCGAGAGAACAAGGAGAGGGCCCCCGTACTCCTGAGGGTGGCGTTCTGTTCCTTTGACCGAATGCTCGGTGACGAACATCACGGCCCTCATGTGGGGTGCGCCGCCGTTCGCATCCGTCTCCACCGGCGGGGGAAGGAACCCGGCGTATGGGTCGCCCTCCTCATATCCAAACCCGGGAGTGGGTGAGCCGATGTGTGGAGGTACACCCTGCGCTCTCACCTCAACCCAGTCACATCCCAGGTAATAGTCCCCTTCCTTCGGAAACCTGAGCTTCCATAACGTTGTGTAGATACTCATGATCATCTCTCGAATGAAGTATGGGTTCGTATAACATGGCCGGTGCAAAGTATCATCTTCCGGGTAATCGGGGCGAGGCTTTCAATGCATCCGGGGAGGCGGCATCGCTTCGGCGCCACAACGTTCCTCGCAGCCCGGTTTTGAGTGGTGTCCTGAAGAGGGCTCTGGTATCCAGGGGTGGAATCCTTCCAAAGAACCCGAGGGATTTTGTGCCATGGGCAAGAGAGAAAAGCATGCAGATGAGGGTCCATTCTTCCGGCCCATAAGCTGGCTCTCCACGATCGCAGCCGCTTTGGAC
Source organism: uncultured Syntrophobacteraceae bacterium (assembly GCA_964557955.1). GTDB lineage: Bacteria > Desulfobacterota > Syntrophobacteria > Syntrophobacterales > Syntrophobacteraceae > JALOOX01. The sequence continues at coordinate 15,935 of CAZLCS010000043.1, forward strand.
GGACAGGTTGCGGATATCGCAGAGGAGGTTCGTCTCTTCGAAGAAGTGCCGGGGAAGCCTTATGTTCTGGATGACCAAACGGTGAATCGCGCCATCAGGGTCATGCAAGAGACCTTGGAATACTCCCCCCCTCTATGCCGAACAGCTCTCGAGATGGTTGGCCCTTGATCTTGCGCCCTTGCAGCGCCACGAGGTGGAGAGGCTGATCGAGGTAAACCAGAGAGTCTCTGCCGTCTGCGAGCGAGGAATCGAGCTTTGTGAGCGGATCAGGCAAGGAGCGATCGAAAGGATCCTCGAGAAGGATGATCTCGACCTGGGTCTCGAGGTGCTGACCGGAATAAGGGATCTGCCCCAACCGAACCCCATCGATGACCTGATCGCAGGGCTCGAAGTCCCAATCATCCCGACGATCGTCCAGCACGCCAGCGCAGCACTCGAGATCCACCAGTTCGTCGAATCCGTTCTGTCCGCCGCCGGCGCCGATGAGCAAATCATGACCCATCCGGATATTCTGCAGTTCATGATGCGGTTTCGCCGAATCGTGGATGGTGCGGAGCCAGGGGAGCTGGACGCTCTGATGGAGAGATTCCGCGGGTTCCATCGTTTCGCACGGATGCTCGAAGAACTGGCCGTAGCCATTCGGGAGATGCGCGAAATGAGGGCATGAAGGCGCTTTGTCCGCAAGCTCCTACTCAATATGGAAGACGAATATCGGGGGAGATGTCGCACGGCCAATCGCCGCAGTGAGATAACCCAGGGAGGATGGAAAGGTCATGATGACCGGCCGTAATGACCCTTGCCCTTGCGGCAACGGTAAGAAATACAAGAAATGCTGCATGCCAACGAAAGTCACAATGCCTGAAGAACTGGATTACAGGCGATTCCGTGAGGTCCATGACAGACTCTTCGACCGTCTGCTTCAGGTCGCCGCGCGTCGATATGGCGAAGAATCCATGCACGTGGCCATGGATGAGTTCTTTCTGTGGGGCCGGATGAGGAGGGACTGGATGCGGCACTCCTTGAGCGGCACATGGAGCTCTTCTCACCCTGGTTTGTCTTCAACTGGGGACTTGATGTTGGCTTGGCTGGGGTCGAGCTTTACAGGCCGATAGAGCATACCGTGGCCGAGCTCTATGTAAAGGAGCGGGGACTGGGACTGGACTCGCTCGAGCGCAAATTCATCGAGGCAGTCAACCGCAAGCCCTACACCTTCCATGAGGTTTTGGAGGTTGAGCCTGGCAGGGAGATCCTCCTCCAGGATGTGCTTTCCGGGAGCCGGATCCCGGTCCAGGAGCGCACAGCCTCAAACCACGTCAAGCCCTCCGACATTGTCTTCGGCCGCGCGGTGACGATCGATGGTGTCGGCATGATCGTGGGACTCAGCTCCTATGTCATTCCGCCGCGCCACAAACCTGCGATCATCGAGCTTCGAGGGAGATTGAGCGAGGATGGGGTGACCATCTCAGACGAGGTTTTGACTGACTGGGATACCGAAATCCGGGAGCTCTTCCTGGCGATAGATCAAGTCCTGTTTATCCGGCCCAGGGTATGCAATACACACGGAGACCCGCTGGAGTTTCGCCGGGTCATTTTCGATATTGACTCCGCCGAGGAGGCCTTTGAAAATCTCGTTTCCTTGTGTGTCACAACCAAAGCGAGTGAGCTTCGCAGCGAAGCAGAACGGGATGCCGAGGGGCGCATCCGGCGAGCGGAGATCCTCTGGGACCGAAAAGGTCACAAAGCCCATGGCGGCTTGTCCGCCACCATCTTGGGCCGCATCCTCATCGACGGGGATCGCCTGACGGCGGAAGTGAACTCGGCCAAGAGGGCCAAGACGATCCGAAGGAAGATCGAAGCGAAGCTCGGAGAAGGCGCACGCTTTTGAGTGGAAGAGATCCGCAGCCTTGACGCGATGCTGAACGATGAAGAACTGATGAGCAACCTTGATTCGCATTCCGCCGAGCACGATGCCCTCATGCAGGACCCCGAGCTGCGCAGACATGTGGCCGATACGGTCAAAAAACACTGGGAAAGATGGGTGGACATGGAGCTTCTGGCGCTGGGCGGCAGAACGCCTCGTGAAGCCGTAAAGGACAGTGATGGAAGGGAGGCCGTTGAGGCCCTGCTCGTAGACGCTGAGCGCCTGGGGGATAATGATCCCGACATGGGAGAGATGAACCGCAATGGAACACAGCTGGTTCGCAAGATTCTCGGACTCACCCGAGCTCCGGTGAAGCGCAGGTAGATACACCGGTCGGAAAACCTTTATCGGCAGGCCGGGTCACGAGCTTTTGGTTCGTGAGCGTTGCACTTTGGTTCGATTGTGAGCCATGAACTTCACTCTTGGGGTGCCATGGAAGACGTGGAGCTTTATTTCAACGAACACGGTCAATCGATATTGAAGCCTCAGAGTAACTTTGCCCTGCCAAATCAAAGCACAAAGCAGCTCTGCTCAATAATCGTGTATCTTCGTATGTCTCAAGCTATGCCTCTATGAGGCTGGGAGACAACTGCTCCCATACGGTCACCCTGCCATTGTTCCATTTGATCAGTTGGGCTGTTCCGTCCTGGGAGACCACCACCGCCAGAACGTCATGCAGTGCATGGCACAAACTGTAAGCCGAATTGTGGCGACTGCCCACGCCATTGGTCTGTTCCTTTCGGATCTTCGACCCTTCCGGGTCCAAGGCTTGTGCCACTGAGTCGACATACTCCAGTTTGCCGGATATTTGAGCCCCAAACCCCACCAGTTCCAATCTCTGAGTCATCACCATTGCGCCGTCGACCTGAGTCATGCCGGCTACCAGGTGAGCCCACTCGAACACGGATTCATCAAGGGAGGAGAGTGTCTGGTTCTTGCCAGTCAGGTATTCCGGCCAGCCAACCTCTTTTTCCGGGTGTTCGGCGGAGCCGTGGCATTCCGCCAGCGCATTGGCTATCTTGACCATAAGGGTACGAAATCGACTGCAGGGTTCCTCCTGAACGAACCTGTATTTAATCCTCACGTAAGGATTCTCTGACAAAAACTCGTCCTTTCGCTCATCGGGGATGAGGATCAAGGTGCCTCCATGCCTGTTGGCTCGTATCCTGCCTAGAATTCTCAAAAAGACCTGTTTCTTTATGATCCCGAAGAATTCGGGATCGATGGCTGCCCAAGGCTTTGTGGCAGACGTCCGAGCTTCCCTGTGCAAAGCATGCTCCTCTTCGCCCAGGGTGCCGAACGCTGAGCGGATCCACATGGAATCGATAACCGTCATGGACGGACCGACGATTTCTCCGGCATTGAGCGTGGCGATATCGGAGGACCCGTTGCTCACGGTTATCCGCCCGGGATTGGTCACATTGATGACGAGAGAGTCGGGAAGCGGTTGAAAGACCTTCCCTCCGCCATGAAGGCTCTGAGCCCACCGTGGTCCGGAATGCACCATTCCCCACATGGATAATCCACTGTTTCCGTCGTACCACAGCCCGACCAGGGAGCCGTAGAAATCGACCGATGGTGAGAGCTTCTTCAATCCACGCTCGGTAAAGGGCAGTCTGTCTCTGAACAGGAGCCTCTGGAGGCCGGCGGGCGGCCCCTGATCGGGGGGAAATCGGTCAGGGGCCAGAAAGATGAGCCTGAATCTCACCGGCCGCTCCTCCTCCCGAAGCAGACTGGCCTGGTAACAGACAGAGATGAGGTGCTCCAGCACGGGGAGACCAGGCAACGATGAACAGCCCTGGGCGCTCGCCATCGGCCATCGGTCCCGGACGAACAAGGCAAGGTCCCTTGGGTAAGCGCCGATCTGGTATTCAGAAGACATGCCGCCCTCCTCCAGGTTTTAACAAAGCTGCCTGATTTTCCCATCATTGATGGTCAATCGTATGTGGATTGTATTCCGGCCACGTTGCCATTCTGGCATTACATGGAGGCGAGTGGCAATGACACCTGAATCACAGTCATACCGGATTCATCTAATGTTACGTTGACTTCCCCTCCGTGCTTTTCCACTATGATTCGAGACTTCGGGAGATCTACGGCATCAGGGCCGTGGTCTTGCTCAACCCGGGAGTTCATGAAAGCGTAGAAAAAATCCTCCACGTCATCGGCTGACAGGTGCAGGGCGGGGTGCCGGAGGATCAGCTTGAACCTGTGCTCCTCCCGTGAGGTCTTAACGAACAGAGCCGCCTCATCCGGCATGCGACTCAGAGCGTCTTCAAGCAGGACCTCCATCGCCTGTTCCATCCATGTCGGGTCAACCGAAATTTCGGGCAGTCCATGTCCCAAATGGAGATCCACTCTTATGTTTCGTCTCTGGATTTCAGCGTCCATGCCGTGCAGCGCCGCCGTGACCAGCTCGTTGGGATCCACCAATGACCTGTTCAGCTCCACGGGCTTCAAATAATTCAGGATCTTGCTCAGAATCGCCTCCAGTCGGCCCACTTCCTTCACGATAATTTCCGCCTTTGCCCGATTCGGATCCCCCGGACTCATGGACGAGGAGAGCCTTCGTGCAAATCCGCCTGCCGACATCAGGGGATTGCGGATTTCGTGGGCCAGTCGGGCGGAGATCTCATTGAGAGTTTTGAGCTCTCTTTGTTTCTGTTTATGCTGTTCAATGATCGCCAGGTTCAAAAAATCCTTAACAAAGGTGAGGTAGGTGCTGCGCGCTGTTATCATCGCCAGGAAGGTGCCGAGGGTGCCGTCAATGAGAATCTCAGCAGGAAACCTCAGTTGGCCTGGAAAGCGCCAGACCATGGCCAACCAGACAGACCAGGCGAGGCCGAATAAGGCGAGCAATTTTAGACCGTTCAGGTAAAAGAAAGCGGCCGACAGGAAGATGACCAGGATATAAGGAACGATGGAGAGCCCACCCTCTATCGCAAAGCCGGTTTGAAGGCCGGCGCCGAGAAAAAACAAAAAGAATACCAGTCCCTCACAGAACCGGTGGCGGCGATAGAGCTCCGCGGGGGAGGTCGGTCTGCCGCTCGCCATGAGAAGAACGATGCAACCGAAGAGCAGGCCTAAATGCGCGGTTCTGACATAAGGCACATGGACGATTCCCGTTCTCACAAAATCCTGGCAGATGATTGCCAGATGAAATGAGACGAACACCCAGACCAGCACGTGCTGTCGGCGCAGATTCGCGTACACCAGGACCCTGTCGAGCTCGGATGGCCCGGAATGGCCCACGGCTGGAAACCAGAATGCCAGTTTCTGACGAACCCATGCATGCATAAGACCTCGCTGAGCTCCAGGAGACGCTCACATTCTCTGCCTCTGCAACGGAGTCGCAAATATCCCGTATCAATTACGACTCCACGGGACTCAACAACTCGGCCCCTTCCCTTGTCTCATCGAGGAAAGCCTGTATGGCCGCCTCGTTTTCCGGGCCGAGCGAGCTCACCAGGACCCTTCCTCCAAAACCGAGGAATGCTTCCTCCACACGCTCGGGGTCCACTTTTCCCACCAGCGTGAAGAGAGCGGAGCAGCCGGGCTTGAAATCTTTCGACAGATCCTGCACGAATCCGTCGTCTATGCCTGCATCGGAGAGGGAGGCGGCCACAGCTCCGAGGACCCCGCCCACCACCGGGTCGGAGAGGATGCTGTCGACAAGGAAGCCGGTGACACTCCCAAGAAATCCTTCCTTCCGGGTCGGATGGTTCAGCTTGCGGTTCAAGATCGTCCCATGCTCGTCTTTTGTCACGACCACGATGTCTTCCAGTTCGATGAAGCCCTCCTGCTGAAGCTTCCAGAGCTTGAGTCGCGCTTCCTCCGCCCTGGCGGGCTCATCGAAAACGATGGCTATGAAGCTGGCGGTGTATTTTTCCCTGAGCGTTGCTCTCAGGAGCTCCGGAGCGACCCACTCCTCGAAGCTCGGTGCCATGGGGGTCGTGACACCCAGAGAATCGATTTTCAGGATGCTCCCATCCGTGGCATCGAGCATGAGGTATTCGTCAATGTCCTCATACGCCCTGTTGATGATGATCGTCTTGATACCCGCGTAGCCGATCACCACTCTTCTCGGGGCAAGATCGGGAAAAGACGAGCGGAAGGCGAGGGTGGTGCCGATGACGAACTCCTGTGAGCCCAGCCCGGCAATCCAGCTCTTCGTTTTGACGGGATCTTCCGCCAGCTTGTTCCCATAGGTGTCCATGAAGCGCGTATAGGCTTCGGGAAGCCGGAGACCGAGCGACTGTGAAGCGTATTCAGCAAAATGTCTCATGGAAGCGCTCCTCTGATATTTTTGAGCCACCGTGAAGCCTATACCTGTGCCATCAGACCGGGCTCCTTTTCAGCGCTGCAATGTTCCCGCGATGCGATTGATCTCCGCGACGGCAATCTCGTAGCCCAGCCGAGCCTGGAGCTCGTCTGATTCGGCCTTTTTGGCTGCCGCTACCACTTCTGCATGTTTTGCAGGGCTGATCGTTGAGGCCTTGAGCTGGTCGGAGGCCAGGCGCAGCCTTTCCTGCTGCAGTGCGAGCGCTTCCCTGGCAACATCCATCATTTGCCTGGTGCGCTCGAGCTTTCGGTATGCCTTTTCCAGTTCGACAGTTACCTGGTCGTTGATCCTCTGGACGTTTTCTTGTGCCTGCGACAGCTGGGCCTTCCGTTCGCCGACAACGGCCTTGCGTTTGCCCCAGTCCCAGATATTCCAGGTCATCGTGACGCCGAACACGCCGACATGGTCGGTCAGAAACGGCGCACCATCCTGATACGCATGAGTGGCGTAAAGACTTACATCTGGGATGTATTCGTCGTAGGCCGCCTTCACGCCGCTACTCGCCTTGTCCATGGTGGCTTTGGCTGCTTCAAGCTCGGGATTGCCGGAAGAGGCCGCCTGCAGGTAGTATTCACGAGTTTCAGCGGCGCCATCCGAAGGGCCGGGGTCGGATAGCTCAAGCACTGTGTCTAACGGCAGCCCCAGAACATTATTCAGCTGAGTATTGTAGTCCGAGATCTGAATATCCGCCGTGATGAGCGATTGCCTGTTTTGCAGGACGGCCGTCCGGGCCTCGTTCAGGCTGACTTCAAGAACGGTCCTGGAGCGGACCGCGTTCTCGGCCTCGCGCTGGCTTTCCAGGGCCGCCGATAAGCCGGCTTCCGCCGCCTCCTTTTGTTTTCTGGCCGCAAGAAGACCGTAGTAGAGCTGGTGAACGGCAAGGATGACATCATCTTCCGTCTGCCTGGCCTCGGCCTTGGCCACATCCCGGTCGGAACGCGCAATCTTGGTGGCATCGTGGATCTTGATGAGCTGCGTCACGGGTTGACTTAGGGTCGTGGAGCTGAGAAACAATGTCGAAGAGCCCTGGTCGATGGTGGTTTCCTTACCCGGAAACGGGCCCAGGCCAGGGACATTGCCCAGGGATCCCTTCGGGATGGCCACCAGTTGCTGCTCGGAGAGCCCCATGAAGCGGGATTCATTCGACAGTCTCGGATAATAGTCCGCGGACGTTGAATCGATCTTCTTTGCCTTCTCGTCCACTTTGAAGCGGGAAATCTTTACGGCTGAATTCCCTTTAAGGGCGAGATCGACCGCCTCGGGCAGCGTGAGGTGCTTGGTTTCCGCAAGTGCCGGATTTGCGAGAAGAACCAGCCCAGCCATGAGCATTGCCGCCACGGCAGCGGAAGAAGGCTTTACCTCTCGCGACTTGACTATGACGAAGAGCACCGGGACGACAAGCAGCGTCATGAACATGGACCAGGTCAGTCCGACCGCGAGAACGCTTGCGAGGGGGCTCCAAAGGCTTGACCCGGAAAGAATCATGGGCGTTACTCCTGCGGCTGCGGCCATGGTCGTCAGAAAGATCGGCCGCAGCCGACGCTCGCCCGCCTCCGTTGCGGCCTGCTCGAGCGGGTGGCCTTCGCGCATCCTCTCATTGATATAGTCCACGAGAATGATTGCGTTTCGCACCACGATCCCGCAGAGGGCGATGAGCCCCATGAACGCGGTGAACCCGAACGGGTTGCGTGTAACGATCAGTCCCAGGACGGCACCCGGCATTGCGAGAGGTATCGAGGTCATGACGATCAGCACCTCCTTTACTCGTCTAAACTGTATGAGCAGGGTGATGAAGATAGCGACGAGGCTGATGCCGAGCGCAGTCAGCATCTCGGGCATGGTCTCATCGGTGTTGTCCTTGTCCCCTCCGTAGGCAATCCTGTACCCCGGCGGCAGGGGCAGGGCCTCGATGCGCGGCCGGACCGCTTCGAGGAGCTGCGATGCGTAATGGCCCCGGTCCACGAAGGCTCGAACCGTCAGGGTCCTCACTCCGTTGCGGCGCACGATCCTGCTGGTCTGCCATTCCGGCTCCAAGGTGGAGATAGCGCGAAGCGGCACCCTGGCCCTGGTCAACTGAGAGCTGACGTAGGCATCACCCACGTCGCTGAAGGAGGAGCGTGAAGCCTGTGCGAGACGGAGCAGGATGGTGACCGCCCTGTCTCCTTCCCAGAATGTGCTCACCGGGGCTCCGTCGAATGCTCCGTCAACTTGCTTCGATATTAAGGAATGGGTGATTCCGAGCCTGTTTGCCAGCTCCTCGTTGACGTTCACGTCCACCAGGCAGGATTCGTTGAGGTAGTCACGGTGGACGAAAGCCGAAAAGGGTACCTGAACGAGCAATTCCTCCACCTGGGAGCCGATGCGCTCCAGTTCCTGGATGTCCTCTCCCACGATCCGCACCTCGACGGGGGCCTCCAGGGACATTCCCTGCTGCAGCTCCTTCACGATGACCAGCGCTTCGGGGACCAGCGATGCAAAGGATTTCCGGAGATCTTCCACCAAGGCCGGTGTTTCCTTCGCGGAGTGCGTGTTGACGATGAACTGCCCGTATGCGGCATCCGGCTGCTGGGGATTGACGTTGTAGTAGAACCTCGGTGCGCTCTGGCCCACAAAGGCTGCAAAATGCTCGATTTCCTCTCTCCCTTTCATGTGCGACTCCATCCGGCGCATCACCGCATCCGTGGCCTCGATGCGGGCTCCCTGGCCCATCCACACATCGACCACGAACTGGTTGCGTTCCGCCGATGGAAAGAACTGCTGCGGCACGAGGGTGAAGAGGAGGAGCCCGCCCGCAAACGCCCCAACCCCTATCGCCATGGCGGGGAGCTTATGGCGCATGAAAAAGACGATGACCACCCTGTAGACAGTCTGGATCACATCCAGAAGGCTGAATTTCTTCCTGCCTCCGCCCGCCTGGCCGCCGCTGGTGTCATGGAGCCCTTTCCGGATGAAGAATTTGCAGAAAATCGGCGTGATGAAGATGGCCACGATGAACGACACGGCCAGGGCTATGGCGACCGTTACCGGAAGGGCAAAAATGAACTCGCCGGAGGATCCCGTGAGGATCACCAGGGGCAGGAACGAAAAGATGATGGTCGCCGTTGCGGCAAGGACCGGAACGATGACTTCGGAAACGCAGCGCCAGCCGGCCTCCTCCCTCGGGACCCCGCGGTCGAGAAGATCGATGTAGTTGTCGGCAATCACAATCGCGTCGTCCACGACGATTCCGAGGACCACAATGAGCGCGGCGATGGAGACCTGGTGCAGCGCGATTCCCACCGCATTCATCGCCCCCAGGGTGATGCAGAGCGTGATGGGAATGGCAAGTGCCGCGATCACCGCCACCCGAATGGGCAGCAGTACGATCGTAACGAGGACAACGGATGCTATGGCCAGCATGAATTCATGGCCGAGATGCGTGATTCGCTCCTTGACGACCTCAGGCTGATTGGCGATGAGATCGATCCGGATATCCGGCGGCAGCAGGGATTTCAGGCGGGCAAATACCTCCTCGATTCGAACGCCGAGCTCTACGATGTTTTTCCCCTTCTGCATCTCAACGGAGAGCAGCAGGCAGGGCTCGCCGTCGTAGCGCACAACGAACTGAGGGTCCTGGTATCTCCGCTCCACCTCGGCGAAATCCCGAATGTAGACCGGCTCCCCCGTTCGGGAGACGTCCACGAGCACGCTTCTGATATCTTCTTCCTCATTGAAGAGGCCCGTGGTGTGCAGGGGAATCTTGGTGCGGTCGGCCTCGAAATGGCCGGAGCTCTCTATGGTGTTGCGCTGTTTCAGTGCCTGGATCACGTTGAGCGGGTCCAGGAAATACTGCGACAACCGCTCCAGGTCGCTCGTTATCCAGATTTGTTCCTGCTGCTGCCCGTACATGGCCAGCTTGCCCACTTCACGAATCGTGCGCAGCTCATCTTGAATTTTGTCCACGTAGTCACGAAGCTCACGGTAGCCATAGCGCTCGCCGTGTATTGCGAGAAGCATCGCCACGGTGTCGCCGAAGTCCGAGTTCACGACGGGCCCCTGGACGCCGTCCGGCAGCTCGGTCGCGCGGGTCTCGTTCATCTCGTGGCGGATTTTCGCCCACACGATGTCGGAGTCTTTCACGTCGTTTTCAAGCTCCACGTTGATGATGACCAAGCCGGGACGGCTGGTTGAATACGTTTTCTCCTTGCGGATTTCCGGAAACTTGAAAATGTGTTTTTCGAGGGTTTTTGTGACCTGCTTTTCGACCTGTTCGGACGTTGCGCCGGGATAAAGCGCGATGACCAGGCCCGTGCGAATGGTGATGGTGGGGTCTTCGGTGCGCGGCATGTACCGTAGGGCATGGAGTCCGACCGCAACGGCCATGGCGGTGAGGATCAAAAAGACTAACGGGTAGCGCAGAGATGCCTTTGCCGGGTTCATTGCCGCACCTCTTCTTTCCCTGGCAGCTTTTGTGATCCTTCAGGGGCGGTTTCGTCCGCCAATGAGACGATGGTTCCGTCCCGGAGCTTCTCCTGGCCCGCGAAAACGATGGTTTCGTCCCCTGAAAGGCCGCTCTTGATCGCAATCTCCCGGCCGTAAACGGCTCCCCTCTCAACCCGCCTGGCATAGACACGCTGCTGCTCGGGGTAGTACACAAAAACAATCGTTGCTCCCTGCGGGTCCCGCAGGATGGTCTCGGCCGGAAGGGTCATGAGGTCGACCGTCCGGTCTCCCTCGATCCTGGCTTCGGCAACCATCCCGACCCGAAGGATGTGAGCGGGATTGGGAACCACGATCCTCGTCATGAACGTTCGGGTATTGGGGTCCGCCGAGACGTTGATGATCCGCACCTTCCCCTCGAACGATTCCGTTGGCATAGCGGGGATCGTGACCGCTGCCGTCTGGCCGACCCTGACGAGATGAATGTCGGTTTCCGGCACACCGACATTGATTTCCACGGGATCGAGCTTCACGATTTCGAAAACAGGGTTCCCGGAGCTTGCCGTCTGGCCCGGCTCGATGGACCGCTTCGAGATGAAACCGTCGGCGGGAGCGTAGAGCGATGCATCCGTCAACCGCTTCTGGGCCAGCTTTTGATTGGCGATGGCCTGATCCGCCTGCTCTTTGGCGCTCAACCAGGCGGCCTTGTATTTTTCGAAGTCGTTTTGCGCGAGGCTCCTGGACTCATACAGGAATTTCATCCTGGCGTACTCGTCCTTGCTGCGAGCGAGGGCGACCTTTGCCTGTCCAGCCTGCGCGGATGCAGCCTGCAGCGAGAGCTTGTAGTCAATCGGGTCGATAGCCGCCAAAAGTTGCCCCTTTTTGACATAATCGCCCTCCCGAGGCCCCACTTCGAGTACTTTCCCCGAGACCAGAAAAGAGACCGGCACCGGGTCGTCAGGCGACGTCACCGTACCGCTTACCGATACGAATTCGCGCTCTTGCACGTGTCGCACCTTCCCCGTTTTGATCGGGGTCGGTTTGGCGGCGGGCGGCTCCGCACTTTTGTCCTGGGAACAGGAGGTCAAGACAAAAAGGATTAAAACGAAGCGTACGGCAGATAAGAATCGCATTGCAGGCTTCCTCTCACTGTTGTGTGATTCATTCTCTCTTGAAGATCGACGACAGGAGATCGAGCTGGATCTCCTGTATCTGGATAAGCCGATCCCACTGATGCGAAAGGAGGTGATCCAGCTTCTCGTGAAGATTGCGAATTTCGAGCTCTGCCTTGAGATTGATCAGGTAATCGTTCTGTGAGCGCAGCCGGTCTTTTGCCTCCTGGCGGTTCTGACTCATCATGATAACGGGTGCCTGGATTGCAGCCAGACATGATAGAAGAAGGTTCAGCAGGATGAATGGATACGGATCCGGGGGGTGCAGACCGAGCACCAGGGTATTCATCACGATCCAAAGCGCAAGGAAGGCGCCAAAAGACAATATAAAGGTCCAACTCCCGCCGAATCTTGCAAACCCATCCGCCAGCTTCTCGCCGAAAGAACGCCCGCTCTCGAACTCCGTGTCGATGTTCCTCGCGATCAGTTCATGCTCCCGGATGCTGTGCAGGATCTGCTGCTCAACATCTGTAAGCTCCCCCTTTTCAGACTCGAGGAGGAAATGGACATAATCCACCCCGTACTTGATGAGGTCATGTTTACAGATGAAGCCGTCCCGTGTCCAGGCGGGATGATCGCGGGTAATCCGATTCGCGATGCCGTCTCTCACGGCCGCGCATGGAAAAAGCTCCTGTCGAGGAAAGCTCTTTCCGCAGATCACGCATGCATGCAGGTCATGTATATCAGTCACAAGTCACCTTTTGATTGTGTTCAGACTTCTTCTTGCTCAACCCATAGGGTGTGGCTTATGAGTCCAAGGCCTGCCAAGGCTGAGCTCAGCTCCCTGCCCAAAAGGCTCCCGGTCCCGGGGTCGGATTTCCACTGAAGATGGATGCTGATATCGGTTGGATACCTTGTGTTGCAGAACACGGTCATTCTCAGGAGCCTCTCGCCCGCGATGGATTGATGCGTCTGTTTGCAGATCTCTATGATCTTTTCAGCCTCGATCAGCCCGGCCGCCCGAGTGCTTATCATCTCAAGCCACATCATTCCGTTCCCCCTGTTCATTCCAGTTCTCGGGCAGCGCCTGGGCTCCTTTGGTGGTGAGGCTGTGCGCATCGGCCCTGTTCGGAACGTCAAGGCTGGGGGGTGATGGGGAAAACCGATGGGCAGTGCCTCTGTGTGCACGGAGAGCCATATCCATGCCAATGGCTTTCCAGCTGACTTCTCCCCATGCAGCGGCATGGCGTGGCCAGGATTCACGAAATGTGACAAATAGATTTGTTGCATATCGTGTTGTTGTTAAATATCACAAGATCAGGGAAGGGGGCTTCTCATCAAAGAAGACCGCATCGATGATGACGCGCCCCAGGTCATCCGCAGGAGCTGGAAGCCCTTCACCTTCTTGCAGGTGGGCTCGACGCCCTGTCAGAGAACAGGATGCCCGCTAGCGCCTGCGGGATCGCGCAAGAGCCGCAAGCTCCTTTTGCGTGTAGAGCGGAATATTATCCTCAAAGAAGTCGTTGATACGTGTGATCATTTCATTGGCTATCAAGGCATTGCTGACGGACGTTGGATGTATCTTATCAGCAAAGAGGTCGTTGTAGTGGCCATACTCTGGAGACCCAACCAGCCTTTGCCCTCCCACTGCCGGGGGATCTGCCACCAGCTGCTGCATTATGGCGTAGAGGTCGAAGACCAGGACGCGACGCTCCTCGACAAGGCTCGAGATGAAAAGGTTTACCCGCTCGATGTGGGCTCGAACACTCTCAGCCTCCCGATCGGTGAGATAAGCCAATTTCGGGGTGAGTGTGACATCGGGTATGGTCCATACGAGGAACTGGGCGTCCGGCAGGAGGTCCCGAAGTCGCAGCCAGCTGTCCTCGATGGCCGCAATCAGCCTATTGATACGCCTGGCACCCCGGGGATCGTCCGGGTTGACGAGGAACTCGATATCATCCAGGATATCGTTCGAGCCGATCTCGAAGCTGACAAAGGTGGCCTCCTTCTGCCGTCCAATGAAGAGCAGGAGCTCGTACCCATCCACCTGATATTCCATGGTGGGGCTGTCATCATCCCCGGAGTCCACTGCTACGGAGCCTGCTATGGCGAAGTTTCGCAGCTTGTCACCCGATGCTCTTCCCTTCTTGAAGACTGCTTCCACGGGATCTTTCCCGTACATGCTCTGGGGCTTTCCTGAGTAAAAGCGAAGAAAATCATTGTGGGTGAGGCTGTCGCCAAAAGTGGCGACCCGGGTGAAATTTGCAGCCGAATGACTCGGCGAAGCGGCAGAGAGGACAACGAGAAAAAGCAGACCGGTTACGATGAATTTGCTCAAGTGTCTTCGCATTTGCACCATCCTTCGCTGTTGTGAACGTGATGTGATGACGTCGATCCATTTCATGCTGATCCCCTTCGAGCCCACTCCAGTAGGCAACAAGTGCGCCAGGCTAATTTATAGTGCTGATTCAAATGGTTGCATGGAATTTCCCTGTCAGGCGCAGGCAGTCTCGCTCCATGGGACGATATTGCTTGCGCTATGGTCCGAATGCGTGCCATGGTTCGAGAGGATGGCGGGCCAAACCTTCGGAGAATGGCGGATTGGAAGAGGGAAAGGAGAGGATGCGTGTCGATGAGAACTGTCTTTTCGCGAGGCTTCTGGAGTCAGAGAGGAATGTGTCGAAATCCGCGAAACTGATGGATACTTTTGTCAAATATCGCCTTATTGTTGAATTGCACGAGTACAGGAGAGCATTTCCTTAGATCACAGAGTTGCCAGGGGAGAGGAGCATGGAGCTTGACAGGAATGAGTTCTTCCGGCACGCCACGCTCAGAATCTGCAGCAGCCTGGATATCGATAAGGCCCTGCTGAGCTTCATGGACTATATCCGCCCATACATTCCCGTGTCCAGGGCCCATATCAGCATGTTCGACCCGGCCACCGGGATTCTCAGAAACCTCGCCAACGTCGATCAGGCGGGCAACAAGAAGACCTTGCCCCCCACTCCCCTGCCGAGGGCAGCCATCCAGGAGCTGGAATCCGCACTGGAGGCCGGCGGTGCCAGGGCGAGCTACTGGGATGAACATAATGAATTGGTAAAGGTCCTTCGCCCCGATTTTGACTTGTCGAACCGCTCTGTTCTCGCCATGGATCTGGTCCTGGAGGGCAAGCGTCTGGGGTTCTTGGCGCTGGATGCGGAGGGGGAGGCAGGCTTTACCCAGGAGCAGATGGATCTGGTCTCCCTGTTGAGAGAGCCCCTTTCCATCGCTGTGTCCAATGCCCTTCGCTACGAGGAGGTCCTCAAGCTCAAAGAAATCGTGGATGCGGAAAACCGGGAGCTCAGCCGGGAGCTGCGTGGCTCTTCGGTGTCCGAAATCGTTGGGGCTGATTTTGGCCTGAAAGACGTCATGGATCTGGTGCGGCAGGTCACCCCTCTCAACAGTCCGATCATCCTCCTGGGGGAGACGGGTACAGGAAAGGAGCTCATCGCCAATACGATTCATTACACTTCCTCCAGGAGATCCGGTCCACTCATCAAGGTGAACTGCGGCGCCATTCCTGAAAACCTCATCGACAGCGAGCTTTTCGGGCATGAGAGAGGGGCTTTTACCGGAGCCATCACTCAGAAGAAGGGACGCTTCGAGAGAGCCAATGGGGGAACGATCTTTCTCGATGAAGTAGGCGAGCTGCCGCTCCAGGCTCAGCTGAGGCTCCTGCGCGTGCTCCAGGAAAAAGAGATCGAACGGGTGGGCGGGACAAAAATCATTGGAGTGGATGTCCGGGTCATTGCCGCAACCCACAGGGATATGTCGGAACTGGTGCGAAAAGGACTCTTTCGGGAGGACCTTTGGTTTCGAGTCAATGTGTTCCCAATCACGCTTCCACCGCTGAGGCAGCGCAAGGAGGATATCCCGGCCCTGGTCGCTCATTTTGTAGACAAGAAATCAAAGGACCTCAAAATCTATCCTCCACCCGCAGTATCCGTTAAGGAGGTCGAGCGCCTGAAGGCCTACGACTGGCCAGGTAATATACGGGAGCTCGAGAACCTGGTGGAGCGGGAGCTCATTCGCATGCGAGGCAAGGGAAGGGGTGGGCCGCTCACGTTTCAACATCTGGAAGTGCTGGAGAAGAGCAAAGCCTCAGGTCCGGACCCGGAGAGGGAGGGTGACCTGCTCACCTTGGATCAAGCCATGTCGAGGCAAATCCGTCAGGCACTTCAGAGGTGCAATGGAAAGATCAGCGGCCCTGGGGGAGCAGCACAACTGCTTGCAATCAATCCCAATACCCTGAGAAGCCGGATGAGAAAGCTGGGTATCGCTCTGAAGGTTTCGTGCTGAGCAACGCCTCTGAAATGAACTGCAAGCCCGGATTTCCGGCTTCGAAGCAAGGCGGAGGGAGCATTCGATTATCACCGAAGGGGAATCTCTCAGCATGGCGAGTGAGGGATTGCTGGAGACTTGAACCGGGTGACAATAGTCCATGTGCTCTGATTCCATGGGTGCTCCAGTCTGCTTCATAGCCGGTAAATGCCCACCTGACCATCCAATTGACGATCTGGCGTGGAAAGGATTACATTAATAGGAAATCTTGGAATCTTTACTTTTGGAGGAATCGGCATGTTGGTCAAGCTGAGCTCGAAGAACCAGGTATCGGTGCCGCGCAAGATTCTCGCACAGATGCCGGCCACACAATATCTTGATGTCGAATGGAAGGACGGCGCTGTCGTGATGAAACCCGTGGCGGTTGTGGAGACCAACCTGGAGCAGATCCGTGACAAAGTAAGACGGTTGGGGCTGAACGAGGACAGCGTTGCCGAAGCGATCCAATGGGCAAGATCCAGGTAGTCAGGGTGGTCATCGACACAAACGTGCTCGTGTCGGCACTGCTGTTCGGTGGAGTGCCGGGCCGCCTTGTGTCGCTCTGGAAATCGGGGCGCATCCAGCCGCTCGCGTCGCAAGCCATGATCGATGGAGTCCTCCGGGTCCTGGCCTGTCCCAAGTTCAGTCTTGCCCCAAAAGAAATCGAGCTCCTTCTCTACGAAGAAATCCTCCCCTGGGTCGAAATCGTCGACGTGGCTACCGGGAGTCCATTCATTGAGGACGACCCATCAGACGACATGTTTCTCTGGTGCGCCATGGACGGGAAAGCAGACCAGATCATTTCAGGCGATGAACACCTGCTGCGGTTGCAGGATTTCCCTTTTGCTCATCCTCACCCCCCGTCAGTTTCTTGATCTCGTTGAGTGCGAGTGGTAGAGTCTCTTTTACTTTGGCATAGGGCGTTTCTGATTCGTAATGGATTGCTGCCAAAGCATGGGCGTTCGAACGGGAAGGACTGTGAGGGCAAATTGATCCAGGTCTTGCATGACCAATCGCCGTGCGCCGTCGGGTTCAACTCCATCCTTGATTGTACGGCATCTTCATTCTGACTCTTTTTTCGTGCTCAGGTACTGCCCGATCGCGTCCCGCGCCACAGCGGACCCGCAATTCTTCACACCTGCAGTGAGCAAGATTCCTCATGTATGCTTCCGCCGACTTCCGTCGCTTTTTGGTCATTCGGCCTGAAGCCGGGGATAAACGCCGGTGTTTTCGAAGCATAATGGAGATAATCTGGAAATGTTTCGGCGAGGAGTTTTTCTTCCTGGATGGCCCTGTATATCTGACTAAGTATCAATAACAGAACGACGAGAACATTAGGAATGGAAATACTGGCAAGGGCCATTCCAAAATACGTTATGATTTCTCCTAAGTAGATGGGATGCCTTACCAGCCGGTACGGACCCTGAACGACCAAATGCCTGGTTTGCGGGATGATGCTGAAGCTTTTCCCCAGCGTCATGAGAGCCGTCAAAGTAAATGCAAGCCCCGCCGTGATGATCAGGCTCGATATCGCCAGAGCTGCAGCGCCTGTACGGGCCGCATTTCCAAGGAAAGGTATGGCGAAGGGGAGAAAAAATGCGAGCATGGCAACAAACCTGACAGGTAAAGACCTGGTGGTTGTGGTTGCCGAACCCCTTCGGAAATAGAGAAAGATAACGAGAACAAGAAAGGCCACAGCAAGCAAATGGTTCATGAACCAGAGGACTTTCATGGCGTCTATCGGAAAAAAGAATTCCACCAGTAGACTTGAATCCACAAAATTCCAAACCAAGAGGAGAGTGAAGACCGGAATTGCCACCCATTTGCCAAAATCAATGCGCGATGATTTGCGATATGTATCCATCGATGTATCCTCCGTTCCATGCTTCGACCTTCCCCCCTTTTTCAAAGGGGGGCTGGGCCTTTTGGCAGGCCGGAGCGCACTTTGCGCTCCGGTCATTTGTCGTTGGGTGCCGCTGCCGGGAACAATGGCTCATGCTTTCCTTTAAATCCCGGGCAGGGGCGGCGGACCTCCACCTCCGGGAATGCCGCCAGCCAGGCCGCCCGGCATTCCGCCCTTGGGCAGGCTCGGCATTTGGCCTCCGCCCGGACTCGGCATTCCACCCCCGTGCATTGGGCCTCCCACCGCGTCTTTGCCTATCTGGCCGGGGAGCGAGTCCATGCGCGGCTGGGTGTCGCCAGGCCTCATCCCATTTAATGCCTGGGGCCGGGGTTGGCTGCCGCCCCTGGGATCAATCTGGCCGGGGCGTCCGGGAGCACCCCCTTGCCGGGCTATATTGGGGGAGGCTGCCCGTGGCTGATTATTAAAGCTCTTCGGAATGGGCCCCTTTTGTCCCCCGGGTTGCGCGCGGCCCTGCAAGCCGTTTGGCCGGCCCTGATTTGGTCCTCTGTTTGCCTGTAAGTGGTTGGCCGCGTTCCGCTGCAGCACGTTCTGAGTACTTCCGTTCTGATGCTTGAAGTTCTGCACATTTACGTTCGCATCTTTGGAACTGTTGTTAAAGCTATTCTTAATGTTGACGCTTCTGTTAGCGTTCACGTTTACGCGATCGCCGTAGCCATAACCATGGCCATAGCGACCATGGCCGTATCCATAACCATAACGATGATACTGTATATAGCTGTACCATGCTTCCCCCACAGCTATGCCGGCGGCAAAGCCGTAAGTCGCCGCCGCGTAGGACGAGTCACTGGAGCAGGACGAACATCGCTCGTAGACAGTTGACGAGTTATAGATCGGGACGTAGACAACCTCGCGATTTGCCGGCTCGATCTCGATGTACTCTTTCTTTACATACTCTTTCGCAACGTTCCCGGCATTCCCGTCTTCATGCTTCACTTCGGCGACAGCACTTTTGACCACAACCTTCTGCTCGGGGCTGCTCTTGAGATTACCGGCAGCATAGGCTTCATGCCTCAGATTCTGAATGGTTTCCATGACCTGGCTTTGCTGACCTTGGAAAGCCGCTCCCAGTTTTTCCGTCCACTCGATTTGTCCACTCATCATTGAAAGGACCTGCGGAAACGGTACGAGCGCCTTGACGCTCGCATCCCAGTTCATTTTGTCGAGCGCGGCATTCAAAGCGTTTTGACTCAATTTGCCATTCTTTTGCACCCACCGGTCAGCCACAACGACCTGCACAGGAGAGCAGGACGCCAAGAGGACCTGTGAAAGAAGAGAATCCGGGTATAAGGCAATCGGGGCAAGCATCTGGTGCAACTCTTCCGCGGTGAAATGTGATGCACCTTCTGTGAGACCTTCTTCCGCGGCGCCTGGCGAGGCACCTTCCGTGACTTCTCCGTCCGAATCGGCTGCGAAAACCCAAAGCGAGACGGCCATGAGTAAAACCAACAGCCAAGGGCAAAAGTTCCCGGGTGTCCTTCTGGAATTCATATAGACCTCCTTGAGTTCTGCTCCAAACCAGGCAGGAGCTCAGTACACAACTGCCTGTCTTCATTTTGAAGAGAGCGTTTTAAGATAGCCTCTCGCACTCTCTGCAGCTCTCCATTGGCAAGGCGCATGCCAGAAAATTTTAGATTTTATTTCAGCTACTTGCAGAAAACGTCATGTTGGTGGTGGTTGGCCCTCTCCCGGGGAATGAAACGGACTTTGCCATGGTACAGTTATGCTCTATGGTGCGAAACTGCTCAATGGCTTGGGAGTACAACCAGCAAGGACAGTTGCCTGGTTTTGCGATGAAGCCATCGAACCGGGATCACCCTTTCATGGCAGGAATGGGAGGAAGATGGGGAAGGAGGTAACGTACAAGTAGTCAAGTGAGCACGACACTCCGTCCGGTTCGTGCCACCCAACCAGCTGGAGCCGGTATACCCGCGCGTCCTCAGGAGTCCAGAACCTCGCGCACCTTTTGAGCCAGGGTGGTCACCGAAAAAGGCTTCTGAAGGAAATGGATCCCCTGGTCGATGACGCCATGGTGGGCAATGACGTCGGCCGTATAGCCGGACATGAAAACACACTTGAATCCAGGCTTCAGGGCGCGAAGCTTCTGGCTGAGGTCCTTGCCGTTCATTCCGGGCATGACCACATCCGTGATGAGCAGGTCAATGCGTTCAGAATGCCCCTGGGCCAGCTCCAGGGCTTCAGCCGGGTTTTGGGCTGCCAGCACCCTGTACCCATGGTGCTCGAGGATCGTTCCAGCCAAGGACAGGATGGACTCTTCGTCCTCCACCACAAGGACTGTTTCGGTGCCTCTCAGGTCCCTGGTCTCTTCCTGATAGCCCTGGCCTTCCGTCACCCGGACCTGAGCTCGCGGAAAGTGTATCCTGAAATTGGTGCCTCTCTCCGGTTCGCTGTAAACGTTTATGAACCCTTTGTTTTGCTTGACGATCCCGTAGACTGTCGCCAAGCCGAGTCCCGTTCCCTTGCCAACGCCCTTGGTGGTGAAAAATGGTTCAAAAAGGTTCTCCAGAACGTCTCTCTCCATGCCGCAGCCGTTGTCACTCACGGCGATCAGGACATACTCCCCCGGGATGGTGCATGGTTGCTCCTGGCCGGTGGACTCACCGACCGTCACATTGTCGGTCTCAATGGTGACCTTCCCTACCCCTGAGATGGCATCCCGGGCGTTCACGCACAGGTTCGCCAGAATCTGGTCGATCTGGGCGGGGTCGATCTTGACCGGCCATACACCCCGGCCGGGCTTCCACAGCAGGTCGATGTCTTCACCAATGAGCCGCCGAAGCATCTTGAGCATCCCTTCCACGGTCTCGTTGACGTCGAGCACCCTGGGGTTCACGGCCTGTTTTCGGGCGAAGGCGAGGAGTTGTTGGGTCAGATTGGCGGAACGATGCGCCGCCTTGAGGATTTCCTGAACGCTGTTGTAGATCGGCTGTGTGGAGTCGAGCTCATCCAGGATCATCTCCGCATGGCCGATAATCACCCCCAGCATATTGTTGAAATCGTGAGCCACTCCACCGGCCAGCCGTCCTACCGACTCCATCTTCTGAGAGTGCAGCAACTGCGCCTGAAGTCTCCCCTTTTCCTCCTGGGTGCGTTTGAGCTCGCCGATGAAACGTGCCTGCTGAATGTTCTGGTAAGCCATCGAGGAGAGCTGACCGGCGAGGTTGAAAAGCGCCTGAGCAATCTTTTCGAATCGATCCCTGGCCATGGAGGGAACCTCGCCGAGGGCCTCCAGGAAGGCACCTTCATCAACCCCAAGCTTCCGAGCGTTCTCCCGCATCCCGGCTTCATGCCGGGCCTCGTTTCGAACCTGGCCAACGATCCAGTTGGCAATGTGTCTCCCACCGATGCTGATGACGGCCCGTGCATTCCACAACCCCCCGATCGAGCATAGCTGGACGTTGGGACCGTCGGAGTCGTATTCTCTGCCGGCCCGATCGAAGCGGAAACACTGCTTGCGCCCCTCCTCCGTGCGGCAAATGATGGAATCGCAGAGCCGGCAGAAATTGCTGGGCCGTGTGATGGGGGTGCCGTCCGGACGTGTGATGATGGATGCTATACCGGTGGCTTGTGCACACTGGTCCTGCAGTTCTTGAATCTGATCGAGGTTGAAGAGCTCCTCGAATTCGATGCCTTCCGTCGACTCCAGAGGAAGCGTCAGGGCAATGAGGCGTTTCTCAAGGGCCTCCTCCGTCCGCCTCTGATCGGTGATGTCGCGGATGGATTCGATGGCGCCGATCATGTTGCCGTCCTGGTCGTGGAGCGGCGAGGCCTTTAGAGAAACCCAGGCGCCTTTTCCCCCATAGAGTGCGTGACAGAAGACCTCCGCAACGAAGGAATGCCCCTCCTGCCTGATGGCGGGATACCTGGAGGCTATCTCATCCCTCGGTTCCCAGATGAGATCCATCAGCTGGGGTCTTCGCTCTCCATAGAATGGAACGGTATAGGCATGGTCTCCTTTTCCGATCATCTCTTCGGACGGCACCCCGGTCATCTCCTCGATGGCCCGATTCCAGATGATGACGCGCTTTTCCATGTCGACGGCCACGGTGGCATCCGGCAGGAAATCGAGGATATCCGAAAGTTTCCTCTCATTCATCCGCAGTGCTATTTCGGTTTTCTTTCGCTCCTGGTTTTCCCGGCTGAGCATTTCCTTGGATCTCGCTTCCCGCACGTGTCTTCTCCTTTTGCATGCACCCTGAGCGCCGGATGGCCATCACAAGGAGGACTGCTTCTCCACCGTATCTCTCAAACGTTTCAGAAGGCTCTCGAAGGATTCGGTACTCAAAATGGAGGCAAATTGTTCACGGTAATTGCCGACGAGGCTGATTCCCTCGATCACGACATCGTAGACCTTCCATTCCGTGCCGTTGTGCAGAAGCCTGTAGTCGATCTCCGCGTCAGGCTGATCCGTGCCTGTAACCCGGGTTTTTACGAGGGCGAAGCGATCCTCCAGCAACTCTCCATGGTAGCGGATGCTCATGGTCGGCGTGGCGCCGGCTTCGGCGCGGCTCACATAGGTGTTGAACAGGAGTTGTTTGAAAAACCGCACGAATTCCTGCTGTTTCTCCGGAGAAATCTGTTTCCAGTGCCTGCCCAGGGTACGCCTGGACATCTCCTGAAAATCAAAGGCCTCCTCGAGGGCGCCCAGAATTTCGTTCTTTCGCTGTTCGAGGCTGGGCCCTCCCTTAGTGAGAGAGCTTTTGATGATGCGGAGTCCCCGGTCGGAGCCGGACTGGACCACCTGGAGAGGAGAGGGTGGCGATGCCTGAGCCCAAAGTGGATACACCACCAGGGCGATCAACCAGAGAATTCCTGTGGCGAGGCGAAGCGGTTGTTTCTGTATGCGCATGAGTTCTCCCTTTCATACGAATTGTGTTGAATTCACTGTTCACTGTGGTGAGGCTCACCGATCATCAGTCCATTCAAAAAGACATCCAGAATGGTTGAAGGGTCTTTCGGGTTGGAATGCTGATCAGGCGTATCCAGCTGGAGGAGAAGAAAAGCGTCGAGGAAACTGTCGAGGGCAAAGGCCAGGAAAAAGGGGTCGGCCATTTCCTTGAACCGTTTCTTCTCGATAGCACCCTCAAAGATCGATGCAAGCCTTCCAAGAAAAGCGCGGTGCCGCTTTCGCAGCTCCTGCTGGAGGCCCGCCCTGACGTTGAAGCTCGCCCCGCTTCTCTCGGCAAGAACGAGGCGTATCAGGGGAAGGTCCTCGCGCCACCTTTCGCCTTTGATCCGGATGTAGCGCCGCAGCGTTTCGATTTCATCCTCCGGCCCTTCGATGGCGTCTGCGATGGCACTCTCGCACCTGTCGCACTGTTCAAGAACAAGAGTCTTGTAGAGGTCCTCCTTGTTCTGGAAAAACTTATAGAGTGTTCCAATCGCAAACTCGGCCTCCGCCGCGATTTCATGCATGGATACGTTGTGGTATCCTTTCTCCGAGAAAAGGTTGCATGCGGCTGCCAGCACCTCCTGGCGCTGCTGCAACCTCACTCGCTCCCGTCTCGGGGGCCTTTCGTTTCCCATCTGTCAACCTTCCGCTCTCACTTCTTGATTACCCGTGGTCAAGAAATGGTCTCGTGATTGCGTTCCCCGGTGGTCATCCCATGGCCGCGGCTTCCACCCAGATGGAATGATGGAGCAGCCCCAGCCCCTTCAGGGCATAGGAAAGCTGCTGCCCCAGAGGGCTTTCGCTCGGATGCTGCGCCCCAGTTTCCCAGTGGATGTGAATGCTCAAATCAGTCTCCACAGTAGGATGATGATAGACCCTGATCGAGGCGACAAGCCCGGATTCCTTTTGCTTGAAAACCTGGCCCAGCAGCTCGTCGACCATTTGCCTGTTCGCTTTGACCAGAGAACGCAGTGTAATGACCTCGATCCATTTCATGCCAATTCTCCTCTTCGGGGAAGAGCATTATCAAATGTCCTGCATCGATCCGTGGCGCTTGCCTATGACCTCCAGGGTGTCGTTCACGACCATGAAGGCGTTGGGGTCGATGTCAAACACCAGTTCCTTCATCTTCGAGAGCTCCGTCAGGGTGATGATGCTGAAGATGACCTTCTTGCTGCTCCCGGTATAAGCTCCCGTGCCTTCGAGAAGAGTCGCTCCGCGATGCAGCCGGTTCAGGATCTGCGCGGTAATGGCATCGGCGCAGTCGGTTATGACCAGGACCGCCTTTCGCTGGTTGAAGCTGGTAAGGATCGAATCCATGACCTTCCCGCTGACAAACATGAAGATCAGGCTGTACAGCGCCCGCTCCAGGCCGAAGAAATGAGCTGCGACCGCGAGCACCAGGGCATTGAAGAGAAAGCTCATTGCCCCCATCCGCAATCCGAGCTTCTTTCTCAAGTAGACCAGAAGGATTTCCGTCCCGCCGCCCGAGCCCTGAGAGCGCAGAGTGATTCCGACGCCGGCTCCACAGATGATCCCGCCCAGAATGGCTGCCAGGATGGGGTTCTCGATGTGCGGGAGTTTCGGGAAGATGAGCCCGGTCGCAGTGGAGAACATGACCATGCCCAATACAGTGTAGAGCATGAATCTCCGGCTTACCCCGAACCAGCCGAGCAGCATCAGAGGGATGTTCAAGACGAGGTAGGCGAGACCGATGTTGATCCAGGGGAAGAGATAATGCCCGATCAAGGCGATCCCCATCACCCCTCCGCTCAAGAATCCCTGAGAGACAATCACTCCATTGATGCCGACGGCGTAGACGATGCTGCCCGCGCCGATCAGCAGCAGGTTCACGAGCACGCGCCACCAGCGATTCGGCGCGCCCGTCGAGCAGACTCGAGACCCAGGCTCCGAGTGTGTCTGTATTCCCGGATGTGTTTGCATAGATACTGGGGTCCTTCTTCGGGTTTAGAGGCGCCAGGCGCAGAGGTTCCATCTTTCAACCCGGCCGTCAGCCGCTCCCACCCATCAATCCAAGGCGACAGGGACTGGTTTCGCGTTCCAGATGTCCCTGCAGTACTCACGGATCGCGCGATCGGAGGAGAACTTGCCCATACGGGCGGTGTTGAGGATGGACATGCGTGTCCACCGTTCCCGGTCGCGGTAGGCCGCATCGACCTGTCCCTGCACATCGACGTAGGACGCAAAATCGGCAAAGAGCATGAAGGTGTCATGGAGAAGAAGCGAGTCGACCAGGGGGTTGAACAATTCCCGGTCGCCGTTGGAAAAATCGCCCGAACGGATACGCTCGACGGCCCCCTGGAGCTCCGGGCTCCTCGAGTAGACTTCCATGGGCTGGTATCCGCCCTTTTGGAGCGAGCACACTTCCTCGGCCGTGAGCCCGAACAGGAAGAAGTTTTCCGCGCCCACTTCTTCCCTGATTTCAACGTTGGCCCCATCCAGGGTTCCGATGGTCAAGGCGCCGTTCATGGAGAGCTTCATGTTCCCGGTTCCCGACGCCTCCTTGCCGGCGGTCGAGATCTGCTCCGACAAATCCGCTGCGGGGTAGATGAATTTCGCGTTCTTGACATTGAGGTCGGGGAAGAAGACGACCTTGATGCGTCCGGCCACGTCAGGGTCGCGGTTGACCACCTCGGCCACGGAGTTGATCAGCTTGATGATCCGTTTGGCCATGAAATAACCGGGCGCCGCTTTCCCCCCGAATATAAAGGTCCTCGGGCACAGGTCGTACGCCGGGTTCTCCTTGATCCGGTTATAAAGGGCAATGATGTGCAGAACGTTCAGGTGCTGGCGCTTGTACTCGTGGATCCTTTTCACCTGGATATCGAAAAGCGATGACGGGTCCACTTCGATCCCGGTGCGCTCGCGGATGAGCCCGGCAAGAGTCTTCTTGTTCTCATGCTTCACTCGGCGCCATTCCTCTCGAAAATCGGAGTCGTCGACAAACTTCTCGATCCGCCGAAGCTCTTCCGAACTGCTGATCCAGGTTTCGCCGATCTTTCCCGTAATGAGACGGCTCAACCCGGGATTGCTCAGAACCATGAACCGGCGCGGTGTGACCCCATTGGTCTTGTTGCTGAATTTCTCCGGCATCATCTCGAAGAAGTCACGCAGAACGTCTTGCTCGAGCAGCCGCGTGTGGAGCTCCGCCACGCCGTTGATGGCATGGCTTCCCACGCAGGCCAGATGCGCCATGCGCACATGGCGTCCTCCGCTTTCATCGATGAGGGACATCCTGGCCACCCGGTCTTCGTCTCCCGGGAACCTGCTCCTGACCTCCTCGAGGAAGCGGCGGTTGATCTCGTGGATGATCTCCATGTGCCTGGGGAACAGACCGGCGAACAGATCCACCGACCATTTCTCGAGGGCTTCCGGCAGAAGGGTGTGATTGGTGTAGCCGAAGGCATTGCGGGTGATCTCCCATGCCGTCTCCCAGTCCATATCGTTTTCGTCGACCAGGAGGCGCATCAGTTCGGCAACGCCCATGGCAGGGTGTGTATCGTTGAGCTGGATGGCAAACCCGTTGGAGAACTGCCTCAGCTCACCCCCGAACAGTTTGTGCATCCGCAGCATGTCCTGGAGAGAGCAGGAGACAAAGAAATACTGCTGTTCAAGCCGGAGCTGTTTGCCCTGGACGGACTCGTCGTTGGGGTAGAGGACCTTGGTGATGTTCTCCGAGTAGATCTTCTCTTCGACGGCTCCGTAGTAGTCGCCCACGTTGAAAGCTTCAAATTCAAAGGACTCCACAGCTTCAGCCTTCCACAACCGAAGCAGATTGCAGGTGTTCACGCGGTAGCCCAGGATCGGAGTATCGCAGGCGACGCCCTTCACGGTCCGGTGGGGAATCCATCGAACCCGGTGGCGGCCCTGATCATCCTGATCGTGCTCGGTGCGCCCACCAAAGCTCACCTGGTAGGTGATTTCGGGTCGAACCAGCTCCCATGGATTGCCCAATCGAAGCCACGGGTCCGTGCGCTCCGCCTGCCAGCCATCCTGAATCTCCTGTTTGAAGAGGCCGAACTCGTAGCGGATACCGTAGCCAATGGCAGGGACCTCGAGGGTTGCAAGGGAATCGAGGTAGCAGGCCGCCAGCCGGCCCAGCCCTCCATTGCCAAGGCCGGGCTCCGCCTCCTGGTCGAAGAGGGCCTGAATGTCCAGGCCCTCTCCTTCGGCAGTCCTGCGAATGTCCTCGTAAATCCCCAGGTTGATCATGTTGTTCTCCAGATGGGGCCCGAGGAGGAATTCAGCCGAGAGATAAGCGACAACCTTGACGTCCTCCTGATTCAACTGCTGGACGATTTGATCCACCGTTTTGATCCAGCGGTGCATCAGCTGGTCCCTTACGGTGTAGGAGAGCGCCATGTAGAGGTCGTTTTTGCCGGGGCCCTCGAGACCTTCCAGAAAACGCCCCTGGGTGTAGAAGAGGTGATCGCGGAACGTGCGCCGCAAGCCCTCGATGCTCATGTCTGAACGAGCGGCCATGGAGCTGACCGCCGCTGACTGCCCGAGATTCAATTTCTTTACCGTCTTCTTCACCATCTTGTCCTCCATCATGCCGATAACCCAACGACATCAACCCAGTCCCGTTTGCATCCGGCGCTTCAATGAAAAAGGTCTGCGTACAGACAGATCCAGATCCCGTGAACGCTACGGTTCAGTGTGGAGCGACCTGTCGACTTCCCTCAGCGTGGTGCCGGTCCCCCGGAGAGCGGTGACTGCCGTCTTGACTCTTTCGGCCATGGCAGCCTCTGCAGCGGCCAGGTAGGTTCGTGGATCATACTTCTTCTTGTTCCCCACCTCGCCGTCCACCTTGAGCACGCCGTCGTAGTTCCTGAGCATGTGGTCGGCTATGGCGCGAGTGAAAGCATACTGGGTGTCCGTGTCGATGTTCATCTTCACGACGCCGTGGTCGATCGCCTCATGGATCTCTTCGGGAAGGGAGCCGGAGCCGCCATGGAATACGAGATCGAAACGGGCTTCCTTGCCGTACACTTCTTCCACTGCATCCTGGCCGTCTCTGAGAATGGATGGTTTGAGCTTGACATGTCCGGGTTTGTAGACCCCATGGACATTGCCGAAGGTGGCTGCAAGAAGGAATCGCGCCCCTGTGACTCCACCCAGGCGGCGAGCGACCTCCAGCATGTCTGCGGGTGTGGTGTAGAGCTTCTCGGCTGGAGCACCTTCGGCCTTTATCCCATCCTCCTCGCCGCCGACCACCCCGGCCTCGACCTCCAGGATCAGCTCGTTTCGGTGGCAGCGTTCAAGGAGCGGAACGGCGATGTCCAGGTTCTCCTTCAACGACAGAGCGCTTCCATCAAACATGTGACTGTTGAAGAGGTTGGGTAGCCCGACCTTGCGACGCCGCTCCGTTTCCTCCACCAGGGGGATGAGGAAGCTTTCGAGCAACGGAGCCTGGCAGTGATCCGTGTGCAGAGCAACGTAGATGTCATAGCGGTCGGCAACCCTGTGGACGTGCTCGGCGATAGATATGGCGCCCAACACCATGTCCTTCACTGAGGAACCTGACGCGAAAGCAGCTCCACCGGTCGATACCTGAACGATCCCGTCGCTTCGGCTGTCGGCCAGTCCTTTCAACACAGCATTGGCGGTGGTGAGGGAGCTCACGTTGATGGCAGGGTAGGCAAAACGGTTCTTTCTGGCTCTATCGAGCATCTTGCAGTACGTCTGACAATCGGCTACCGGCATCGGGTCCTCCCAAATGGTGGAGTTTCACAGGTTCGTCCTGTCCGTGACAGGTTGCTCTCAAAATCCTCCGAGCAGTAAATGCATTTCCCGGCACAATCAATCCATGGCAATCTTCCTTCGAGCTTACCGCATATAGCAATGAGTGTGCTAAGCGAATTTTATATTTTTAATTCCAATAGTTCCGTGGAATGCCCTTGCTGGGCATAAGGGATATCGTCCTGGGGGGCAAAAGGTATTACCCTATGGTTCAATTGCGTGCCATGGTCCAAAACCTCCCCTGCGGCCAGGGGCTGCCCCAATACCGTTCGAATCTTTTGAACGCTTTGGATTCACGCCTCTACTTGCTCGCGAATCGCCTCAAGATCGAGCAAGCCGGCCAGACCGTGTATTCCAGGGAAGTACAGAGTGTCGGATGATCATGAAGGGTGGCGGTGGTTTAGATGGGTGGAACCTGCGGGCTCTGCGGGGGGATCACCAGAGCCCTGACTTCAAAGTCCCTCTTTCTCGATGAGATGAGATTGCAGAGAGCGTGAGCCAGACCTGAATGGGCCTGTCTGTTCCATCAAATCGCGGCAGGACGCCGTTAGGCCTTCTTGGCTTTGGGCGGACTGACCACAGCCGTACCGTCCAAAACCATTTTGCCATCCTGATTTGTGCAAGTAGTCCTCAATGTGACCCGATTCTTCTCAGCAGCAATCTCCTCCACTTCCACCCGAGCACAAATCGTGTCGCCGATGCGCATCGGAGCCAGAAAATTGAGCTCCTGCCTCACATAGATGGTGCCCGGTCCGGGAAGATGGCAACCCAGAAGGGCCGAAATGAAGCCCGCAGCCAGCATGCCATGGGCTATCCTGGTCTTGAAGAATGTCTTCTGTGCGTAGACCTCGTTGATGTGAGCCGGGTTGAAATCGCCCGTCACTCCTGCAAAAAGGTAGATATCGGACTCGGATACAGTCTTGGCAATTTCTGCAGCGTCACCCACACGAAGCTCATCGATATTCTTTCCTGCCATCATGGTCTTACCCTCCTTTATTGTCTGTACGCCCTGAGCCATTAGCGGCGAGGACTCACTAATCGTGACGAGCAGAGGAAAGAGAAATGGCGGCGTCCCTGGCTCGACCACCTACACCTGCTGCGCAAGAATCGTCAGGAAGCAATCTCCTATAACGCTAAAACCATGATCGGTGACTCCACATCTCCTCTTTCAGATCCTTCATATCGCTTTCTATCATGAGAAACATGGAGGCATTCTGTATGGCGATGCCTCCGAGGTGGGCGAGTGCTGAGACGAGCATGACCTCGTCTTCGGTGAAATCCCTTGGGACATCGCTGTATAGCCGGAATGCTCCGATCACCTTCTCTTTGGTTTTGATGGGAGCCGAGAGAATGGAGACGATACCCTCCCTTGCTTTCTCCTCCTTGTGCTGCACTCGGTCATCGGTGGCTGCATCTCGAATGACGACCGGCTTTCCGGCGAGCGTGTCACCAACGCTTTTTTCCACCGAAAGGGGGCCCCTATTCAGGTAGGTTTCACTCAATCCGTAGCTGGCCACAAACTCCAGCGTCCTTTTCTCCTCATTAACCAGAAGGATCGAGGAGGCCCTCACATCGAACGCCTCGGCTATTTCAGCGGTCATGATATGGAGGATTTTTTTCATATCCAGGCTGGAATTGATGTTTATGGCCAAGTCCAGGACCAGTTGAGTGTTCCTCTGGATTTGCTCGAACAGGCGGGCATTCTCAATGGCTATCCCACCCTGCTCGGCGATGGCGCCGGCAAAATCTATCTCGTCCGGGGAGAAGTTTCTGTGAGTTGCAGAAAATAGGGACAATCCACCGACTATTCTGCTTCTGGTTCGGACCGGAACCACCAGGATGGAGGCGATTCCTTCAGCCTTCTTGGCGGCTTTCCTTTCCAATCTGGGGTCGGTTGTACAATCATGGGAAAAAAAATAGCCGTCCTTCTCCATTACCGGAACAATATTGCTGAGGATATGGCTGGGCTGTGAGAACCCGACTTGAGCGTAATGATCGGACACGCCTTTGTATGCCACTGTAACGAATTCGTCTTTCACTTCGTCGACAAGGAAGAGCCGGGCACCCATTACGCCCATGGTTTCGACGGCCGTATCCACGATGAGATCCAACAGATCATTCTTATCCAGAGTTGACCCGAATGCCCTCGTTACCGCGCATATGCTTTTCAGGTAGCTAGCTCCGCTGCTCATGGTGTTTCTCCCCGATGGTTTGTTTCTTTCTTTTTCGGCCGGCCGTCGCTCTGGTTCTGGCCCCCTGGGATGCCTTCGCCGTTGCCGCCTGTTCCCCTGTCTGAGGGTCGGCTGTCTTTCCGCCTGCTTGCCCCGTATCTCGTTCCTTCAGCCAGCGGACGATCTTGGGAGACAGTTCTTTTTGGCACTTGGAGCTCACGTAAATGCCTATATGGCCGGTATCCAGGCAGATGTCCTCGGTGTCTGTGCTGCCTACTCGATCTGCAAGCAGATTGCATGCTTCGGGGGGCACAAGATGGTCGTAGCGCCCGTAGATGTTAAGAAGCGGCATGGTGACATTTGTTAAATCGACCCGCTGTTCTCCCAGTCTCATCTTGCCCTGTATCAGCAGGTTCTCCTGGTAGCAGTCTTTCATGAACTGCCTGAAAGTCTCCCCTGGAACATCCGGACTGTCGAATATCCACTTCTCCATGCGGATGAAGTTTTCCACGAAATTCCGGTCGTCCATATTCTCGAAGAACCCCACGTACTTGTCGATCATCAAACGCGCGGGATTGAGAAGCAAGAAGCCCATGTTCAACAAGTCACCCGGCATGTTGCCGTAGGCATCCACCATGCGGTCCACGTCGATTGCTTTCATCCAGGTGTGCAGGAGTCCCTTGTCCGTGTCAAAGTTGGTCGGTGTGACCGTGGTGATGAGGTTTCTGACCTTCTGAGGAAAGAGGGCCGAATACATCAGGGACAAAGTTCCACCCATGCAAATCCCCATCAGATTGACCTTGGGCACTCCCTCCCGCCGGCGAATGAAATCCACCATGTTGTCCAGGTACCCGCTCACGTGATCGTCTATAGTGAGGTAGCGGTCCTTACGGGTCGGGTAACCCCAATCGACCATGTACAAGTTGAGGCCCGAATTGATGAAATTCTGAACGACGCTTCTTCCGGGCTGCAGGTCCAGCATGGTTTCACGATTGATCAGGGCGTAAACCATGAGCAATGGAGTCTCTACCAGCCTGCCCCCCGGCGGGGCATAGTGCTTGAGCTTGACGCGATCCTCCTCGTACACAATTTCATGGGGAGTCACGGCAATCTCCGTGTCCAGCGGCCCAAGAAGGACGTCCTGGGACTTGAGAATGCGGTCCCTCGACCTTTCAACATCCTCGGCAAGCCTGGCCAGGATGAGATCGACAGGGATTCGGGATGTAGTCATGGCAAGTTCCTCCATCGCGATCAAGAATTGGCCCGGGTTTCCTGGCTTTCCTCAGATTCCCTGTTCTCAAGCTTCCTGGAGAGGTCCTTCACTTTCTTTTTCAGGAGGTAAATTTCTTTACATAGCTCGTCCATGTCCCTGTTGGTGGGAATGGGAAGTGACTGAAGGGAATCCTCGATCATTCTGGTTTGGGCTATCCTGAAGTCCTGGCCGGCAGCCAGGGTCCGGCTGAGGCATTTGAGGAATTCCCCCGACTTGAAAAGAGTCATGTAGTGGCCTTCAAGAAGCTTGACCCACAACGTATAGTAGTCTTTGAAATCCTCGGACAGTTCTCCTTCTTCCAGCATCCCTTCCAGCTTTTTCTCCATCGCTCGGAGCGATTTTTCCAAGGGAAGGGAAAGCATATGGAGGAATTCGGACATGGCCGCTTGATACCGATTGAATTGGTCAGCGGTCTGAAAGATCCTTTCTTGATAGAAACGGGTAAGACCCAGTTGGGGGATATTGAGCAGAGGCTCGATATCCTTTCCATAGAATTCCATCCAGGTCTTGAACAGGTCTTGATCCAGGTTCTCGAAGGAATAGGCCTTCACCGGCTCGCCTGCAGACTCCACCTTCCTGAGCCATTGTTGAAAGAGGTGGAAATAGCCGTCCCAGCCCGTTCGCATCATTCTCAAGGCCACTTCCGGCAAGACACTGGTACCCTTGAGAAAAGTCTCGCTGACCTCGGGACGGCTCATGCCGGAAAGCGTGGCCTTCCATACCTTCATGGAAGTCTGGAAGCTCTCGCGCAGCCGGCTCACGGAGTCGTTCGCCGATGCGCTGCTGGCGTCGGGCTTGCCGGACGTTGCGTCCGGCCACATTTGCGCCGCAGAAGCCCAGAATTGGGCGGTGGATTCCAGCCACACCGCAAAAGGCGATTCTGGATGACCGCCTTCCTTCTTGTCGGAGCTCATTTTGGATCTCCCTCTCCTATTGCCACCGATGAGGAAGTCAGCCAAAATCAACGGTTAGGAAATCAGCCAG
>CAZLCS010000044.1:0-48422 GCA_964557955.1 uncultured Syntrophobacteraceae bacterium
AGGAACTCAGCTCAGAAATACTATCGTTAACTTACGCAATTAAGCACTAGTTTCTAGTTTCTGGTTTCTAATTTCTAGTTTCTAGTTTCGGGTTTCGGGTTTCGGGTTTCGAGATGAGGGGACAGGGCCGGGAGGCGGTCCGAGAACACCTTTTTGTCGTTGCGAACGGAGCGTTGCGGAGAGAGAAATCTCATAAACTCGCGGTGTTGCGATGAACGAGATTTCTCGCTGGCGCTCGAAATGACAGTTTCAGCTGGCTCCCGAGCTTGCTGCTTCTCAAGCTGGAGCTTGGGAACCAGCAAATGACAGTTCCCGGACAAGCTCTCAGGCTGCATTCGTTCCATGGGCTGCTGCGGTCCGTGGATCATATCGTTCAGGAGGAAATGACATGTCGGGACATTCCAAGTGGAGCACCATCCGCCACAAAAAGGGTGCCGCCGATGCGCGTCGGGGCAAGATCTTCACCAAGCTCATCAAGGAAATCATGGTGGCCGCCCGCATGGGAGGTGCGGACATCAACGGCAATCCCAGGCTGAGGGCGGCGGTGGCTGCGGCCAAAAACGAGAACATGCCCAAGGACAACATCGATCGAGCCATCAAGAAGGGGACGGGCGACCTGGATGGCGTGTCCTACGAGGAGATCAATTACGAGGGCTATGGTCCGGGAGGCGTCGCGGTCCTGCTGGACGTGATGACGGACAACCGCAACCGGGCTGCCAGCGAGATCCGGCACATCTTCAGCCGAAGCGGCGGCAACATGGGAGAGGCCGGCTGCGTGGCCTGGATGTTCACCAAGAAGGGCAGCATCGTTTTCAGCAAGGACGAGATTTCAGAAGATGAGCTGATGGAGCTCGCCCTGGAGGCGGGAGCCGAGGATGTGCAGGACCAGGGGGAGCAGTTCGAGGTGACCACCTCCCTCGAGGATTTCAACGCCGTCAGGACCGCTTTCGAAGAAAAGGGCCTCAACTATCAGACAGCCGAGCTCACCATGGTTCCCCAGACGACGGTTCGCATCGAGGACGAGAAGCTGGCCCAGCAGATCCTTCGTCTCATGGATGCCCTCGAGGATTCGGATGACGTCCAGCATGCCTACGCCAATTTCGACATCCCGGACGAGATCATGAATGCCATGGAGTGAGGCGTTGGGAGCCTCCCGCACCCAAAGAACTGGAACCTTGTTCACCACGAAGCACGCGAAGGACTCGGAGGCAGCCTTCTTCGCGGTCTTCGTGCCCTTCGTGGTGAAATAGAGCGTAACTGCGGCGTGACAACCATTGGAAAAACTGAGAACCATAGGCATCGATCCGGGGTCTCGAACCACGGGGTACGGCATCGTGGAGGGGGATGGGCGGAAGTTGAGCTACGTCGCGAGCGGAGTCGTCTCGCTGCCGGGGCGCCTGCCTCTCTGGGAGCGCCTCGGAATCATTTACACGCGGCTTTCGGCCGTTATCGGGGAATACCAGCCATCCTGCATGGCCGTTGAAGATGTCTTCCTCGCCAAGAACGTGAAAAGCGCCCTCAAACTGGGGCAGGCGCGGGGAGCGGCCATCCTGGCTGGCGTCAACGCGGGACTGGAGATTCATGAATACAGCGCGCTCCAGATCAAGCAGGCCGTCGTGGGCTACGGCAAAGCCGCCAAGGAGCAGGTTGAGGAGATGATCCGCTTCTTCTTCGGTCTGAGAGGCCGTCTCAACCCCAACGCCTCGGACGCCCTGGCCGTAGCGCTCTGCCACCTGAACACCGGCGCATCCTTTGCGCGGTGGAACGTATCGAGCCGGAAATGATCGGTCATCTTTGCGGCAAGCTGCATCACAAGTCACCGGAGCAGATCATCCTGGATGTGAATGGAGTGGGGTATTGCGTGCAGGTGCCTCTCAGCACATTTTACGACCTCCCCGAGCCCGGAGGCCCGGTGAGCCTCCACATTCACACGCACGTCCGCGAGGATGCCCTGCAGCTCTACGGTTTCCGTACGGCGGACGAGCGTGAGATCTTTCTGCTGCTGATCACCGTCAATGGAGTGGGGCCGCGGCTCGCCGTCTCCATTCTCTCGGGAATCAGCCCCGATGAGCTCCGCCAGGTCCTGATGCACCAGGATCATCGCCGGCTTCAGGCCATCCCGGGTGTGGGAAAGAAGATCGCCGAGCGCATCGTGCTCGAGCTGCGGGATCGCTGGAAAGACCGCAGGGACAAGCCGGCGGAACCGGCTCCAGCCGGCCGGGATGGGGGAGCCTATGCCGACGCACTCTCGGCGCTCATGAATCTCGGCTACCGGGCGGCGGAAGCCGGGAAGGCCCTCACCGGGGCCCAGAAGTCCCTCGGTGAAAACCCGCTGCTGGAGCAGCTGCTCAAGGAAGCCCTACGAACCCTTGCAGCCGCCAAATGATCACGGTCCAAAGCCGTCAGCCGTCAGCTTTTAGCACAGGCCGGCACAATAGAGCGGCCAATATCCGGGGGCGCCATTCCGGCGGTTTTCAAGCCGGAATCCACAAAAAGACCTGGATGCCGGCCAAAAGATTGCCGGCATGACGACCTGATAATGGACACCTTACTTGTGTGGCGCTGTACTCGGTGCAGATCATCACAATAGAGCGTCAACATCTCGAGTCGTCATTCCGGCGGTTTTCAAACCGGAATCCACAAAAAGACCTGGATGCCGGCCAAAAGATTGCCGGCATGACGACCTGATAATGGACACCTTACTTGTGTGGCGCTGTACTCGGTGCAGATCATCACAATAGAGCGTCAACATCTCGAGTCGTCATTCCGGCGGTTTTCAAGCCGGAATCCACAATAAGACCAGGATGCCGGCCAAAAGATTGCCGGCATGACGAGCGGCGAAATGGACATCTTTTTCTGTGGAGGTGTACTTAGCTCGAAACTCGAAACCAGAAACCAGAAACTCGAAACTCGAAACTCGAAACTCGAAACCAGAAACCAGAAACCAGAAACTCGAAACTCGAAACTCGAAACCAGAAACCAGAAACTAGAAACCAGAAACTCGAAACCAGAAACCAGAAACCAGAAACCAGAAACTCCAAAATGCCCGACCGCCTGATCGAACCGACACCCAAAGACGAAGACCTCCCGGTCGAAAGCAGCCTGCGCCCCAGGCGGCTGGACGAGTACATCGGGCAGAAGCTCGTCAAGGAGAACCTTCGGATCTTCATCGAGGCTGCCAGGCAGCGATCGGAATCGCTCGACCACGTTCTGCTGCACGGGCACCCGGGGCTGGGAAAGACCTCGCTGGCTGCGGTGATTGCCAATGAGCTGGGCGTTCACATGCGCAGCACTTCGGGGCCGGTCATCGAGCGCACGGGGGACCTGGCGGCCATTCTGACCAACCTGGAGCCTCGGGATGTGCTCTTCATCGACGAGATCCACCGGCTGAACCACGTCGTCGAGGAAATCCTCTACCCGGCCATGGAGGATTTTCAGCTCGACATCATCATCGGCCAGGGGCCTTCGGCCCGCACCATCAAGCTGGATGTGCCCCCCTTCACGCTCGTCGGGGCGACGACGCGGGCCGGCCTCCTCTCCCCGCCCCTCCGCGACCGGTTCGGGGTTGCCCTGCGGCTGGAGTTTTACCAGGTCGATGAGCTCAAGGAGATCATCGATCGGTCGGCCAGGATTCTCTCGATCCGGATCGATGAAGCGGGCGCCCGTGAGCTCGCCAAGCGATCCCGGGGAACCCCTCGCATCGCCAACCGCCTGCTCCGCCGGGTGCGGGACTACGCCGAAGTCAAGGCGGACGGGGAGATCACCGGGGAAGTGGCCGACATGGCTCTCAGGATGCTGGATGTGGATGAAAAAGGCTTCGACCGCATGGACCGCAAGATTCTGAGCACCATCATCGAAAAGTATGACGGCGGCCCGGTCGGCATTGAAACCCTGGCTGCCGCCGTATCCGAGGAGAAGGACACCCTGGAGGACGTCTATGAACCTTACATGATCCAGGAGGGCTTCCTCAACAAGACGCCTCGGGGGCGGCTGGCCACACGCCTGGCTTACGAGCATCTGAAGATACCGTACCGGCGAAGCCCGCAACAGTTGAGAATGGGGTAGGGGCGGTTTCGAGTTTCGAGTTTCGAGTTTCGAGTTTCTAGTTTCTAGTTTCTGGTTTCTGGTTTCTGGTTGAAAGGTAGAGGACGCATCGACTGGAGGGGTGGAGCATCCCGGGGGGGCGCTCTCAACGGGGGCCGCCCCGGCTCATGGTTTTTCTCTGCGCCTCTGCGTCTCTGCGCGGGAATAGAAAATCCTTTCAATGGAGGGGGGATGGCATGAAAGATTATCGGTTGGTTCCCCGCATAACCGAGGTCGAGATCATGGAGCAGGTGGATCGCCTGGCCGAAGAGATCAACAGGGACTACTCGGGGCAGTCCCTCCTCCTCGTCGGCATTCTCAAGGGAGCTTACGTGTTCCTGGCGGACCTGGCGCGACGTCTCACCATGCCCGTCGAGCTGGATTTCGTTCGGCTGGCGAGCTACGGCCACAGCTCGGAAACCAGCGGTGAAATCCGGATCACCAAGGACCTCGAGCTCCCCGTGCGCGGACGCCACGTGCTCGTGGTCGAGGATATCGTGGACACGGGACTGACACTCGACTGGTACCTCCGCCACCTGAAGCACCTCGAAGCTGCTTCGGTGAAGCTCTGTGCCTTTGTCGACAAGTACGAGCGCCGGGAAGTGGACGTTCCTCTGGACTACGTGGGCATCCGGGTGCCCCAGGGGTTTCTGGTCGGCTACGGGCTGGACTTTGCAGAGAAGCACAGGAACCTCGGCGGGATTTACGAAGTTGAGTTCCTCGATTAGAGGCTCGCACTGTATCAACGACAAGGACTTGTTTCATGATCATCGTGTGTGATTCATGCAGGACCAAGTTCAAACTGGACCCGGAGCGCCTCAGGGGTGGCAGCGGCAAAGTACGCTGCACCCGGTGCGGGAACGTGTTCAAGGTGGAAGTTCCCATGGAGGAGGAGACATTCCGCGTCGAGCTCTCCGACGAGCCGTTCCAGGAAGAAGAGGATCTCGCGGCGACGCCCCAGCCGCCCCCCCCTTCGGCTCCGCCCGGGGCGAGACCCAAACGGCGCGCGCTGAGATGGCCTCTGTATCTCCTTGTCGGCCTCCTGATCGTGGGGGTGCTGGGTTTCTGGCTTTCCAGACAAGGTTTATTCAGCTCCCCGTCGACTCCCCGGGGCAAAGGGCCACCCGCCGAGGAGCCGCAACCCGTGGTAACCATTATGGACACCACCCGGGCCTATTTTCTGCAAAACTCCCAGGCGGGGCAGGTTTTCCTGGTGGAAGGAGAGATCGTCAATGAATCGGCACGCCCGGTGAGCTTCGTGCTCCTGGAGGGAAGGCTGTACAGCAAGGGCAATCAGGTCGTCCAATCCCAACGCTGCTATGCGGGGAATTTCATGACCCGGGAGGAATTGGTCAAGCTGAGCATGAACGATATCCAGAACCGGATGATGAACCGGGAGGGCAAGGACCTCTCCAATGTTCACATTCCCGTGAGCAAGCGAATTCCGTTCCTTCTCGTCTTCCACAACCTGCCGGATCTCGATTCTCTCAGCGACTACAGTGTGGAAGTGATCAGCGCCAAGTATGAATGAAAGACAGGTTTCGAGTTTCGGGTTGCGGGTTTCGAGTTGGGGGGAGTGAGAATCGGCGGTACTCGCAGCTTGAACCTCTTCCGCGCCAACCTATTGAAGTATCAAAAGGAATTGACAAGAGGGCTGAGGAAATGCTAGGAAGCCCTGGAGTCAACATGTTGAAAACTGTAGAGAAACCCTTGACGCGAAACCCGTAACTCGAAACTCGAAACCATACGGCGAGGGGCTTATGCTGGATGTCAAGTTTGTGCGCAGCAACTTTGACCGCGTGAAGCAGATGCTGCAAAACCGAAACATGGACATGGATCTCCAGCCTCTGCTGGATCTGGACGAGAACCGGCGCAGTCTGCTGACGGAGGTGGAAGAGCTCAAGCATCGCCGCAACGTGGCTTCCGAAGAGATCGCCGCTCTCAAGAGGCAGAAGAAGGATGCCCCCGACCTCATCCAGGAGATGCAGGCGGTTTCCCAGAGGATCAAGCTGCTGGACCAGGAGCTTTCGGTCATCGAACAGCAGTTCAGGGACTTCCTGCTGCTGATCCCCAACATTCCCCACGAGAGCGTGGCGGTCGGCCGCGACGAGAAGGACAACCCGGTCGTGAGGACGTGGGGAGCTGCTCCGACCTTCGCCTTTGAGCCCAAACCCCACTGGGAGGTCGGGGAATCCCTGGGGATCCTGGATTTCGAGCGCGCCGCACGCATGACGGGGGCCCGGTTTGCCCTTTACTGGGGGCTGGGTGCGGCGCTGGAGCGGGCGCTCATCAGCTTCATGCTGGACGTGCATACGGGGCGCCATGGCTACGTGGAGGTTTTGCCTCCCTTCATGGTCAACAGCACCAGCCTGACGGGCACCGGGCAGCTTCCCAAGTTCAAGGAGGACCTCTTCAAACTGGAAGACCGTGACTTCTACCTGGTTCCCACGGCGGAAGTCCCCGTGACCAACATCCACATGGACGAGATCCTGAACGAAGAGGATCTCCCCCGGTATTACACGGCCTTCACCCCTTGCTTTCGCTCCGAGGCGGGGTCCCACGGCAAGGATACCCGGGGCCTGATCCGGCAGCATCAGTTCAACAAGGTGGAGCTCGTCAAGTTCACCCGGCCGGAGGATTCCTACGAAGAGCTCGAAAAGCTCCTCTCCAACGCCGAAACCATCCTCAGGGAGCTCGGGATCCACTACCGCGTGGTGCTGCTTTGCACGGGAGACATGGGGTTTTCGTCGTCCAAGACTTACGACATCGAGGTCTGGCTTCCGGGCCAGAACACCTACCGGGAGATTTCGTCCTGCAGCAATTTCGAAGACTTTCAGGC
Source organism: uncultured Syntrophobacteraceae bacterium (assembly GCA_964557955.1). Classification (GTDB taxonomy): domain Bacteria; phylum Desulfobacterota; class Syntrophobacteria; order Syntrophobacterales; family Syntrophobacteraceae; genus JALOOX01. The sequence goes on from CAZLCS010000044.1 coordinate 6,923, forward strand.
GAGGCGGGCCAACATCCGGTTCCGACGCAAGGGCCGGAACCGGACGGAGCTCGTCCACACGCTCAACGGGTCGGGCCTGGCCGTCGGCCGTACGCTGGTTGCGGTCCTGGAGAACTATCAACAGGAGGATGGCAGCGTCCTGATTCCGGAAGTCCTGCGTCCATACCTTGGAAATCGCGAAAGAATTGAAGGAAGGAACTAAACGCCAGCGTTCCGTTCAGGAGGAGCAGCACCCATGACGAAGAGCCAACTCATTGAAGCCCTCGCCAAGGCCGAGGGAATAACTCTGAAGGCAGCGGAAACAGCCGTCAATGTCACCTTTCACAGCATGGAGCAGGCGTTGATTCGGACGGATCGTCTGGAGATTCGCGGGTTCGGCAGCTTCAAGGTGAAGGAGTACGACGGCTACAAGGGAAGGAATCCCAAGACCGGGGAGCTCATCGAAGTGAAATTCAAGAGGCTGCCGTTCTTCAAGGTGGGCAAGGAACTGAGGGAGAGGGTGAACAACGCCCATGAAGAACAGGCCGCAAAGAGCGCCAAACCCAGGGGCTCGGGGAATCGGTGAATGGGTGAATGGGTGAATGGGTGAAGGGGTGAAGGGGTGAATCGGTGAAGGGGTGAAGCGGTGAAGGGGTGAAGCGGTGAATCGGTGAATCGGTGAAGGGGGGAGGCGGTGAATCGGTGAAGGGGGGAGGGGGTGAAGCGGTGAATCGGTGAATCGGTGAATCGGTGAATGGGGGAAGCGGGGAAGGGGGGAAGCGGGGCGGAGGGGGCTTTGGTTGATGACGAGCGTCGCCCCTCCTTGGGAAGGCCATCCCGGGTTCACCGGGTTTCAAACCCGAAACTAGAAACTAGACACCAGAAACCAGAAACTCGAAACCCGAAACCCGAAACCGCCCTTCAGGGCGATCCGGGTCATTTCTCGCGGATGAGCAGGAAATAGAAATTCACGCCCAGGAGCGCCAGCGTTCCTCCGCCGAACTTGACCAGGTCGTTCAGGGACAGGCTCTGGCCGCCTTTGGGAAGGGTCGACTGGAGCAGGAAAAAGAATCCGACCAGGGAAACGGCGAAAACCATCAGTTTGATCTGCTTGCGCCAGATGGCGAGGCCGAACAGCACGAGGCTGACAAACCAGAAGAGCGGGTCGGTCAGGAGTGCGCCGAAGTCGACTTCCTGAAGCTTCCCGGCAAGGGTGTTGGCATCGTTTTCAGTTAGAAATTTGACAAATGCGTCCCAGTATTCCTTGAGCGTCTCGATCATATTCTACCTTCCGTACCTGATCTCAAACTCCCTGAATTCCCCCGAGAAGGGCTCCTCCCAGGCGTCCACATGATCCACTCGTCCGAGCGGGCTCCCTTCGCTGCACCAGGCCACCATTCGATCCACCTTTTCCCGGTCTCCCTCGAAGACGGCTTCCACCCTTCCGTCGGGCACATTCCTCACCCAGCCCCGAACCCCTTCGCGTACGGCGGTATCCCGGGTATAAGCTCGAAAAAAAACTCCCTGCACCCTTCCGCTGATGAGCACGTGCATCCGCTTCATTTCCATATTCACCTCGCTAATCACCTCGTAGTTTGCCCTGTTACACTTGAATGATTTTTGCTGGCAGCTTTCCATTCTGGGATCTATGGCATGCGTCTTGACTGAAGTTGTGAAGTGACTTTCAACGTGCCGCTACCCCTTTCCGATCCGCTGCAGGAATTCCCCCTCGTCCATGACCATAACCCCGAGGGCCCGAGCCTTCTCGAGCTTCGAACCAGCGTCGCGCCCGGCTACGACCACGCCGGTATTGCGGCTCACGCTGCCGGCGACTTTCGCCCCCAACGCCGAAACGGCCATTCCGGCCTCCTGGCGGGTCATGGCCTCGAGAGTTCCCGTGAAGACGACGGTCTTCCCGGTCCAGAAATCATCCTCCACCCGCGGGGGCGCTGCCGAATGCGTGGGGCGGACCCCCAGCCGCAGCAGTTCGTCGACCATCCTCCCGTTGGTCTCATCGTTGAAATACTCCGAGATGGCGGCCGCCACCTCCCCCCCCACGCCTGCGACGGCCTCGAGTTCCTCGCGGGATGCCCGGCGCAGCCCCTCGAGCGTCCCGAAGTGGTCGGCCAGCACCTGGGCCAGGTGGCTCCCCACGTGCTGGATGCCGAGAGCGAAAATGAAGTCCGAGAGCTTCGCCTCTTTGCTCGACTCGATGGCTGCCACGAGGTTGGCGGCGGACCTGGCTCCGAGACCCGGCAGCGGCTCGAGATCTTCGGCCCGCAGCCGGTAGAGATCCGCCGCAGACTGAACGAGACCCGCTCCGATGAGGAGCGCCGCGATCTTGCGTCCCAGCCCCTCGATGTCCAGCCCGTCGCGGCTCGTGAAATGGGCGATGGCCGCCTTCACCTGGTCCGGACAGGTGCGGTTCATGCACCGGTGGGCGCTCTCGCCTTCGGGCCGGATCACTTCACTGCCGCAGGAGGGACACGAGCTCGGCATCTCGAACACCTGTTCGCCGCCGCTGCGCCGGTCGGCGAGCACCTCCACCACCTCGGGAATGACATCCCCCGCCCGCTGCACCAGGACCTTGTCGCCGATCCGGATGTCTTTGCGCCGGATTTCATCCTCGTTGTGCAGCGTCGCCCGCTGAACCACAACGCCCCCCACCGTCACGGGATCGAGCACGGCCACGGGTGTCAGGACCCCCGTCCGCCCCACCTGCACCAGGATGTCCATGATGCGCGTTTCAGCCTGTTCGGGCGAGAACTTGTAGGCGATGGCCCAGCGGGGGCTGCGCGATTTTTCGCCGAGGGCGCTCTGCCAGTCGAGCCGGTTCACCTTCATGACCACCCCGTCGGTCTCGTAGGGGAGCTCATGGCGCAGCGAAGCAAAGGACCGGAAGAACTCGACGGCCTCCCCGATACCGGAGCAGAGCTTCGATTTCGGATTGACGGGGAGCCCCCACCCCCTCAGCCTCAGGAGCAGCTCCCACTGGGTCTCGAAGACCGCCCCCTCGATGCTGCCCACCCCGTAGAAAAAGGCCTTGAGAGGCCGCCCGGCCGTGATGGTCGAATCCAGCTGCCGAATGGAGCCCGCGGCGGCATTGCGCGGATTGGCGAAGACCGGCTCCCCCGCCTCCTCCCTTCGGGCGTTGAGCGCCGCGAAATCCTTCCTGTCCATGTAGACCTCGCCGCGGACAGCCAGAAACGTCGGGAGGGGTGAGCCGTCCTCCGGCTGGACCAGTCTCCAGGGAATGGCACGAATGGTCTTGACATTGGGGGTCACGTCCTCCCCCGTATAGCCGTCCCCCCGGGTCCCGGCCCGAAGGAGCTCCCCTTCGCGATAGAGGACCTCGATCGCAAGCCCGTCCATCTTCGGCTCGGCCACGTACGGAACCTCCCCCGAATAGCCCAGCAGCTTCCGGACCCGACCGTCGAACTCCAGCACCTCGAGCTCCGTCATGGCGTTCTCGAGGCTCAGCATGGGAACCGTGTGCTCGAAGGGCTGGAACTTGTCGAGGGGAGGAAAGCCGACCCGCTGCGTCGGGGAATCCGGCGTCAGCAGCTCGGGATGAGCCGCCTCGAGGGCTGCGAGCTCTCTCATGAGGAGGTCGTATTCGGCATCGCTCACCTCGGGGTCGTCGAGGGCATAGTAGCGGTAGTTGTGGTAACGAATCTTCTGCTTCAGATCCTCCATTCTCGAGCGAATGTCCGCTTCACCTGTCATTTCCACCCACCCTCTCCAGGGTCTTCAGAACACCCCGGGCTGCCCGTTTCCGGGCTTCGAGAAACTTCGGATCCTTGAAGCCGTGCACCCAGCGAAGCGTCGAAAGATCGTCCGAGACCACCAGGGTGCAGGCCAGGTCGATTCCGCGATATCGGGCGACGGTGAAGAGCGCCGAAGTCTCCATATCCACCCCCAGGATCCCCTCCTGCTGGTAGCGGAGCACCTTTCGGACCGTTTCCCGGTAAGGCGCATCGATGCTCCACACCCTCCCCCGATGCACCCGCAACCCACCGCCGGCCCTCAGCCCCATCCCTTGCGTCCCCTCCGGCCCTTCCGTCCCTTTTGTCCCTCCTGTCCCCTTCGTCCCTTCCCCCACGTCCGCCTCGCCGGCTGCCCCGCATCCTTCCAGAACCTCCGCCAGCGCACGCACCAGCCTCTCCGAAGGCCCCGGCTCCGCACCGTCCCCCAGGGGGTAATGGGCCGACGTCCCCTCCTCCGAGAGGGCCCCGACGGGCAGCACCACATCCCCGATCCGCACCTCGGCCTGCAGCGACCCGCACCAGCCGAGGGCGATCACCCGCCGCACGCCCAGCGCAATGAGCTTATCCAGGGTGAGCGCCGCCTGGGGGGCCCCCATCATGGGGCCGGCCACGGCGACCTCCAAACCGCTCCATCGCCCCTTCCCCACCTCCACCAGGAAGACCCGGTGAGTCGACTCGGGGAGGTTCTCGAAGTACTGATGGATCAGCTCTTTGTCCTGCGGCGTGAAGATCATCACGCAGTCGGGCGGGAGCGACTTCTCGCGCGCCCCTCGCCGCGGCTCGATCACGGCGGGATCGTCTCTCGTTTTCATCATCTTCCCGTTATGAAAATTGACCCGGGCATATCTCCAAACCTCATCCCCGAGGCAACAGAAAAAGTATCATTTCTTTTTATCTTATCGATCAACAAAACTGTGACGCAACGGCCCTTTGAACCGTGATTTCAGTATATATGGGCCCTGGGGTCGCGCAAGCCCGAAATGGAAGCCTTTTCCGCAGACCATCCAAGGCGTCACATCAGAACCCGATCCACATCACTGCAACGGGTTCATCTTGCAGGGGGCCCTTCGCCGTTGTATTCTCCGGTTGCAGCCATCAGCGGGGAAACTCCGGCTATCCTTGGGCTTTACGCGATCGATCAATCCGCACCCTCAGGAACCACAATGGAACTGGATCGGCTCCTGCAAATCATCAGGGCACTGAACAAGGAGAAAGTTCAGTATGTGGTCGTGGGAGGAATTGCCGTTAACCTGCATGGTATTCCCCGGTATACGGAAGATCTGGATTTGATGATCCGGGCCACTCCTGGAAACATTGCAAATGTTCAGAAGGCGCTCAAATCCGTCTATGCGGATCCATCCATCGATGAGCTCACGCCGGATGAGTTCAGCATATACAGCGTGATTCGATATGGCACACCGGACGATTTCTACATTGACCTCATGACGAAGCTGGGAGAGTTCGCAACTTACGACAGTATCGGATCCGAAACCCTCGAAATCGAAGGAACCGCCGTACGCATTGCGACCCTCGAAGCGTTATATTGGATGAAAAGTGATACCGTGCGTCTGAAGGACAAAGCAGATGCCCGCCTGCTGCTCAAACTCATGCAAATGATCAAGGAGGGGGAAGCATCCGACAGGGATTCCCCTCCTTAGGAGGACGGCTTGCATGCCCATCAAAAGATACCGCACCCTCGATGAAGCCGAAATCGATCTTATCTGCCCGAAACCCGACGCACAGTACTTTCTTCGTCTGGCAAGGCTGCTCAACAGGCGGGCAGAAGGATCACCGGGAAGACGCCATCGTGGGATATTCAGGTACCGGACCTTGGAGGAAGCCGAGCAGGAAGCCGAAGAGTGGCTTTTGGAAGCGGCCATGCAAAAGAGGAATTGTCCGGACACCCGGGACAGCGACCCATTGGATGCATAGGCGCAACGATGGTCCTCTGATCCGGTGAAGACTCGCTCACTGCACACAACCGTCGCCACGATCCCTCAACCCCGCAGGACGATGGACTGCCACGGGCTGCATTATCTTCACTTTCACCTTACCGTTTCCCCTGACCCTGCCGATTCCTTTGCCACAGTCTGAGAACATGGAAGATTTCATTATGTTGTTTTGGTTCAAATCTGGACCATTTGTTGTTCGGATCATGCATTCGGCTCCCGCAAAACGCTCTTTACAGGGTCCGTGAGCGTGGGGTAGTAAAGATTCATTCAGCGGATGGTAAACGGATGCTTCCACCACGGCTTTACTGGCCTCAAGTCGAACCAGGACCATGAATATGATCGCTCCAGTCATTCTTGCAGGCGGGTCCGGCACCCGTCTCTGGCCTCTTTCCCGGGACGGGTACCCCAAGCAGCTGCTCCCCCTCACCAACAATCTCACCATGCTGCAGAACACGCTGCTGCGCATCAGCGGGATGGCGGAAGTCGGGGATCCCCTTGTCCTGACCAACGACAAGTACCGGTTCCTCATTGCCGAACAGCTGCGGGAAATCCAGGTGACCCCCGCATCCATCATCCTCGAGCCCGTGGGCCGCAACACGGCCCCTGCCGTGGCGGTGGCGGCATTCAAAGCCCTCGAGAACGGCACGGACCCCATCCTTCTCGTTCTCCCCGCCGACCATCACATCGAGCAGGTCCAGCCGTTCCAGGAGGCCCTGCGATGCGGCATCGATCTGGCCGCGCAGAACTACCTGGTCACCTTCGGCATCGTCCCGGACGCACCGGAGACGGGATATGGATACATCGAAAAGGGAGTCGTGATCGAGCGGGAGGGGTCACCCTACGGGGCGGCTCGCATCAGCCGGTTCGTGGAAAAGCCCGACCAGGGCAAGGCGGAGGAATACGTCGAGTCCGGTAAATACCTGTGGAACAGCGGCATGTTCGCTTTCCGGGCATCCCGCATCCTGGAGGAGCTCGAGAAGCTGGCTCCGGCCGTCGTCAAGTCGGCTCGCGACGCCTTGACCCGAGGCGCCTCGGACCTGGATTTCTTCCGCCTGGACCTCGCATCCTTCGAGGCCTGCCCTTCAGACTCGCTGGATTACGCCGTCATGGAAAAGACCCGGCAGGGCGTCGTCGTTCCCCTGGACGCCGGATGGAGCGACCTGGGCTCGTGGGAGGCCCTGTGGAAGAGCTCGATCCTGGATGCCAGGGCCAATGCCTGCATCGGGGATGTCCTGACGGAAGACGTCAAGGGGTGCTACATCCACGCGGCCAGCCGGCTCATCGCGGCCATCGGGGTGGAAAACCTCGTCATCGTCGAGACGGCCGATTCCATTCTCATCGCCTCACGGGACCGGTCGCAGGATGTGAAAAAGATCGTGAACCGCCTCAAGGAGCAGAAGCGGGAGGAGGCCGCGAACCACCTGAAGAACTACCGGCCCTGGGGCGCCTTCGAGTCCCTCAACAGGGGCCCCCGCTTCCAGGTGAAGCGGCTGACGGTGAAGCCCGGGGCCAAGCTCTCCCACCAGAAGCACCACCACCGGGCGGAGCACTGGGTCGTGGTTCACGGGACCGCCCTGGTGACGCGCGGCCAGGAGCAGTTCCTCCTCAAGGAGGACGAATCCACCTACATCCCGCTCGGCGTTGAGCATCGCCTGGAAAACCCGGGCAAGATCCCCCTGGAAATCATCGAAGTCCAGTCCGGAAGCTACCTGGGAGAGGACGACATCGTGCGCTCCGAAGATATGTATAATCGGGGATCCGACGCCGGCGGGACTCCAGCGTGAATCAGGGTTCGGGGCTTTGGATCGGCAGGCCCGACACAGGCGGCAGAGTTGCATTAATAGATTGATATCTATAGTATATTTAATGATTTTAGGTATATGAAATACTCAACTGTATACCCCGAAAAGCACTCTTTACAAAACCTTTATTGCTCTGGTAGAAACGGCAGAACCAAATCATTTAAGAATAGCTGATAGAAGTTAGGTGCGGGATGGGCGTCCATCGGTGGTTTTGTGAAGTTTTTCCAAATCTTAGACACACAGTAAGGATGAACCGGCCTTAGTTTGAAAGTCCGTTGGAGGCTGTGCAGAGCTTGTAAACGGAGGGGATTTGTTTGCTCTCGGTTACGGAGGTTGTAACCGAGTTAGCGGAGCTTTGTTCCAAAACAGGTCAGCTCAACACAAAAGCACAAAAAATATCATATCTTAATATTTTCATATCATTCTCCTCAATAACCCGCTGTGTCTCCGCGCGGGATTGAACCCAGGCTCGCAAAGCACACCCAACCTTGGAAACCTTGATCGCCGAAATCGCAGTGTTCACGCCCCTCGACAAACCCTTGCACTACCTCGTCCCCGATGCGCTGCAGCATTCGGCGCGGAAGGGAGCCCGCGTCATTGCGCCGCTCGGGCGTCGGGAGGTCATGGGGCTCATCCTGGACATCGCGGGGGCCGGTTCTGACCGTATCCATCATCCTTCGCTGCGCCCGGTCGTCTCGATCCTCGACGAAACCCCCGTAATGCCGGGGGACCTGATCGATCTCTGCCGGTGGATGTCGGACTATTACTTCTACCCCCTGGGAGAAGTGCTCAAGACCGCCCTTCCCTCTCAGGTGGTATCGGAGCCCATCACGACGTACAGCCTCACCCCGGCGGGAGAGGAAGCCGCCCGCATGTCCGATGCATCCGACATTTTGAAGCTCCTCTCCCAACTGCGGCCCGCGCGGATCGAGGACATCAAGGGCCGCCTTCCCGCCTCCCCGAAACCCGAGACCCTCTTGAGGCAGCTGGAGCGCGAGGAGCTTGCGGGCCGCAGCTACGAGTGGCCCGACACGACGCCGGCCCCCAGGGTGGTGAAAACGGTCGAGCTCGTCTCCCCGGACCTCCCCGAGAAGCTGGCCCAAAACGCCAAGGTGCAGGACCTGGTCCGGATGCTGGAGCGGTCGGGAAGCGCCGTTCCCCTCGCCGTCGCCCGGTCCGCGGTCGCCAACGCCGACTACTGGCTGCGCAAGCTTGGCGCCGCAGGGATCCTCCGCATCGAATCCCGGGAGGAGGTCCGCGAATCCCATTTTGCGCAGGAGCTCGAGCACTCCCTCCCCCATGAGCTCACCGTCGACCAGAAGGCCGCCTGCGACGCCGTTTCCCCCCTTCTCGCCTCCCCCGATTTCAAGCCCTTCGTGCTCCACGGGGTCACGGGAAGCGGGAAGACCGAGATCTACCTTCACCTGGTTCAGCGCGCCCTCGATCTCCATAAAGGCTCTCTGGTCATCGTTCCTGAAATCGCCCTCAGCACGCAGCTCGAAGCCCAGTTCCGACGCCGCTTCGGCCCGTCTCTGGCCGTTTACCACAGCGGCCTCGGGGGCAGCGTCCGCTACGACCAGTGGAGGGAGGTCAACACCGGAAACCGGCTGGTCCTCCTGGGAGTCCGCTCGGCCGTCTTCATGCCGGTTTCGAACCTCGGGCTCATCATCGTGGACGAGGAGCACGACGCATCCCTCAAGCAGGACGACCACCTGCGCTACCACGGGCGTGACACGGCCATCATGAGGGCGAGGCTCCTGGGGATTCCCGTCGTCCTGGGATCCGCAACGCCATCCCTCCAGTCCATGCGGAACGTCCTGCAGAACCGGCACACGCTCCTTGCGCTCCCCCGGCGCATCCACGACCGGCCGCTCCCCGAGGTTCGCGTCGTGGACATGCGCGCGGAGCGAAAGGGATATCGAATTCTCTCGAAACCGCTCCAGGAAGCGATCCTCCAGACCGTCCAGGCCGGAAGCCAGGTGCTCCTCTTCCTGAACCGGCGCGGTTTTTCGAGCTTCCTGCTGTGCAATGTCTGCGGCGAGGTGCTCCAGTGCCCGCACTGCAGCGTGAGCCTCACCTACCATCAGTCCCAGGACACCCTTCGCTGCCACTACTGCGGCTGGCAGCAGGCCGTCCCCGGGCAGTGCCCCACATGCGACCACGCCGCCCTCATCCGCCACGGATTCGGGACCGAGCGGGTCGAAGAGGAAGTCCGAAGGCTCCTTCCGGGTGAGCCCATCGTCCGCATCGACCGGGACACGGTGAAGCAGTCGTCCCGCATCACGGAGCATTTGAACGTCATCCGTCAGGCCCGCGCCAGGATCCTCGTCGGAACGCAGATGATCGCCAAGGGCCACGACTTCCCGAACCTGACCCTCGTCGGCATCGTGAACGGGGACACAGGGCTCCAGATCCCAGACTACCGCTCGGCCGAAACGACGGTGCAGCTTCTCATGCAGGTCTCGGGGCGAGCCGGCCGCGGCGAGACCCCGGGCCTCGTTCTGCTCCAGACCTACAACCCGACCCATTACGCCATCGAGGCCGCCCTCCGGGGCGACTACACCACCTTTTGCGAGACCGAGTTCGAAAAGCGCCGGAGCCTCCAGTACCCGCCATTCACCCGGCTCGTCCGGTTTCTTCTGACCGACACGGCCGAGCCCCGGGCCCGGGAAGCGGCCGGCCGATTCGCGGACATCTGCCGGGAAACCGCCGAGATCCTCAAAGCACAGGGCCGCCACGTTCTGGTCCTCGGCCCCGCCCCGGCGCCGCTCCAGAAGCTCGGCAACCGCCACCGCTGCCACGTCCTGGCCAAGACCTGGTCCAGCCAGGACCTCCAGGACTTCGCGCGTGAAACCCTGGCGCGGGCGAAGGCGGACTCGACCGTCCGGAAGGTGAGCCTTTCGGTGGACCGCGACCCGGTGCATACCCTTTAACAGGTAACAGGCAGACTCACGCCAAAGACGCGAAGAATGCAAATGATACCCGTGGAGGATGAAATCTTGCATTTTGTAAAGGTCGCCTGGATTCCGGCTTGAAGACTGCCGGAATGACGTCTGAAGCGGCATCTACGTCCATTATGCCGGCGACGCTTGTCGCGGCAGTCTTCACGCCGGTAGCCGGCATCCAGGGTGTTCACAGAAACGCCGCTTCTTAACATCAACGAGTCCAACTGATCTTATGGCCTCCAAAACCTCACCCGTTACGCGCTCCTCAAAACTCTATGTCGCAGGCCACCGCGGCCTCGTGGGGTCCGCCATCGTGCGCTGCCTCGAGCGGCGCGGGTACGAGAACCTCGTGACCCGGACCCACGGCGAGCTGGATCTCGAGGACCGGCCTGCCGTGGACGCCTTCTTTGCCGAGGAGCGCCCGGAATTCGTGTTCCTTGCCGCGGCGAAAGTGGGGGGCATCCACGCCAACGACACGTACCCCGTGGATTTCCTCCTGAGGAACCTGAACATTCAGAACAACGTCATTCATGCAGCATGGCGATCCGGGGTCAGGGGTCTGATCTTCCTCGGAAGCTCCTGCATCTACCCGAAGCTTGCGCCCCAGCCGCTGAAGGAAGATTATCTCCTGACGGGGCCCCTCGAGCCCACGAACGAACCGTACGCCGTCGCCAAGATCGCGGGCATCGAGCTCTGCGAGGCGTTCAACCGCCAGTATGGAGCGCGTTTTCTGAGCGTCATGCCGACCAACCTCTACGGGCCCAACGACAATTACGATCTTCAAAACTCGCACGTGCTCCCGGCGCTCATCCGGAAGTTCCACCTGGCCCGGATGGCCTCCGAGGGAGCCTGGGACGCGGTCGCAGCGGACGAACGGTTCTATGGAAGCATCCCCCGGGACATCCTGGCCTCCCTCGCCGCCATCGCCCGGGCTCACGGGCACGGTCCTCCCCCCTGGCTGCGGGAGCTCCTGGACGACTGGGAGAGCGTCAGGCCGGCGGTTCGGCTCTGGGGGACGGGAGGTGCGCTCCGCGAATTCCTTTACGCGGACGACGTGGGATCGGCCTGCGTGTTCCTCATGGAACGGCTCGGCAGCCTGTTTGAAAAGAGATCCGAGCGGGAGTCGGGGGGCGATTCGGCCCGGGCGTCCCGCTCCCTGTTCAACATCGGCTGCGGCCGGGATTTGACCATTCGCGAGCTGGCCGAAAAGATCGCTCGCGTGGTGGGGTGCCGGGAGCCGGTCGAGTGGGATGCGGGCAAACCCGACGGGGCGCCCCGCAAGCTCCTGGACGTAAGCCGCATGCGGGAGCTCGGCTGGGAGCCCGCGATCGGTCTCGATGAGGGCTTGAAGCTCGCCTACCGGGACTACCTGGCTCGGGCCGGCCTGCCTGCCGACAGGAATCTTCAGGAGTGATGGAATGAACGCAGCGAAAGTGGCTCTCATCACCGGCATTACCGGCCAGGACGGAGCCTACCTTGCCGAGTTTCTGCTGGAGAAGGGTTACGTGGTTCACGGCATCAAGCGCCGGGCTTCCCTTTTCAACACCCAGCGGGTGGATCACCTCTACCAGGACCCCCACGTGGACGACCAGAGGTTCGTTCTCCACTACGGGGACCTCACGGATGCGACGAATCTCATCCGCATCATTCAGCAGGTGCAGCCCGACGAGGTCTATAACCTGGCCGCCCAGAGCCACGTGAAGGTTTCCTTCGAGAGCCCCGAGTATACGGCCGACGCCGACGCCCTCGGGACGCTCCGGCTTCTCGAGGCCATCCGGATCCTGGGGCTCGAGAAGAAGACGCGGTTCTACCAGGCATCCACCTCCGAGCTCTACGGGCTGGTGCGGGAGGTCCCCCAGCGGGAGACGACCCCGTTCTACCCGCGGTCTCCCTATGCGTGCGCCAAGCTCTATGGGTACTGGATCACGGTGAACTACCGGGAGGCTTACGGGATGTATGCCTGCAACGGGATTCTGTTCAACCACGAGTCCCCGTTGCGCGGCGAGACCTTCGTCACCCGCAAGATCACCCGGGCCCTCGCCCGGATTCACCTGGGGCTCCAGGACTGCCTGTACCTCGGCAACCTGAACGCGCTCAGGGACTGGGGCCACGCGCGGGACTTCGTCCGCATGCAGTGGCTCATGCTGCAGCAGGATGAACCCGACGACTTCGTCATCGCGACCGGCGAGCAGCACTCGGTGCGGGAATTCGTGGAGGTCGCCGCCCGGGAGCTCGGGATCGAAATCGAGTGGCGCGGGAGCGGCGCGGAGGAGACGGGAGTCCACACAGCCACCGGACGCACCGTCGTGGCCGTGGATCCCCGCTATTTCCGCCCCACCGAGGTGGAAACCCTGCTCGGCGACCCGTCCAAGGCCCGCGAAAAGCTCGGCTGGGCGCCCACCGTGGGTTTCCACGAGATGGTTCAGGAGATGATCCGGCACGATCTGCAGGAAGCCCAGCGGGACGCCCTCTGCCTGGCCAGGGGCTTCCCCGTGTGCAACCATCATGAGTAGAGCGTAGAACGCACCCTGCTCATTCGTTGCGAGCGTTGCGTTCATCCCTGATTGAAAAGAACGAAGTTTTCGTTCTGCAACAAGTATACATATCGTTCATCTGCGGGGAGTCTGGCTCCTTTCCATGCATCCTGAACAGATCCGCATCTTCCAGTCCATGACACCCGAACAGAAGCTGAGGCTCGCCCTTCGGCTCTACGACTCCGCACGCCGGCTCAGAGCCTGCGCGCTGCGGCAGCAGCACCCGGATTGGACCGAAGAGCAGATATCGAAAAAGGTCCGAGAAATCTTCCTGTATGCCAGAACATGACCCGATCAAGATTTTCATACACCGCCTCAATGCTGCAGAGATCAAGTATTTCGTCACCGGCGCCGTGGCCTGCATCATCTATGGCGAGCCCCGGCTTACGCACGACATCGATCTCATCCTCGAGTTGAACCGCGATGACGTTCGCAGGATCGTGGAAGCTTTCCCTGGGGAGGAATTTTACTGCCCCCCTGTTGAGGTGATCGAGCTGGAAGTCGCCCGGCCCTTCCGAGGCCATTTCAACCTCGTTCATCATGAAACGGGTTTCAAGGCCGACGTGTACACAACGGGGCGGGATGAGCTCCATCGATGGGCCATGCAACACCGAAAGAGGCTTGATTTCGAAGGCGCGGACATCTGGCTGGCACCGGTCGAATACGTCATCATTCGAAAGCTCCAATATTACCAGGAAGGCGGGTCGAATAAACACTTGCGGGACATTGCGGGGATGCTTGCGCTCTCGTCTCACCTGATCGATTTCAGGTCCCTGCAGGAACGAATACGGCACTACCGTTTACTGGATGAATGGAACAAGGCCAAAGCCCTTTCGTCTCAATCTCTCTAACCGGAGTTCTTTCCTGGGATTCTCTGCGGCGAGTAAGGCCTTCAGATCCGGTTCATCAGGTAGCTTCGCAGATTATGACTGCTCTTGCTGATCTTGAGCTTTTTCCGGATGTTCCTCCGGTGGGTCCGCACCGTGTGGGGGGTGATGAGGAGCTTTTCGGCAATCTCTTCCGTCCCGAGCCCGGCCTTGATGAGCGACGCCACCCGGAGCTCCGTGAGCGAGAGAGGCATCGGCTGCTCCCCTTTCCCGCCGACGCCCGCAGTCACGCTCTCCAGGGACCTGAGCACATATTCGAGCTCCAAATGATGAGGCTTCAGGCTCTTCAGCTTGAGCAGTCCCGCAATGATTGGAATGACGGTGGACTTGAGGATATCGAGGGTAAGGCTGCCGCTCGCCCGGCTTTCGACCTCGAGACGCCGTGCGAGGCTCAGGAAAGCCTCATTGGTCTCCGTGAGTCTCTCATTGGCCTGCTGGAGCTCGGTTCGCTGACGCAGCAGCTCCCGCTCACTCTGCCTGAGATCCTCCACGAGTCGTCTCAGGCTCCGGTCCTTCTCCCTGGCCTCGAGAGCGCGCATGACCGAATGGAACAGGAGATCCGCATCGAAGGGCTTCTCGATGATGTCGAACGCCCCCCTCCGCAGAGCCCGGATGGCCGTCTCCTTTTCGGCGAACCCGGTCACGATCAGGATCCGGCATTCAGGATCCGCCGCGTGAATCAGGGGAATGAGATCCAGCCCGCTCAGGGCGCCCAGCTGCAGGTCCAGCAGGCAGACCTCCGGCGCAAGCTCCCGGACCCACCCGTCCTCGAGAGTCGGCTCCATCACGCAGACCGGCCGCATCCCCCACTGGGCGGCCAGGCTTTCCAGCAGCCGGCAGACCCCTGGGTCGTCATCCACGATCAGGATGCAGGGAGGGTTCGCCCTTGGAATGTTTGTGTGGACACCAACATTCATGACCTTGACCCCACGGAACGATTATCGGCCCGGGCGGTTCCGCAGTTGGCAGATCCCGCCACCGCTCAGATTCATGGCAATAGATTACTCATGAGGTATGTGCAATGATCGGCAAAGTCAAAGCCTTAAATGCAGCGCTCCTGATCATCGCAGCACTCACCTTCTCAGGGTGCGGTCCCTACCTTCAGAAGCCAACCCCCATCGGAACACCCGGAACCCAGGCGCAGCCGATGCAGAGCGAGTACCGCATCGCCGTGGGAGACCGCCTCGAGATCAAGTTCTATTACAACACCGAGCTCAACCAGGAGGTGGGCGTCCGCCCCGACGGACGCATCTCCCTGCAGCTCGTCAAGGAAGTCCCCGCGGCCGGCCTCACTCCCGAGCAGCTCACCCAGGACCTCCTGGAGCGATACAAGAAGCACCTGGCTGAGCCGGAAGTGACCGTCATCGTCAACTCTTTCAGCGGCCACAAGGTCTTCGTGGGCGGCGAAGTGGGCCAGCCCGGCGTTCGGGAGCTCATCGGGCCGATCACCGCGTTCCAGGCCATCACGGCATCGGGGGGCCTCAAGGACACGGCCCGCACCAAGGAGATCGTCGTGTACCGGCGCGGCCCGGACCAGAATACTCCCATGGCCATCCCCCTCAATATCGAAAACGCCCTGAAAGGCCTGGATTTCAGCCAGGACATCTACCTGCAGCCCTACGACATCGTCTTCGTCCCCAGATCCTCCGTGGCCAACTTCAACGTGTGGGTCGACCAGTACCTCCGCAAGGGCATCCTGGTGCTCCCGAGCGAGTTCATGCTCTACTACGGTGTCCTGACCCGGTAGGGTATGGCAACCCAAAAGGAGCTTCCCCCTGAATCTCCTTGGAAGTGGGCCCCCAGGCAACCAGAAACCAGAAACCAGAAACCAGAAACTCGGATCAAGAAGTTGATGGAACGACCCGACTATCCCATTCCAAGGCAAGGCTCCGCCCCTTCGGTTCAAACGATCGGTGGAATGCGCCCCTACGCACCGGCCTTCCAGCCCAGGGGGCTCCGTGAGTACCTGATCCCCTTCTTCCGCCACAAGCTCAAGGTCCTGGTGGTCTTCCTCCTGGCCACGACCGTCCTGTCGGCGGCGGCCCTCGTCTACTTCAAGTTCATCATGAAGCCGCTCTACGAGGCCAGGTCCCTCATTCTCGTCAAGGTGGGCTGGGAGAACTACACCCCCGACCTCGCCATGGAGACGCGCCGCACCTCCTCCATATCGCCCGCGGACATCCTGAGCTCCGAGGTGCGCATCATCCAGAGCCGCGAGCTCAAGGAGCGGGCCATCCGGACGGTGGGCCTCGAGAACCTCTACCCGCAGCTCCTCCAGAAGCCGCCCAGGGACCTGACGCCATTGGAGGCAGCCATCATCCAGTTCGGGGAGGATCTCACGGTGAAGCCTGCCGCCAAGGGCAACATCGTGGAGGTCTACTACAGGAACCGGAATGCCGCCACGGCCGCCAAGGCCCTGAACAGCCTGGTGTCCTTCTACCTCGAGAAGCGCATCGAGGCCTACAAGGACCCCAAGTCGGCCATGTTCCTCGAGAAGAAGGCCGAGGAATACCGCCAGAAGGCCCAGGAGGCCGAGAGCCGTCTGAAAGCCTTCCAGGAGGAAGCGGGCATCATCTCCTACGAAGAGCAGCGCACCATTCTCCTGAACCAGAAGAACACCGTGGACTCGGCCCTCAAGGGGACCTACAACCAGCTGAAAGAGGGAAGGCAGAAGCTGACCGAACTCGACAGGCAGCTCAAGTCCATTCCCAAAAATGTCGTGACGCCCGGGACCAAAGACCGCATGGGGGAGATGGAGTCGCGCATCCTGACCCTGCAGCTGCAGGAAAAGGAGCTCCTCGCCAAGTACACCGAAGACAACCGGCTGGTTGCCAACGTCCGCGCCCAGATGGAGATGGTGAAGCAGTTCATGGAAAAGCAGAAGGCGGCCAGCGCGCCCAACGACATCACGTCGCCGGACCCCATTTTCCAGGAGATCCAGCGCCAGATCCTCCAGACTCAGACGGAGCTGAGCGGCCTCGAGGTGAGGGCGGCCGAGCTCGAGCAGCAGCTTCGGGCCGCCGACACGGACCTTCGGAGCCTCGAAGCCCGCGGGTTCCGCCACAAGGCCCTGACCCGGGACCTCGCCGTCAACGAGGAGCGCCTCCTGACCTACCAGCAGCGCCTGGAGGACGCCCGGGTCCTGGATGAGCTCGAGAGGCAGAAGATGACGAGCGTGACCATCATCGAGCCTGCGGCCGTGCCGTCGCTGCCCGTGAACGCCCCCAGGCCCTTCGTCCTCTACCTGGCCATCGCCGTTGTCCTCGGGCTCGGCTGCAGCCTCGGCCTGGCCTTCATCCTCGACTTCCTCGACCAGTCCATCGCCACACCCCTGGAAGCCGAGCGCCGCACCGGCCTGCAGGTCCTGGCGGCCGTCAACTACAAGGATTAGAACAGCCCATTATTTCCCCTCCGGGCCACTTCAGACGATGAAAGCGCCCGCAGCCGCTCTGGTTTTCAACCAGAAACCAGAAACCAGAAACCAGAAACCAGAAACTCGAAACCCGAAACTCGAAACCCGAAACTCGAAACCGATCATCCCGGCTTCTGAACGGATGCGGAGGCACCCTTGAGCAGAATATACAGCGCCCTCGAAAAAGCCCAGCATTTCAGGAAGGACAAGGCCGGGCAATCCAGGCCCCTTCCCACTCTCCCCGCTCCACCGGGGCCTGCTGACCCCAACATGGAAGCCGAGATGCTCGAGCTCTACCGAACCGTCGAGACGCTGCTCCCCCAGCTCCAGAGCCGGGTCCTGCAGTTCATCGGGTCCCGCGAGGGCGAGGGCACTTCGACCGTTGTCCGCGAATTCGCCCGCGTCAGCGCGACCCGGATCGGGAAATCGGTCCTCGTCCTGGACGCCGACCGCCACCGCAGCTCGCGGCACCACCTCCTGGGCGAGCATTCCGAGTTCGGCTGGATCGAGGCCATCGAGACGGGAAAAAGCGTGGAGGAGGCGATCTACCAGATGGGGAAGAGCAGCCTCTATTTCAGCCCGTCCTGCAACTCCTCCACCTCGACCCCCCAGATCTTCGATTCCCCCCGGATCGAAGACCTCTGGTCCAATCTCCGGACGCGCTTCGACCTGGTCCTCATCGATTCGGCGCCCCTTTCCATGTCGCCGGACGGGCTCGCCATCGCCTCCCGCGTGGACGGGGTCGTCATCGTCCTGGAAGCGGAGAAGACCCACTGGCGGGCCGTCAAGAACGTCGAGGAGAGCATCCGCAAGGTCGAGGGGAACATCCTCGGGCTGGTTTTCAACAAGCGGAGGTACTACCTCCCCGACTTCATCTACAAGCTGTTGTGAGTGAGGGAAGTCTTGAGAGTTATTTTCTCACCACGAAGCACACGAAGAGCACGAAGAAGACCCTCTTCGCGTCCTTCGTGCCTTCGTGGTGAATCGTCTTTGTTCTTTGTGTTAGCCGCACGCAGCGCACTCCCCACCTGAGAGGCAGCAGAAGATGAATCCCTCGGCCGTCAGCCACATAGTGGAACTGAACAGCGAAGCATCTGAAACTTCCTTCCACCCCGGGAGCCGTCAGGATGCCGAGGACAAAGGTCCCCTCGGCGAAGATCTCTTCCGCCAGATGATCGCTTACGAGTGCAAGCGCGCCGACCGGTCCGGGAACCCCTCCCTCCTCATGCGGCTCCGGGCCAGGGACACGAGTTATTCAGACGCCGCCCGGGAGCTCATGATCCGCATCAACGAGGTCCTCGCCTCCGCTCTTCGGGAGACCGACATTCGGGGCTGGTATCGTGAACCTGCCATCCTCGGCGTGATCTTCACCGAAAACGGTGACACCGACGTCCGGCTCGCACGCAAGCTCATCGAAGACAAGGTGCGGCATGAGCTGCGCCGGGCCCTGACCGACGAGGAGCTCCACAGGCTCGATATCGAGATCGAGACCTTCGAGCAGACGGACGCTCCCAATGGGCAGGCCTGCTCGCCCCGGGTGGAGTGCTCCCTGCCGGAAGCGCAAACCGGCGAGGGAAAGCAGTCCTTCGCACCTCATCTCTCCGCCCTCTTTCGCAACAGGCTTGTTGTGCTCCAGGGGGATCTCAGCATTGTTCTCGCGGCCTTCACCCTCTCCAACTGGCTGCGATTCGAAGACCCGCTGGTGACCTTCGAAACGGACCCCGTCTGGACTCTGCTCTCCATCCTGGCTTACCCCCTTGCGTTCTACGTCTTCGACCTCTACAGCACCTGGCGCAGCATGGGAAGGTCCGAAACCGTCTTCCGAACCTTTGCGGCCCTGCTGGTGGGGACCGTCCTTTCCTCAGCGATCTTTTACCTGGCCACGGAGGGGATTCACGGGCGCAAGCTCATCGTGGCCCAGTTCCTCTCCCTCTGGATCCTCCTGCCCCTCTGGAGGCTGGCCTACCGCAGGCTGGCCCAGACTTCCGGCGGCAAGATCCCCGTCCTGATCCTCGGGGCCGGCGAATGCGGCATGACGACCTACGCCCTGCTCAGCAGCGGCCGTTCCCCGTACGAGGTGAAGGGGTTCCTCAGCGACGACCCCGCCAAGCAGGGCCAGAAGATGAATTCGCCTGCCGTGGTGGGAACCCTCTCCCAGCTGGACGACGTCGTTGCCCGCATGGGCATCCAGGCCGTCGTCCTGGCCACACGGAGGAAGCCTTCCGCCAGGATGGCGAGAAAGATCCTGGAAACCCGGCTCCGCGGCGTCGAGGTGTGGGAGGCTCCCGACATCTGCGAACAGCTGAGCGGCAAGGTCCCCGTCCAGCACATCGGGGACCAGTGGCTGGCCTCCTCCGAAGGCTTCCACATGCTCTCCCGGGAGTACGTGCAGAAGATCAAGCGCTTGATGGACATCATGGTTTCGGGAGCCCTGCTCCTTTTCACGGCCCCGCTGCTCGTCCTGGCGGCCCTCGCCATCATCCTGGAGTCCCGGGGGCCCGTCTTCTACACCCAGCAGCGCCTGGGCCGCGGCTATCAGCCCTTCAAAGTGGTCAAGCTGCGCTCCATGCGGGCGGATGCCGAAGCGCTCGGGGCTCAGTGGGCCGTGCGCCGCGACCCGAGGGTCACCCGCGTCGGCCGCTGGATCCGCCTTTTCCGCATCGACGAGATCCCTCAGCTCTGGAACGTCTTCAAGGGGGACATGAGCCTCATCGGGCCCAGGCCCGAGCGTCCCGAGTTCGTGGAGATGCTGGAGAGCCAGATCCCGTACTACTCGGTGCGCCACGTCATCCGGCCGGGGCTCACGGGCTGGGCCCAGGTGAACTACCCCTACGGCGCCTCCCTGGAGGACGCCCTCCACAAGCTGGAGTACGACCTGTACTACATCAAGAATATGTCCATCGCGCTGGACCTCAAGATCCTGCTGCGCACCATCGGCGTCGTCCTCATGGGCGAAGGCGCGCGATAGAAGAACAAAATCATCCCACACGAAGGACACGAAGCTCACGAAGCCCTTCGTGCCCTTCGTGTCCTTCGTGCCCTTCGTGGTGAAAAAGGTTTCCTGTTTTGATGCCCTTCCCACAACACGTCCTCCTCACCATCGACGTCGAAGAGTGGTTCCAGGTGGAAAACCTCCGCCGCGTCTTCCCCCCGTCCACCTGGCCCTCCTGCGAGAGCCGCGTGGAGCGCTCGACCCGCACGCTCCTGGACCTCTTTTCCGAGGCCGGCCCCGTCCGCGCCACCTTCTTCGTCCTGGGCCGGGTCGCCGAGCGCATGCCCCACCTCGTCCGTGAGATCCACCGCCGGGGCCACGAAGTGGCGTCCCATGGCTACGGCCACGAGCTCTGCACTGAGTTGAACCCCCGCGCCCTGAAAGAAGACCTTTTGCGCAGCAAAGCCATTCTCGAAGACATCCTGGGCGCCCCGGTGCACGGCTACCGCGCCCCGAGCTTCTCCGTCAGCACCCGCGTCCTCGAGGCCGTCCGCGACTGCGGTTACCGCTACGACTCGAGCTACAACTCCTTCGGCCTCCACGGCCGCTACGGCCGGCTGATTCTTCCCTCCAACGGCGCCGGCCTCGCGCAGCAGACACCCACGGGCATCCATGAGCTCCCCGTGAGCAACCTGTGCATCGCCGGCAGGACGGTGCCCCTGGGCGGTGGCGGCTACTTCCGCCTCACCCCCTACCCCTTGTTCCTCAAGGGGGTGCAGCATGTTCTGTCGACCCGCTCGGCGTGCCTCCTCTATTTCCACCCCTGGGAGCTGGACCCCGGCCAGCCCCGCGTGCCCGGCCTGTCACGGTCCGCCGCGTTCCGCCACTACACCAACCTGGACCGCACCCTCCCCAGGCTGAAGCGGTTGCTCCACGACCTGCAGCCCTGCACCTTCACCACCTGCTCCGACTACCTGGCCTTCGCGACAGGAGAACTGGAAGGAGCACATGTATCGGTGCCGCACCCTGAAGGGCACGAAGGGGGCCGGATCTGTGAAGGCTGATGATCTCGATGACAGATCGAGCCATGAGTAGCCGAACAGCTCAAGAAAGCAACCCGATGGCCTTATGCCTTCGTACCCTTCGTGCTCTTCGTGGTGAAAAGTCTTCTTGTCTATGGTTACTTTGCGTCCTCAGCACCTTAGCGGTGAATAGTCCTTCATGCCTTCCATGACCGAAACGCTCCCCAGGCGCACCATCCCGACGGCGGCCGTCCTCCAGGCCCTGGCCTGCACCCTCTGCCTCGGCCTCCTGTATTACCAGGTCTTCGTCTCCCTCGTGGACGACTGGATCAAGATGCCGGACTTCTCCCACGGCTTTTTGATCCCTTTTGTCAGTCTCTACTTTGCCTGGGAGCGCCGCGACAAGCTCTTTTCCACGCCACTCTCTCCCAGCCACTGGGGCCTTTTGATCCTTCTTTTCGGCATCGCTCTCCTCCTCCTGGGACGCCTCGCCACCGAGTTCTTCACCATGCGCTTCTCCTTCATGGTGGTCCTCTCGGGCGTCATCGTCTCTCTCCTGGGCTGGAGGCATCTCCGGATTCTCGCCTTCCCCCTGGGGTTCCTGATCTTCATGATCCCGATCCCGTCCATCCTGCTCCAGAAGATCACGTTCCCCATGCAGTTTTTCGCCTCGGCCTGCGCCGGGCTCTCCCTCCAGCTGGCCGGCATCCCCGTGCTCCGCGAGGGGAATGTCATTCATCTCGCCCGCACCTCCCTCGAGGTGGCCGAGGCCTGCAGCGGCATTCGCTCCCTGATCTCGCTCCTGGCCCTGGGGACGGTTTTCGCCTACTTTACCAAAACCATTTTCTGGCAGCGGCTGGTCCTGGTCCTGGCCTGCTTTCCCATCGCCATCGTGGTGAACGCCCTCCGGGTGAGCGTCACCGGCATCCTGGCCCACGCCTACGGGCCGTCGGTGGCCGAGGGCTTCTTCCACGGCTTTTCGGGCTACGTCCTCTTCCTCGTGGCCATGGCCCTCCTGTTCCTGGTCGGCACCGGCCTTTCGCTCTTCGACAAAGGCGCCCCCCCTTCCCCCGAAGCGAAGCCCGACGACCCCGGCACGTTTTGAACCTTATGTCTTCCTTCGTGTCCTTCGTGCTCTTCGTGGTGAAGAAAAGAGCCCAAAAATGCCCCGACTGATCATCGTCCTCTCCATCCTGATGCTGGGCGTCGCTGCCAACTACACCCTGAGCGTCCCCGAGGCCACCCTCAACCGGGCGCCGTTGAAAGACTTCCCCCGGGTCATCGGCGAGTGGCGCGTCATCGACGAGGGCGTCCTGGACCGGCAGACCATGGCCATCCTCCAGGTGGACGACTACATCGTCCGGACCTACGCCAACGACCGGGGGCAGCAGATCGGGCTCTACATCGGCTACTTCACGAGCCAGCGGGAGGGGAAGGGCATCCACTCGCCCAGGCAGTGCCTCCCCGGGGCCGGCTGGACGCCCATCGAGGCGGGTGAGGTGCAACTCCCCCTGGAGGGCCACAGTCCGCCCTCCATCCCCGTGGACCGCTACCTCATGGGCAAGGGGGACCAGAGGCAGCTGTACCTCTTCTGGTACCAGGGCCGGGGCCGCAGCTACGCCAGCGAGTACTGGAACAAGGCCTACCTCATCTGGGACTCCATCACCCGGAACCGCACCGACGGCGCTTTGGTGCGCCTGAACATTTCTGCCAACTCCGGCAGTGCCAAAACCATGGAGACCCTGAACGGCTTCATTCAGGGGTTTTTCCCGGTTCTTTCGGAGCACGTCCCGAATTGAAAACAGGTTTGCGGCTCTTTGACTAAGTGCAGCACCACGCAAGAAAGTGTCCGTTTTCGCGCCGTCATGCCGGCATGCCCTAAGCCGGCATCCAGGGTTTTCCATGGATTCCGGCTTGAAAACTGCCGGAATGACGAAGGATTGCTACTCATGGCTTTCATGGTTCGCTGTGCCCCACGGTCATGACGGTGGGCGGGAATCCAGAGGCCTTTGGATGCATTCCGATCTTCGCCAAGAGCACGCGCGGAGAACGACCAAACCATGCGGCCACCTTCTCCGGTGGACGTGTACTGAACCGAGGCATATGAATGCGCGTACTGGTAGTGGATGAAGAGGTCCCATGGCCCCTGGATTCCGGGAAAAAGATCCGCACCTTCAATCTTCTGAAGCACCTGGCTTGCCGTCATGAAATCCACTACCTGTGCCGCCGGCACGAAGGCCATGCTGCTCCCGATATCCAACCGCTCACGCAAGCCGGAATCCAGTGCACGGTCGTCCCGGACCCGATCCCGGCAAAGTCCGGCATCAAGTTCTATGGGCTTCTGCTGGCGAATATCTTCTCTCCGCTGCCCTATTCCGTCACTTCTCACCAATCCCGGCAGCTCGTGGAGCAGATCCGGCAAGCAGTACACCGCCATCAATTCGATCTCATCCACTGCGAGTGGACCCCCTATTTCGCCAACCTCTTGGCAATCAACCATCTGCCCAGGGTCGTCGTTGCCCACAACGTGGAGTCCACCATCTGGCGGCGGAACTTCGAGCTCGAGACTAATCCCGCCAGGAAAGCCTACATCTACCTACAATGGAAGAAGATGAGGCGTTTCGAGAGGGACGCTTTCAAGGCCGCGTCGGGCGTGGTGGTCGTATCGCCCCAGGATGGCGAAGTCGTCTCCTCATGGCGCGGCAGGAAGGATGGAGTGACGCTCGTTGAGAACGGAGTCGACGTGGACTACTTCTCGCCCCAGGGGACTGCCCCGGAACAGGGTTCCGTGGTCTTCACCGGTTCTCTCGACTGGCGGCCCAACGTGGACGCCATGAATTTCTTCCTCGATGAGGTTTGGCCCAGGATCGTTGCCCAGTCACCAGGGAGCCGAATGACCATTGTGGGTCGCAACCCCATGCAGAACCTTCGGGACCGGGTCCGAAACCAACCGTCGGTCGTTCTCACCGGCACTGTTGACGACGTTCGGCCCTATATGGACCGTGCAGCCGTCTACGTCGTCCCGCTGCGCATCGGCGGCGGGTCCCGGCTCAAGATTCTCGAAGCCTTTGCCATGAAAAAGCCGGTCGTTTCCACAACGGTGGGGGCTGAAGGACTGCGGGTGGAGAATGGACGCGAGATTTGTATCGCAGACGGGCCCGAGGCTATCGCCAAAGCTGTTTTGCATCTCTTTAACCATCCTGAAATGGGAAGGGAGTTGGGAAGAGCGGGAAGACAATTGGTCGAATCGAGCTACCGCTGGGAAGTCCTGGCCCAAGGTCTTGAAAGCGCTTGGGCGTGCGCAGTGAAACCGGTGGAGGGCTCTCGATGAAGCCCACGATTCTGCACATCCGTGCGTCCAATTTTCTTGGGGGACCGGAAAACCAGATCCTCGGCCAGATTCGTGCCTGCAGGAACACGCAGCATGCTGTTCTCACGTTTCACGAAAACGGGGAGACTAACGAGCTTTATCGTCGCTGTGGCGAACTGAGGATCCCGGTTGAATCCCTCGATACCCGTCATGCCTACCACCCGCGTTTGCTTCCGTTGATGTCGCGAGCTGTTCGGAGAATCAGGCCGGATGTCATCTGCACGCACGGCTACAAACCGGCCATTCTGGCCTCGCTCTTCAAGAGCCGTTGGAACATTGCCCTCGTGATGTACGCCCGAGGCCATACCGGCGAGACGAGCCGGGTGCGTTGCTTCGAAATGCTCGAGCGCTGGGCCATGAGAAGCGCCGACCGGGTTGTGGCCGTATCCAGGGGATACGCAGAAATCCTGCAGAGCAAGGGAATCCCGGCCCGCCAGATCAGCGTCGTCCCGAACGCCGTCGACCTTTCCAGGTTTCAGTCCAACGGACGCGATCCCGTGCAGAAGCGCAGGGAGCTGGGTTTCGCACCTGACGAGTTTCTCATTGCCACCGTCGGACGGTTGAGCCCTGAGAAAGCTCAGGGGGATCTGCTCACCGCTTTCGGGCAGGTGGTGTCCGAGTTCCCTAAAGCAAGGCTCCTCATCGTCGGCGACGGCCCTCTCCGCTCGGAACTGGAGGAAAAGGCCCGGCTGCTCCCAGCCGACACGGTGAGCTTCGTGGGCTTTCGCCGAGATGTTCACGAGATCATGCCCATCATTGACCTTTTCGCGCTGAGTTCCCTGACCGAAGGACTCCCCAACGTGGTCCTCGAGGCGTTCGCATGCGGAAAACCGGTGGTCGCCACGGCGGTCGGCGGCGTGCCAGAAATCGTGGAGCACGGCGTGAGCGGCCTCCTTGTGCCCCCGGACCGGCCAGCCACCTTTGCACAAGCCATCGCTCGGTGTCTTGAAGCGCCCCAAGTGGGGGCGGCCATGGGGTTTGCTGGCTACGAGCGAGTCAACTCGAAGTTCTCCTTTGAACTGCAAACCGAACGCCTTGAGGGAATCTATGCATCGGTTCTCGACCGGTGCACTCCGTCATGAGGCAACCTAAGGAATTGACGAACCAACCGCCCAGGACCAAATCTAGCATGCCACTTTCTTGCATGAACACTCGCATGTCTGCGTCGGACGATACCTCACCCACCAATAGAAATACCGATCGGAAAGGCAGGATGATAATATTAGTTGGAGGGCACTTCCAGTTCCCGAGTATGGTGGAATAATCAATTGTTCCATAATAGCATGCTGAGGACCACGGCACCTTTCTGTGACTTTGCTGGAATTACCTTATCCTGCCATTTCGGAGATGCCGTTCACTAGGAGCGAAGGTATGGCGATTATTGGAGGAGAACTCGGCTACCGTATTCTCTGCATGTTCGATGCTACCAAGAGAAATACGTATGCTAAACACAGAGACACTGCTTCTACATCATCGCCAGAAGAGCAATTAACAGGTCTCTTCGGTCAGACTTTTCGAAAATGAATCATCGGCAAGACCGTGATCGACTATGGGTGTGGCTATGGCAGGCATGCAATCCAAATCGCGAAGATGGGCGCACACAAGGTAATCGGCCTCGATATAAGAGAGTCAGTGCTTAATGTCGCAAGGCAAGCCGCCAGTAGCCATTTCTTGGGCGAAGAAATCGTTTTTACTACTAACACTGAAACACTTGCGGATATTATTATATCTTTAGACAGTTTCGAACATTTTGCTGATCCAGTAGCAGAACTTCAGGTTATGAATTCTTTATTGAAACCTACAGGATTTATTTTGGTTGCTTTTGGTCCAACCTGGTTTCATCCTTATGGGGGACATTATTTTTCGGTGTTTCCATGGGCTCATTTAATTTTCTCCGAGAAAGCATTAATTCACTGGAGGTCAAAACACAAGACAGATGGTGCCAGACGTTTTTCAGAGGTAGAAGGTGGTTTAAATCAAATAACTATCGGGCACTTTAGAAAAATAGTAAATAATAGCCCATTTCATTTCAAGTACTTAAAAACGATACCAATAAAAGGAATAAAAATTTTCCAATACAGAATGCTTCAAGAAATCGGTTCAGCACTTGTTATCTGTAAACTTGAACGCAAAGAATTATCAATCTAATATAGATTGAATCATTTTATATTCATATCAAGCAATCAGGACTGCATATTGTTGGATCAACATAACCTACCGTTCATTTCCATCTGCATGCCCATTTTGAATGAGGGGAAATTCATCGCCCCACTGCTCCGCGAGTTGATCGAGCAGGACTACCCCAGGGACCGTTACGAGGTCATCGTGGCCGACGGGGGATCCACCGACCGGACGCGCGAAATTGTAACTGAAATTACTCGGAGCCATCCCCAGGTGATTCTCAGGGACAATCCCGGACGCCTCCCCAGCTCGGGCCGGAACGTCGGCTTCAAGACCGGCCGCGGAGACATCTTTCTAGTCATCGACGGCCATTGTGAAATTGGAAACCCGCGCCTTCTGCGAAATGTCGCCGACTGCTTCGAGCGAAGCGGCGCCCACTGCCTGGGGAGGCCCCAACCTTTCATCCTCCCGGAGGAGCCCACCATGCAGCGGGCCATCGGCGTCGCGCGCTCTTCCCGGCTGGGGCACAGCTCCAAGTCCTTCATCCACGCGGATCAGGAAGGCTTCGTCAGCCCCGTAAGCGTCGGCTGCGCCTATAGGCGGGAAGTCTTTGAGCGCATCGGCTACGTGGATGAATCCTTCGACGCCTGCGAGGACGTCGAATTCAACTACCGGGTCGATAAAGCCGGCTTCAAAACCTTCTTCAGCCCGTCCATCGCCGTCCACTATCATCCCCGCGAAACCCTCGGCGCGCTTTGGCGCCAGCTTGGCCGCTACGCCAGGGGTCGGGTGGCCTTCGTTCACAAGCATTCCGAATGCTTCTCCCTCGACACCATGATCCCGGCGCTGTGGGTTGCGGGGTTGGCCACAGGTACCATCCTGGCCATGCTCCACACCTTTTTCTTTTGGGTCTACGTGGGAGCGTTAAGCTTGTATGTAGTTATCGTTACGGTGGAGTCCATCCGCAAGGGGAAGGCCGCCGGGTGGGCCTTTGTCGGGCGTATGGCTGCGGTATTTATGACGATCCACCTGGCCCTCGGCTTTGGTCTCCTCAAATCGCTTGCAGCGTTCGCGCTGCTGAGGCGCCACGGAACCGGGAAGAGCGTCGAATCGACTGCCGTCCAATGACGACCCCCATGGGAGGCACCTCTGATCCGCATAGCCTTCGTCATCGATAAAATCGCATCCCCGACTGCCGGAACCGAAAAACAGCTCCTGGCGCTGATCAAGGGATTGGATCGGACGGCATTCGCGCCGGTCCTGTGCGTGCTGGAATCTTCCCATTGGCTCAAGACCGAATTCCATCTCTGCCCGGTCTTCGAGATCGGCCCCCTGCGTTTCCCCGACTGGAGAACCGTCGGCCGCTTGCTGCGTTTCGCCCGCTTCCTGCGGCGGGAGCGCATTGCCATCGTTCAGACACACTTTCGGGATGCGAATATCGTGGGGATTGTCGCAGCCAGACTCGCCGGCATCAAGTCCATCATTTCGACCCGCAGAAACCAGGGCTACTGGCACACCCCACCTGAGTTGGCCATCCTGAAGGTCCTCGATCGTTGGGTGGCTCGTTTCGTGGCCAATGCCGAAAGCACGGCACAACAGGTCATCCGGACCGAGGGGGTGCTGAGGGACGCCGTTTCCGTAATCCCCAACGGAGTGGACCCGACCCTTTTTGAAAACATAGACCCGAGCATGAAGAGCGCTTACAAGGAACGGGTCGGCCTGCCGCCCCATCGCCCCGTGGTGGGAATCGTCGCCAACCTGCGACCGGTGAAAGCGGTGGACGTCTTCATCCGTGCGGCTGCCGCGCTCTCGCGCAAGTATCCCGAGGCCCTTTTCGTCATCTTGGGCGACGGGTGCGAAAGGGCGAACTTGGAACAACTCGCACTTCGGCTGGGCATTGAAGACCGCGTGCGTTTCTGGGGGGCATGCTCCAATGTACCAGAACTCTTGCCCGCATTCGACGTTGGGGTCCTCACGTCCACCTCCGAGAGTTTTTCGAACGCCCTCCTGGAATACATGGCGGCCGGTCTCCCGGTGGTCTGCACCGATTGCGGTGCCGCACGCGAGCTGCTGAATGGCCACGTTTACGGCTGTATCGTCCCCGTCGGGGACCCCCTCGCCGTGGCCGACGCCGTCGATAAGTCACTCTCCAACGGCACGGCATCCGCAGCTTTCGACGCCAACCGAGCTCTTGTATTACAGTGCTTCAGTGAGACAGCCATGACACGACCTCACGAAGCACTTTACGCTTCCATGGCACATCGCGTCGCTTCATGAGGGAATGGCTGAAACACATTGTGCGGGGGGGGGGACGCTGTGCGTTTGGCCTTTGGCCATGTTGGTTCGTGTGGCCGGGTCGGAATCCTTTTTTGTCGCAGCGGGACAATTCCTCGCCCTTGTACCCGGCAAGATCGGGAGCTACTTGCGTGTCGCGTTCTACGGGATCACTCTGGAGTCCTGCGCCCGGGACGTGTACATCGGCTTCGGGTCGTACTTCTCACACCCGCAGGCTCGAGTGGGTCACGGCGTATACATCGGGGCCTATTGCATTGTCGGAATGACAAACATCGGGGATCAATGCACCATCGGGAGCGGCGTCCACATCCTGAGCGGAAAGCGCCAGCACGGTTTCAGAGAAATCGGAAAGCCCATTCAACAGCAGCCGGGGGAGTTCACCAGGGTCACCATCGGTGAGAACACCTGGATCGGCAACGGCGCCATCGTCATGGCCGACATCGGTCGCCAGAACGTCATCGGCGCCGGCGCCGTCGTTGTGAAACCCACCGAAGACCTAAAGGTTCTCGCTGGTAACCCTGCACAAGTGATTAGCACAATTGCACACATAACATGGGGATAGAATTGCTTCACGTCGCCAAAAATGACTCGCTTCACCTTGAGGATTTTTGAATGCTTTCTCACATTATGTCTCATAAGAAAATTGATATGTTTTATAGGCATATTTCAATTGTTTATAAAACTTTAACACCAACAAAGCTATTTAACTTTTTTAAATGTTCAAAGTCTTTTTTATTGAAAGAATCTAATGTTAATGGATATCCTTGTTTTTTAAAGATTGAACCAACAAGCTTTTGCAATTTAAGGTGCTTTGGATGTCGTTCCGGAAAACTTCAAGATTTAGTTGAACTTCCATTAGGAAACATGCGTTTTGAAGTTTTCAAAAAAATATGCAACGATCTGGGAAAATATCTTTTTGAAATAAGCTTTTACTTGTGGGGAGAACCCCTTTCCAATAAAAATCTTCCCAAAATGATATCCTATGCTAGTGATTACAACATTAGCTCTGTCATAAGCACCAATCTTCATTTTATGAATAATAGAATTGCTTCTGATTTGATTAACGCAGGACTTGACAGAATGATTGTAGCAATTGATGGCATGAGACAAGAAACTTATAGCTCAGTGAGAATTGGCGGCCACTTTGATAAGGTCATTAGTAATCTGGAGGAATTCATGGCTACAAGAAGCCGCCTACACTCCATTACGCCAACGGTAGAATGGCAATTTGTCAGAACTTCCATAAACCAGCATGAGGTGTGCTTCGCAAAGGAACGTGCACGTGAGCTTGGAGTAGATTACTTTACCGTCATCCCAGACTGGGGCAAGAGAAGCCCTAACGAGCATGTATTGGCTAGAGCCAGATCAAAAGAAAGAAAAAGCAGAATGAAAGGGTGTTTCTGGTTGTGGTTTGCCATGGCCATTCAGTGGGATGGAGCAGTGTATCCCTGCTGTCATTCTGCAAAGAAGGATCATTTCAGATTTAGTGCGCATCCCAGCACTTCTTATCTCAAAACTTGGAATGGGGAATACTATCAATCTGCTAGATCTATTTTCAGTAAAAGATATCTAGAAAAGAAACATGATGAACTTGAGACAGTTTGCCACAAATGTCCGATGTTATAGCTTGTTTTTAGTTATAACTATAATAATATTTAAAATATAATGTACATTAGAATAATATGTACATTAGAATAATATTAATGTTTTTTTATACGTTTTGAATGTGATAAACACTAAATGTTACTATTAATTTGTGGCTATATTTTTCTAATAATTGAACGTCCTTGGGAGATTTGGTCTTTCTTGGGGACTATCCCAATTGAAAGAGCTTATATGTTTTTCATGTTTATTTATTTCCTCATCTGGCCAGGAAAGCGATGGATAAAGAGTATTCAACATTTTTGGATTCTAGGTTTCTTAGGCCTACATTATCTTCTAGCTCCTTTCGCCCATAGCCAAGAAGCAGCTATGGACCAAGGTTTTGAATACTTCAAGATGGTTGTTTTTTACGGATTGATGATTTCATGCATACGCAACGAGATTGATTTACGTTATCTGATACTTGCTTTTCTTATAGTCATGGCAGTGTATATGGCACATTCGCTTCGCGAGTTTATTGGCGGGCGACACTTTTACCGTATGGGTATTGTGCGCATGATTGGTATAGACCAAGCTTATAATGACCCGAATACATTCGCTGCTTCAATCGTATTTTCATTGCCTTTTGCTGTCGCCATTTGGCGAGCAGAGCCGAGACGCCTAGTCCGATATGGATGTATAGCTTTCGGGATGTTAGCAATCATCTGCATTGTCCTGACTGGCTCGCGATCTGGCTTTTTGTGTTTCGCTGTCTTCACGGTCATCGCGTTCTGGCGCTTCGCTCAGAAGAAGAATTTTAAATATTATCTGTTATTTATCGCATTGCTTCCAGGCGTTTTCTTCGTTATGCCTTCGGAGAAACAGAACCGTATTCGGACTATATGGGATGCTGACGCAGGTCCTCAAAACGCTCAAGAGTCCCTTGAAGGAAGATTTCAAGGTTTGGAGTCCGGTTTGCGTATGTTCCTTGCCAGACCTCTCACTGGTGTTGGAGCAGGAAAAGAAAATTTTATCGGTTATCGGGTGACTAGTGATGACGGTGTCTCTGCACACGCTCACAACCTCCTTGGAGAGCTGCTCGGAGAATTCGGTGTTTTTGGAACATTTTTCTTCCTGGCCCAGATACTGACAACACTGTGGTGTTGCAGGACGTCGCTTGCACTCTCGAAGGCTCTTCCTCCCGAGGAGAGAGGGTTCCTGCCTCATGCGGCAACAGCGTTGACGCAGGGTGTCGTCCTGCTCTTGGTCAGCGGACTTGCGGGACACAATCTGTACAGGCCCCACTGGCTCTGGTTCGCCGCCTGGGCCATGCTCGCCCTGGAATTCACCAGGCAGCGGGTGTACGCCGCGATACCTCAAACCGCATTCAGCCCTGGCCGCAGCTACCCCCGTGCTCTGTGTGCTTCTCCTCCTTTTCGCTAAATCCTCTGGTGAATCCCTTCGCCACTTCACGAATTCATTCAGGATGAATCAACCATGAGTCTCGCGGCAAAGGCTATAGCCAGGTTTGTGGCTCCATTGTGGGCCAGGTATGAGGGAACATCATACTTGGCTGTGGGCAGGGAACTTAAACAGCGCGAGGGTGAGCCACTGGATGAACGCCTGTCGAGGCAGTTTGCTTCTGTACGAGGAATTGTCGAGCATGCTTGGAACCACTGCCCGTATTACCGGCGCCGGTTTGGAGAAAACGGCTTCGAGCCGGCAGACCTCAAGGATTGGTCAGATCTACGCCGTCTTCCCATTCTCACCAAACAGGATATCAGGCAAAACGGCCCTGAAATGCTTGCGGCTCAATGTGACCCAAAGACCCTTATCCCCCGAAAGACATCCGGGTCAACGGGTGAATCCCTTCACTTCTTCATGACGGAGAGGGACTACGACTTCAAACGGGGGGTCAGTCTGTACCGGGACCAGTGGACCGGCTGGCGGCTCGGGGAATGGAAAGCCATGGTGTGGGGAAACCCGAGCTACATGAGCAGTTGGCGTGGCAGACTGCGCAACGCCCTCCTCGAACGCTGCTTTTCCCTGGATACCTTGAAGATGGACGAGACCATGATGCGGGCATTTGCCTCGGAAATCTTCAGAAAGAAACCCACCATGCTTTTTGGCCATGCACATTCGCTCTACCTCTTCGCAAGGTATTGGGAGAAAGAAGGTCATCCGCCTTATCGCTTCGCCGGGATCCTCAGCACCGCCATGGTACTCCACGGTCAAGAGCGTAAGGCTTGTGAAAGAGTGTTTGAAACCCCCGTGTTCGACCGGTATGGGTGCGAGGAGGTGAGTCTCATCGCCAGCGAGTGCGAAGCCCATGAAGGCTTGCACGTCAATACGGACGCCCTTGTCGTTGAAGTGCTGACAGACGACAACAAACCGGCGGCTCCCGGGGAGGAAGGCGCCGTGGTGGTGACGGACCTCTGCAATCGGACCATGCCCTTCATCCGCTACCGGGTGGGGGACATGGCGGTGCCTTCCGGCAAAACGTGCTCCTGCGGCAGGACTTACCCCCTGCTCCAGAGGATCACGGGCAGGGTTGCCGACTACCTGCGGACGCCTGAAGGCCAATGGATCTCGGGAATCTCGCTCACGGAGAACTTTGCGACTTTGATACCCGGCCTGGAGAAGATCCAGATCGTCCAGGAGAAGTTGAACGAAATCGTGCTTAAAATCGTTCCGGGACCTCGTTTTGACGAAGCGAGCCGCAATGAGATCCAAAGGCTTGTGGGCGAAAGATTTGGGCCACAGATGAATTATCAAATTGAGCTCACTCAAAACATACCGCCGGAACCGAGTGGAAAATACCGTTTCTCCATCTGCAGGCTCCCCGCCGAATGAAACAAGTCCTGCTCCTGAACTCAATCTCGGGTTTGGCGCTTTACGCCGTGAGCATTGTCACGGCGTTTTTATTGAGCCCGGTCCTGGTGGTTCAACTGGGAAACCGCGATTACGGGGTTTGGGAGATTCTCCTGAGCCTCTGCGGCTACATGGGGATCCTCGACCTTGGAGTCAGTCCCGCCGTGGTTCGCTTCATTGCGCGGGAAGCCGCCATCGGCACCCGAGAGGGCCTGAACCGCATTTTCAACTCTTCCTTCTTCTGTCTGGGAGGCATCGGAGGCTTTGTACTACTGGTTTTGGCAATCCTCTCACGCTTTCCCCATGCGATCCTCGGCGGCGAGACAACCGGGAATGGGGGATTGCAGACACTGTTTTTGATCGTGGGCTGCAACCTCTGGCTGGAATTCACCGGCACCCCTTTGTCCGCTTACGTGATGGGCCTCCAGGAGCACTTCTTCGTCAACTCCCTCCGCATTGTCTTGACGCTTGCCCAGGCCATTCTCACCTACTTCGCCCTGACATCCTGGGGGGGGCCGGGGTTGCTTTGGGTCGCCGGCATCCTGCTCGCTGGCAATTTCGTCCGCTATGGAGCACTCGCCTTGTGGGTCTTCGCCAGGACCAAGGACCTGAAGATCAGACCGCGATATGTTTCGTTTGCCACCCTCAAGGAACTCTACCTGTTTGGGTTGAAGAGCTGTCTCCTCATGGTGTCTGACCGCGTGCAGCGGCAGAGCGCCCCGATTGTCATCGGACACGTGCTCGGGCTCTCCCAGGTGGTGTTTTTCGCCATACCCAACCGTCTTGTGGGGTATGCCAAGGAACTGGGGCTTGCCGTCGGCTACCCCCTGATGCCCTATTTCAGCTCTCTGGACGCCCGCTCAAACTCGGCCGCTACCCGGGAAGCCTGGATCAGTCTTTCCCGCTGCCTCCAGTTTGTGGTCCTGCCCCTGCCGGTCCTGGTTTTCTTCCTGGGAGAAGGGTTCATCCACCGTTGGATGGGCCCCGATTACGCCGAGCAGGCCCGTTGGGTCATCCGGTTTCTTGCCTTTTCTCTTCTCATGGAAGGACTCGCCCCCAACGCCGGGCGTTTTCTGGTGGGAGGGGGACGACATGGCCGGCCGGCGATCATCCTGCTGGGGATCTCGGCGTTGGGGCTGGGCCCCACCATTCTCTTCGCGCGACAATGGGACGTCTCGGGAGTTGCCCTCTCGCTGGCGATCCTGAACGGGCTGAGCTGCCTGACGATGTGGTCTTTTGCCGCACGAGCTTCGGGTGTGGCTCTCGGTGAGCACGTCCAAAAGACCTTGCTGCCTGTCTTGTTTCCATTGGTGGCCATGGCCGCCACCCTTCCGGTTTCGTGTTACCTGCTCGGTAATCTGACATACATGGCACTGGTTATTAATGCGGGACTGGCCGGTACTGTGTACCTGGGAACTCTTTGGGGGCTGGCGATGAACGCCGAGGAGCGGAACGCCGTCGTCGGCTTGCTGAAGGGACTGGCCGTGGGACGTGACGCGCGGATCCGTGCCGGTATTTGATCGCAAGGTTTCGTCTGAACCCGAAAGTTGAAGCAAAGGATGTAGATCGTTGAACCGTAATCTGCTCGTGGACGTAATCATTCCATCTTACAATGGGCTGCCCTACCTGCTCGATGCAATCGCCTCAGCGATCCTCCAGTCGCGGAGAGCCAACCGTATTATCATTGTGGACGATGGGTCTAACGATGGCAGCCAGGATGGACTGAAACCCTTTGAAGGATTGATCGAAGTCATCGCACACCCTGAGAACAGGGGACTTCCCGCAGCCCGGAATACGGGCATCAGGGCATCCGACGCCCATCTGGTGGCTTTCATGGATGCGGATGACGTTTGGCTTCCTCGGAAGCTTGAACGGCAGGTACTCGAATTCACTCGTACTCCTCAGATTGGGTTGGTTTACAGCAGCCTGCTGGATTGCGATATGGAACTCAAGCCGCTGGGAGCACCTCGAAAGGTGAAGACAAGAAGGGCCGAGTGGGCTTTCAATGAACTGTATCTGGATGCCTTTGCGATGCCTCCAAGCACCGTCATGGTGCGCCGCGAGGTTTTCGAGCGCTGCGGCCATTTCGACGAAACGATGCTCAAAGCCCAGGACTTCGAGTGCTGGCTGCGCATCGCCATGGATTACCCCATTTCGGGGATACCCGAGCCCCTTTGCCTCCGGCGTGTCAACCCACAATCCATCACGGCCACCACGGGCATGGAACGGGGCATGGATTATGTCTTCAGGGCCTTCGACCTGTGTGGCGCCGCCGCGAAACGGAAGGGGATTCCTTTGCCCATGAGCCTGGAATCCCGGAAGCGGCTCTTTCTCTGGAGGAGCTTGAGGGATTCCCTGCTGTGGAATGACGCCCGCTCTTTTCGATTCATTCTGTCCAAAATCAACGGCAGAAGTTGGGGGCGGTTTGAAGAAATATGCACCGAGTCCTTGTTTGGGGCTCGAAGGATGTACGCTGCGATGGCGGCCAAGCGCCGTATTAAGCGGTTACAAAGAATATGAATTTTCGCTGGCTTGATTTCCGCGAATCATTGCGCCGGACCCCGTTCTCGTTTGGCTTGTATTTTGCTATGCGCATCTTCAGACGCAATGGTGAACAGGACCAGGATGCCTCGTTTTTCATAAGTTGAGTGATTGATGATCGCTCAGTTTTCCAACAGCGCCTGGCCCGCCTGCATAACTCAGTCAAATTGAGGACACCCTATGAAATCTCTAATCAAGATCTGTTTGGTATTCACGGTCTTCAGCTTTATGCATACGGGGACCCTGCACGCCGAGTACCGCAAAGACCCCATGCTCATCACAACGTCCACCGTCATCGACAGGGACCTCGAGTTCGACCACACAGCCTTTGTCATCAAGGGCTCCAATATCGTGCTTGACCTGGGCGGGCACACCATCACGTTCAATAACGCGAACTACAGCGCTGTCCCCAATGGCGACTTTGAACAATGGTCAGGGGGGCTTCCGACTGGATGGCAAACGCTTTCAGGGACCGCTCAGCAGGTTCAGGCCATCTACTTCGGAAACTATGATCTGAGTCTCTCCGGGGGCGGTGTGATTCGGTCGAGCAGCTTCAACATCAAGGGGGGGAAGACCTACCTCGCTTACGCCTTTGTCAAAGGCCCCTCCACGGGGACAGCGACTTTACGGCTACGCAGGGCTTCGGATCTCACGATACTCGCCGAGAAAACCTGGGGAAGCTCGACACTCAGCCGCGGGTTCGCCAGCGCAGGAGGAGTGGACAGCGACCTGCGCTACAAGCCCGTTGAGGACACGGCGGCGGTCCTGGAGTTGGAGTGCGCCGGCACGGGCTCATTCATCGTAGGCTCCGTGGACATCAAGCCCACCCTCGATTATGGAGTGACATGCGGATCTTATTACAATGCCACCTACCATCCAGACCTCCCATCAACCGGTTATTGGGGAACCACCAACAACATCACCATTAGGAATGGCAGACTTGTCCAGGGAGTCGGACGGGGCGTGCGCTGCATGGGCGTGAGATACCAGGGGCAAAGCTGGACATTTCAGAACCTGACCATCGAGATGAATGGCGTCCACACCGACGGGATTTACGGGAGTTATCCAGCTGGCACCACCATCGACACCTGTTCGATTTTGAGCACATCACCAACTGTACTGAATCGGATGCACGGAACGGGTGGGATCAAGATTGACAAGCCTACAGAAGTTACTGAAATTAAGAACAGCCTTATTGAGGGTGTTCCTGAGATGGGAATCATGATCTATGCCTGCATCATTGATGGGACAAGCTCTTACCGTTTTACAGACAACACCATAAGACAAAAAGAGACGGTCACAGAGGGTTATGCCATCGGCATTTCGGGTGTAGAGAATTTTGAGATCGCAGGCAACACGATAGAACCTTTTCAGGGACGCGGCATTCTGGTGGATGCCGCGACGGGCTGCTCTACAGGTTCGAAAGGGACAGTCAATGGAGTCATTCGCGACAACCAGATCCTGAACCTCTATGAAGTCCGCAATCCGGAGTACGATTTTAACGCGCTCGAGGCTGTCGGTATCAGAATCCGCAACTGGGGCGCCGCCAATCAGAACCACAAAAACTTGAAAATTTATGGTAACCGCATCACGGGAACGACTGATTCGAGCGGGGTTCACCAAGTGTATGGAATCAACGCCACAGTGAATGCTCCTGAGGACTCCATCGAGATTTATAACAATGAAATCTCGGTTCGCGCCGAGGGTGCAGGGAGATCCGCTGCGGCCATTGCTATCCAGAACACCAAGGTTACCGGGCAGAACCATTTGGTGATTCGGAATAACATCCTGGAAAGCAACGTGACCCTGCTCAAGTTCGGTGGAAATGACGGGGAGAATTCTCAAGGCGTTGTATTTGAAGGAAATACATTCAGACGCATCCCTGGTCTGCCAGTCATCGCCAAGCCTTTCCTCTATGGGTATTGGATCGGCAAGCAGTTCGACAATATGCTGGCGGGGAACACCTTTGCAGATTCCACCCTGGACCCGAGCCTTGCCGAAAACTATCAGTTCGACGGAACGGGAGAGAAGATCCTCACGGTCGGCAGGCACCGGATGGAGGTCGTGGTCAACGGCGACGTAGGCTCCCCTCTGGCCGGGGTGCCGGTGGTGCTCAAGGACGGCAGCGGGAACACACTCCTTCAAAGGCTGACGGACAGCACCGGGAAGGCGGTCATCTATTCGCCGGCAGTTCACTATCACGGCAATCCCAGCCCAGTGAACCGGCGCGTCTTCGCCGAAGGGGAGTCGTTCACTGTGACCGTTGCCCCCGCGGGGCTGGAGACCCAGAGCACGACCATCGCCATGTCCCGGGACGAGGTGATCCAATTCAACTACCAGGGCGACGCACCGAGTACGGTGCGGAACCTGAGGCTGGGTCAGCAGCAGTGAGCCGGAGCAGCGATGATTGAAGGCTACC
The DNA here is from genome assembly GCA_964557955.1 of uncultured Syntrophobacteraceae bacterium. Lineage (GTDB taxonomy): Bacteria > Desulfobacterota > Syntrophobacteria > Syntrophobacterales > Syntrophobacteraceae > JALOOX01. Next base: position 45,353 of record CAZLCS010000044.1, read on the forward strand.
GAGTGAGAACGTAATCAGTGGCCGCACTCCCGATGATAAAGGGGTGCGGCTTTGACGGATCGAGAAGACAGGAGGGGGATGGCGCCAGGAACAAAGGCACATCCCCCTGAATCCCCCTTCAAAGGGGGACTTGCCGCCCGCCCCCAATGCTGGTGAATTGAGACAGCGGCGTCGTTCCGGCGAAGCTTGTCCCGGCATGCTACAAACGGGGAATCGGAATCCACGGAAAGACTGGATGCCGGCTTAAAACATGCCGGCATGACGAGAGATGAAACGGACAACTTATTCCGTGGACCTCTACTGAGTCCGTTAGTCCACGCACCCAACGCGCCTCCCCGAACCATCATCCGCCGGACTGCATCACTTCATTCCCTTCAACGTCACGGAAAAACATCAGAAAGCTGAACCCCTCAAGGGAAAGGACTCCACATGGCCCCTTCATCGCCCGTCGAGATCACCCACCTGGGAGGAAAAACCTCGGTCACGGGCTCGTGCCACCTCCTGCGTGGCAACGGGCTGAACATCCTGGTGGACTGCGGGGCGGTGCAGGGGGGCGATGCGGCGGTCCCCATGGAGGAATGGCCGGTTCAGCCTCGTAATCTGGATTACGTTTTCGTTACCCATGCCCACGTCGACCACATCGGGCGCATCCCGGAGCTGATCCGCAGGGGCTTCCAGGGCGAAATCGTCGCCACCGAGCCCACCAAAGCCCTCCTCATGCCCATGCTCCGGGACGCCATGGCCTTCTCCCACCTCCCCCGGCCCGAAATCGACAAGCTCTCCCAATCCATCGACGACCTCTCCCGGGGCTTCGAAACCGGGACCCCCTTCGACCTCAAAAACAACGTCCGGTTCACCCTCGGGTGCGCCGGCCACATCCTGGGCTCCTGCTTCATCCGCTTCGAATCCCGCGACCCAACCCACTTCGCTTCACCACGAAGAGCACGAAGGACACGAAGGGAACCCGTGAGGGATGAACAGCAGGAGAGGGTCATGCTCATTACCGTTTGCTGCCCCTCTGCCATGAGGTGGGAATATGACTGGAAAACCGGAAAGCGTCAGGCGATGCGCCCTGTGCGGCGGTGAACTGGAGATGGGGACCGCGAATATTCCATTTTTGATCGGGGAGAAGGTGGGCGTCATCCGGAAAGTGCCCGCCGAGTTCTGCTCCGAATGTCGCGAGGCGTATGTACAGAGCAGCGTCGCGGGCAGGATCGAATCCATCCTGGACCGGCTGGAAGAGCTGCACTTCGAGCTGTCCGTCATTCAGTACGAGGCAGCCTGAAACACCCTGCCTCAGAACGATCAGGGACCAGCCCTGATTGGGCCCGCCGGCAAGCGTTCATCGATGGGGCTCACCATGTTGTTTGCCGCACAGTTGCCGGCGCAATGGCATTCGCATATAGTTACTCTGAAAATTCGAATGGACGCGCACGCGCGAGGGAGGTCGCAGAATGCCTACGAGTCTGAATATCGACTCCGGACTGCTCGATGAAGCCAGGCGGCTCGGGGGGCACCCAACCAAGCGGGCCGCCATAAACGCCGCCCTGGAGGAGTATGTCAGGAAACGGAGGCGTCTTACACTGCTCAAAGCTTTCGGGACCTTCGAATTCGACCCCGCCTTCGACTACAAGGAAGAGCGCAGGCGAAGATGATCCTCGTCGACACCTGTGTCTGGTCAAAGGTCTTGAGACGCCCCCGAGAGGGAGAGGAGAGCTCCGCCGAGGCTCAAGTCCTGCGCAGACTGATCGAGGCGGATGAAGAAATTGGCCTGCCCGGCATCGTGCTCCAGGAAATCCTCTCGGGTCTGAGAGACCAGGCCCAGTTTGAACGTTTGCTGATTTACCTCGACAGCTTCCCCCTCATCCTTGCATCCAGGCGAACCCACATCGAGGCGGCACGCATTGCCAATGCCTGCAGGCGTAAAGGCATCACGACTTCTACCGTGGATTGCCTCATCGCTGCATCCGCCATCGAACATGACGCCCGGCTGTTGACCACGGACCAGGATTTTACGGCCATGGCCCGCCACATCGATCTGAAGCTCTTCCGCCTCGTGTGACATGGCCGAGGAATGACCTCGTACGGCGGTGTCATGAATTTCCTTGTTTCACCGCAAAGGCGCGAAGGTCGCAAAGAAGGACTTTTGAAGTTGACTTCGCGGCCTTCGCGTCTTTGCGGTGGAAAGGGTCAGGCGGAGTCTTCGAACAGGTCTCCGACTTTAACCTTTATGCCGGGAAGAGATGCGAGCTCCATCGTGTCGTCCGGTCCGAAGATCTCGGCTTTGCCGAAAAGGCCGTCCGGCCCCAGCGACAGGCGCTCCACGCACTTGAGCGTGACATCGACGAGCACGTACTCGCGCACGCCGTACCTTTCGTAGAGGTTTTTCTTCTCGCGCTTGTCCTTGACGCCCGTGGAGGGAGAAAGCACCTCGACGACCAGATCGGGCGGCCCCTGGATGTTGGCCTCCGTGATCCGGCTCCGGTCGCAGACGACGAGGACATCCGGCTGCACGACGTCGTGCTCGGAGAAGACGACATCCGTCGGCGCCACGAAGCATCGGCAGGGGCTGTCCTGGAGCGATGCGTTCAAGGTGGAGCCCAGATGGAGGACGACGGCCTGGTGCAGCGTGGAGGGAGCCGGCGTCATGTCGTAGGCTTCCCCGTCGATCAGCTCCCATCGCTGGTCCTCGGGCCAGGTGGCGTAGTCGGCGTAGGTGAATTTCCGGTCTTTCTCCATGGGCAGGGACATGGCGCTTCTCCTCGTGCCGTCGAGTCACCGTGCAGGGCGACTTCCTTGAAAAGCTTGTTCACCGCAAAGGCGCCAAGGTCGCAAAGAAGGACTTTTGAAGTTGACTTCGCGTCCTTTGCGTCTTCGCGGTGAATCATTTATGTCACGATCACTATATTCGCTTGCGGGGCGGCGGCCAAGGGGAAGTTGCGGCCGAATTGGGGACCGGAAGCCGTGCGGGTGCACGGCTTTTTTGCTTGGTGACGATGCACACCCTTTCTCTGGCAGGAGTTTAAGAGAACTTGGGGCAAGATGCCAGAAAATATGTGTAAATTTAGAT
>CAZLCS010000045.1:0-48369 GCA_964557955.1 uncultured Syntrophobacteraceae bacterium
GATTTGTCGGTCAAAGACCAGGCACCGGTGCTCGGGTCGCTGCTCTTTTTTGTCCGAGCACAAAGTCTGCCGGCTGCCGGTGCCGATTGACATTCCAGAGCAGGCCAATGCCTGGCCTTCAGAAGCCCCTAAGCAGTCTCTGACGCAGGAGATCGGCCTGGTCGGGGGCGGGGCGCCTGAGTGGCGCACCCTCCAGAGAGCGCACCGGCATGACCAGCATAAGTGAGTTGAGCACAAAGATCGTCTCCGCTTTCGACAGGTCTGCGGGGGATGCCTCCCTGGATTCGATTTCCCATCCCATTTGCCCCATGACGTTTCGAACCGCCTGGAGGGTGATGCCTGGTAGCTGGTATCGGCTGAAGGGCGCCCACCATCTTCCGCTGGTGCAACAAAGGAGACTGCCTGCCGCTGTCTCTGTCACTGCGCCTGCTGCATCCAGGATGACGGCTTCGTCAGCGCCCGCGTCGATAGCACCTTGCCTGGCCACAAGGTAGAAAAGATAGTTGAGACTTTTGTGCATGCCCAATGGTGATGCATAACCATCGCGTGACACGATCAGCCGCCACCCTTCCGCGTAGCGGTATTCAGTCGGTGGATGGTAGCGGCGGCAGGTCATGAGAGTGGTGGGAGAGTCTGTTGCAGGGATCCCCATTCCCCCCGATGGACCTCTCGTCACCATGATCTTGACGGCTGCGGCCCCTTCTCCCAGACCGTTCCTTTTCACCAGTTCGGGCAAAACGGAGTTCCAATCGGGACAGCCGCTTGTTCCCATACGCAGGGCTGACATGGATTGCATCAAGCGCTCAACATGTTCAGAGAGGAACAGGATGCGCCCGTCTTGTGCACGCAGCGTTTCGAAGAGGCCGTCACCGTACTGGAAACCCCGGTCCAGCGGCGAGATGCGACAAGCGTCGAGGGAGTTGAAAGCTCCGTTGGCCCAGACGATTGTGCCTGATTCACTCATGGCGGCCCCCATCCCCCTCCCCCTCGATCTCCTTGACAATTTCGAAAAGCGTTCTGCCTTTGTGCAGGGTCTCTTCGTATTCATCCGCCTCGTCCGAATCGAACACGATTCCTCCCCCAACGGAGAAGGTGCAGGTCCCGTTGTGGACCACGGCTGTTCGGATAGCAATATTGAGATCCATGTTCTCATGCCAGCCCAGGTATCCGATTGAGCCCGTATACACGTGCCGAACGACCGTTTCGAGCTCATCGATGATCTCCATCGCACGGATTTTGGGACATCCCGTGATGGAGCCCCCCGGGAAGGTCGCGCGCAGGATGTCCCCATACGAAGTCTGAGGCTTCAGTCTGCCCGTGACGATGGAAACCAGGTGGTGCACGTTCTGGTAGGTTTCGATCCGTTTGTGCTCCTGGACGCGAATCGTCCTGGGCATGCAGACGCGGCCCAGATCGTTACGAAGCAGATCGACGATCATGGAGAGCTCGGCGTCGTCTTTGGGGCTGGACATGAGATCCCGGCGCAGGACCTCATCCTCGCTCGGTGTGGCCCCGCGCTTTCGGGTACCTTTGATGGGGCGTGTCTCGATGAAATCCTCTTGTCTAAGAAGAAAACGCTCCATAGACGTGGAAAGAACCTGGTGGTCACCACAGTTCACATAGGCATAAAACGCGGCCGGGTTGCGTGCAAACAGGGATTCCCACAGGCTGAATGCATCCCCCGAGAAACGAAACCGGTAGCGCTGCGAGAGGTTGACCTGGTAGACGTCCCCTGCGGCAATGTATTCTCGGACGCGTTTCACGGCATCAATGTAGCTCTCACGTGAGAAATTGCTTTCGAGCGGGCCGACCTCAAGGATCCTGGCCGCGACTTCTCCCGAGAGACTTCCTGAGTCATACCAGGGCAACCCGCCTTGCGGGCGGTCGCCGTAGTCGAACTGCAGATGCGTGAGCGAGTGACGCAGGCGGTCGTGAAGGATCAATCGACGGGGCCACATGAGCCACAAATCGGGGAGGTTGCGGTCGTCCTTTGCGGTTTGCGGAAGCCGCTCGATGACGTTTTTGAGGTCGTAGGCCAGGTAGCCGAGCGCGCCTCCCGAGAAGGGTGGGGAGATGAGATCCTCTGCGGGGCGCAAACCTGCCGTCAGTGCATCGAGGAGTGCCAGAGGGTCTCCCTCGTGGGAGACGACGCCGGTATCTGTGCGCAGCGTGCAGCGACGACCCTTGGCAGTGAGCACCAGGAAAGGATCCCAGGCTGCCAGGGAATGCCTCCTTTCGACATCCGAAGCCGGAGAGCCCCCACTGAGCAGAACGATCGATGAGGAGTGACGCCCAATTTTGCGGGCCAGCTCCAAGAAGAGGTTGTCGGAGGCTTCCTGAGCCGGAGGCTCGCAGCGGACCACTCCTACGGCTTCACCGGGAAGCAGGCTGCTGAGCTTCACTGGCAGACCTCCAGAATTTCCTGCGGGCTATGCCAGGCAGTCTTGTTGCCATACCTTGGGAATCGGTCGGCCGTAAACGGCACGGTCCTGTTCACTCTTCGAAAACGTGGTTGGATCTCCAGAAACCGGGAGACGATCTCCAGGCCGTATTCCGTCATAAAGGACTCGGGGTGGAACTGGACGCCATGGATTGGCCAGGTTCGATGATGTATGCCCATGATGACCTGGTCTTCTGCATGCGCCACGGGGACAATTTGGTCCGAACCCGGCACAATGCACAGAGAATGGTAACGTGCCGCCCAGAAGGGAGAAGGCAAATTGCGGAACAACCCTTCACCCCCGTGGGTCACCCGTGAACGCTTCCCATGCACCGGAACCGGTGCGCGCGCCGTTCTGCCCCCGAACACCTCGTTGATGACCTGCATGCCGAGGCACACCCCCAGTATGGGGATGCTCGGGCCAAGCCGCTCCACAATCTGCCCGCTCACCCCGGAATGAGCGGGGTCCCTGGGACCCGGAGAAATGCAGATCCAGTCCGGGGACATCATCCGGATCTCCTCAGCGCTTATGGCGTCGTGCCGAAAAACGTCGACCTGTATGTCAAACTCGTAGAAGAGCTGCACCAGGTTGTAAGTGAATGAATCGTAATTGTCGATCATCACCAGTCGCATGACAGTCCCTTTTTGTCCCATGGGAGGTGATTCGCCAAATCCCATCTTCTGGAATTGTAAAGGCTCGTTTAATGAGGTGAGTCCATTAAACAGAAAAGCCACCCCGACCAATGAGTCTGGGTGGCTCTCGCCTGACATAACTCACCAACAAACGCTCACGAGACCTGTTCTGAATCGCTTACCGAGTGTCTCGAAAGAGCACTTAGACCAAGGTACCCGCATTTGTCAAGGAGGTTCGCCAAAGAAGAAAATGCTATGGCTGGAGGGAAAAGAACCTCCATTTGGCGAGTGGACTGGAATGGCTTCTCGACATGGGAAGCGGGGTTGCGGTTTTGATCGGCTCACCTGCGAGAATAGCCTGAGGGTTTTTCACAATCAGTTGCTCCGTGAGCTCCGGTCCAATGAGCTTCTCCAGTTCGAGCACCGCCTCGGCGATACGGGGAGCGCGCACCTGGGGGGCGTGGGCATCGGTCGCCATGATGTGGGCCATCCGGTGCTCGATGAGCGCAACCGTGAAGCGACGGACCAGGGGACCGAACCGCCCTCGGAGGCTTGCTGCCGTAATCTGACAAAGGACGCCCATTTCCACCCAGCCGCAAAGGCGATCCGGACGCTGGATCAATGCAGGATTCCGCTCGGGATGGCTCAGAACGGGAGTGATATGCTGATCCAGCAGGGCGCGAAGGCTGCTCTCGACGTAGCTTGGAACGAACTCGCCGGGAAGCTCGATGAGGACGTACTTTCCGGTATCGTTGAGGGTGAGGAGATGACCCGATGCGATGTGAGGAATAATGTCGGGCTCGATTCTGATCTCGCAACCGGGGTGCACCTTGAGCGGGATACCCGATTCGCCGAGCTTCCGGCGGAGGATGCTACAGGCTGAAAGGACCGTTTTCCGGGAGTTGTCGTACAATCCGTAGACCCAGTGCGGAGTGCAGACCATTTCCGCAATGCCCTCGGCAACAGCCATGCTGGACATTTCAAGGCTTTGATGCCAATCGACGGGGCCGTCGTCCAGGCCAGGCAGCAGATGACTGTGAAGATCGATCATCCTTCCGTGCCAGGGGTGGGCGGGTGAGCCTTCGACCGCAGGTTCAGATATCCTAAGCTTCGAGAATATCTGTTTGACAGACTGGCGAACACTTTGCCAGGGCATTGGCTACCTCCAGGAGCTCCATGAACCACTCGTTCCTGGGCCGTCCGATCTCGATGTCCATCTGCTGCATGACTTCCGTGAGGGAGAAGGCCTCAATGCCGCGGCCGGCCAGTCCCAATACCTGTGTGTCATGGATCTCCTGCTTCATGAAGTCCAGGAGTCTAAACGCCGCAAAGGCTCCCAGGCGTGACGCAATGATTCGGTCGTAGGCTGTTGGAATTCCTCCCCGCTGTACATGGCCCAGAATGGCCGTACGGACCTCAAACTCGCCCTTGCTTTCCTCTTCCAACAGTCGACGTATGAAATCCGTCGTGTAGTGGTAAGACGATTGCTCATTCCTCAGAAAAATGACCATTCTCTTGCCAGATCGGAAACTGACTCTGAGTGTCTCCACATCTTGAATCAGGTCCTCGAGTCTGATCCCGGTCTCCGGCAGGTAAGCTTTCTCGGCTCCTGACGCCAGGGCGCCCAAGAGAGCCAGGAAACCGCTCTGACGGCCCATTACCTCAACGATGAAAGCCCTTCGTGTGGTGCCGGCCGTGTGGCGGATCTTGTCGAGGGCTTCGATGATGTTGTTCAAAGCCGTGTCTGAGCCTATGCAAAACTCGGTCCCCGGCAGATTGCTGTCGATGGTTGCAGGAACCAGGACGATCGGAATTCTGAGTGCAGCAAACCTCTGGCGCCCTTCCACAAATGCCGCAATTCTCTGGTAGGTGCCCCAACCGCCGATGGCGATCAGGCCCTTGATGCGTCGCCGCTCGAGGGTTGCTGCAATCCTTGCGGTATCCTCATGTCCGATGTCGATTCGGGCGGTGCCGATTTCAGATCCGGGACGATTCATCCATCCCACGAGATCTTCCCAGTCCAGGTCGACGAAGTCATCACGAATGAGCCCAAGGAAACCGTCTTTGGCCCCCAGTACCGGCACTCCCTGGTTCAGGAGGCAGCGCGCCGCAACACTGATGGCGGTATTCATCCCGGGGGCGTCAGCGCCGCCGGTCAGGATAGCGACGGCGCCGTCTTCGGTGCGCTCCTGCGCCGGGCTGATGCGACTGAGGGTCTTGAGAAGGTCGAGTGCATTCCTGAAGCTTTGCCCCCTCAGCTCCTGTGCTCTGGCGTAGTTTCCGTTCTCGATCTCCTGTCCTACGGCACGGCTCTTTTCGACAACTTCCAATAGCGGCGTGGCCACAACACGGTTCTTGACCAGGCCGAGCATGTGACAGTGCGTTTTCTCGGGTTCGTCGAGGAGCAGATCGACGGCTGCCACTCCAAGACGCGTGGCCAGAATGCGATCAAAGGCAGTGGGAGAGCCGCCTCGCTGAACGTGTCCGAGAACCGTCACGCGGACGTCGATGCCCAGTCGTTCGCTCAAGATCTTTTTGATGTCGTTGGAGCTGATTTGCAGGCCATCGGGGTGTCGGGCCCCCTCGGCCACCACGACCATCTGGTGGGGCCTCCCCAGTTCGCGGGCACTGTCGATGGCCGCCACCATTTTCTGATGCCATCGCAGCTCCAGTTCCTCCTCGGGGATCAGCACCCACGTGACACCACCCGCAAGCCCGGCTGCCAGTGCAAGATATCCGCAGTGCCGCCCCATCGTCTCAACCACAAAAGTCCTTTGGTGAGAGGCCGCCGTGGCGGTCAGATCGTCGATGGCGCGCGTGATGTGATTCAATGCCGTGTCGGCCCCGATGCTCATGTCGGTACCGTGCAGATCGTTGTCGATGGAACCCGGCAGTCCAATGACTTGAAGAGCGCTCGGGATTTCCCCGGCGTCCGGCAGAGCCTGGGAGGTCTTGAGCGCCTCCAGGTGCTCAGCCCATTCATTGCTCAGCACGTGGGCTCCCATGAGGGATCCATCCCCGCCGATGACGATCAGCGCCTGAATACCGCTCTGAAGCATGTTGCCTGCAGCCTGGCGTCTTCCTTCGCGGGTGCGAAACCTATCGGACCGAGCCGTTCCTAGAAATGTGCCCCCCTTGGCCAAGACACCGCCCACATCTTCCCACTTCAGAATGCGCAGGGAAGCTCCGCCCGCGACGAGACCCTCATATCCTCCGAAAACGCCGATCACCTTCATGTTGCGGTCAATGGCCCTTCGAACCACTGCTCTCACGGCGGCGTTCATGCCGGGAGAATCTCCTCCGCTCGTCATCACGGCCACAGTCTTTACCATCAGGCCCTCCTCGAGTTCACAGGTGCAGGCACGGAACCGGTTTGTTCCGGCTGGCGAAGTCGGCTTCGCCAGCCGCTTCTTCCCGTGCATTGTACAATAACGAGGTTTATGGACAAGCACATATGCGTTGAGACGTCTCCATGTGACACCCACTGGAAGTGCGAAGTGTCGACGCCATTCTTATTGCCCCAAATATCGAGTTTGTATTAAAATGTCACAAATTCCACTTTGCTATCTTTGGAATTTTTGGAATATGTAGGAACACCCGTAGTTTTCCGGGATTTGTTTGGCGTGCATGGGCAAAACAGTTCGTGCGGCTACGAATGTGATGTTGTTCACATAGTCTCAAGTGGTGATGAATGCTGAGGTTAGAGCGGATCACGGGAGGTTGAAACATCGAAATCGCATGTCAAATCTGTCTTCAAATCAAAGTTCTTCGAGGGAGTGAGCATTCATGAGCAAGAACGATGCGGTGAAATCGGTTACGGGAGCGGTCATGGTGGTGGGAGGCGGTATTGCAGGAATGCAGTCGGCCCTCGACCTGGCAGATTCCGGCTACTATGTGTACCTGGTGGAGAAGGAGCCTTCCATCGGCGGTGTGATGGCACAGCTCGACAAGACCTTTCCCACCAATGACTGTGCCATGTGAATTATCTCGCCCAAGCTGGTCGAGGTCGGCCGGCATCTCAACATCGAGCTTCTGACATTGACGGAAGTTCAGGAAGTCACGGGCGATCCGGGGGCTTTTCGTGTGAAGCTCAGTCAGAAGCCCCGGTATATTGATCTGGATAAGTGCACGGGATGCGGCGAATGCGCCCGCGTTTGCCCGGTCGTACGGAAGAATGAGTACGATATGGCCATGAGCGAGCGGCGCGCTGCTTTTCGGCGTTACGCTCAGGCCGTGCCGGGAGCCTTCTCCATCGAAAAGGAGGGGATATCTCCGTGCAAGGTTGCGTGCCCGGCGCACATTTCGGTGCAGGGTTATGTGGCGCTTGCCGCCGAAGGCAAGTATCTCGAAGCCTTGAAGCTGGTTAAGGAAGAGAATCCGCTACCGGCCATCTGCGGTCGCGTATGCCATCACCCCTGTGAATCCAAATGCAAGCGCGGTGAGGTGGACGAGCCTGTTGCCATCGACTCGATCAAGCGTTTCATTGCCGACCTGGATCTAAGGTCTGAGACGCGCTTCGTTCCCGAGCTCAAGGCAAAACGGGATGAGAAGGTGGCTGTCATCGGATCGGGTCCGGCAGGGCTGTCCTGCGCCTATTACCTCGCCATCGAGGGCTACCGGGTGACCGTTTTTGAGAAGCTGCCCGTGTTGGGCGGCATGCTCACCGTTGGAATTCCTTCCTACCGGCTCCCACGGGACATCATCGGAGCCGAGATCGAAGTGATTCGAGACATGGGCGTGGAGTTCCAGACAGGGGTCGAGATCGGGAAGGATGTGACGATTCCGCAGCTGCGGCAGCAGGGCTACAAGGCCTTTTTTATCGGCATTGGGGCTCATGAGTGCAAGGCTTTAGGAATCGAGGGCGAGAACCTGGAAGGGGTCTACCCCGGGGTAGACTTCCTGCGGGACGTTAACCTTGGAAAGAAGATCAAGCTGGGGGATCGCGTCGTGGTGGTGGGCGGCGGAAACGTTGCCATGGATTGCGTGCGAACCGCCCTGCGTTTAGGATCGGCCAAGCCGATGATCGTGTACCGGCGCAGCGTCGATGAGATGCCGGCCAATCCCGAGGAGATCGAGGAGTGCCACGAAGAAGGCATCGAGATCATGACCCTTACCAATCCGGTGCGCATCATCGGCGAGAACGGGCGTGCCAAGGCGGTGGAATGCGTCCGGATGGAGCTGGGAGAGCCGGATGCCAGCGGCCGAAGGCGGCCGGTGGTGGTGCAGGGGTCCAATTTCACCATTGAGGTGGATGCCGTGATTCCGGCCATCGGCCAGGAATCCGACTGGGCATGCCTCACCCCCGAGTGTGTTTGCACGTTGAGCGATTGGGGAACCATGCAGGTGGATCGGCTGACCCTTCAGAGCGACGACCCCGACATCTTCGCCGGGGGCGATGCAGTGACGGGTCCAGCGACGGTCATTGAAGCCATTGCGGCGGGCAAGCAGGCAGCCATCTCCATCGACCGCTTCCTCCAGGGGCGTGATCTCCGGGAAGGGCGGGGGAAGGAATGGAAGGCCGTCGAGAACGTGCGGACGGAGGGCTACGATCGCATCCCCCGTGAGCATATGCCGCGCCTGGCTCCCGAGGTAAGAACCTCTCATTTCGAGGAGGTTCAGCTCGGCTTCACGGAGGAGCAGGTGCGCCGCGAGGCGGAACGCTGCCTCAGCTGTGGGATCTGTTCCGAGTGTTACCAGTGTGTCGAGGCGTGCCTGGCCAAGGCGGTTGTGCATGAAGACACGGCCACCGAACGCGAGATTCAGGTGGGCGCTGTCGTGGTGGCCCCCGGCTTCCACCCGTTCGACCCCACGGCCTACGACACCTATTCCTATGCCAACCTGCCCAACGTGGTGACCTCGATGGAGTTTGAGAGGCTCCTTTCGGCTTCGGGACCCACCATGGGGCACCTCACCCGGCCTTCGGACCACAAGGAGCCCAAAAAGATCGCCTGGCTGCAGTGCGTCGGGTCTCGGGACATCCATCACTGTGATCACGCTTACTGCTCCGGTGTATGCTGCATGTATGCCATCAAGGAGGCTGTCATTGCCAAGGAGCACGCCGGAGGAAGCCTGGATACTGCCATCTTCTTCATGGACATGCGGACCCATGGGAAGGATTTCGAGAAGTACTACAACAGGGCCAGAGACCAGCACGGTGTGAGGTTCTTGCGCTCGCGCGTGCACAGTATCGAGCCGGTTCCCGGCTCGGACGATTTGGAAATCAGCTATGTGACCGAGCAGGGCGCCATGCAGAGCGAGACCTTCGACATGGTGGTGCTTTCGGTGGGTCTCGAAACGGATCGGTCGGTACGGGAGTTGGCAGAGAGGATCGATCTCAAATTGAACGACAACATGTTCTGTGAGAGCTCGTCCTTCGATCCAGTGGCCAGCAGCCGGCCCGGAGTGTTCGTGTGCGGTGCTTTCCAGGCTCCCAAGGACATTCCCCAGTCGGTCATGGAGGCCAGTGCTGCCGCTGCTGCTGCCGGCAGTTTCCTGGCTGGTGCCCGTGGCAGCCTGACCCGCGAAAAGCAGGTGCCCGCACAGGTCAACGTGGTGGGCGAAAGGCCGCGCATAGGAGTGTTTGTCTGCTCGTGCGGCATCAACATCAGCGGCGTCGTGGATGTGAAGGCCGTTCGTGACTACGCGGCGACGCTTCCCTTCGTCGAGTTCGTCACCGACAACCTTTACACGTGCTCGCAGGACACCCAGGTATCCATGAAGGGGGTCATCGAGGAGCACAATCTGAACCGCATCGTGGTGGCCGCGTGCACACCGCGCACGCATGAAGCCCTGTTCCAGGAGACTTTGGCCGATGCGGGTCTGAATAAGTATCTGTTCGAGATGGCCAACATCCGGAACCAGGATTCCTGGGTTCACAGCGGGGATCCTGAGAAGGCTACGGCCAAAGCCAAGGATCTCGTTCGCATGGCCGTGGCCAAGGTTGCCCTTCTGGAGCCTCTCCAGGAGCCCGAGCTCAGCGTGACCCAGAAGGCGGTGGTGATCGGGGGGGGAGTGTCCGGCATGATAGCCGCGAAGGCCATAGCGGACCAGGGGTATGCGGTCGATCTTGTCGAGCGGTCAGAGCGGCTGGGGGGGCAGGCGCTGAGCCTGTTCCAGACCTGGCGCGGTGAGGACATTCAGGCTCATGTCAGGGAGCTGGTAGGGACCGTTTCCAGTCATCCCAATATCACCCTGCATCTGTCCAGCTCCGTTGCGAAAGTCGACGGGTTCGTCGGGAATTTCAAGACGGTCGTGCAGAACGGGGGGGCTGAGGAGACCATCGAGCATGGGGTGGCGGTCATCGCCACTGGGGCACAGGAGTGGAAGCCGGACGAATATCAATACGGATCGGATCCGCGCATCGTGACCCACCAGGAGCTGGATCTCAGGTTTGTGGCGGGCGACCCCAGCCTCAAGGATTTGAAGTCGGCGGTGTTCATCCAGTGCGTCGGCTCACGGGAGCCTCATCGCCCCTATTGCAGCCGTGTATGCTGTACTCATTCGGTGGAGAGCGCTCTGGAGCTCAAGAAGATTCAGCCGGATTGTGAAGTCTATGTTCTCTATCGCGATCTTAGGACCTATGGTGAGCGGGAGGCCCTGTACCTCGAAGCCCGGAGGCAGGGGGTTATTTTCGTTCGATTCAATGTGGATGACAAACCGAAGGTGGAAGCGGCGAACGGCAGGCTGCAAGTCACGGTGACCGACCATGTCCTGCAGCGACCCGTGGTTCTGAATCCCGATCTCATCGCGCTGGCGACGGCCATCGTTCCCAACGAGACCGATGCGCTGAGCCAGTTCTTCAAGGTGCCGGTTAACGAGGAGGGCTTTTTCATTGAAGCTCACGCCAAATTGAGACCGGTGGACTTCGCGACGGACGGGGTTTATTTTTGTGGCCTGGCGCACTATCCGAAGCCCATCGATGAGAGCATTGCCCAGGCTCAGGCAGCCGCGTCGCGAGCGGCGACCATCCTGGCGCGTCAGACCATTCAGTTCAGCGGAACAGTGGCCTTCACGAGCCAGATGCTCTGCAGCGCCTGCGGCACCTGTGTGAGCATTTGTCCGTATTCGGCTCCGAGGTTCAATGACAAGGGCAAGGCTGAGATCAATCCGGCCTTGTGCAAGGGCTGCGGTCTTTGCGTTGCGTCGTGTCGATCGGGAGCCATACACCTGCGGGGGTTCGACGATGTCCAGATCTTCACGGTCATTGACAGCCTCTAGCTCTCTTCTGGTTTGCTGATAATTGCCCTGACCTGACGGGGAGCCGGTGCTTGCTCCATGGATCGGCACCCAGACGGGTCAGGGCAGGTCATGTTATTTTTAGGAGATTAATATGTCAGATTGGGAACCGAAAATCGCTGCTTTCCTCTGTAACTGGTGCTCCTACGGCGGAGCCGATCTGGCGGGGGTGAGCCGTCTTCAGTATCCGGCCAATATCCGGATTGTCCGCTTGCCCTGTTCAGGGCGAGTCAATCCCAAGTTCATCCTGGCTGCGCTTCGCCATGGAGTGGATGGTGTGTGGGTGTCGGGATGTCACCCGGGGGACTGCCACTACATCGAGGGCAATTATTACGCCCGCCGCAAGTTCAGCCTCCTCAAGGGCCTGCTGGAGCACATGGGGATTGAACCTGGACGCATCCAGTTTTCGTGGATTTCGTCCGCGGAAGCGACCAAGTTCGCTGAGACAGCAAGGTCGGTCGTGGCCACAGTCAAAGCCCTCGGACCGGCTCGTCATTTCATCAAGAAGCAAGCCGAGGTAGCCTAGATGTACACCTATACTGAACAAATTCGAGAGATTGCTCGACGTTTGCTGTCCGATAATCGTGTGGATGTGGTGATCGGTTACCGAAGGGGGACGGTTCCGTTCATGAATGAGCCGTTTCTGGCCAAGACCACTGAACAGGCGGACCGCCTCCACTGGGACGGTTTCTGTGGAGTGAACCTCGCCAATTACCTGCCCCGCAGGACGGACCGCGTGGGAATCGTGGCCAAGGGCTGCGATTCCAGGAATATCGTGGTGCAAATCCTTGAAAACCAGATCCCCCGCGACAACCTCTATATCATCGGCGCACCGTGCAAGGGCATGCTGGACCGCAGGCGGATCCGGGATGAGATCAAAGGCAAGGAGCCCCTGTTCGCCGAGGAGAAGGATGGCAAAATCCACATCCAGGGTAAAGGCTTTGAGCTCCACCTGGAGCGGAGCGCATTGCTCCAGGAGAACTGCTCCATCTGTATTCACCGAAATCCGGTGATCTACGATGAGCTTGCGGCAGAGCTGGTGGAAGAGCAGAGCGGTGTGGATCGGTACGAGGATGTGCGGCGGGTGGAGGCCATGAGCTCGGAGGAGCGGTGGGACTATTTCCAGGATCTCATCGCTCCCTGCATTCGCTGCTACGCCTGCCGAAACGCCTGTCCGCAATGCTACTGCCCCACCTGTTTTGTGGATGAATCTGCGCCCCAATGGGTCGGAAAGACCATCGATCCAACGGATACCAGGACCTTCCATTTTCTGCGGGCGTACCACCTTGCGGGAAGGTGCACCGACTGCGGGGCGTGTGAGCGTGCCTGCCCGGTAGGAATCAAGGTGCGCCAGTTCACCAAGAAGCTCGAAAAGGACGTGAAGGAGCTTTTCGGCTACGAGGTGGGGTTGTCCCTCGAAGAACGGCCGCCCTTGGATACATTCAAACCGGGAGATCCCGAGTCTTTCATCATGTAGAGCTGATACCGGCTCCGTGTTTGGGGAGCCGTTGCGAGAGAAGGACAGATCGATGTCTGAAATATATGTCGAAAAGGACGGCCTGAAGAAGGGTATAGAGCGCCTCATGGAGCGTTTTCGTGTCTTCGGGCCGGTTTACCAGGGTCAGTATCACGAGTTCGCACAGCTGGGCCGCGTGTCCGACCTTGACTTGGGTTTCCGGAATACGAGACTTTCACCCAAAGGCCTGTTTCACCCGCATTCGGATAGAATGTTCACTTATTCACTCCGAAAAGGCGATCCTGAAGCTTCGATCCTCAAGGAGGCACCCCAGGACTACTCGCCAAGGGTGGTGGTCGGCATTCGGCCGTGCGATGCCAGGGCGTTCCAGATGGATGATGTCAATTTCAATACGGAATCCTACAAGGACCCCTGGTGGGTGAAACGCAGAGAGTGCACGACCCTGGTGGGGCTGGCCTGCAACGAGCCTTGCGCCACCTGTTTCTGCACGACCATGGGGACGGGCCCCTTCGATACGTCCGGTCTCGATGTGCTGCTGGTGGATGTGGGGGATGGTTACGAGGCTGAGCCCTTGACGGAGAAGGGCGTGGCAGTCTTGAAAGAGATGGGGCTCCAGGAAACGGCTTCGACAGAAGTGAAAGGAAAGAAGGCGGATCTGAAAAGGACGGCCGAACGGAGCATGGGCAAGCTCTTCAGCACGGAAGCCATTGCCGGCCAGAACTCGCTGGAGCTCTTTAACGCTTCCTTTTGGGACGAAGTCCAGTTTGCCTGCATCAACTGTGGGACCTGCACCTTCCTGTGCCCCACGTGCTGGTGCTTCGACATTCAGGACGAGGTTTGGGGCGAGCAGGGTGATCGCCTGAGGCTTTGGGATTCCTGCATGTTTCCGCTCTTCACGCACCATGGATCGGGGCACAATCCGCGGTCTCAGAAGCTCCAACGGGTCCGTCAGCGTTTCATGCACAAGCTCAAATACTACCAGGACAAGTACCATGGGGGAGCGGCGTGTGTCGGCTGCGGCCGTTGTGTGATCCACTGTCCTGTAAACATCGACATCCGACAGGTGGCGCAGTTGATGTCTGCCAGTTGCATATGCTGAGCGCAAAGCCCGCCCCGACGATTGGGGGGAGTCTGCGCGGCTCGAGGGGTAGCAAGGCCCTGCGGGCCCATGGAGGAATGAAGTGAACAATCCATATCTGCCTTATCCCGTTCGCATTGATTCGATCGTGACGGAAACGGAAGACCGAAATCTCAAAACGTTCAAGTTTGTGTTCCTGAATCCGGAGGACGAGGGAAAATTTGATTATATTCCCGGCCAGTTCGCTGAACTTTCGGTGGCCGGCCAGGGGGAGATACCCATCGGGATCGCCTCTTCTCCCACGGAGAAGGGGTTTGTGAAGTTCACGGTGAACAAGGTCGGCAAGGTCTCATCCTATTTGCACAATATGCGTGCCGGGGATGTCATGGGAATTCGGGGGCCCCTGGGCAATTGGTATCCCTGGGAACTGCTGGAAGGCAAGAACGTGGTGATCATCGGGGGTGGATTTGCCTTCACCACGCTCCGGTCATCCATTGTCTACATGCTGGACCCCGCCAACCGGTCCCGATTCGGCGAGATCAGCGTGGTCTACGGGGCTCGCTCTCCCGGACTGCTTCTGTACAAGGAGGAGCTGGCCGTCTGGGAGCAGCGGGACGACATCAAGATGCACATCACCGTCGACGGGACCGACGACCCGGGCTGGAAGTATAACATCGGTTTCGTGCCCACCGTGACCAAGCAGAAGGCGCCGAGCTCCGAGAATGCTTACGCCATCATCTGCGGGCCGCCCATTATGATCAAGTTCACGCTTCCCGTGCTGACCGAGCTCGGGTTTCCGCCGGACCGGATCATCTCCAGCCTCGAGATGCGGATGAAATGCGGTATCGGCATTTGCGGCCGATGTAACATCGGCACGGAGTATGTCTGCAAAGACGGCCCCGTCTTCAGCCTGGAGAGGCTGGCTCAGCTGCCGAACGAGTATTGATCCCTGAAGATGCTTGTGGCCGTCCGGGCTACCCGAGTTGTCCCGGGCTGTGCATTGCACCACGATGTTTGTTCCAAGTGTGCAACCTGGATGTTACAGTTGTCAAGTTTGAGAAAAAAACTTTTAATGCACAAGGTGGTGTGTTATACGAGGCGTGAGATCCTGAACTGCGAAACACTTTAGGGGAGAGAATTTATGGAGCCGTTGTTGTTGTCGAAGCGCGAAAGGCGCAAATTGGCGACCCAGTACGCCGATCTGTGCCTGACCTGCGGCACGTGCGCCGGTGGCTGCCCGGTTACGGGGGTAGACGGGCTGGATGTCCGGAAGGCTGTGCGGTTGGTCGTTCTGGGAATGGACCAGGAGTTGATTGATTCCAGATTCCCGTGGGTCTGCACGTTGTGCGGACGCTGCGAGCATGCCTGTCCCATGAAAATCGACCTCCTGGCCATGCTTCGGTCTGCTCGCGGAATGAGGGAAAGAGAGAAGGTGCCCGGCGTTCTCCACAAGGGCGTGGAAATGTGCCTGAAGACCGGAAACAATGTGGGCATCCCCAAGGACGATTTCCTCTTCCTGCTGGAGGACCTGGGTGCCGAGCTTGCTGAGGAGCTTCCCGGTTTTGAGGTGCCTGTGGACAAGAAGGGCGCCAAGTACCTTTTCACCATCAATTCCAAGGAGCCGTTCGGCGAGCCCGAGGACATGATGTTCTGGTGGCGAATCCTTTACGCCGCCAAGGAATCATGGACGACCACCTCAGAGAATTGGGAAGGGGTCAACTGGGGGTTGTTCACAGGCGACGATGTCTCCATGAAGGAGATCGTGGGGCGCATCGTCAAAAATTACAAGGAGCTCGAGTGCGAGTACCTTGTCTTACCCGAATGAGGGCACGCCTACTATGCGACCAGGCTTGGTCTGCAAAAATGGTTTGCCGATGAAGGTATCAAGTTCCTCAGCGTTCACGACCTTCTGAAGAAGTATATCGATGAAGGCCGCATCAAGTTGGACAAGTCCATCCACCATGAGCTTACCACATACCACGATCCCTGCAACTACGCTCGGAAGAGCGAGCGCGCATTCGGCCACGGCTATTACGAGGAGCCTCGCTGGATCACCCAGCAATGTTGTGAGAACTTCGTGGACATGTACCCCAACCGGGCCAACAACTTCTGCTGTGGTGCCGGCGGCGGCGCCTGGGCGGCGCCGTATGTAGAAGAGCGCATTTTCTATGGACGCACCAAGGCCAAACAGATCAAGGACACCGGTGCGAAGCTGCTCATAGCACCCTGCCACAACTGCCGCGACCAGATCATGAAGAGTCTCCGCAAGGAATACGACTTCATGGATGTGGAGGTCAAGTATCTGTGGGAGCTGGTAGCGGATTCGCTGGTCATGGAACCGCATGATGAAGAAGCTGAAGAATAGAGCTTAATCCGCTCGTGTTCAAGCCCCTCGCATCATGCCGGGTGTGTGATGGAGGGGCTTTCTTTTTTTAGGATGCCGTGCTCCGCTCATCCAGGTGCTCCCGAAACCGCCGGGCTATTTCCCCGAAGGCTCCGCGATTCTGGGATCTGTGCTGGCGGGATGCATGCTGTCATCGCTGTTCTCTTTTGGCGGACATCTTTTGGCACCCCTTCCTGTTTGTGGACTGTTCATGACCAAAAAACATACGATCAAAACCCAGAAGACTCCAGATTTGGCTCTGTCACCCGATGAGACCGCTGAGCTGCAACTGATCCTGGATCGGCTGGCCGTGCAAAGCCCCAATGGCGAGAGCTTCACCAGCTGGCTGCAGTCTCTCAAGAATTCTCTTGAGGGGCGTCAGGACCTGGTAGCTGCTTTGCTGCAGAAGCTGAGTCGCCAGCCATCGGATGTTGGCTTCAGAGTATTTGAGACTTTGAAGCACATGGTGGATGAAAAGCGGCTGGCCAAGCTGGTCAAACAGGCCGGCTATCGCTTCACTCAGCGTGGCTATGTGCCCGACGTTCCACAAGAGTCGGCAGAACGGGTGGTTCTGGTTCCCGCAGAGTCAAGAACCTCCCTGGCCCATATGGCTGTGGGGTCTTCGGGCTGCGTGTTTTTAACCGCCCTGATATCACTCGCGCCGTCCTCCCATCCTGTTGGGATTTCGGCATTTTTCGAGAACGACCTCTCACAGTTGTCTGTAAAGAGCACGGTCACCTCCACCAAGCAGTATCGTGAATTCACGCAGAATATGAGCGGGCTCTTCCGCTTTTCCCTCTGTGAGATACCGGTCTGGCATGCGGCTCTGGTCTTTAAGGAGATGGTGGATTGGGCGGGCTCTCTTCCACCCACTGCCGACGCTCGCCAGGCGGAGCAGTTGATGCGCTCTTCCTACGAACCCGGGAAACTGCCCTACGCGTACGAGCTTATGGCTCCCGTTGAAAATCCGGACGCTGAGATGGTTTCGTTGGATGTCGAGCCCTTGTTCGAGCTTGTTCCTGCAGAATACCTGGTGTTCAGCAAGGAGGAATTGATGCCGCTTTCTCAGCGCCTCAGCGATTTGGAGAACTCGGTCCTGGTGATTCCTCAGGAACTGAAGTTGGAACAGGCCGAGGCCAGCATCAGGTCGACCATCGAAACACTCTGTGTCGGTGCGCGCAGGGAGAGGTTCCGACGCCTTTTCGAAGAACTGGCTCTTTGGCTCAAGCTTTCAAGGCGGGAGGGGCTTGCAAGGTCTGCCTGGGTTGTGGCTCAACATATCATGAGGACCTCATCTCTCGGTCAAAACCTGCTTCTGCAACAACTGGTTTATCTGTCGTTGCGCAAGCACTGGCCTGGGGATTTCAGGACTAAGGAGGAACTGGAGGAGGCTGCTCAACCTTATCAGGAAACTGAATCGGGTCTCATTCTTCTCAAATGACGGCTTGCTTGTTTTTGGCTTGCGGATTGTGGGATCTGTCGGTTGAACTATCAAGGGAGAGGGGGGTCGAATGCTGGAAACGGTGCAGGTGAATACGCCGGATCATGCGGTCATGGTAGACGTGACGGATCTGATAGCCCGAAAAATCCAGGAGAGCGGGGTGCGCAGCGGAGTTTGCATGGTTTACATTCCCCATACCACCGCCGGTATCACCGTGAATGAGGGGGCCGATCCTGCTGTCATGGAGGATTTCCTGAGCACGCTCGATCGCCTGGTGCCTTGGAAGAGCAGCTACAAGCATTCCGAAGGAAATGCGGCAGCCCACATCAAGTCGATTCTGGTGGGGGGGAGTGCCCATATGATCATCGAGAATGGCCGGCTGATGCTGGGGACCTGGGAGCGAATCTTCCTGTGCGAGTTCGATGGTCCCAGAACCCGCAAAATCCGGATCAAGATTATGAGCGATTCCCCAGCACCACGGTGAGGCGTGGAACCTCTGAAATCGTAGACCCGGTGCAAGGGCCTGAGATCACAGTCCATTGAGTCGGGGGAGAACTCGATACGCATCGCCCGGGCTCACCGAGTCTGCCGTATTCGCGGATCACCCGGATCCCGGACCGAGATTTCCGGAATTCGATCTGATGGAAGGTTGGTTTGGATTGCATCCGCCCCTCCCTGTTTGGATGGATCCTTGAATTTTCCTCGTTTGCCAGTTCACGACCTGGGTATCGACCCGTCAGAATCTGGCGCCTTCCTCTTTTTTTCTCTCGACCCAGTCCCTCCTGGTTGACAGCGAAACCCTCCGACCTGAGACTTCTCACCCAGGCATCTTTCTAAGGAGAATCAGAATGAGCAAGTTCAGCATTGGATTGGTGATCACCGTCGTCGGCATGGGTGGGACGGTGGTTTCTCTCTGGGTGATCACGCTGGTAGTGGACCTTCTGAAGCGAGCATTTCCATACCGTGAATCGGAAGAAAGAGAGAGGAAGGAGGTGGTGTAATGCTCGAGTTGATTCAGCTTGGCCTGGGCAGCCTGGTCCTGGGTCTTAAGGCCCTGACGGTCCAAAATGCCATCATGATTGCCGTGGGCTGCGGACTCCTTTATCTGGGGATAAAAAGAGATTACGAACCCCTGCTCCTTGTGCCCATTGGATTCGGCGCGGTTCTGGTCAACATTCCACTGGGGGGACTGATGAACGAGGAAGGATTGCTCCGACATTTCTACGATTTCGGCGTCATCACCGAGATCTTCCCCTGCCTCATCTTCATCGGAATCGGCTCCATGACGGATTTCACACCCCTTTTGGAAAACCCGAGAATCTTGCTGCTCGGAGCGGCCGGCCAGTTCGGCATCTTTTTCACCCTCCTGCTTGCCCTGCTGCTGGGATTCGATCTCCTGGACTCCATCGCCATTGGGGTCATCGGTGCATGTGACGGTCCCACATCCATTTATGTCACATCCAAGTATGCGCCGCATCTTCTGGGTGCCGTCTCCGTCGCAGCCTACTCCTACATGGCGCTGGTTCCCCTGATTCAACCACCCATCATGCGAATGCTCACGACGGACCGGGAGCGCAAGATCAAAATGTCTTATCCCGAGAAATCGGTCAGCAAGACTCTGAAGATCATTTTCCCCGTTGTAGTGACCGTCGTGACCTGTCTCATTGCCCCCATGGGAACGCCGCTCATGGGGATGCTCATGCTGGGCAACCTGATGAAGGAGAGTGGAGCGGTCAGCCGCCTCACCAAGGCCTCCGAGAATGAAATCGCGAATATCGTCACCCTGCTCCTCGGGCTTTCCATCGGAGCCACGATGGAAGGAGCCGCTTTCCTCAAGCCGCAGACCCTTCTCATTCTCGGCCTGGGTTTTCTCGCTATTTGCCTCGACACGGCAGCCGGTGTTCTCTTCGGGAAGCTCATGTGCCTTCTTACCAGGGGGAAAGTCAATCCGCTCATCGGGGCTGCGGGCATTTCCGCATATCCCATGGCAGCTCGCGTGGTCCAGACTGAAGGTCGCCGCTACGACAGCAGCAACTGGCTGCTCATGCATGCCATGGGCGCCAATACGGGGGGACAGGTGGGCTCCATCATGGCTGCAGCCATCATGCTCTCGGTGCTCAAAGGCCTCGGCATGGGCTGATCGACTTCCTTCGACGGAACAGAATGAAGACCGGCTGATCCATGCCTTGATGTTAAGAATACGGAGGTCAGGAATGCAGGCCAAGGGTCTCATGATAAGTCCGTCGGCTTTGCGGTGGGCGAGTTCACGGAATCAAGAGAAGAGGAGAGGAGAGAGAATATGGCCAATCTTGCTTTCCAGAGTGTTCTGGCGACGGGAAGTCGGGAGCTGGGAGATGCCAAAGGACCAAGTGGAGAGGGCGTTTTTGACTACTTCTTTGAGGACATCCAGCTTCCAGGCTTTGTCGATCGCCCTGCACTGCTGGTTTTCGCAGCCAGACAGGTGGATCTGGATCGGAATTTCATCACCATCAATGCTCCGCCGGAGATCACTCATCTGAGCTATGATGAGGCTCGGGGAAATGACTACTACGTCTGGCGCATCCTCCCCAACCCGAGCGAAACGTGGATTCTACAGACTCATCAGATCAATGTGGGCAAACTGAAACCCGTGGGGAACAGGTTGGGATTTCATACGCGAAATGAAAGGGGAGAGCAGGCACGAATCCGGGATGATTTCGCCCTGGCGCGCGTATTTATCGTTTACTACTCTTCGGAATGATTTCCCGTAGCTGGGAACGAACAGCATGCAATGCCGATCTCATGACGTCTTCAGATTTTGAATTAAAAATCAACTTGTTAGTATCCCTCTTCAGACCCACGTGCAGCGAGTGTCGAGCCCAAACCGGCTCCCGCTCAGGTGTGGGCCGAGAAATAATTCTTTTCATCGCTTCAAACTAGTGCCATAGTCCCTCTCTATTTCTAGGGAGACGTTATACAAACAACACTAATGGTGTCCGATCTTGAGAAAATCAACGTGGGGATTCTGAAATGGGAGAAAAGTCTTACAGAGTGGCGGTAGTGGGGGCGACCGGCGCCGTGGGGAACCTCATGGTTCAGGTGTTGGAGGAGCGTTCCTTTCCCGTGGCCGATCTTAAGCTCCTGGCTTCGGCTCGATCGGTTGGAAAAACCCTGCAGTTCAAAGGACGATCCATTCCGGTGGCTGAGCTGCGCGAGGATTCATTCAAGGACGTCGAGGTGGCGCTCTTTTCGGCAGGTGGATCCGTGAGCAAGAAGTTTGGACCCATCGCCGCGGAATCCGGCTGCATCGTGATCGACAATTCCAGTGCGTTTCGAATGGATCCGGAAGTCCCTCTGGTGGTCCCGGAAGTGAATCCCGACGCCGTGATCCCTCGGCCCGGAATCATCGCGAATCCCAACTGCTCGACCATTCAGATGGTGGTGGCGCTTAAGCCCATCCAGGATGCAGTGGGCATCCGGCGGATTGTGGTCACCACATTTCAGGCGGTCTCCGGCACTGGGAAGAGAGCGATTGAGGAGCTGCGAAAGCAGGTGGAGGACCTCGCCGGGGGAAGACCCATCACGCGCGAAGTCTACCCCCACCAGATCGCTTTCAATTGTTTCCCGCACATTGGCGCTTTTCTCGACAACGGGTTCACTGAAGAAGAGATGAAAATGGTCAACGAGACGCGAAAGATCTTCAGCGATCCGGACATAGCCGTTTGCGCGACCACGGTGCGGATTCCCGTCTATTTCGGACATTCGGAATCCGTGAATATTGAGACTCGACGCCCCATTTCCGTGGCGGAAGTCCGGGAGCTGCTTTCCCGCGCCGACGGTGTGGTGGTGGTCGACGATCCTTTGCAGGCGGGATATCCCCTTCCCATTCACGCAGCCGGGAGGGATGAGACCTTTGTCGGGCGAATCCGGAAGGACCCTTCGGTTGAGAACGGCCTTGCCATGTGGGTGGTTGCGGACAATATCCGGAAGGGGGCTGCCACCAACGCCGTTCAGATCGCCGAGCTCCTCATGGGCCGAGACATGATATAGAACATGCGGATTGTTGCAGGGAAGTATCGGGGGCGCAGACTGGCAACCCCGACCACCCAAAAGATCCGCCCTACTGCAGACCGGGTGCGGGAAGCCCTCTTCAGCATCATTGCAGCCAGAGTCCCTGGAGCCCGGGTGCTCGATCTTTTCGCGGGCACAGGGGCGTTAGGCCTGGAGGCCCTGAGTCGGGGAGCCGTCCAGGCCGTTTTTGTAGACCGGGACGCCGAGGCTGTGCACATCATTCGGGCCAACGTCCGGCTCCTGGGAGTGGTAGATCGGGTGGAAGTATTTCATGGAGAAGTGAGCCGGGTGGTCAAACACCTGGTCGAACGTCAATCGCTTTTCGACATTCTTTTCATGGATCCGCCTTACGGAAAGGGCCACATCGAGAGCACCCTGCCAATCCTCGGAGCATTGGCTCATCCGCGCGGACTGTTGATTGCTGAGCATCCCGTCAAAGAGCTTCCCCCGGCAGCCTCTGGTGATTGGCGTCACATCGACACGAGGACTTACGGAGATACCGCCATCAGCTTCTATTCCAGAGAGACCGGTGATTCCCCACAGCCTGAATTCGATCCGGAGAGGGTTTAAAAGGAGTGATCATGGACAAACTGGCTGTCTACCCGGGTTCCTTCGACCCCATCACCAACGGACATCTTGATCTTCTCGAGCGAGGACTGAAGATATTCGATCAGATCGTCATCGCCATCGCCACCAATCCTGCCAAGAAGCCTGTGTTCAGCCTGAAAGAACGCCTGGATCTCATTCGGTTGTCGCTGGAGGATCATCCCCTGCGGCACAAGATGAAGGTGGATGCCTTTGACGGCCTGCTCGTAGAGTATGTGAAGAAGGTTCAGGCGAACGCCATTCTGAGGGGGCTGCGGGCCATCAGTGACTTCGAGTATGAGTTCCAGATGGCACTGATGAACCGCAAGCTGAGCAATGAAATCGAGACACTCTACCTGATGACCGGAATGCGATGGATTTACATCAGTTCCAGGATCATCAAAGAAGTGGTGTCCTCGGGTGGCTGCGTGACGGGGCTCGTGCCCGAACCCGTGGAAAAGGCCCTTGTAGAGCGTTTGGGACCGGGGGCTACGGCCGGCCGGCCCAACTCCCTTTGACAAAGGAGGTGAGGACCGGGGACAAATCAGTCCTTCAGAGCCAAGCGGTCAGCGATGGCGAGGACCGTCTGCACATAGGGCCTGCTCTTATTGTAGCGGTAAATGACGTCTTCTTTCTGCGAAGCGCTGCGGGCATTGACCCATCCATGCGCGCGGAGGTAGCTCGCCACACTGCAGATGGCATCCTCCGGGTCATACAGGTTCACGATACCATTCCCGCTGCCGTCCACCCCATACCTTAGCAGGCTTGAGGGGAGGAACTGGGGCCACCCCAATGCACCCATGACTGACCCTCGAAGACCTTCGACTCGGAGAGCCTGTGTCTCATTGAGTTTCAGAAGTGCACAGACCTCCGGATATGCCCACTCGGACCGCTGAGTGAGTCTCTTCTCGAAGGCTTCACGGGTCCAGCGTTTGCGGTCTTTCGTCGCCAGCTGAGACCAGACCCTGTTTTGATGCCTGGGCTGGTTCATGACGGCATAGGTGGCCAGAATGGCTAGAGTGGGTGTATCGCCGGTGTAGCCGCCAAATCGGGTTTCCACGAGGATGATGGCCGCGATGACCGACCGATCGACCTCGTACAGCCTTTCTGCGCGTTCGAAGGCAGATGCGTGACGGGCGAGGTTCTTTTGTGCAATGGCCAGGGATGAGCTGGACAGAAATTGATTGTAGTTGAGTTGGCTCTCCTTGATGGCGAAGGTCTTGGAGATAAGCCTGTACTGGAGAGGAGGGGGAGGCTCGAAAAGGGCGTTGATGTGGGTGGTCGAATAGCCGTCATTCCTCAGCCGTTTTTTGAGCTCAAGGTAAGGGTCGGTATCCGATGAAATGGCAGGAGCGAAAGGCAGCAGCCACGAGGTGAACCCGAGGAAGAGCAATACGATGCGGAGTAATCTTGTTTTCATTGGATCTCTCGATTGTTCAAGGGAATCGGGGTTTTCATGACGAAGGGGCAGCATGTGTCCTGGAAGACCGCCCGGTTGTTTGAGGTTTTATCGAAATTGCCTGAGGGCAAGCTGTTTCTTTCGGATGCCGGTTGGATTCTTCCCTGCCTGGCAGCCACAGTAATGTTACGAGAACTTGCCAGGTTTTGCAACAGATGCTAAAAGCGCAGATGTCTGATGGTTGAAGAAGCACTGGGACTCCTGCTGAAGGCTTTTTTGGCGGGAGTTTTTTTGTGGAGATTGTAACCACGCATCTTCATGGTGAGGAGCACCCCGGGAGAATGCGCCGGCCTCACCGGGCCATTTTATATTCCATAGAAACAGGAGGAGCTCTGGAATGGGTGAATCCGGCGGATTTCGCGTCACTGATCCAACTCGAGCCATGCAGATACATGAGTATGCGGAGCTCAAAGAAGCCACATTGTCCGTGATTGAGGGCATTCGGTCGTCGGGACATTTGGAGGATCCAGCGCTTGCAGACCTTGAATTCCGATTGAAGAGCGACATCTTCCATCTCCTGGTTGTCGGACAGTTCAAACGGGGCAAGACCTGTCTTCTCAATGCTCTCCTGGGAGTTGACCTCCTTCCCGTGGCCGTAATTCCCCTCACCTCTATCGTGACCGTTCTGACATATGGTGATGAGCTGTCAGTTGAGGTGAGGTTCCTGGATGGTCGTGTGGAGTCTGTTGGACCCGAGCGTTTGGCCGACTTCGTGACCGAAGGCGGGAATCCCAGAAACGAGAAAAGTGTACGGGAAGTCCTCATCACTTATCCATCACCCTATCTCAAGGATGGTGTTCGGCTCATCGACACACCTGGGGTGGGATCGGTGTACAGGCACAACACGGACGCGGCCTATCAATATCTCCCCAGAGCGGATGCTGCACTTTTTCTGCTTTCGGTGGAGCAGCCGGCCAGCCAGGCTGAACTGGATTTTCTGAAAGACGTGAGGAACTTTTCAGGGAAGATCTTCTTCCTCTTGAACAAGATCGACTACTTGTCAGAGACGGAAGTCTCCGAGTCGCTCCATTTTGCTGCAAGTGTCCTCCGGGATGCCCTGGAGACGGAGGTGCAAGTCTACCCGATCTCGGCCAAGAGCGCCCTGGAAGGCAAATTGGAGGGATCGAACGAAAAGTTGGCAGCGAGCAGGCTTTCTGCCTTCACCGACGTACTCGAGGGTTTTCTTATCAATGAAAAAGGGAAAGCTTTGCTGCTTTCGGTATCCGGACACCTCCTCCGGATAGCTTCTCAGGTGCAGTTGGAAACGGATTTGGAACTGAAATCCGTTGCCATGCCCCTCGAAGAGCTCAAGAGCAAGATTGTCGTTTTCGAGTCAAAGAAATACGAGATGTTCCAGGAAAAGGAGCGGTTGGACATACTGCTGGAAGGAGAGATAGAGAAGGTCATCCAGGAATGTCTGGATCCTGAGTTGAAGAAATTCAAGGACCGCTTTCTAGCGGAGATGAGTGAACGATTCGACGCGTTCTATGAGCAGAATCGTGAACTGGGTCTGAAAGAGCTCGAGGAAGCACTGGCCAGATATGTGGTCCAGGAGGTCGAACAGGCTTACCGGCAGTGGGTGGTTCAGTTGGAGGAGCGACTGAGCCAGTTATTGGCGAAGATTTGTGAGGATTTGGCGTCCCGGGTGACCAGCATCGTCGAATCCCTCCAGGCTTTTTCATCGGGTCTTTTCGACATCCCTTTCAGTGGCAGTGTGAGCGCCGGGAAATGGCCGGCCCGTTACAGTCTCTCCTTTCGCCTGCAAGAGGAGCCCGTTGGGCTGGAGATGCTGACTTCTTCACTGACTCAGTGGGTGCCGGGTCTGGTGAGTCGCCGTTTTCAAAAGCTTCGGGAGACTTTGTTCCGTTGGGCTCGGAGAAGAATCTTCGATTCGAGAAAATCCAGGATGCTGCAGGCTATCGACATGCAAAGCGGTCAGGTTCGCTACCATTTCCTGGAAAGACTGACGCGTGCGAAGCAGGAATTTCGCCGTGGTATGCTTCACCAGATCGACACAGCCTCGGAAGGCATTGCCCGGGCTATTGATCGCGGCATGCAAAGAAGGAGTCTGACTGAGAAGGAAACGGCACAGCGGCAGGGGGTCCTCCTCGAGGAAATCAGAAGGTTGAACGCCATTAAGGATGAGCTCCAGTCCATTCGTGGGAAAGTGACGCGGCACTGAAAGAACGATGAGCTTTCTGCTCCGAATCCTGGACCATACGCTGGGTCAGGGGCTGATAGGGGCGAGGGCCGGCGCAGCTCCGCAGGCTGGTCAGGCAGTCCTGTTTTGTGCTTGACAAAGAGTGCATGCTAAAGTAGCTTTGTGATGCATGTGAAAAAAGTATCTATTTCAACGCGTTGCTGCCGTTGAAAAGAGGGGGCCGCGCCTGGAGCGAGAGCGCGGATGTTTGACGGTGGTTTGGGCCGTTACGAGGAGGAGCTGTTCCACACCTGCTCGGCCCAATCGATCGGATTTGTTTGCACCGGGTGTCATTCTTGCCGAGTTGCGGGTTTGTTTGCGTGCTCGCACGCGTGCACTGTTTTGAGCGGTCCGGAAACACCTATTTGGGATCAGGCGTTGTGATTCATTGTACATTGTGTCAGAGGAGGTGAGGGGAAGAAGAGTGTTTTGGGATGGCTGGGGGGGGAGAGCCCCCGGGTTGGGTTGAAGGGACAACAGGTTAAACGATACCAAGGAGGATTAGATGAAACTGAGTCAAATCGTCATGTTTGCCCTTGGTTGTGGTGCTTTGGGTGTAGCTTATTCCCTGATCACCGCAGCATGGGTCTCCAAGCAACCAGCGGGCTCCGAAAGGATGCAAGAGATTTCCGACGCCGTTCGCGAAGGCGCTACCGCTTTCCTGAATCGTGAGTACAAGACTGTTGCGATCGTGTGCGTTGTCCTTGCGGCCGCATTGACCTATCTCGGAAAGTGGACGGCCATCGGCTTCGTGCTGGGTACGTTTGGCTCGGCCCTGGCCGGCTACATCGGCATGATGGTCACCGTCAAGGCCAACGTGAGAACCACCGAAGCTGCCAAAAGCGGCCTTCAGGCTGCTTTGTCCGTGGCCTTCAAGGGTGGGTCGGTCACGGGCGTCATGGTGGTTGGACTGGGCCTTTTGGGCGTCGCCGGCTACTATGCTTTCGTTAAGGCCGTGGCTCCTGTTGACGATGCTTTCCACGCTCTGGTCGGCCTCGGTTTCGGCTGCTCCCTCATGAGCGTGTTCGCTCGTATCGCCGGCGGTATTTACACCAAGGCTGCCGATGTCGGCGCCGACCTTGTGGGGAAAGTCGAAGCGGGTATCCCCGAAGACGATCCCAGAAATGCGGCGGTTATTGCTGACAACGTCGGTGACAACGTGGGCGACTGCGCCGGTATGGCCGCGGACCTCTACGAAACCTACACCGTTACGCTGGTTGCGGCCATGCTGCTGGCCAAAACGGTTTTCAAGGCTGAGAGCCTCTGGGTGGAATTTCCGCTCATGATCGGTGGCATATCCATCGTGGCTTCGATCATCGGGACCTACTTTGTCAGGCTCGGCAAGAACGAGTACATCATGGGCGCCCTTTACAAGGGCCTTGCGGTTGCCGGTGTCCTGGCTGCTGTCGCCTTCTACTTCGCTTCGGACTGGTTCCTGAAGATCGAAGGTGTTGAGCCTGCTTTTTCAGCCATGGGTGTTTTCCTCACGGCCGTCATCGGTCTGGCTCTTACGGGTCTGATCGTTATGATTACCGAGTATTTCACCTCCAAGAGCTTCAAGCCGGTCCAGCACATCGCCGCTGCAAGTCAGACGGGACACGGCACCAACGTTATTGCCGGTCTGGCCGTCAGCATGAAGTCCACGGGCGCTCCCGCCCTGGTCATCTGCGGAGCAATCGTTGGGGCCTATTACCTCGGTGGCGGTTTTGCGGGTAACACGGGCAACGGTTTGTTCGCCATTGCGCTCTCTGCCGTGGCCATGCTCTCCATGACGGGTATCGTCGTGGCCATCGACTCTTATGGTCCCATCACGGACAACGCCGGTGGTATCGCCGAGATGGCCGAGCTTCCCGAAGAAGTCCGCAACATCACGGATCCTCTGGATGCAGTGGGCAACACGACGAAGGCCGTCACCAAGGGTTACGCCATCGGCTCCGCCGGTCTGGCCGCCCTGGTTCTTTTTGCCGAGTATTCCCGTTCCTTCGGCGAAACCCTGGCTTTCGATCTTTCAAACCCGAAGGTTCTTGTTGGTCTGTTCATTGGCGGTCTGCTTCCCTACTACTTCGGCTCGCTCCTCATGGAAGCGGTGGGTAAGGCTGCCGGCGGTGTTGTTGAGGAAGTTCGTCGTCAGTTCCGCGAAATTCCCGGCATCATGGAAGGCACGGCTCGCCCCGAATACGGCAAGTGCGTGGACATCGTGACCAAGAGCGCCATTCAGCAGATGATGCTTCCCGCCCTGATCCCCGTAGCGGCACCGGTTCTCGTCGGTTTCCTCATTGGGAAAGAAGCTCTCGGCGGCGTGCTCATCGGCAGCATCATCACCGGTCTCTTCCTGGCCATTGCCATGACGAGTGGTGGCGGCGCCTGGGATAATGCCAAGAAGTACATCGAAGACGGCGCATTTGGTGGCAAGGGCTCCGACGCTCACAAGTCAGCCGTCACCGGCGACACCGTAGGCGACCCGTACAAGGACACGGCCGGTCCTGCGATCAACCCGATGATCAAGGTTGTCAACATCGTGGCCCTGCTCATCGTTCCGTTGATCAAGTAGTCTTTCCAGCCAATACGTGATTGAAGGCGGCGGGGGTTTCCTCGCCGCCTTTTTTTTCACACGCGTTTCAAACCCTTTTGAGGAACAGTCATGCCCAATCCACACAGCGAATTCATCCAAGCTGAAGACTGTCTCTTGCTGCTGGTTGACATTCAGGCAGTGATGCTGGAACCATGTGACGAGGCTTCGAGGCTCAAAAAGAATGCAGCAGCTCTTCTTGAAATCGCAGGAATCTTCGACATCCCTGTGATTTTCACAGTCCATAACTCCGAGAAGCTCGGTGGCTTTCTGCCGGAGCTGGTGGCGAAGGTTATTCAGCCCAAAGTCCTCAATAAGTTGGAGTTTAGCTCTTTTGAAAACGAAGCAATTGCTGAGGCTGTCATGGCCAGCGAACGTCGTACCTTGCTCGTTGCCGGTCTGGAGACGCATGTCTGTATCTTTCACACGGCTGCCCACGCGATTCGACTGGGGTACCGGGTGCACGTGGCTGCGGATGCTGTGGCATCGAGGAGTCGATTCAACTGGGAGATCGGCCTGCGGAGGCTGGAGAATGCCGGAGCGGTGATCAGCTCGACGGAGATGATGATCTTCGAATTGTTGAACCGGGCAGGGACCTCAGAATTCAGAGCTCTGCTCCCGCTGCTCAAAAAGCTCTAGAGCGCTGACTTGTCACCCCGCTGATGCCCCGGGTCCGGGGTTCAGATAGCCGGGGAGTTACGAGGAATGGGACTCAGCGGAGACGAGGAGTACGCTGGTAGCCTGGCATCCATTCGGCTCGCACCAGGAAAAATGCCCAACCTTCTGAGGCATCAAAGGCTGGGCGGGCAAACCTTGCAGGCAAAAACACGGACTCTGCGCCACTGAGGCACACTAAGCATAAAGCCCTTTAATGTTCCGGTGCAGTTCACGGGATTTCTCCATGCGAACGCGATCGCGGTCCCGTGCGATTTCATCCAGTTCACGCTGGAGTGGGAGAATGTCGGGATGGTCATGGGGTTTCCCGGCTGCGTGGGCATCGATCATGGTGCGATACAAGAAGATCATTCGTGAGATAAGTCCCACCGAATACTCGCGGCCCTGCACCTTGAGGGTGTGAAGACCGAGATCCATGTATTCCCAAAGTTCTTTCCCGTTGATGGCAAACGCCACATTGGGGTGCCGGCGAATCGTGTCGTTGATGGATCGGATTTCTTCTTCTTTGCGCCCTCTCTGTTTGAGCACCTTGATCCTCTGAGCATCGGTCAGAAGGCACAGGCGGAAGCAGCTTCCGCTGCGATCGGGCCACCCTTCGAATTCAACGACTTCGTTGCCGTCCTCATCATGGTAAATTCGTTTGATGTAAGAGTCACTGATCAATTCGTGAAACACGCAGTTCCCGACACCTCCGACACAGCGGTTTCCGTGAACCAGGACCTCTGTGAAAACCCCCTCGGCATCAGCAGCTGCTTTGAACGCTCTGAGCCTTTCGACGGTATTGATCTCGGTGCTGGCAACGATCTGGGAAGCTCCATATCGTTTGAACTCGGCAATCTGTGCAGGCGTCTGGATGTTGCAGCCCACGCTGGCATGAATGACGAGTTGCGGGAAGTTCTTCTGCGCCATTTGCATGACTGATGGCGTTTTGATGATGAGCCCCTCGGCTCCCCACGCAGCGTACTTTGCGATCTTACCCATGAGAATCATGGATTTTTCGGCGGGGATCTCAGCATTGAGGGCGATGCGCACCTTTTTGCCGGCCGGCCTGGATAGCTCGATGGCTTCGCGAATCTGTGAGTCTTCCATTTCCCACGCGCATTTACGCCTGCTGAAGCCTTTGGAGCCTACATAAACCGCATCAGCGCCCTGGGTGAATACCGCTTCAACCATTTCCAGACTTCCGCCCGGGGCCAGGAGCTCATTCATAGCAGTCTCCTCCATCCTCCTCAGAGTAATCAACGTGTAGAATGAACGTTCGGCTCGCCCCGCTCGCGTGAGCAACCCACTGAACCTGAACGCAGGGCTTATACCCTTCTCCGGCCCTGATGGTGCCGAAGATCCAATCTTCAAGGGTGGACATTCAAGCTTATGCAGGACGATACTAATATTTTAAATATATATGAAGAACGATTAAAAGTGAATCAGCTTTTCGACTGCAAAGCATGCGACGGACATGGCCCTTGCCCTGTCTCGAGCATCAGTAGGCGCTCAAACACTGGCGTAGATTCGACCACGGGAATCTCTTGCCAGGGCAATCCGTACTGGCTCCATCCACATCTCTGTGGCCCATGACTTGGGACAGAGAGATGCGGTACTGCTGCATCAGCGTCGTGAGAAGATAGGCCAGTGAATCCATCTGCTTGCTGGTCGGGAGCGCATCGTTGAAATTCCCGACGAGTGCGACTCCAATGCTTTTCGAGTTCATACCGCTTGCCTTGCAGTGTGCACCTTCCTGCTGCTTGATCCAGCGTGGAGAGACCTCGATTTGCCCGTCGCCTTTGCCCAGCGTGCCGTTGTCGATGAGGAAATGGTACCCGAGGCCATGCCAGAAACCCCGATCATGGTGCGACCGGTTGACCAGAATCGCATTGCCGATGTCCGTTGCAGTGTGATGTATGATAATGTATTTCCATTGGTCGCCGGGGTACAGGGGGATAACGTGGCGCAAAGTCTTTGTATTGGGGATCACAAGCTTCTGCCCAATGCGGAGTGGGTCGCCCTGCCTCATTCGATTTGCGGCGTAGATCTCCTGGGCGGGAACCCCATACATGCGGGAGAGTCGCCAGACAGTCTCCAGAGGTCCTACTTCGTGGATGATGGTTCTGCATTGTGTGGCGTCCACGAGGCATTTCTCGACGACGCGCACCGACTTGGGTGTGCGAGTACTGTCCGACTGGGGCGGGTTACTTGTGGGCGCATCATAACCATACTGAGGAGGGGGAGAAGGGGGTGAGGGCCAGTAAACGGGATGGTTGACCGATTGACTGCACGCCGGAAGAACGCTGATGCACAAAACGATCAGCAGGTATCCGGGCA
Organism: uncultured Syntrophobacteraceae bacterium; assembly: GCA_964557955.1. GTDB lineage: Bacteria > Desulfobacterota > Syntrophobacteria > Syntrophobacterales > Syntrophobacteraceae > JALOOX01. The sequence continues at coordinate 31,545 of CAZLCS010000045.1, forward strand.
ACCGAGCTTGTGAACTCGCGTGGGTCACTCTCATCACAGGATCTCTCGACGGGGTCGCCAATGCCTCACAACGATTGGCCTTATGATATAAGTATTTTTTGGGGTTTCAAGTGCGAAATTCATCCTTTTTTCCGCATTTTGCCTGGAATTTCCTTGCCATTTTCCCCTCACACCCTGAACCGAAGTCGGCGGTTCTTTGACGAGTGGAATGGCTACGCGTGCGCGTTCACGGCGGCGCGGATCGTTATCGGACAATGGTGCTCCAGTTCCGCTGGTCGGCCGAGGGCCCCCTAAGAAGGGATTCAAATTGCTTGTTGTCAACGAGCTTTTCCACAGTATCCAGGGTGAGTCTGTCCACGCCGGGTGGCCTTGCGTGTTTGTAAGGCTCTCGGGCTGCAACCTGCGCTGCACCTATTGCGACACGCGCTACGCCTATGACGAGGGCGATGTGATGACCATCGCGCAGATCCTGGCGAGTGTAGAAACCTTCGGCTGCCCCCTGGTTGAGATCACGGGAGGAGAACCGCTCATCCAAACGGAAACGCCCATGCTGGTTGAGGCTCTGCTGAACAAAGGATTCGAGGTATTGGTGGAGACCAATGGAAGCTGTGACATATCCCTTCTTGATCCCCGTTGTACAAGGATTGTCGACTTCAAATGTCCGTCGAGCGGCGAGGAAGAAGCCAACGATTATGCCAACATTGGACGGCTGGGAAGGAAGGACGAGCTGAAGTTCGTCATCGCAGACAGGAAAGACTATGAGTTCGCCAGAGGGCTGGCCAGGAAGATTGAAAACGATCCTTTCAGGAAGGGGATTCCCGTCAACTTTTCGCCCGTATTCGGTCGACTTCCTCCCAGGACTCTTGCCGTCTGGATCCTCGACGATCGTCTTCGCGTGCGGCTCAACCTGCAACTGCACAAGGTCATTTGGGGGCACGATGAACGGGGAGTTTGAAGAGACTCCTCAGGCGGATGCAGCAATCCGGTGAGAGGGATCATTCATGGATCAAAGGGACAGACCCAAGGCAGTTGTGCTTTTCTCGGGTGGCGTGGATTCGACCACATGCCTGGCCATTGCAGACCGTGAGGGGTTCGAACCCTACGCCCTGAGCTTCTTCTACCATCAGCGGCATCGTGTTGAAGTGGAATCGGCAAGGCGGGTGGCTTCGGCCATGAACGTGAGGGATCACATGATACTGGAATTGCCCCTGGAGAGGATAGGGGGGTCGGCACTTACTGCGGATATTCCGGTGCCCAAGGACAATGCCCTGGGAGAAATGGGTGAAAGCATTCCGTCGACCTATGTGCCCGCTCGCAACACCATCTTTTTGTCCTTCGCCCTGGCTTGGGCGGAGGTGCTGAAATCCTCGGACATCTTCATCGGGGTGAATGCGCTCGACTACTCCGGATATCCTGACTGCCGCCCCGAGTACATCGAAGCCTTCACGCGCATGGCCAACCTGGCAACGCGGGAAACAGTGGAAGGAAGGCTCAAGATGCGGATTCATACCCCGCTGATCCGACTGAGCAAAGCGGACATCATACGCAAAGGTATGGAGCTCGGGGTCGATTACAGTCTGACCCATTCATGTTACGATCCGGACGATCGAGGACTCGCCTGCGGGCGTTGTGACAGTTGCCTCCTGCGTCGAAAGGGTTTCCGGGAGGCGGGCGTTCCCGATCCGACGCAATACTCGCCATGGAGCTTTCGCTGAGGTCCGTTCCTGAGCCTGGAGCATAGGGCGCATGCGGGGGATGCTGTGAATGGAGATCGATGACACGACAACTGAGTATACTGAGTATGGGATGGGAGCGATGGAGGAAGGAAACGAGAATCTGACACTGCTGGGGAGGCGGGTGGAATGCCCCGGAAATCCGGATGATGCCGTCCTGGAGACCTTTTCGAATCCTCATCCGGGAAGTCTTTATGCCGTCCGGCTGACGGCGCCGGAGCTCACGACGCTTTGCCCCATCACGGGCCAGCCCGACTTCGGAACCCTCGTGGTGGATTATGTGCCGGCGGAAAGACTCGTGGAAAGCAAGTCTTTCAAACTCTTCGTGGGGAGTTTCCGAAACCACGGCACCTTCCACGAAGCGTGCACGGTATACATCCACAAAAGGCTCCAGGACGCTTTGACTCCCCACTTTCTGCGAGTGATCGGACTCTGGAACGCCAGGGGCGGAATCGCTATCGACGTGGCGATACAGTCGGGGGGGCTGCCCGAAAACTGCGAATTGCTTCCCATTGTCAAGACTGCCTACCGCGGAGGGAGGGATTGAGAAGAAGGACTGGAATCGAAAATCTGAGCATTGAAGCTCGAGACTGAATTCCAATCCCGGGATTCGGAGTGAAGATCCATGATGAAAGACCTGGTCAGGGCCCATCGGTTGTACCAGAGCATGATACAGCACCCGCACCTTCTCGAGGAATTCCGACAGGTTTTCCTGGACAGTCTGATGGACCGCAAAATCCTGACCGAAGAAACTCTGGCTCAACAGGTCCAACTGCTGCTGGAGGGATTCGCAACAGCGCCCGATGCCGGCACGATCCGCGAGTATCGGAATGCCCTGGTCGATTTCCTGTTTGCCAGGCATTTCAGCGACCCCGAAATCGAAAACCATATCAATCTGGCCCGCAAGCGCGACGCATTTCGGAAGCTGCAGCAAGTGGTCAACGCCGAAGGAGTCACTTCCGCTGAAATCCGGCAGGCACTGAAAGAGCTCACCAACATTCCCCAGGGAACGCTCCACCTCCCCTCTGCGGAGGTCGAAGGGGTCCGGGTGGCTCTCATCGATCACTTTATCTCCAACCAGCTTCCATTCATTGGCGTGGCCAAGCATTTCATCACGCTGCGCGATGTGGATGAGATGTTAAACACTTCCCATTGGACTCCGCGCCGGTCGGGAAAGATCGGCGGTAAATCGGCGGGACTTCTGCTGGCTCGATGTGTGGTGCTGCCCAAGCTCTCCGAGCGAGACCCGGAAATCGAGCAGAGGGTGACCGTCCCGGAATCACACTATTTCAGTTCAGGCATTCTTGCGGATTTCATCGACTACAACCATTTCTACTCCCTCCACAGCCAGAAATACAAAACCAGTGAGCAGCTCCAGGATGATTACGGAAAAATGGCGTCCATGGTGCATAAGGCTGCCTTTCCGGCGGATGTCATGGATGACTTCAGAGCGTTTCTTGCCGACGTGGGGGAGCATCCGCTGATCGTGCGCTCATCGAGCCTTCTCGAAGACAACATCGGGTACGCGTTTTCCGGCAAATACGAGTCCGTTTTCGTGGCCAATCAGGGGGAACTGGAAAGCCGAACGGCTGAATTCGTCAACGCCTACAAGCGTGTTTTTGTGAGCGTCTTCAGCCCCGGGGCCATCTTGTACCGACGCGACCACGATCTCCTGGACTTCGATGAGCGCATGAGCGTCCTGGTACAAAAGGTGGTGGGCCGGCGTTTTGGAGATTATTTCTACCCCTTCGCCGGAGGTGTCGCTTTTTCTCAGAACATGCACCCTTGGACGCCCAGGATTCGGCGTGAGGAAGGGCTCGTGCGGATCGTTCTGGGGCTTGGAACCCGGGCTGTGGACCGGGTTGAGCCGGACTACCCGCGGATGATCGCCCTCAGCCATCCCACACTCCGCCCGGAGGTGGCTGTTCGACAGGTCGTGAAGTATTCACAGCGGATGGTGGATGTTTTGAACCTCAAAACCCGAAAACTCGAGACACTGCCCTATCATGACCTGCTGGAAAGGGCACCTCACCCGGATGCTCACCTGGCCCTTTCGGTGGAAGAGGGAGACCACCTCTCGTCGCAGGTCTTTCGCGGGCTGGCGATTTCGTTGGAGAGAAGCTGCATCACCTTTGACGGTTTCTTTGCAAAGACGCCGTTTGTCGGACTCATGCGCAAGGTCCTCAAAATGCTGGAGTCGGCCTATGGTCGCCCGGTAGACCTCGAATTTGCCTGGGACGATGAAAGGCTTTATCTTCTTCAGTGTCGTTCCTTGGCCACCAGGGAGGACATCGGGCAGGTGACGGTGCCTCGGGACATTTCGCCCGATGCCATCCTCTTTACCAATCAACGGGGGGTCGGAAATGCCGTGAGACGGGACATCGAGTATGTTGTCCTCGTCAACCCCAAAGCTTATCAGAAACTTGAGAGCTACGAAGAGAGAATAGCTGTGGGCCAGGTGGTCGGAAGACTGAACCGGCTGCTCAAGGGGAAGCGCTATGCGCTTTTCGGTCCTTCACGATGGGGGACCAATGACATCAGCATCGGCGTGAAGGTGGGCTATGAAGACATCAATCATACGCTCATCCTTGGTGAACTCGCCTTCGAGGAGGGAGGGGTGACTCCGGAGGTTTCGTATGGGACCCATTTCTTCAATGACCTTGTGGAAGCCGACATCACGCCGGTAGCGGTCTTCCCTGATGATCCAACCACCATCTTCGATGAAGCATTCTTTACAGGAGCCCCCAACATCCTGAACTCCTTTGTGCCGGATTCGGGGCTGCCGCCCGAGGCCATCAAGGTCATTCATGTGCCTTCATGCCGAGAGGGTCAGCTCCTGCATGTCTACCAGGACAGTCGAAACCAGGAGGGAGTGGGCTTTTTCGGTCCTCCGACATCGAATGACTCCGGGTCGTAGCGGGGGTGGAGGTGATGCAGGTGCTCGTTCGCCGTAATTTATTGATTCCATTGGTCTTCCTTGTCGCATGGATAATGGTGGGGTGTGCCGCCCTCACATCTCAGCAGATTCAGAAGGCATTGGAGCGCCCGGCGGATTGTGAGGAGCTCTTCTCCCGGCTGGACCGGGTGGTCTGGGAGGCCGGGGTCCATGATGCTTCCATGGCGGTGATTCCCGGTTTTCCGTATCTTCGGGCCGACCGGTTCCTGGCAGCTCTGGCGGGAAAGGCACAAACGGAAGCTGAGATGGAACAGTGGGTGGACCTCATGCGGAGATCGGATCTCCAGTCGAGGCAGAAGGAGCTGCGGAATCTTCCCATAGGGAAATGGGAGAATACTCTTTTGGCAGCGGAGCCGGCTCCGTCCCGCTCGAAGCTGATGGAGCGGGTTGATGCCTGCTCGGAGCGGTTGTATGTTCACGATCGCTCCCGGCCCCGGTTTTTTGAGGTCCTGAAGGGGCAGGTCGAGGTCCCCGATGAATACTCGCTGGGCATGAGAGTGGCGGGGCTCCATCCATTGGCCTCGATTCCCGTGGCCGTCGTGACTTTGCGGGTTCGCGGGCGGGTCCGGAAATGGTTCGAAGAGGATATGGATCGGTTGCCCGTTCGCGGGGCTCTTCAACGGTTCGTTCCGGAGGCGGCCTCGGACCTGAATCCTTCCGTTCTGGCGGAGTGGATCGATTCGGCCTCACGCAATCCGCTCTCCATTCCGCTCCTGGACTCCGAACGGGGGTCCGCGGTGTTGAACAAATTTGCCCCGGAGCTCCTCGTGGATGTGGCGGGTCCCTATGACCGTCCGGCCGCCATATCCGGAGGCTCTGCAGGTCCCCCCCGCGTCGATGTGAACGATCCCACTGTCTACGCTTACGTTTCTCATGGCTTCCTGCGAGGCAGGCCGATCCTCCAGTGCAACTATGTCATCTGGTTTTCGCAGAGGGCCGGTGAGGCGTCGCCCTGGATAGAGCGCGGCAGCCTGGACGGCTTGACGATCCGGGTTTCCCTGGACCTCGAGGGGCGGCCTTTCATGGTGGACATCATGAACAACTGCGGGTGTTACCATTTCTTTGTGCCCGATCCCGGGGCAGTGGCTGTGCCGAAGTCCCGGCCGGCAGCTCTCGACCCGTTCGTTCCCCAATGGCTGCCAACCTTGGCCAGAGGGCAGCGGCTGGGAATCCGCATCAACTCCGGATGGCACCAGGTGGAGCGCGTCTATGCCGCATCGCCTGAAGGAGATCAGGGAACGGCCGCGCCCTACCGGCTCGCTCCATATGAACAGCTCGAGTCGCATCCGGTCGATGGGGAACGTTGGATGAGCCTCTTCGACAACCGGGGTATTGCCGTGGGCTCCGGGAGAATCGAGCCGCTCATCTTCTTTCCCATGGGCATCCATTCCATAGGGAGCATGCGACAGCGAGGTCACCATGCCATCGACCTCATCGGCCGCGAGCATTTCGACAACCCCCAGCTCTTCAACCGGAATTTCATTTTTTATTGACAGGATCGCTGTGCGCTGATTGGCTGCATCAATCGAGGGTGGGATTCAACAGGACGAACAAAGCCTCGGAGAGTCCCGGATTGACTCTGATATCCCGATAATCCACCGTTCGGCGCAAGGTTCCCTTCGGGTCCATCTCGGTTACGCTCACCGGAAGCCACAGTCGGTTGTCGATAGTGAAGAGGTAGCGAGTAGGAATTCCACGTCGGAAAGTATTGTCGGACAAGACGTTCAGCACGGTCCGCGAAGGAGACTCCTCGACTTTGAGCTCGCCCCGGAACAACTCGGTCAGGCTGAGGCGAATATTGCCGATGAGCACTCCATAGTCCGTCTGGTCGATCTGTTGCCCCGGCGAGATTTCCAGCAGCGAATTGCGTCGGTCGAGACGAAGGGTGAAGATCGAGGCCCATCCTGAGGGCTTGAGGAGGACCTTTCCGTCGGACGCAGGGTAGAGAATGGTCATGCCGGGGTGGGGAGTGATGAAATCGATGCGGATCTTGTTGGGTTTTTTGAATCGATACATGAGCTCCTGTCTGGACTTGAACCGATCGTCCTTGCCGAAGCCCGTGATCACGAGGCGCGTCTGGTACTCTTTCACCTTTTCGTAAGCGGCCTCCATCCTCCCCAGGAGCGCTTCCGAATCGGCGGCGGTCCAGCCATGGGCTGAGCTCCAGACCAGCGTCAGGATCAATAATACGAGTGGCGCCGTTTTCATGGTCATCCGCCCTCCTCTATGCTCCATAAAGTAAGAGCGCCTACTGAAAAGGCCAGCTTGATGCGTGGAATCCTCTGGCAGGCTGGTGGCTTGATGGTTGTGCTGCCTATTCATTGGATCAATGAGTGCTGGAGCTTGACTTGAGTCAGAGTGTTATCGGTTTGGCTGAGATAGGGGAGGATGGAGGGACTGTCAGGGGGGAAGATGAAGTCACACGACACACAAATAATGAACTAATTTAATGAAAAAAATAACATACAAGCCTTCCATCTTTGTGCATCAAAGTGCTACAATGCATTCGGACCGGATCCGCAGACTGCCAGAATCGATCATCAAAGGAATTCCATGGATCAAACACCTCCGCAGCTGAATGTGAACGGGCGCGAAACCACATGGGCCCGCGCCGTCGCTAAAGAGACGGGAATCCAGGTAGCCTCCTGCTACCAGTGCCTGCGCTGCAGCAACAGCTGTCCCGTCAGCACCTTCATGGATATCAAGCCGCACCAGGTGGTGCGGCTGGTTCAGCTGGGACAGCGGGAGGCACTGCTCGGCGCCTCGTCCATCTGGGTATGTCTTTCGTGTGAGATGTGCTCGACTTACTGTCCCAATGAAATCGACGTGGCCGGGCTCATGAACCATCTCAAGAACGCCGTGGTTTCCGGGCGCCGAACGCCGGCCGAATATGAAATCGCCGCGTTCCACGACGTTTTTCTGAGGGTGCTCAGGGAGAACGGCCGTATCAACGACCTCCAGCTCATGCAGCGCTACCGGATCAAAACGCTCCTGCATGGCCAGGTGCCCACACGGGAGGAGTTGGCCACCGATGCTGTGCTGGCCTGGGATCTTTTCAAACGCAGGCGCCTGCGGTTTCTACCGGAGAAGAGCGGTGCAGCGGGTGAAATCCGGCGTGTCCTGGAAGACTACGGTCACAAGAAGGTATCCACATGAAACCATACGCTTTCTATCCGGGTTGTGCGCTTCAGGCCATGAGCTGGGACTACCGGGAGTCCCTCCAGGAGGTCGCGGCCGCTCTCGGACTGCACCTTGAGGAGCTCGAGGACTGGACCTGCTGTGGGGCGACGGCGGCTCACAGTCTCGACGAGAAGATGTCGGTGATGCTTCCCGCCAGGAACCTGGCGAGTGCCGAGGCTCTGGGGCGCGATCTGGTCGTGGCCTGCCCCATGTGCTTCAAACGTTTGAGGACCTCACGTTACATGCTCGAGGAAAAACAGGTGGATGTCCCCTGGTCCATCTCTCCCGACCTCGAGGTTCTCGACCTGGCGAGGCTGTTGGCGTCCGAATCCTGGCTGGATCGCATCACGGAAAGGGTTTCGGTAGACCTCTCGGGTCTCCGGGTGGTCTGCTATTATGGCTGCCAGGTGGTGCGCTCACCCAGGATCACCGGCTACGAAGACTATGAAAATCCGCTGCACCTGGATCGAATTGTAAGCGCCGTAGGTGCCACGTCCATCGACTGGTCTTTCAAGGCCACCTGCTGCGGGGCCAGCGTTGGGATCCCGAGGCGGGACATCGGATTGGCGCTGGTGGAACGCCTTCTGGGAGGCGCGCGCAGGAGCGGTGCCCAGGCCATCGTGGTGTGCTGCCCGCTCTGCCAGGGCAACCTGGACCTGCTGGGTGCAGAGCTCGCGAGGCGTTCTCCAAACCCGGCCGAGAGGTCTGCACTCCCTATCCTCTATTACACGGAGCTCCTGGCTGTCGCTTTCGGGTTGGCATCCGTCCGAAAAGGACTCAAGAGCCATCTGGTGGATCCGACTCCGCTTTTGGGCCGGCTGTCCAGTGCGCCCCCGGCCGCTCCGGGCGAGCGGGCCGAATCGGAAGAGGGAATGGATCATGTCTGATCAGAACCTGTGGAACCGTGAAACCGTCCTGGTGGTGGGAGGGGGTATCGCCGGAATGCAGGCAGCCCTGGATCTGGCCGCCATGGGGATCAGCGTGCATCTCCTGGAGCGGTCCGAATCCATCGGCGGCAACATGGGCCGCCTGGACAAGACCTTTCCCACCAACGACTGCTCGACCTGCATGATCGCACCACGGATGGTGGCCTGTGCCCGCCATCCCAGCATTGACATCATGACCATGTCCGAACTTGTGGATCTCGATGGGGAACCGGGACGATTCAAGGCTCGCATTCGCCGTCATCCAAGATATGTGGACGAGAAGCTCTGTATCGGCTGCCGGCAGTGTGTGGACCGATGCCCCAAAAGCGTTCCCAATCCCTACAACGCTGCTCTCGACAAGCGAAAGGCGGTTTACCTGGTCCATTCCCAGGCCATTCCCATGGTCCCGGCCATCGACACGGCATCGTGCATCTACTTCCGGAAAGGGCGCTGCAGGCTGTGCGAAAAGATCTGCCCCACCGGCGCCATCCAGTTCCAGGACCCGGGAGAGGAGCTGGATCTCGCCGTTGGCGCCGTGATCCTGGCCGGGGGCTACGAGCTTGCGCTGGTGCCGCAGGCGGGGGAATACGGCCTCGGCCGATACCCCAACGTCGTGACCGGCCTGGATTTCGAGCGCATGCTGTCGGCTGCCGGGCCTTTCGCGGGACACCCCCGAAGACCTTCGGACGGGGAGATTCCCCGTCGCGTAGCGTGGATCCAGTGTGTGGCGTCACGCGACAGCGCCCGGAGCAGGAATTTCTGCTCCTCCGTCTGCTGCATGGCGGCCGTGAAGCAGGCCATGCTGGTGCGCGAGCACGATGCCGGGAGCGAGGCCGTTATCTACTACATGGACATTCGCGCCCAAGGGAAGGATTTCGACCGTTATGTGAACCGCGCGCGCGACGTTCAGAACGTGCGCTTCGTGAGGAGCATGCTCTCCCAGATCATCGAAAATCCCGAAAACCGAAATCTGGTCATCGCGTATTACGACCATCACACCATGGAGCATCGTGAAGAGGAGTTCGACCTGGTGGTGCTCTCGGCTGGGATGAAGCCGTCGGGTGCCATGGCGCCGCTCTTGTCGAATCTCGGGCTCGAGTTGAACCGGTACGGGTTCATTGAGGCGGATCTCGAGCGGCCCACCCTGACTTCCCGGGAGGGAGTCTTCGTAGCAGGAGTCCTGGACGGTCCCAAGGATATTCCTGAGTCTGTGACGGGGGCGAGCGCCGCAGCAGCCAGTGCGGCAGCATGTCTTCGGCTGATGCGCGGGCATGTCCCGGACGAGGGACTGGAGTTGCGGGGAGCGGCCGGGCTTCAGTACGGCGGCGCCGTTGAACAGGTCGGTCAAACGCCGGCTGCGGCCGATGACTTGTCCGAGACCCTGGCCGCCGATGGCTTCAAGGTGGAAGAACCGCCCCGGGTGGGAGTCTTCGTCTGCCACTGTGGAAAGAACATTGCCGGAGTCGTCGACGTGGCTGCAGTGCGCGCTCACGCAGCGACATTGCCTCATGTGGTGATCGCCGAGGATTTCCAGTTCTCATGCTCGACCCAGACCCAGGAGCGCATGAAGGAGCTCATCGAAGCCCACGGCCTCAACCGGGTGGTGGTGGCAGCCTGCTCTCCGCGCACTCACGAGCCCCTCTTTCGCGAGACCGTCAGGCAGAAGGGCTTGAATCCCTACCTGTTCGAGATGGCCAACATCCGCGACCAGTGCTCATGGGTTCATGCCGCCGAGCCGGAGGCTGCAACTCGGAAAGCCAAGGCGCTGGTGGAGGCCGCCGTGGCGCGCTCGGCCCTGCTGGAGCCCGTGGAGGATGTGGCCGTCCAGGTGGTTCAGAAGGCGCTCGTCATTGGCGGAGGGCTTGCGGGCATGACGGCGGCCCTCACTCTGGCGGATCAGGAAATCCCCGTAACCCTGGTGGAGAGGGAGGGCCAGCTCGGAGGTGTGGCGAGACGGATCGTTCACAATCTCGGGAGTGCGCCTCCCCGCAAGCTTGTGGAGCAGACCGTGCTCCGTGTCCGGAGCCATCGACACATCAAGACCTTTCTTGGCTCCGAGGTCCGGCAGCTGGATGGCGGGGTGGGGGATTTCAAGGGGCGGATCTTTCAGAACGGCCGTGTCGTTCCCATCGAGGCCGGCGCCGTCATCGTGGCCACGGGAGGGCGCCCGTACGAGCCTACGGAATATCATTACGGAAGTCATCCGGGGATCATGACCCAGCTCGAATTCGAAGAGCGCCTCTTTGGCGGCTCCTCCCCACTCCCCGAGATCACCGTCATGATTCAGTGCGTCGGGTCCCGTTCGGACGAATTCCCCATGTGCAGCCGGGTGTGCTGTGCGGCTGCCGTCAAGAACGCCATCAAGCTCCTGGAGAAGAAGCCGGACGCGACGGTGTACGTCCTGTACCGGGACATCCGGACCTTCGGGTTCAAGGAGGATTTTTATCGAAAAGCTCGGGACCTGGGAGCCGTTTTCGTTCGTTTCGAGCCCGGCGAGCCTCCCGAGGTGCAGATCGAGGACGGCAGAATTCAGGTTTCCGTTTTCGACCCGTCCAGTCGCATGGATCTACGGATCAGCCCGGATGCCCTTGTGCTGAGCAGCGGCATTCGGCCTCATCCCGGCGCCGAGCCGGTGGCTTCGATGCTCAAGCTGTCGACGGGGCAGGAGGGCTTCTTCATGGAGTCCCATCCGAAACTGAGTCCTCTTGACGCCAACACTCAGGGCGTCTTCCTGTGTGGCCTGGCCCACAGCCCGCGGTTCATCGAGGAGAGCCTGGCCCAGGCCCGCGGGGCCGCCGGCCGTGCGGCAGGGCTGCTGGTGCAAAGCGAGATAAGGGTGAGCGGCACGGTCGCCGAGGTCATCCGGGACCGCTGCAGCGCCTGCCTCACCTGCGTCCACGTCTGCCCCTACCACGTCCCCCGCATGGACGAACAGGGTATCTCCGTCATCGACCCCCGGGGCTGCCAGGGCTGCGGCGTCTGCGTCGCGGAATGTCCCGCCAAGGCCATCTCCATGAAGCACTACACCGACGCCCAGCTGGACGCCCATACCAGTGCTGCAGCTCATGCTCCCAGGGGTGCTGCGACTCCGTGACTGACAGCCGAAACTACACCGAACCTCGCTTCTTTGTCTGGAATACTCGGGGAGACGGGATGTGGTTTTCCGGCCGGGGCTTTGAATCAGGGAGATCGGGGGAGGGGGGCGGCCCCTCCTACCCCGGTTCTCATGGCCTATCTTTGTTCATATCCGTCGGAGAGCGTCTTCAGGAACGTGACAATGTTGTCCACCTGAGGACGGGGTAACCCCAACATACGCACTACCAGCCGCCAACTGTAACAAGACCAGACTCAAGCAGCGTACTCAATGGGAATCCGCCCATCCATATCCAGGTCAAATCGACCGTAAGGATTGATGTGCAGAGTTAACAGAGGGCTCAACGCCGCGAGATCGCGGGTTGTCATTCGCTTCAACCACTCCGGATCACCGAGAACGTCCTGAATCATGAGCGTGTTGACATAGACCAGGCTCGCCTGCAGCAGATGAAGGCAGAGCAGACCGATCTCCTGGTTTTCCTGCCGATTTGTGGCGAGCTCGCCGGCCTTCCCGTAGAAGATGAACCCGTTGGTGCTGTTCCAGCTCTCCACAACGTTAAGGCCTTCGTTGACTTCCCTCCGCATTTCTTCAGAGGACAAATAGCGGCAGAGGAAGATAGTCTTGATGACTTTGCCCAGCTCGAAAAGAGCCTTGTACATCGGGTGCTGGATATTGTTACGCGTGAAGCGTCGGAGAATACTCTCAGCATCGGCCATGCCAAGCTTCAGCGCCACTGCGTGCTTCACCATGGCGTCGAGCCACTCTTCGATCAACTCCCAGTTGATCGCCTTGGGAACCATTATCTGTTCAAGGTTCTCAAAGACCTGGCCTGCCTCCGCCTTGTGGAGTTTTTGGCGACTGATGTCTTTCAATCGCGGCATAAGCTCGAAACCAAGCAGACGGCAGAAGGCGAAGGCCACCGTGGTTTGGCCGTGGCTGTCCACGTACTGCCTCCTCACCTCCATGTCCGTGCAGTGGCGCAGTACGCCCTCGATCATGTAAGCGGCCTCCGAGGAAGATACCCGCTTGAGCTGGGAGTAAATGCAGATGGCGTTTTTTTCGACGTGCCAGTAAACCATGACACCGCGGCCGCCATAGCGCAGATGGTACTCGGTGAGGAGGTTCTGATCCCAAGCCCCGAATTGTTTGGAATCCGACGCACAAGCGGTCGTAGCCTCGCCCCAGATTCGAGGCAACCTCACGGCGAGTGTGGCGTTCACGACCCTGGCGATGGCCTGGCGCAGTCCCTCCACGGAAACGAATCTTCTCCGGACGTACAAGAGGTCCTTGTAATCGTCTGACGGCCTTGATTCCATGCTTTTAATCCCGGTGTTGGTGCCCAGGCCGAACAGGCAGAGCAAAAGCCTCCGCTGGAGGGTGGTTTCGTCCATGTGTGAACGTTCAGTTCCGCTTCGGAGGCACTGCGTGAAGCCCGCCCGCAGGTCTGTCTCCTTCAGCACGTCAAGAAGGCTCGTACCCCACCAGCGTCGGTTCACCTCCTGCTTCAGAATCACGAGGTTCTCCGGATCCGATTTAGCTCCCAGTGGAGATATCGAAATCCGGTGCTCGCCTTTCTTACGGACAATTTTCACCCTGGAGTTGGTGGGCATGCCTTTGTCCAACGTCTTCAGATGCTGAGCCAATTCCTCGCGAAGCGCCGCAGTGAAAGCCTTTGCATCGCGCGGGATTCCAAGGTCCTCGTAGTAAGCCGCCTTGCGCTCCTCAAAGTCCTGCGGCAAATCCTCCTCAGGATTCCTGTACCGCTTGCTTCCGATAACCCAAATCTCCCTACAGCGGAGCTGCTCCCGGAGAGCCTTCAAGACGCAGATCTCGTAGGCGGTCCGGTTGATTTTTGTTCGTTCCCCCTCCCCATCCACCACAAGTGAGATCCAATCGGACGGAACGACGCCTTTCAAAGGCGGTTGGACGCCTTTGGGATAGGCGGGACCCTTGTGGTGCAGATTCTCTTTCAGTATCTTCAAGGCTTCCATGATCGGTTGGTATCGAGTGTTCGTGCATCGGAACTCGATATTGTTCAAGATCTCCGGAAGCATCGGGCGGTAATGGGATCGATAGGAGCGATGCAAAGCCCTCCGGACCTTTCCCTTGTAGTCGGAGCTTGTTTCGATCTCATTGATAAGGGTGCGAAGCCATGGCTCGGGCGCCACGGGGAAGATTACGTCCTCCACAGCCCCCTTTGGCTCGTCGATGGAGGCCTTCGCAATGCGATACAGTCTCGATATCTTTCCGGGCGCCTTCTTCTGAAGCGCTCTTTCCAGGCTGTTGTCGATCTTCTTCTCGGCCCCCTTGCCTATCTTGTGGACTGTTTCCACCAGCAGGTCTACGAGGTTGTCAGTTAACTTTTCGGTTCGGCGGTGGAGAAAGGCCGTCACAAGGGTCGCTCTGAGCGGTCCGGCATGACGACGCAGTTCAAAAGGTTCTTCCACGGCAGCCCTTTTGGCGTAGCGTTCGACAAGTTTCGGCGAAACCCCATGGAATAGTTCCGCCGGCAGCCCGAGCTTGCGCAGGACCTGCAACCTGGAAGCGGTCTCTTTTACGCTGTCCAAACCGGCCCTGCCAGGTTCCTCTCTAAGGGTCTGCCATACTGTCCACCCTCCTTCGTCTAGCTCGGAAGGGTCGGCTTCAAGGAGGGTATCAAGCCGGTCCACTGTCGCGGAATCCAGTTTCCCGGAGATGGTTTTACAGAAGTGTGTTTCATGGCGTTGAGCGGCGGAGCCGACCAGCCGCCGGATCTGTTCAGCGGCAGGCGGTTCGATGCAAAGCTTCCTGCACTGCCCAATCACGGCATCTTTGAGGCGGTCCGGGCGATGCTCCTGATCCAAGACCTCGTCTACCAACCATGTCTCCAGTGTTTCGGCATCGGCAACGGTCGCCTCGCGAAAGCCGAAACGACTGCGGATAATTGCCCGATGCCGTTCTACACTTCTACCTTGCCAGGAATACTCTCGCAACAGGTCTGGTTTCACCCCGACCTGTTGCGCTACAAAATCAAGCACAGCGACAGGGATTTCGTGTGGCCCGGCAGGAAATCGCCCCTCAAGGTGAAAGAATTTCAGCAGCAGTGCGAAACCCAACCGGGAAGCCCTCTGCTTCTCTCGGACGATTTCCATTTCGCCGGGCGACAGAAGCCAGTCAGTGGTCAACTCTTCATCCGTCCAAGCGCGTTTCATCGTTTCCTTTCGCAACCTCCAGTCCTGGATCGACGGATCGTCCGCCCTTCCTTTCAAGAAGTCTCCTTCCGTGTGTGCGAAGAGTCCCATCGGGGGCGATATGCCTGTAGAGCGTCTGCCGAGTGATGCAAAGTTCCGAGCACAGTTCGCCCACCACCGTCTCCGGCTTTTCCATGGCGGCCATCGCTAAACGAAGCTTCGCCGGCGTCATCTTGTACGGTCTTCCGCCGGCCCGGCCCCGCGCTCGCGCGGAAGCGAGCCCCGCTTTGGTACGCTCGGAAATGAGCTCCCTTTCAAATTCGGCCAGGGCGGCGAAAATCCCGAAGATGAGCTTCCCCGACGCAGTGGTTGTATCGATTGTCGCTCCGTGGCCGGTCAAAACCTTCAAGCCGATGCCGCGACCGGTGATGTCGTGAACTGTGTTGATCAGATGACGCAAGTCGCGTCCGAGTCGATCGAGCTTCCAGACCACCAGGGTGTCGCCCTCTCGAAGTGCTTTGATACAGGCCGTCAGACCCGGTCGATCGTCTCGCTTCCCCGACGCCAGATCCTCGTAGATGTGCTGTAAGTCCACCCCGACGGCTAATAGGGCGTCCCGTTGCAGATCGAGTGCCTGCGAACCATCGGATTTCGAGACCCGCATATAACCGATGAACATCGTTGCCACTCCATTCTTGGGTGTCACATAAACGTTCGTTTGTGCGACAACACAAATAACCGTCCTCTTCCGATGAAAATCCGTCACTTAATGCGTTTCGTAATCTATGTGAAATTATGGGTTGATGCAATTCGATTGTATGACAAGTTGGGCCTCGATTTCTGCCCTTGCCGAGACATGAAACAGCCAGTGGACGAGGGAAGGCGTTGTAAAGATACGAAAACTGATCCGGAAAGCGACATGGAGGACGTGTGGGTTGCAAAAGATAGTTCATAGTGCTATAGTTTAAAGCAATAGAGGGGGGCTTCTTGAGAGTTTTCAAAACGAAGTGGGTTATGCGCTACGCACGGCGGGAACGGATCGAGGATTCCAGCTTGCGCGAGGCGATCAAGCGTGCGGAGCGCGGGCTTGTGGACGCCGATCTTGGCGGGGGTGTCATCAAGCAAAGAGTTCCCCGGACGGGGCGAGGGCGCTCGGGCGGATATCGGCTGCTCGTAGCCTACCGGTCCGGAGATCGGGCGGTGTTCCTTTATGGCTTTGCAAAAAATGAGCGGGACAACATCACCGACGACGAACTGGCCACTTTGAGAGACATTGGGCGGGCGTGGCTCGATGCCGAGGTTGAGCGACTCGAACATGCAATGGAGGAGGGCGTTCTCCAGGAGTTAAGCTATGGCGACGAAGAGCAAGAAACCTAGCCGACTTGTGCAAGCGCTGCTTGAGACGGCCGAGGATATGCACAGCACCGGGATTTTGGATGAAGCGACTTACGCCAAGATCACGATGCGGCATCTCGATGTAATCGATGAAGCGGGTATCGAACCACTGACGGGAGATGACATTCGGGCGATGAGGGAGCGGGCCCGCATGAGCCAGGCGGTGTTCGCCCGCTACCTGAACTTGACGGTCGGGTACGTGTCGCAGCTGGAGCGCGGTACAAAGCGCCCGACGGGGGCCGCGCTTGCGTTGTTGAACGTGATCCGCCGCAAAGGGATTGAGGCGATACTGTAAGGAGTTCTGCTGGCGTTCGGGGGCTGGCCACTTTGTTACAGTTGGCGGCTGGTAGTGCGAATGTTGGGGTTCCCCC
>CAZLCS010000046.1:0-47431 GCA_964557955.1 uncultured Syntrophobacteraceae bacterium
CCATCTCTTACTGCTTACCCACTATTTAGTTTCCAAAGAGCAAGGTCGCTTGGTGCATTCATCAAGCTGCCGGGACTTTACTTTCTACACGATGGCAAGCTCGAAGTCAAGGTTTTTTTGTATCCACTCTCCGGGCTCGCTCGTACAGGCCCGCTCGCAATGCAAAAGCTTAATATACCAACAGGCCATCCTCTGTCAATGAGAAAAAGAGGTTTCACCGCCTTCACAGCGTACGGCAATATCGGCCACCTCCTGGAGGTTGTTTCCCACAGCTCTTTCAGTCTGACAGGTTGATGCGGTGTATCTTCTTTTTTCCCGCTTTGAGCAAAATCGACCCCGAAGACCCATCGGCAACACTCACCAACTGGTCGAAGGATCCCAGTCGCTGATCGTTGAGGTACGCTCCACCTTGCTCAATCAACCGCCGAGCTGCACTTCGACTGGGACACAACCCCGTTTCCACAAACAGCTCAAAGGCGGGAATCCCTGCCTTCAGGCGTCCAGCAGCAATTTCCGTCGTTGGCACCGCCGCTTCTTCCCCCCCCGCCTCTCGAGGAACCGAACTGGAAGGCAACAGATCCTTCGGCAGTGATCGGTGACCGAAGAGACGGCCCGCTGCCTCATGCGCGGCCACGGCTTCTGCAGGGCCATGAGCTATCCGTGTCACCTCATAGGCCAGGATCGACTTACAGGCATTGAGCTCGTGGCCCTCCAGAGCCGCCACTGCCATTATCTCGTTCATAGGAAGGAACGTGTAAAGCTTCAGAAACTTCTGAACATCACGATCGTCCGTATTGATCCAGTACTGATAAAAGTCATAGGGACTGGTCTTTTCCCGGCTCAGCCAGACGGCACCCGATGCCGTCTTGCCCATCTTCTGTCCCGACGCCGTCGTGAGGAGAGGAAACGTCAAGGCATGCCCTGTCCCGCCAGCCTTGCGACGAATGAGCTCGATGCCTGCCACAATATTGCCCCACTGGTCGTTTCCACCCATCTGGATGGTGCAGTCCCACGTCGTATACAGATGAAAGAAATCGTAGGCCTGAAGCAGCATATAGTTGAATTCGATGAAGTTCAGCCCCGTCTCCATCCTCGCCCTGTAACTCTCGGCGGCCAGCATCCGGTTCACACTGAAATGCCTGCCGATATCTCTCAGAAAATCAATGTATGGCAGGCCCACCAGCCAGTCCGCATTGTTCATGAGCAAGGCTCGACCATCCGAGAAATCAAGGTAGTTTGAGAGTTGCGTCTTCAGTGCCTGCGCATTTGCTTCAATCTGCTCCAGCGTCAGCATCTGACGCATCTCGGTCTTCCCACTCGGGTCTCCCACCAGTCCAGTCCCCCCACCCACGAGCGCAACTGGACGATGGCCATGGCGCTGCGCATGGACCAAGGCCAGAATTGGAAGCAGGTGCCCGATGTGAAGGCTGTCCGCCGTCGGATCGAAGCCAACGTAGCATGTCCTGGGCTTCGCGAGATGGCGCCGCATTTCATCTGCATCCGTCGATTGGGCCACATAACCTCTCTCGGTGAGTACATCAAAAACATTCACCTGCTCAACCACTTGAGCCGCCTCCTTCGTTGGCAGAGTAACCCTTTGACCCAAGCGAGCTCCGGCATAATCGGAGCTCGGTGTCCAGGTTCAAAAAACAACTTATCTCGCGAATTCGACAGATCTGGTCTCCCGAATCACTGTCACCTTAATCTGCCCCGGATACGTCAGCTCGTTTTCGATCCTTCTGGCCACATCCCTGCTGAGCATGACAATATCCGCATCATTCACTGCGGTACTCTCAACGATGATGCGCAACTCCCTTCCGGCCTGAATGGCATACGCTTTCCCGACACCATTGAAAGACGTCGCGATTCTCTCCAGATCTTCCAGTCTCTTGACGTAGGTCTCAAGCAGCTCCTTCCTGGCACCAGGTCGAGCCCCCGAAAGGGCGTCGGCTGCCTGGACGAGCACTGAAATCACATCTTCGGCAGGCACATCCTCGTGATGGGCTGCTATGGCGTGCACAACCGACCCAGACTCTCCATATCGCCTGGCCAGATCCGCTCCAATCGTGGCATGTGTCCCCTCCATTTCGTGATCGATGGCCTTCCCGATATCGTGCAGCAGGCCCGCGCGTTTAGCATGCTTTTCATTGAGCCCGAGCTCAGCAGCCATGATTCCGCAGAGGAAGGAAACCTCCCTTGAGTGCTGCAGGACATTTTGTGCATAACTGGTGCGGTATTTCAATTTTCCGATGAGCTTGATGAGCTCGGGATGAATTCCGTGCACTCCGACGTCAAATGCAGCCTGCTCCCCCGCTTCCCTGATGGATGTCTCGATTTCCGCATTGACTTTTTCGACAATTTCTTCAATGCGGGCCGGGTGAATCCGTCCATCTGAGATCAATCTCTCCAGGGAGATCCTCGCCACTTCACGCCGAACCGGGTTGAAACCCGACAGGATCACGGCCTCCGGCGTGTCGTCGATGATAAGATCCACTCCCGTGATGGCTTCAATGGCCCGAATATTTCTGCCCTCCCTCCCGATGATGCGCCCCTTCATCTCCTCGTTGGGGAGGTTCACCACCGATACTGTCTTCTCTGCCACGTAATCTCCAGCGTAACGTTGAATGGCGACGGAGATGATATTCTTGGCCCTGCGGTCTGCAGTCTCCCGCGCCTCCGTCTCGATCTTCTTCACCGTCAACGCCGCCTCGTGACGCGCTTCGTTCTCAATGGAACTGATCAGCATCTCCTTGGCCTCCTGGGTGGAAATCCCAGAAAGATTCTCGAGCTCGCGTCGGTGACTCTCAATCAGCCCCTCCAACTGCTTTTGCTGGTCCTGCAATTCCTTTTCCTGCTGTAAGGAGGCCTTTTCCCTTTTGGACAACGCAGTCTCCCGCTTGTCCAACGCCTCGGATTTCTTGTCCAGATTTTCCTCTCTCTGAAGGATTCTTTTCTCGAGCGTCTGGAGCTCCTTTCTCGACTCTTTGGTCTCACGCTCAAAGTCAGCCTTCATTTGAAAGAGCGTATCTTTCGCCTGCAAAATGGCCTCTTTCTTGATTGTCTCGGCCTCTTTACGGGCGTCCGCGAGGATGGCCGCCGCCTGGTCCTGGAGCTGCTGATGGCCACGCTCGAGCCAATATCGTCTCATCAGAAAGCCGCAGAGCCCACCAAAGAATGTCCCCAGCAGAACGAGGACGGTTCCCCATGCATATGACATATGCCACCGTTCCTTTCGATATTACTCAAGAGAACATCGTAAATGAGTCCATAGGCGGCCGTCTCCCGGTGCCGCCAAGACCACCCACACAGGGCAGATTGATTCAGCGGGGCTGTATCGTGGATCCAGTTGAGGGATAAGCAAAACTCAGTGCTAAACCGGCCGAAAAACTCAAAAAAAGGGAAGGCGGGAGCAACGGCGCCCTGAGGGGCCGGAAAGGCAGGAAGGCAACCCCCACATAATGCCGTGTCAGCAGACGGCCATGAACCTCAATGGGTTCAGGTGGGTGCCCTGTCGGTCCTTTAGGCAATTCCACCAAAGACTTGCGCACCAGACCGAGGAAGAGCCCCCAAAGTGATTAATGTTGGGTCAAGGACGTTCTGCCGATCACGAACACAGCAGGGGTCTCAATGCCTCATTCGATCTCGCGACCTCGTTCATGAAGCCACGACATGCTGAAACCAGGGGCAGCCTGTCATACAATAGGACGTAGAGTGATCGCACGCGGCAGAACCGACCACCGGCCGCCACCCATCCCATCGTCGGACTATAACCCCCATCTATTCATATCGGGACCGCCGGAACCTTATCCACCAGCGAGGCTCCCGACAAAAACCGGAAAAAGCCTTAGGTCTCCCGCCTCGGAGATCTTACAGTGAATCCACAGCTTCTTATGAGCTTCTCAACCAGGATCAGCAATGCCCTGTACAACAACCTGGCCCTTTTCCACTGAAAGCCCGGCGCAATGTGTCGGGGCGTGGTACACTCACCTCACGGCAACTCTCGTTCCTTCTGAGGTGCAAGAGCCGACCTGATTGCCACAAATATTCTATCCGCAGTGAAAAATATGAGTCAAGCTGAAAGTCTCCCTGGTATGCAAGCCGATTCACCTCGCATCCCCTGTCATTCCACAGTAACGCTCTTGGCAAGATTTCTGGGTTGGTCTACATCAGTGCCCCGCAACACCGCAATGTGATATGCAAGCAGCTGCAGGGGAACCGCAAAGAGTGCCGGAGCGAGCCACTCGGATGTTCTTGGCAGCAACATCTGAGATGAAGGATTCCCCAGCTTCTCATCCGCCTCACCTTCGACCAAAGCGAGAATCTGCCCCCCCCTGGCCTTCACTTCCTGAACGTTACTCAGCATCTTTTCAAAGATGGGCCCAGACTGCATCAATACTACGACCGGCATGTTTTCGTCGATGAGCGCAATGGGACCATGCTTCATTTCACCAGCTGCATAGCCTTCAGCATGGATATATGAGATTTCCTTCAACTTCAGAGCACCTTCCAAGGCCACTGGGTAGAGTACGCCTCTTGCCAGGTAGAGGAAATCCTGTGAATGCATGTAACGCCTGGCCCAGACCGTGAGAGTCTCGGAATCCGAAAGCACCTGCTCAATTTTGCCCGGGAGCTCAACGAGCTCTTGGATGTACCCTCCCATTCCATCGCTGTCAATGCGGCCCAAGGATTGGGCACAGTATAACGCGAACAAATACAAAGCAATCAGTTGCGAAGTGAAAGCTTTGGTTGACGCCACGCCTATCTCTGGCCCCGCGTGAGTATAGATCACCCCACCTGCCATACGAGCCAGGCTGCTTCCCACTACGTTGACAACTGCCCGGCAGTGTGCGCCCTTCGCAGCAGCCTCCTGTAATGCCGCCTTGGTATCTGCGGTCTCCCCTGACTGGCTGATCACCAGCATCAGCGAGCGCTGACCGAGAAGCGGGTCCCTGTATCGGAACTCTGAGGCTAAATCGACCTCCACAGGAATCTTGCAGAGGTTTTCGATCATGTACTTCCCAACCAGGCATGCGTGGTACGACGTGCCGCAAGCCACGAGAAAGATCTTATCTATAGCCCTGATGTCATCTTCAGAAAGACGTAAGTCAGGTAGAACGATCTGTCTGCTGTTAAATTCCACTGCCGTTCTGAATGTGTCGATGATGGCATGCGGTTGCTCGTGAATCTCCTTGAGCATAAAATGCTTATATCCGGCCTTCTCGGCCATGATCGGATTCCAGTCCACCCAGTGCTCCGTCCTTGTACACTGGCCCCCGTCAAAATCATGTATGGCATATCCATCGCCGTTCAAAGTGACGAGATCCCCGTCTTCTAGATAAACAACCCGCCGCGTGTACGGCAGAATAGCCGGTACATCCGAGGCCAAAAAATACTCATCCTCGCCCACCGCAAGGATCAGCGGACTCTCCTTTCTCGCAGCCAGAAGCTCTCCCGGAATATCCGCATTCAGAAACACTACCGCGTAACTACCCCGCAGCTTCCTGAGCGCTGAAACTATTGCTTCCCGATGGCTCAATCCAGACAAGAGCTCACGTTCCGCCAACTTCACAATCACTTCCGTGTCGGTTTCCGAGGAGAACGAAAATCCTTCTCTCTCAAGTTGCCCCTTGATGTCCGCATAGTTCTCTATGATTCCATTGTGCACGACCACAAAAGGTCCAGATCGATGCGGATGCGCGTTCTCATCCGACGGTCGTCCATGCGTCGCCCATCGCGTGTGCGCAATGCCCACCGTCCCTTGAACCGGTGTACCCACCAACCGTCTCTCCAAAGCAGAGATCTTCCCCTGGCTCCTGACGATCTGCACACCGAGCGAGTCGTCCATGACCGCAACCCCGGCACTGTCATATCCCCTGTATTCCAGCCTCTTCAGCCCATCTATCAGAACACCCACAGCTTCGGACCTACCGAGATAACCGACTATCCCACACATGCATTCTCCTCCGTAGCGCACATCTCGCATCAACACCGAATACGCAACGCCTGTAGATCGCACGCCCGGACGATCCTCGATCACGCGCGATCTCAACCCATTTTAAAGTTCAATTCTGTTGGGGCGAATCATTGCTTTCAATAATTCGATGCAATTTATCGGCCAAAATTGTTCTATTCGAATCGGACCGGACCGGATTATGAACGATGGTGGGTATAGAGTAAAGACGGAATACAAAAGGCCCCTCTGCGTAGAGGGGCCTTCCATCAGTCAACCTTTCCAAGAGCTCTGGACTATCGGCGTTCCGCAATCCTCAGCCTGGCCAGCGCGCGCTGCAGCGCGGCTTGGGCAGTAGCGAACTCATAACGGTCTTTTGCTTCGCGCAGCCTGCGCTCGGCACGCTCGCGAGCCGCCTTGGCCCGAATCACATCGATCTGGGTAGCCTCTTCCGCAGCCGTGGCTAGAACGGTTACGTGGTCGGGAAGCACCTCAGCAAAACCGCCCATAACCGCCACATAGCGCGTATTGGCCCCGATTCGAAAGCGCAGTTCGCCGACTTTAAGCTTGCTCAGGAAAGGGATGTGATTCGGCAGTACGCCAAATTCGCCCTCCTCGCCCGGAGCGACAACAATGTCCACCATCTCCTTGAGGAGCGTCTTCTCCGGAGTCACAACCTCCAGCAAAATTTTGTCAGCCATACGTCACCACTTTCTCGGTTAAGCAGCAGCCATCTGCTTGGCTTTGTCGAGGACTTCTTCGATACCACCTACCATGTAGAAGGCCTGCTCCGGAACATCGTCGTGCTTGCCTTCCACAATCTCACGGAACCCTCGAATCGTGTCATCCATTTTGACGTACTTACCGGCAACACCGGTGAAGGTTTCAGCCACGTGGAACGGCTGAGACAGAAAGCGCTGAATCTTCCGAGCCCGGGCGACCGTCAGCTTGTCTTCGTCAGACAGCTCATCCATGCCGAGGATGGCGATGATGTCCTGCAGATCCTTGTATTTCTGGAGGATCTGCTGTACCTCGCGGGCCGTCTTATAGTGGTCCTCACCCAAGACGTTCGGGTCCAGGATTCGAGAGGTCGAGTCCAGCGGATCCACTGCAGGATAAATCCCAAGCTCTGCAATCTGCCGCGATAGAACGACCGTTCCGTCCAAGTGTGCAAACGTAGTGGCAGGGGCCGGGTCGGTCAAGTCGTCAGCGGGAACATAAACGCACTGAACGGACGTGATGGAGCCCTTCGTGGTAGAGGTAATGCGTTCCTGAAGCGCACCAAGGTCCGTACCCAGTGTAGGCTGATAACCAACGGCTGAGGGCATACGGCCGAGTAGGGCGGATACCTCAGCGCCTGCCTGGGTGAAGCGGAAAATATTGTCAACGAACAGCAGCACGTCCTGGCCTTCCACATCGCGGAAATACTCGGCAACCGTCAGAGCGGACAGGGCCACCCGCGCACGGGCTCCAGGAGGCTCGGTCATCTGTCCGTAAACCAGGCCGGCTCTCGGAAGAACCCCTGAATCCTTCATTTCATGATAAAGGTCGTTCCCCTCACGGGTGCGCTCACCCACGCCGGCAAACACGGAGATACCGCCGTGCTGCATGGCGATGTTATGGATCATTTCCATCATGACGACGGTTTTGCCGACACCGGCGCCGCCGAACATGCCCATCTTCCCGCCACGGGGGAACGGAACGAGCAGGTCGATGACCTTGACTCCCGTCTCAAGAACTTTGACCGAAGTGTCCTGCTCGGTGAATGCAGGCGCCGGACGGTGAATCGGCATCATTTTGTCCGTCTTGATGGGTCCAAGCCCATCCACGGTGCGACCCACGACGTTGATGACGCGTCCGAGCACTGCCTCACCTACCGGCATCATGATGGGCTTCCCGCTGTCCTTCACGGTCATGCCCCGGACGAGACCGTCAGTCAAATCCATGCCGACGGTGCGGACGACGTTGTCACCCAGGTGCTGAGCGACTTCCAGGACCAGATTGTCCTCCTCGGGGCCCAGACCCGGATTGCTGACGAAGAGCGCCGTCATGAGGGGCGGAAGTTTGCCCTCGTCGAACTCGACGTCGACGACGTTACCAATGACCTGTACGATTTTTCCCACGTTCATGGGGCCATATCCTCCTATCAGAGTTGAATATTCTTCCAGACCTTCCTATTTGCTCATTTCAAGGCCTCAGCCCCGCCCACAATATCCATCAGCTCCTTGGTGATCCCGGCCTGACGTGCCTTGTTGTAGGTCAAGGTCAGCGACCGGACGAGCTCCTTACAGTTGCTCGTCGCGTTTTCCATCGCGGCCATTCGTGCAGCGTGCTCCCCGACTGCCGTCTGATACATGAACTCCAGGAGCTGAACATACACGAAGTTTGGCAGAAGGTCTGTCAATAGCGCCTGGTGAGAAGGCTCGAAAAGGTACTCGAAGTACCCGGTCTGCTCTTCGGCTGCCTCGGGGACGATGGGCAGGATCTGCACCGCCGTCGCAATCTGCTTCACCATGCTGACGAAATGGCTGTATATGACGTACACCGCATCCGAAGCACCGGATTCAAACCTCTCGATCACATCCTGGCCCATCTCGAACGCATCCGTATAGCTCGGCTTGTTGAGAAGGCCCGTGAGACGCTTGCGCACGTCGTATTTGCGCCGGCGGAAATAGTCCGCACCCTTCCTGCCGGCCGCCACCATGCTCACCTCCTTACCCTCAGCCATCTGCTGGCGCATGAATTTCTCGGCAAGGATGATGAGGTTGTTGTTAAAACTGCCGCAAAGACCCCGGTCCGCCGTCACCAGCACCAGGTCGATCTTCTTGACCTCTTCGCGTGGCGTGATCAACGGATAGGAGCTGGCATCCTCGACTCCGGATGCCAGGCGCCGAATCACTTCGTTGAACTTGGCGGCATAAGGATGAAAGCCTTCCATGTTCTGCTGAGCGCCGCGCAACTTGGCAGCGGCGACCATATTCATGGCCTTAGTGATTTGCGAGGTCTTCTTGACGGCGTCGATTTTTCTCTTGATATCCCTCAGGGTCGCCATACTACGAGCTCCCGTACTCTATCTGTTCATGGTTGACGCACATTAAGCTTGGAAAACCCCCGCAAACTCTTCCAGCGCGCTCTTCATCTTCTGGTCGAGTTCATCACTGATGACCTTCTTTTCCTTGATCTCAGAAAGAATATCCGGGTACTTCCTTTCGACGAAACTCAGCATCTCCTGTTCGTACTCGGCCACTTTTTCCACAGGGATGTTGTCGAGGTGGCCGCGGGTGCCGGCATAGAGCGACATGACCTCTTTCTCGGCAGGCATGGGCACATACTGAGGCTGCTTGAGCAGCTCGACAAGCCGCATACCGCGATTGAGCTGAGCCTGCGTGGCCTTGTCGAGGTCGCTTCCGAACTTGGCGAAAGCCTCAAGCTCGCGGTACTGGGCGAGATCCAGGCGAAGACGACCTGCCACCTGCTTCATGGCTTTGGTCTGAGCCGCACCGCCGACTCGCGAAACCGAAAGCCCGACGTTGATGGCGGGTCGCACACCGGCGAAGAACAGGCCGGGTTCCAGGTAAATCTGCCCATCTGTGATGGAGATGACGTTGGTCGGAATGTACGCCGACACGTCACCGGCCTGAGTCTCGATGACCGGAAGCGAAGTCAGGGAGCCGGCCCCCAGTTCGTTGTTCAGTTTTGAGGAACGTTCGAGCAACCGGGAGTGGTTGTAGAAAATGTCGCCCGGATAGGCTTCGCGTGCGGGCGGACGGCGGAGCAGCAGCGAAACCTGACGGTAAGCCGTGGCCTGCTTGGATAGATCATCGTAGATGATGAGCGCGTGACGTCCCCGATCCCGATAGTATTCGCCCATGGCTGTTCCGGCAAAGGGCGCGAGAAACTGCAGGGGAGCGGGGTCGCTGGCGTTGGCCGCCACGACAATGGTGTAGTCCATGGCGCCGTGCCTGCGGAAGGTCTCGACCACC
Organism: uncultured Syntrophobacteraceae bacterium; assembly: GCA_964557955.1. Lineage (GTDB taxonomy): Bacteria > Desulfobacterota > Syntrophobacteria > Syntrophobacterales > Syntrophobacteraceae > JALOOX01. Next base: position 9,934 of record CAZLCS010000046.1, read on the forward strand.
TGGGCCACCGTCGATTTCTTCTGACCGATGGCGACGTAAATACAGATCATGTCGCCGCCCTTCTGGTTGATGATGGCGTCGACGGCGATGGCGGTCTTTCCGATCTGTCGGTCACCAATGATGAGCTCGCGCTGTCCGCGCCCGACGGGGGTCATGGCGTCGATGGCCTTCAGCCCCGTGTACATCGGCTCGTTGACGGACTGACGGGCGATAACACCCGGTGCGATGACCTCGATACGACCGAATTCCTTGGCCTCGATGGGGCCTTTTCCATCGATGGGATTGCCGACCGGGTCGATGACACGGCCGAGCACCGCATCGCCAACGGGCACTTCAGCGATACGGCCTGTTCTCCTGACCTCGGCACCTTCCTTGATGAGAGTGTCGTCGCCCATGATGGCCACACCGACATTGTCCTCTTCGAGGTTCAGGGCCACGCCATAGAGTGATCCAGCGGTGGTAGGGAACTCGAGCAATTCCATGGACATGCACTTCTCGACGCCGTAGACACGGGCGATACCGTCACCGACGGAGATGACGCGTCCAGTTTCGCTCAGCTCGACCTTCTTCTCGTAGTCCTTGATCTGATCACGAATAATCTGGCTGATTTCTTCGGCTCTGATTTCCATTAGCCCAACGCACCCCTCTTCAAAGTTTCTTTAAAGTTAAGCAACTGTCGCCTTACACTGCCATCCAAAACCAAATCGCCGATTTGAGCCACAACCCCTCCGATCAGTTCCGGAGCGACCTCGAACTCCACGACGACCTTTTTTCCAGTCAGTTTTTCGAGACTCTTTGCGATATCTGCTATGGCCTGATCGTCCAGCTTCGTCGCAGCCGACAGCTTCGCCCGCGCCACATTCTGGTGCTCATCGATCAGCCGGTGGTAAAAGTCACTGATCTCAGAAAGATTGCTGATGCGTCGCTTTTCGATAAGCAGATTGAGATAGCTGCGAATGATCGGGGAGAGCTCGACCTTGTCGGCGACCGAGGCAAAGAGCGACTTTCGGGCGTTTTCTGGATACAGCGGGTTTCGCAGGGCATCTGCGAGCTCAGGAAGCTGGGCCATGAGCTGGACAAAGGCGTCCACTTCCTGCCCATACTGTTCAATCTTGCCATCCTGCAGGGCAAGGGTGAACAGCGCCTTCGCATACCGTTTAGCAATGACTAAGTTCTTCACTTCGCCTCCACCACCCTTGTCATGAAGTCCTTAACCAACCGATCCTGATCGTCCGCCTTCATCTTTTTGCGCAGGATCTCCTCAGCCGCAGCGATGGACAGTTCGGCAATCTCTTCCTGGAGCTTGTCGCGGGCTGCCTTAACCTCCTGCTGAGCCGCCAATTGTGCCTGTTGCCGGATATATTCAGCCTGCTTCTCAGCAGCCTTGATGATCTTGTCTCTTTCCGCCTCACCTTCAGCCAGAAGCTCATTTACGATCTTTTTGGTCTCGACGTCCAGCGCAGCCAGCCTGGATCTATACTGTGCACTGATTTCCTCGGCTTCGCGCTTCTTAGCGTCAAGATCCGCCAGAAGCTTCCGAATGTCTTCACGCCTGGAGACCAGGAAATTGCTGATCGGCTTGCTGAGAAGCCGATACAGGATAAAAGCTAAAATTGCGAAGTTCCCAGTTCTCAGCGCCAGATCGAACCAGTTGAGCGCGTGCCCACCCTCGTGAGCACCTCCCTCGGAGCACCAGGCGATGCCCTGAAGGGCAATCACGGCACCTGCGCCGAGGAGGAAGGATACTGTCTTCATCCTCATCACTTCTCCCCCTCATCCTGCTTGATTAAAGTGACCTTCCCAAAATCTTCTGTGCCAGATCCACCGAAAACGCCTTAACCTGAGTCTTCAATTCCTTGGATGCCTTGGCCACATCCTTTTGAATTCGGGCACGGAACTCTTGGAGCTGAGCCGCGCCATCCTCGGTGGCCTTCTGCATCATATCCTTCTCCTGCTCATAGGCCGCGGCTTTGAGCTCCTGCATCCGCTGGCGCCCCAGCTTTCGAGCCTCCAAGATCTGGGAGTCGAACTCCTCTATGGCTGCCGCTTTCTCAGCCTCAGCCTTCTCGATGTCCTGCTGCTGGGCGGCGATGCGGCTCTGTCTTTCCGCCACCATGCGGCGAATGGGCCGATACAGCACCATGTTCATAAGAAAAACGAAAACGAGAAAGCTGACCATTTGGATCAAGAGTGTGATGTTAATTTCGATCATTTTACCCTTCCCTCGCTCCTCATGCAGGCGCCTTGCTGATAGTTAATTAATTGGCTCTGACCCGTATGTGACTTATTGCACGGAGTGAGCGCCCCCACCCTCTCTCCCCCTGTGGCGAATAGGCTGAGCTGCGCCGAGAATTATGAGACACCAAGCACGGGAGAAGCGATTAGCACAAGTTCAGCGGGTTCGCAAGCAAAAAAGTAATAAAAATCACAATCAACGCACCATACCAAGGGACCTGAAGCCGCTTCCCTTCAGAAGCGGGTCAACTCCGCTCCTTTCACCTAGCGCGATTGAAAGACGAACCGACGCATGCTCACATTCTCGATCAGCCCTATGGCCAGGCAAAGGGAGACCAGAGACGATCCGCCATAGCTGACGAACGGCAGTGTTATTCCAACGACCGGAAGCACGCCGATGACCATTCCGATATTGATAAGCGCCTGCCACAGAATGAACGAGGCCATTCCCACCACAACGAGCGACCCGAAGCGGTCTTTGGACCTCCTCGCAACACGAAAAGCCAGAGCGATCAGAGCGGCGAAGAGGACCAAAAGAACCACACAGCCCACGAACCCCCACTCCTCGGCCCATACGGAAAAGATGAAATCAGTATGTTTCTCCGGCAGGAAATGAAGCTTATTCTGCGTTCCATTGAGAAAACCCTTGCCGCCAAACATCCCCGAACCGATGGCGATCTTGGATTGCCGAATATGGTAGCCGGCCCCCAATGGATCCAGATCAGGACGGAGCAGGATGAGGATTCGTTTCTTCTGGTAGGGTTTGAGGACATGCTCCCAGATCGGGTAAATGAGGGGAATGACGACCGCAGCCCCCGCCAGGAGATAGCGCCACCGAATCCCCATAAAGAATACCATCGTCCCCGAAATGGCGAGAAATGAAATGGCCGTTCCGAGGTCCGGCCCTGCAAGGATGAGAACCGTCGGAACGCAGATCATGAGCAAGGGAGGAATGAGCTTCCAAATGCTCGGGTAGGGTTGAATGTCCTGGGATGAAAAATATGCAGCCAAATGGATCACTATCGCGATCTTCATGAACTCGGAAGGCTGAAACTGGAGTCCTGCAAACTCCAGCCAGCGCTTCGATCCGTTGACCTCTTTGCCGACAAGCAGAACAGCAACCAGCAGGACGAGCAGGAAGAAGTACAGCCACACGCTCAAACACTTGAGGCGCTGATAGTCCACCAACAGAGCACAGAACAGCACACCGAACCCCACTGCCAGCCACATGATCTGCCTGAGGAACAGATTGTGGGTCGGGTGGGCCAGAATCTGCTGATACAGAGCACTGTAAATGCTCATCAGCCCGATGGTGATGATGGCAAGCAATACGCCAATGATTGGCCAGTCAAAATTCTCAACCAGGCGGCGGTCCATCATGGCTCTTTACACCCATTTCCCTCGGATTTGAATGCAGAAGCTCTCATGGTTTCTGGGGTGTCTCTTCCATTTCATGCCCCATAAAGGACAGGATGACTTTCCGAACGAGTGGAGCCGCTGCCGAAGACCCATGCCCCCCGTGCTCGACAATGGCGCACACCACGATCTGAGGGTCCTCCGCAGGAGCATACCCTACAAACCAGGCGTGATCGCGTTCCTTATGTTTGGTGAGCTTTTCGAGGAGCTTGCGGTTGGCACCCTCTGCAAGCCCGACGACCTGAGCGGTCCCGGTTTTGCCTGCGATGGACACCACCTTGTGCTTGATGCCGTGGGCGGTTCCCCTCGCCTCATCGACCACACCCAGGAGACCCTTCTGCAGGAGATGGAAGTGCCGGGCGTCGATGGGAATCTTGCGCTTCAACTTGGGCTTGACCTCGTCCGCTTCCGTGCCCCCGTTGCCTTCGATCCGCTTGACGACGAACGGCTGCCAGAGCTTGCCACCATTGGCAATGGCCGAATAACTCAGCGCCATCTGAAGTGGAGTGGCGAGATCGAATCCCTGTCCGATAGCCACAGAAAGAGTTTCCCCCTTTTGCCAGGGCACTCCCACGGCCTGTCGCTTCCAGGCCGATGTGGGCATGAGCCCGGGGTGCTCCCCATGCAGTCCAATGCCCGTCTTTTCGCCCAGCCCGAAGTAGTTGGCATACTGAGAGATGCGGTCTACTCCAAGCCGCATGCCCGTCTGGTAGAAGTAGACATCGCAGGACTGCACAATGGCGCGCTCCAGCTCCATGGCACCATGCCCATGGTCACGCCAGCACCGATATCGACGATTACCAAACGGAAAGTACCCGGGACAGTTGATGGTCGTATCCGGCGAGATCAAACCCTCCTGCAACGCGGCCAGAGCGACAAACGGTTTGAAGGTGGACCCCGGCGGGTAAGCTGCACCGATGGCCCTGTTCAGTAGAGGGTGCGTGCGGTCTTTGGAAAGGGCCTGCCATTCATCTCTCTTCAGGCCGCGGATGAATTTCTCCTGATCGAAGACCGGGTTGTTGGCCAAAGCCAGGACGGCGCCGGATTTGGGATCGATGGCCACAATGGAGCCCACCCTTGCCTGGAGGCAGGTCTCCGCAGCTTTCTGTAGATCAATATCGATGGTGAGCCAGATATTCCTTCCGGAGATGGGAAGCACTTCGTCGAGCACCCGGCGGCGCCTGCCTATGGCATCCACTTCCACCTGCCGGCCACCCCGCTTGCCGTGCAGGTATTTCTCAAAGGCGCTCTCCACGCCGAACTTGCCAACATCCTCCCCCATCACATAGCCTTGATAGGACTCGCTCTTGAGCTCTGATTCGGCGATTTCACTCAAATAGCCGATCAGGTGAGCCGCAGTTCGGTTAAAACGGTATTCGCGCTTGGGCTCAAGGTGGATCACCACCCCAGGAAGCCTGACTCGCTGTGCCTCTATGCGCGCCAGGCAATCCCGGTCCAGGTCAGCTGCCAGACGGATCGGAACAAATTTCGGCAACTGCTTATTGGCGTCGATGATTTCCAGGAACTCCTCAGGACTTCTCCCCGTCAAACGCGCCAACTCCTGGATGGTCTGGGTCAGATCCTGAACATCTTCACGGATCAGCTGCAGATGGTAAGCGGGGCGATTCTCCACCAGAGCATTCCCGTTCCGATCGAAAATAATCCCTCGAGGTGCGGGAATATCCTCCAAACGAATTCGGTTGTTTTCAGACTGGTACCGGTACTTGGCTCCCTGTACCACCTGAAGATGCCAGAGCCTGAGGATATAGATGAAAAGGACCACCAAAACCAGGGCCATCAACAGGAGATAATTCTTCTGGAATGCGCTGGCCTCGGCCACTTCCCAGTTGAACTGCTTGAGGTTCTCCAGCTTGAGCGGCTTTTCACCCCTGGGACTCATGAACTTGGTAATCCTTCCCATGAGGAAGATTTTGAGTTTCGGGCAAGAAGTGCGGGCGCCCGGCTCGCCCCCTGCACTCGGATCTCAACTTAGGCCGGGCCTTCACCCCAACGAGTGATGGGGTAGATGATCAGAGGCGAAGCCACAGCCATGACCAGGCATCGGAACAAGAGACTCTGCCAGACACCGGCATCCAGGGAAACCGACTGTGGCTCCACAAGGAGATACAGCCAGAGCACAACCGCCTGCCCCAAAGCGCAGCTTCCCACCACCACCATCTGGTACAGCGGGTTGCGAAATTCAAACTTCTCGAGTGAGATGTGAACCAGGCACACCGCAACGACGTATGATACAACGTGGAACCCCCAGAACTTGCCTGAAAGCACATCGAACACGTAACCCCACACCAGAGCCCAGACGAGTCCGGCAGCCAGTGACCACGCCATGGCGACACCGAACATGAGGGGCAGCATGAGATCTATTCGGATGGCCGGATACGGCAACTGAGAAATCCAAACGGCCTGGGCGAGAAACACGAACAGGGTATAAAGGACCACCCGTGCAGAAGCCCCCCAGCCAGGGTCACTATTGCCGACATAAACATTCATGTTCATGTCCCCAACCGCTTGAAAGCGCCAAGGCGGCCGCACATCGGAGTGATACCGCCAGAGGGTCCGAGGACTCCCTCCCTGCTCTCATTCGGACCCGGGTCCCTGCCGTCCGACCTGCAGACCCGCCGAGCCCGAATTGTTCCGAGCAGCTCCGCCTTCAATCAATCTCCCTGGTTCCGGCCGACATATCGGGAATGATTATTCCCCGTTTGATGATCAAGAGCTCCTCAAGGGCGCTGAGCCTCACCAGGGGCTTGACTTCGATCTTCTGAAAGAGATCGACGGGATCCTTGAAAATCCCCTGGACGATACCGAGCCGCAGCCCCTTCGGAAAGAGACCATCCTTTCCCGAGGAGATGATCAGATCTCCGACCTGGACATCCAGGTTGCCCCGGACATACTTGAGGACACACCCATTGGCATCTTTCCCGCTGAGGATCCCGCGCACCCTGTTTCGCTGAACGATGGCATCCACAGCACTTCCCGGGTCGGTGATCATCAGCACCCGCGCGTAATGATCGGAGACATCCAGGATACGACCGATCACGCCTTCGTCATTGACGACCGGCATGTCCGGCGCGATGCCGTCACGAAACCCCTTGTCGACGATAAGGGTCTGGAACCATCCCGTCATATCGTGGACCACAACCTGCGCCGCTGCGGCATCTCCCTGAATGGTCGACCTGAAGTCCAGGAGGCGCCTCAACCTCAGGTTCTCGATATGGGCCTCCTGGTACTCAATCACCTTCCTCTCGAGTTTCGCGACCCGCAGCTGCAGCTCCTGATTCTCATCCCGAACCTGGCGCAGCCAGACATACTCGCCCACCAAGTCTTCGATCAGACCCGATATGTTGGCAAAGGTCTTGAGGAATGGACCCACCGTTTCAACGACGAAGCGCTGCAGCAGATCCATTCGTTCAGGGGGTCTAAAGTTCAGGGAGGATATGTAAAAAAAGGCAGCGAGGAAAAGGAAGATGAAGAATGCGCCCCGCAGGCGACGCAACCACCCAGTCATGTTCTTCGAACCTCTTGATCCCAATCAGTGCCGCAAAGAGGTTCCTCAGGTCAGAACCGGCTTCAGGATAGCAAAGTCCTCCAGTGCCTTGCCGGACCCCAGGACTACCGTCGAAAGCGGATCTTCCGTTAACGTGATGGGCAGCCCTGTTTCGAGTCGGAGCAGATGATCCAGATTCTTCAGCAGAGCTCCACCTCCCGTCAGGACGATTCCCCGATCGACAATGTCTGCAGCGAGCTCAGGAGGCGTCTGTTCCAAGGCTATTTTGACCGTCTCCACAATCGCATCGACCTGCTCCTGGATGGACGATCGAATCTCGTCGGAATTGACCTCGACGGTCTTCGGAATCCCGCTCACCAGATCACGCCCCTTGATGGCCATGGTTTCCACATCTCCAAGGGGATAGGCATTGCCCAAAGTCGTCTTGATGAGCTCAGCCGTTCGCTCTCCAATCAATAAATTATATTTCCGTTTGATGTGTTGGAGAATAGCCAGATCCATTTTGTCTCCGCCAACCCTCACCGAACGGCTGTAGACAATCCCCGCAAGGGATATCACGGCCACTTCCGTGGTCCCGCCCCCAATGTCGACGACCATGTTACACACAGGCTCCGTGATGGGCAGGCCGGCTCCAATGGCAGCGGCCATGGGCTCCTCGATCAAGTAAACCTCCCGGGCTCCGGCCGATTCCGCCGACTCACGCACAGCCCTCCGCTCGACCTGGGTCACCCCCGATGGAATGCACACAATGATGCGGGGCCTCACCAACCGGTGTCGATTATGCGCCTTGCGGATGAAATGGCGCAGCATGGCTTCCGCTGCGGTGAAATCCGCAATAACTCCGTCTTTGAGCGGCCGGATGGCCACGATGTTACCAGGTGTTTTGCCGAGCATCATTTTGGCGTCAGTTCCAACGGCCCAGACAGTCGCTTCGCCTTTTTCGTCCTTCCGCACGGCAACGATAGAGGGCTCACACAACACAATACCTTTCCCACGCACGTAAACCAAAGTGTTGGCCGTGCCAAGATCAATGGCAAGGTCATTGGAAAACCAACCCAGAATTCGATTCAGAAACATCCCGCGCGCCTCTCCTTTTGCTTCGGTTGTCAGGAAGGACACTTCATAGCATGGCCATCAGTCATCTTCAATCAATAACACAAAGCCGCTTGCTTTCCGAAGCAGAAGCGCCTTTCCTCCACTCTTCGGCCGCTCGTCGATTGGTTCTTGCCTTTGTTGTGGGATTGGTGCTGACTGGAGCCGCATCCTTTGAAAGGGAGACACTGAATGGAGTATCGAGCGGTCTCCCCTTGCATGGAAGACGGTGGTTCACTATTTGGCTTGACAGGTAATTTGGAATTCGCTTATGTGAGAGTTTACCTCTACTAATGCACCGGGCTGCACCGCAGGCTCATCTGCCGCGGGTCTCCGGCCCGCTGATTCACGAAGAGATTCAGATGTGAGGACGGGTGATGAAAAGAACATTTCAGCCAAGCAACCTGAAAAGAAAACGAACGCACGGTTTCCTGGAACGCATGTCGACGCGGGCCGGACGCGAAGTCATCAGACGCCGTCGGGCGAAAGGACGAAAACGGTTGACAGTCTGAAAACCGACATTGACGAGGTTCGCCACCCTCGACAAGAGGAAAGGCCTGCTGCCGTCCCTCGGGACTGTCGATTGCGACCCGAACAGAGGCTGCATCAAACCGCCGAATACGCAAGGGTCAAGCGGGACGGTCGCCGGTTCAGGACAGCTCATTTCGGAGTCAGTATCGCCATCAACCACCTCGAACACCACCGACTGGGTCTGGTCGTTCAGAAACGATATTGGTCCGCTGTGGGAAGAAATCGAATCAAACGGTGTCTCAGGGAATTCTTCAGGTTGCACAAACATCGCATCCCTCTCCCCGGGAAGGACTTGGTGGTGATCGCGAAACCCGGTGCCCAGGATCTTACACCGGCACAGATCGCCGCGGAGTTGCTTCCCGTTCTTTTGAGACAGGAAGGCCGGCTCTGATGCTTCGGTCGCTTATGCTCATGTCGATACGCGGCTACAGGATCTTCATCTCTCCTCTTCTTGGCCCCTGCTGCCGTTTCGTTCCATCGTGCTCTCAATACGCCCAGGAAGCCATTGAGATCTACGGGCCGTTCAGGGGTGCAATCTTGGCTTTGAGACGACTCTTGCGCTGTCACCCCTTTCATCCCGGAGGCTACGATCCAGTGGTCAAGCCGTCGGAATTACTCTGATCATTATCTGCATGGAGCTCAACTGAATGGAAAAAAGGGCTTTTCTGGCTTTTGCCCTGGCACTGCTTGTTCTGATGTTCTGGGACTACTATTACGGCCTTTATCGTGTTCCCGAGCAACAGAAGCCTCAGGAACAGGCTTCACCTACCTCGCCCCCGCCCGCGGAGGCTCCGGAGCCTCAGGTGCCGAGCCTCCCCGTGGAACCCCAGGCTTCGAAGGCCGCTTCGGAGCAGCGGTTGGCAAAACTCGAGAACCAGTTCGAGAAATGGACGGTGGAGACCCCGCTCTTTCGCGGACAGATTCTGGCTCCCGGAGCCCGCTTCAGCACCCTTTCCCTTAGAGGTTTTCGGGAGCATGTTGATCCGGCTTCGGCTCCCATGGAGATGATCTCATCCCGGGCCAGCCTCTACCTGCCTGCCGCAGTGGATCTCTACAAATCCGATCTCGGCCTTTCCACACGTCCCTTTTCGAGCGATGCATCTCAAACCGTGACTCTTTCGCCCGGAGACCCCCCCAGAAGCATTACCTTCGGAACGGATGTGCCCGATCGTGTCCAGGTGAGTAAGATCTTCACGTTTTCCGCAGACAGCTATGTCACGGACATGGAGGTTCGCGTCCGCAATGTGAGCCAGGAGCGTCTTTCAGACCAGCTGGTGGTGAGCTTCTATTTCCAGCCATACAGCGGACTCGAGGAAAGCTCTTACAACCCGTCCCAGGTGGCCGTTTACCAGAAAGGTGAGCTCACCACCCACAGCTTCAAAGATCTCGAGAAGAAATACCTGGGCCTGAAATCACCCGTCGAGTGGGTCGGCTATGAGAACAACTATTTCACCCAGGCCATCGTTCCCCTCGACCAAAGCGGCTACGATATCATCGCCCAGGTGGTGGACGCGGAAAAACACCTGGTGAGGATCGCCTATTTGAGCGATGGTTTCCAGTTGGATCCCAACCAGGAGACCAGCCTGAAGCTCAGACTCTACATGGGGCCCAAGGAGCTCGATCAGCTCGCAAAGGCTGAGCACAGCCTGGCCAAGGCAGTGGACTACGGATGGTTTACCTTCATTGCCAAACCGCTGCAGCACGTTCTGAACTATTTTTACCGCTACCTCCACAACTACGGCTGGGCCATCATTCTGCTCACGATCATCATTAAGATCATCTTCTGGCCCCTCACTCAGAAGAGCTTTCAGTCCATGCAGGCCATGAAGAAGCTGCAGCCCAAGATCGCTCAGTTGCGTGAGAAATACAGTAATGACAAAGAGAAGCTCAATCAGGAGCTCATGCAGCTCTATAAGACCTACAAGGTTAACCCCCTGGGCGGATGCCTGCCCATGATTCTTCAGATCCCCGTCTTTTTCGCTTTGTACCGCATGCTCAACGGGGCTGTGGAATTGCGGCACATGCCGTTCATGCTCTGGATCAACGATCTCACGGCCCCCGATCGGCTGGACATCGGCTTCAACATCCCTTACCTTGGCGGCCTCCCGGTCCTGACGATCCTCATGGGCGTGACGATGTTCATCCAACAGAAGATGACGCCTTCCGGCGGCGACCCGCGACAGGAGCAGATCATGCTGCTGATGCCGGTGGTTTTCACCGTCATGTTCGTGAATTTTCCGTCCGGTCTTGTGCTATACTGGTTTGTGAATAACGTGCTGTCCATTGCACAGCAGTATTTCATCAATCGAAAGGCATAGGCCCTCACTCCTCTATGATAAGAAACGCGACCTGACCCGAAACGGGAGACTTCGGAGGAGAAATGTCTACCATTGAAATCGAAGAGAAATCCGTTGAAGAAGCTATCGCAGTCGCCTGCCAGAAGCTCAAGTTGCCCAGGGAAAGCCTCGAGATCGAGATCATTTCGAAAGGCTCCTCGGGCATCTTTGGAATCGTCGGGGCCAAGAAGGCCAAGATTCGAGTGACGGCCAAAGTGGCGCCTGTCGAGGCCGTTGCAGACAACGCCAAGGGGATCCTCGCCGAGATCCTTCGGCACATAGACCTGCCGACGGTGGTGGAATCCGAAGTGCGGGACGACCATGTCTATCTCAACATCATCAGCAACGGTTCCGGCCTCCTCATTGGAAAACGGGGAAAGACCCTCAACTCCCTCCAGTACCTGGTCAACCGGATTGTGCAGCGCGACGTGTCCGAGTCTGTATCCGTCGTGGTCGATACGGAAAACTACCGATCCAAACGAGAATCCAGTCTCGCCGACTTGGCGCAGGAACTGAGCGAGAAAGTCAAGAAATCCCATCGTCCCGTGACTACGGGACCTATGAACGCTCAAGACCGTCGCATCATCCATCTGACCCTCAAGGAAGACCACGAAGTGAGGACCAAGAGCAAAGGGGAGGGGAACCTGCGCCGTGTGGTGATCTACCCCGTCAAGAGGGCGAGACGCTCGCCCAAGGGCGAGGCCGAGGCCACCGTCGACCACAACGACGAGAAGGAATAGCCCGACTCACTTCACAGATGGACATCTTCACTGCCCACCATGACACCATCTGCGCCGTTGCCACCCCCATCGGGGAAGGAGGCATCGGCATCCTCCGAATCAGCGGCCCGGACGCCCTCAATATCCTCGAGAGGGTGTTCAGGCCGCAGCGAAAGCAGGGTGCCCTTCAGTCCCATCGACTCTACTACGGCTGGATCATAGACCCCATTTCCGGCGAGCGTGTGGACGAGGTGCTCGCGAGTTGGATGCGGGGACCGCAAACCTATACGCGCGAAGACGTTGTCGAAATCAACTCGCACAGTGGATTCGGGGTCCTGGATCGTCTGCTGCGGATCGTGCTGGCCTCAGGGGCCAGGCTGGCGGAGCCCGGGGAGTTCACCCGCCGGGCTTTTCTGAGCGGGCGCATCGATCTCTCCCAGGCCGAGGCGGTGATCGAGCTCATCCGATCGCGTTCGGAGGAGAGTCTCCGTCAGGCCGGTCGCCAGCTTCGCGGCGGGTTGCGAACCATCGTCGAAGACGTGAGAGATCGACTGCTTTCGCTTCAGGCCCGACTCGAGGCCTTCATCGACTTCGCCGATGAGATGGAAGGCGACGAATCCCGAGAGCCTCAGGCAGTCATCGAAGGACTTCATCGCGATGTCCTCTCTCCCCTCCACGATCTTCGGAATCGATACAATGAAGCACGGGTGCTTCGTGAGGGGCTCACCGTTGTGCTCGCCGGGAAGCCGAACGTGGGCAAGTCTTCCCTCCTCAACAGACTCGTCGGCCGAGACCGAGCCATCGTGACTCCTCACCCGGGTACGACGCGCGACGTTATCGAGGATGTTTTCATCCTTTCGGGCGTTACGATCCGAGTTCTTGACACGGCCGGGCTGCGGCCTCAAGGGGACCTGATCGAAACCCTGGGAATGGCCAAGACCCGGGAGTCGCTTTCGGAAGCCGATGTCGTGCTGTGGATGCTGGATCAAAGCCGTCCGCTCGATGAGGAGGATGATTCAGTATTCGAATCCATTTCTAACCATAGCCCAATCCTTATTCTCAACAAAGCCGACCTTCCTGCATGCTTCTCAGTCTCCGACGTGACAGAACGGTACCAGTTCGCTGCCCCTGCCCTGGCGCTTTCCGTCCTGAGTCACGACGACCTGGAGATCCTGAGAGCCACTCTCAAGGAGCGTTTCCTCGATCAACCCCTGCACACGGCATCTTCAGGCGGCATCGTTCCCAATCTGCGCCAGAAGCAATGTCTGGACCGCGCTCTCGAATCCCTGGGCAGGGCCATTTCTCTTTTCCACGCACAAACCTTCGGGGAGCTGGTGAGCCTTGAGCTGGATCAGGCCCGGAGAGAACTGGAGACAATCCTTGGGCTGCAGTGGGACGATGCGCTTCTCGATCGCATATTCGGAAATTTCTGTATCGGGAAGTGAGCCCGGACTCACCCACTGCTCACGCGAAACCCTTCCAGCTTCCTTTCGCACGAGGCACAGGATCATAAGTGCGCTTCAATGATCAGGTCCGGAGCTCGAATAATGGGTCACCTGTCAATCTATCATCAACAGGAGGGTGGGAGCCTTTTGATCACCAAACTGAGGCGACGGCGGAGTGCTTTTCATTTTGGAAGGGTCCAAGGGAAGCGTTGCCCGCCATCTGACAGGGGATGAGGGAATGATCGCACGACGCAAGACGGGACCCGGGGCGGTAATGGATCAATCCAGGTTCACAAATGGTTTGCTCGCCCTGACAAGGGACGCCGGCAATCCGTTCACCCCTGAGCAGGCCGAGCTCGCCTTCCAGCATGTTGTGCTCATGCTGGAGTGGAACCGCACCATCAACCTCACCCGGATCACCGATCCGGCGGACATCCTGGCCCGGCATGTCCTCGATTCACTCATTCCCGGCCGGTGGCTTCCACGGAAGGGAAGGATCCTGGACGTCGGGAGTGGCGCAGGTTTTCCCGGAGTGGTCCTCAAGATTCTGTTTCCCGAGGTTCACATGACTCTTGCAGAATCTCATCGGAAGAAGGTCAGCTTCCTGCGCGTGCTGCTGTCCCGCCTGAACCTGCAGGGCATCGAGGTCATGTCCTCCCGCTGGGAGGAGATCTCTCTGGATGTAAGCCGGGGACTCACACCTCGATGGGATGCGATCACCATGCGCGCGCTTCGACTGGAAACCCAGCATTTCGCGCATCTGGCAGCGCGTTTCCTCAAGCCCGGCGGATGCTTCGCTTTTTGGGCCGGCACCCATGGACCCTCCATCGCGGAACAGTTCGATGAAGAGGCGCGGAAGGCGGGTCTGACCCTCCAGGGGTGTTTTCCGTATCAAGTCCCCGCCATCGACAAGGCTCGGCACCTGCTCCTCTGGAGACGCAAGGTATGAACAAACTTAACCCAGCTCCTCGCGCCTGACCTTGCGAGTCGCCTGCTCTTCCAGCTCTTGGAGCGGCAAGCTGATGCGGACGGGATACCTCTGAGGGTCACGAAGATCCTTGCATCCTTCGGGAAGCTGCTGGAAATCGGTTTCAAAGCGGCGGCGAATCACCTGCAGAGATTCCGGCGGCCTCACCCGCCGGCCCTTCCTTACCATCTCTTCAAGAAGGCCCGTTTCACCCGGGCGTTTTTCCGTATCCAGGCATAAGCTGTCCTCGTACATCCGTCCCTGTGCATCAAGGCGGCGATAAACCTGCTTGCGCCCCACCCACGTTCTCTTCCCGCTGCTCAGTTTGAGGACGGGACGATCTTCATACTCCACGAGCTTGTAGGCGATGTCGAAACAAGGGGCGTCGGCCGATACGCCCATGTGCGTCCCGACGGCAAAGGCATCGATGGATGCACCGGCTTCCCTGAGAGCCTCGATCTTGAATTCGTCGAGGCCGCCACTGGCCAGGATCTCCACTTCATTCAAACCCTCGTCATCCAGGATCTTCCTGACACCCCGGCTCAGGGCCGCCAGATCTCCGCTGTCCAGCCGAACCCCTCGGAGGGTCTTTCCTTCGGCCGCCATCTCCCGGGCCACCTGCGCCGCCTTACGGGCGCCGTTGAGGGTGTCGTAGGTGTCGATGAGCAGGACGGTGCTGTCGGGGAAAGCCCGCGCGAAGGCCCTGAAGGAGTCCATCTCGTGCTCGAAGCTGGTGATGTATGAATGGGCCATGGTGCCGAAGATGGGAATGCCGTAGACCTTTCCGGCCAGGACGTTGCTCGTGCCTGCGAAACCGGCCAGATAACTGGCCCGTGCCGCTTTGAGCCCTGCATCGACCCCGTGGGTGCGTCTCAGGGAGAAATCGATGATGCTCTTGCCCTGGGCTGCATGAACGCATCGAGCCGCTTTGCTGGCGATGAGGGTCTCGAGCTGCAGGACGTTGATGGCGAGGGTTTCAATAATCTGGGCCTCGATGATGGGCGCCGTCACTTCGAGCATGGGCTCGTCGACGAAAAAGATCCTTCCTTCGGGCAGCGCTCGGATGGAGCCGCTGAACCGCAGGGTTTTGAGATACTCCAGGAAGTCCGGAGAGAACTTTCCCGTTGACGCGAGGAACTCGACGGATTCGTCCTGAAACCGGAGTTCCATCAGCATGTCAATGAAGTGCTCCAGCCCTGCCGCCACGAAGTAGGAACGCCCTGGGGGATAGGCACGGATGAACATACTGAAGGTGGCTTCGCCGGACATTCCCTCACGCAGGTAGGATGCCGCCATGGTAAGCTCATAAAGGTCGGTGACAAGCTCGGGAGCGAACTGACTCCATGGATTCATTACAGTCCTCCCAACTCAATTCAGAAAAGCATGAGCACTCTATGCAGCCGGAAGCGGATCATCCCGGCAGCGCCGCCTCTTCTGCGGCCGACGCCGTCCGGATGAGTTTCGCCTTGTAGACACGCTCCATCCGCCTCAAAGCGAAGGCTTCGAATTCTGGATCGAAATCAGCCACGGCGTCAACAGGTATGACGACATGGTAGTCGCGGTTGACGAGGTCCCCTGCGGTATCCATGACGCAGATGGAAGTGACCACCCCGGTGACCCACACTTCCTCAGGCCGGTATTCATCGAGGACATTTGCCAAATCAGTGCCGTAAAAGGCACTGTAGCGGGTCTTATCCATGACAAGGCTGCCCTTGGGGGGCTGGAGCTCCGGAATGATCTCGGAGCCCCAGGTCCCTTTGACGGCGTGGGCCGGGTACCGGTCAAACTCCTGGTCATCGGGACGGTGGGCGTCCCGCAGGAAGATCACCTGATGTCCGTCCCGGTTGAACCAGCGAACGAGCGACTGGATGACCGGAATAATCCTCCTGCCTGGGTCTCCGCAGTAGAGAGCCCCCCTTCGATCCATAAAATCATTAAGCATATCAATAACTAAGAGTGATTTCCGCCCCATGGCCGAAGTCCTTTCCTCTGGATGACCGGAACAGGGAGGTCCCGCACTCGCGGTATCCGACCGGATGCAGGATCCGGCAGGCGATCGACCCATTGGGACGCTCTTCCTGCCGTCATTACCCTCTCGACAATGGACACCACGACGGGATGAGCCTTGCCGTCCCTGGTTGCGGGCGCCTTCGGTCTCGATCCCTCGCCTCCATACAGACTGCAGCTAACCTCAGGATGGTTCCCCGCCCAAATCCGGTTGGCTTTGTCGGAGGCTGCCGGGGATTCACCTGCAAAAAGAAATTTCAATTGTTTCGGCTTGCCTATATAATTGTAAGCCATTCGAACGAACCTGCAACGTATTGGACGGCTCCGCAATCGTTCCTGGGGCTGTCGGATTGCCGGCCGTCAAAGTGAGCGGTCTCATGCGTCTCGAGCCCGTCTACGTCCGATCCCGCGATGAGTACCGGGGGAGTCAGCAACCAACGGAGTTCCTCTGGCGGGAGAAATGGTATAAGGTGGCCGGGGTTTTGGATCGGTGGTACGAAGGCCGTCCGGACTCGACCCGGCTTCCCATGCTCTACTTCCGGGTTCAAACCACGGAAGGGGAACAGTTCATTTTGCGTTATCATGAGTTTTTTACAGCCTGGAGCCTGGTGGTCCCCGATCAAGCGAACACATGATGATGGACCGCCCCGCTATGTTCCACGTGGAACATTCACCCGTACGAGCCCAGGCCGTGGAAGGAATGCATGTCACGAGTCATCGCCATCGCCAATCAGAAGGGAGGGGTTGGAAAGACCACGACGGCCATCAATCTCGCTGCCAGCCTCTCCCACCTCGGAAAGAGAGTTCTGCTCATCGACTGTGATCCTCAGGGGAACGCCTCAAGCGGCCTCGGCGTCCGCATCAATGCCAGGTCCCCTTCCTTTCACACGTTTCTCACGGACCCATCGGCCCCGAGCCCGATTGTCCAGCCCTTATCGCCAAAGCTGGACCTTGCTCTGCTGCCGTCCCATTCGGGACTCGCGGCAGCAGAGATCGACCTTCTCTCCTACGACCATGCCGAGACCATCCTCCTCCGTAGACTCTCGGCCATCAAGGACAGGTATGCCTTCGTCATCCTGGACTGCCCCCCCTCCCTCGGCCTTCTCACCGTGAACGGTCTCACTGCGGCGGAAGGTGTCGTCATCCCCCTGCAGTGCGAGTATTACGCCATGGAGGGACTCACCCTGCTCCTCGACACCATTCGAAAAATCCGGCTCCGCTTCAATCCCTATCTTACCGTCGAGGGCATCGTGCTCACCATGTTCGACCGACGCAACAACCTCTCCCACCAGGTAGCCAATGAAATCCGCAATCATCTCGGCTACCGCGTCTTCGACACCATCATTCCGCGGAACGTCCGGCTGAGCGAATCTCCCAGCTACGGGCTGCCCGCTCTTCTCTACGATGCCGGATGCGCAGGGGCCAAAACCTACGTCCAGCTCTCACGGGAACTGCTGGCAGGAGGGGCAAGCTGACATGATCGACAGAAAGCGAGGTCTCGGACGCGGCCTCCAGGATCTGCTCGCGTCCAGCGAATGGCTCAAGCGAGAGGACATCCAGCTCTTCTACTGCCCTGTCCACCGCCTGGTCCCGAACCCCTATCAGCCCCGCCAGGTTGTCCAGGACGCGCACCTCGACGACCTCATCGCCTCGGTCCGAGAAAAGGGCGTCATCCAGCCAATCCTGGCCAGCCGAACCGAAACGCCCGATCAATACCAGATCCTTGCGGGTGAAAGGAGATGGCAGGCCGCGCGTCTTGCCGGACTTCCCGAAGTCCCGGTCCTCCTGAGAGACACAACCCCTGCGGAAGTCCTCGAACTGGCTCTCATTGAAAACATTCAGCGCAGGGACCTCAACTGCATCGAGGAAGCCCTGGCCTATCAGCGCCTCCAGGATGAGTTTCAGCTCACTCAGGATGAAATCGCAAAGAGAGTCGGCAAGAACCGGGCAACCGTCTCAAATCTGTTGCGCCTCCTGCAGCTCCCAACCGATATCCAGCACGACGTTCTCAATGGCTCCCTCACCATGGGACACGCTCGCGCCCTCCTCTCCCTGCCCGGCGCCGACCGCATGCGGCAGGTTCGCGACCTGATTCTTCAGAAACACCTGTCCGTTCGCCAGACGGAAGATCTCGTCGCACGCCGGCGCGATACCGCTCCATCCACTCCAAATCCTCAACCGCCGCACTGGCTCCGATTGCAGGATCGACTCCAGAACCATTTTCAGGCCCCCGTCATCCTTCAGCGCCGCGGCAAGCGCGGGACCCTCACCATCCCCTTCAACTCTGACGATGAGCTCGAACGGCTGGTTCGATCTTTCGGAATCGACGAACCCATTGGAAAGGATTCCTGATGCGCATGGCAGTCATTGATGGCCAGGGAGGAGGTATCGGCACAACCATCATCAAGAAACTCAAGGAAACCTACGGTGAGAAGCTCGAAATCTGGGCGCTGGGCACCAATGCCATCGCCACGGCCCAGATGATGAAATCGGGTGCCAACCGCGGGGCGACGGGGGAAAACGCCATCCGGCACTGCGCCGGACAGGTCTCCATCATCGCAGGCCCCATCTCCATCATGGTGGCACACGCCATGATGGGTGAAGTCACCCCCTCCATGGTTCAGGCTATCGGCGCTTCTCCCGCGCTCAAGCTCCTGCTGCCTCTCACTCAGGAACCCGTTGTCGTGGTCGGGACCGTTCGCGAGCCTTTGCCCCATCTGGTCGACAAGCTGATCCGCGACCACATCACCCCACTTCTCCTTCAGGAGGTGTGACTTCCGTGGTTCGCGATTCACTCCGGTCTGACAGCCCGCATCTTGTCCTGGGCGGCGCGCGCAGCGGAAAAAGTCGCCGGGCGGAATTACTGGTCACGGAGCTTCCCGGCCCTTACATCTACGTAGCCACCGCCCAGATTCTCGACGAGGAAATGCGGCACCGCGTCGAGATTCACCAGCAACGCAGGGGCTCCCAATGGGAAACCATTGAATGCCCCATCCATCTGGTGACCCTGCTCCAAGAGCTCAACGCACAGAGCAGGCCCGTTCTCGTGGACTGCCTCACCCTCTGGATGAGCAACATCCTTCTCTCTCAAGAAGCCTCGCCCCCTGAAACCCTTATCCAGGCCCTCTCGCAGGCGGTCTCGCGTGCTGCCTATCCCCTCGTACTCGTGAGCAACGAAGTGGGAAGCGGCATCGTGCCCGACAATCCCCTCGCCAGGCGCTTCAGGGATCTGGCCGGATTCGCAAATCAAAGCCTCGCCGAGGTATGCCCGCGTGTCACTCTCGTGGTGGCAGGCCTGCCCGTGCACCTGAAATGAAGCAGTCAAGCTGCCTCCGCCCTTCCTCGAGGAACCCCGCAGTCTCTCCGTGCGCCCTCGCGATCCAGGCCCCTAACACCATCTGATTCGATCGGAGACGTATCCGCCCATGCTCAAATCCATAGCCCTGGCCTTCAGCTTTCTCACGGTCCTCCCTGTCCCCGGGAGCCAAACATGCGAAGCTTCCCCCAGGGAACTGGCAGCCAGCTTTTCCGCCTACCCTCTGGTGGGCGCAGTCCTGGGCTTCCTCTGCCTTCTCCTGGCCCACCTTCTTTCGACATTTGTTCCAGCGGCTGTCCTGGCTGTTCTCCTCACAGGCTTTCTTGCCGTCATGACCCGATTCCTCCATCTCGACGGTCTGGCCGATCTCGCCGATGGGCTTTGGGGTGCCTACACCATCCCCCGTCGACTGGAAATCATGAAGGACAGCAACACGGGTTCCTTTGGAGCCGCCGCCCTTTGCCTCATTCTTCTCCTCAAGACCGCCTCCTTTTCTATCCTTCTGACGCTGCAGGCATGGCCAGTGGTCTTCATGGCTCCGGCCCTCTCCCGCTACGCCATGGTTTTCGCAGCCAGCGGAAGCGTGTACGCTCGCAAAGAGGGCGGGCTCGGTCAATCCTTCCTCACCCACATGACGTCGGCAGATCTGATGCGAGCAACCCTGCTGTCCCTCCTCGTTTCCATTCCCGTTTCCATCCTCTATGGCCCCGCACTCCTGGCAACGACAGTTCTCAGTGCATGGGCCATCAAACGCATCGCACACCGCATGCTGGGTGGCATCACTGGAGACGTTCTCGGCGCGGTCAATGAATTCGCTGAAGCAGCGGTGCTCGCTGCAGGAGCCATACTCGCCCACAATGCTGCATGAAGGATCGATTCAACATGCCTAAGAGCGAACGGATTCCCCCCGGCCATTCCGGCCCTCATGCCATCCCCGGTGATGCACTGTCTCAAAGCATCTCCCGGAGCGGTCTTCAGATCCTTGAAGCCTTGAAGAACAATCCCAGCGATTATGTCTCCGGCACCTCCCTCGCCTCCAGCGTGGCCATCACTCGAACGGGTGTCTGGAAGCACATTCGGGCTCTCAGAGCCAGGGGATATGAAATTGAGGCGCATCCCAAGCTCGGCTACAGACTCCTGCACCCTCCCGACCTGCTCCTTCCCGAAGAGCTCCTTCCCCTGCTCAACACCACGAGCTTCGGCCGCGTCTACCATTATCTGCAACAGACCACCTCGACCAACGACCGAGCCATGGCGTTGGCCCTTCAAGGCTCACCACACGGCACTCTCGTCGCAGCCGAAGAGCAGACACAGGGTCGCGGAAGGCTTCAGAGGCCCTGGGCCTCGGCACTGCATCACGGCATCTATTTTTCCCTCCTGCTCAGGGGCCCCTTCACCTTCGAACGCGCACCTCAGGCCACCATGATCTCAGCCCTCAGTCTGACCCGGCTTATCCAAAGCAGCCTGGGATTGGAGGCCGGTATAAAATGGCCCAATGACGTCCTCATACAAGGAAAAAAGGTTGCGGGAATCCTCACCGAAGCCAAGTCAGATCAGGATCAGGCCCATTTTCTGATTGTCGGCATCGGGATCAACGTGAACCACAGTGCGACCGATCTTGCTGGACCCTTCCGGTACCCGGCCACCTCGCTCGCAATGGAGTCGGGATGCGTTTTGAGCCGTCCGCAGTTCCTGGCGGCTTACCTGAATGTTCTGGAAAAAGATTACGAGAAGTGGATCAAGGAGGGCTTTGGTCCGTTTTTCAAGGAGTGGGAATCGAGCTCGTGGATCATCAATAAGACTGTCACGCTTCAGTGCAGTGATGGCCCCATCTCCGGGCGGGTCGAAGGCTTCTCACCTGAAGGAGCGCTAAGGCTCCTTCAGCGTGACGGTATAGAAAGGGTTTTTTGGGCTGGCGACGTAGAGCGCGTGGAAGGTATTGCCTAAGCTCCTTTGAAGGCAAGGGATCGAGTCAGTGCGACTACGTTCCGCGGGCCTTCTCGCTCGCCTCCTCTTTTCGCTTGCAGTCGATGCAGAGTGTCGTCACCGGTCTGGCCTTCAGCCGCTCGATACCGATATCATCACCGCACAGCTCGCACACGCCGAAATTCCCGTCTTCGATTCGTTCCAGGGCCTCACGAATCTTAACGATCAGCTTCCGCTCCCGGTCGCGTATGCGAAGCATGAAGTTGCGGTCCGATTCGAGGGTGGCACGGTCCGTAGGGTCGGGAAAGGTCTCTTCAGTGTCCGTCATCCCGGCAACTGTCTTCTCCGCCTCGTCAATGAGCTCTTCCAAGCGCTTCAGCAAAATGTCCTTGAAGTACTCTTGCGTGTTCGCGTCCATAAGCACATCCCCCCGTAGCTCGTTGGTCAAGCGTTGTCGCTTAACACATGTGAGGCACAGAGTAAAGCAAAATAGCGCTACCGGTCCCGCACGAAAGGTCCGCTCTTCCCACCTGATTTAGAGTTCAGCTGAATGTCTCCGATGCGCACTTCACGGTCCACCGCCTTGCACATGTCGTAAATGGTCAGCGCTGCCACACTGACGGCAGTCAATGCTTCCATTTCAACTCCCGTACGATCACATGTCCTGACTCGTGAAACGATTCGGATGGTGTTCCTCCCCAGATCCGGATGAAAATCGATCTTTACCCCGGTCACCTGCAGAGGGTGGCACAAGGGAATGAGCTCCCATGTTCTCTTAGCTGCCAGAATCCCAGCGACTCGCGCGACTTCGTACACATTCCCCTTGGGAAGCTCCCGGTTCTCGATGCGCTCAAGAGTATCCTTCCGAAGAAAAACCGTGCCTTCAGCCTCAGCCTCTCTGTGTGTCACGTTCTTCTCCGTGACATCCACCATCTTCAACCGGCCCTGATCGTCTACATGCGTAAGGGAGTCCTGCTCTTCTTCTTTCACTCCACCGCCTTCTTCATCCACGCCCGTCCCTGTCATCCCCGTGGACCTTGTCCATCCAGCCGTCAGTATTCAATCTGCAGCATGGAGTACAACCACAAGGTCACCCGGCACCAATCCGCGTTTCACGCAATCGCCCAAACCCTGCATCCGCAAACGGCTACCGTCCTTCAGACCCGCCGGAATTGACACTTTGATACAGCATTGTTCCTCGACCTGCCCCGTGCCACCGCACGTTTCGCACCCATTCTCCCCTGCAAACCGTTGCGCTCCATTGCATTGCGGACAGCAGACGGCTCTGGCAAAAGCTATCTCCTCAAGCCCGCCCTCGCTCAATACCGCTCGATGCACCTGCAAGTCGAATCTCAGGTCATAACGAAACTCGGAAGCCTTTCGAACATCAGGCCGAACGCCAAAAAGCTCTTCCAGAACGTCCTCATGCGAACAGGAATGTCCACTGTACCCATTGTAACCGTTCCGATGTTTCGGACCTCCATTCGCCCTGCGCCGAATCCCTCTCCTTCTGTCATAGAGGGCTCGTCTTGCCGAGTCGACGAGCGTCTCATAGGCCGCAGCGGCCTCTCGGAACCGCTCAGAGGCATCAGGGTCCCCGGGGTTTCGGTCGGGGTGGTATCGCAGGGCCAAAAGCCGAAAAGACCGCCGAATCTCGTCCTGAGTAGCTCTGAACGATACTCCCAAGATCTTATAATAACACCGCCCCATCCATTCTGCCCCATGCTCACCGAGCCACTTGAAGCGGCCATCCTCTTTCTCAGCTTCCAGAAGAACCCGTCAGTCCATCCAATCCCGCCCACACGGGCTGATCAACCGGTCCTCCGGAGCTGGTCCCTTTACACGTCTGCCCGCGAAGCACTTACGTCCTCGCCTTTTCCATTCACTCCCGGTTCCCCAATTCCACAACACAGTCACCTCTAGCTTGAAATTCTATGTCCTTCCCCTCTCCACGACAAGGTCTCTCAGACCGACAGGAACCTTCGGCATGCACATACTCCCGAAAAGCCTCTCCCTCTCAATCATAACCTGGAAAAAGGATTGTCCTCCAGAGAGGAGCGCTCTCTTTGCAACGATGAGCGGTCTACCATTTCCATCAAATGCTCCGGCAGTGATTGGAAGTAGTCCGCCTCTTCCAGCCTCCCCCTCTTGAGGCATCCCCCGGCATACACCCGACATTTATCGCCAAGAGCACGCAGAGCCTGATCAGCCTGCGCAGGCGTCAATCGGCCTGATCGAAGAACCTTCTCAAGAGCCCTGATGCGCCAACGGTCCAGGCTCGGAATCGACCTCGACAACTGATCCCTGTGCCCTCCGCGCTTGATCACCAGGGGATGGCGAACCAATCCGATAGGGTAACGGCAGCCAATCCTCAACCAGAGGTCATAGTCCTCACATGCCGGCATCTCTTCATCGAACCCACCCGCCTCATCCAGAAGGGAACGTCCCAGAACGACCGCAGAGGGACTTACGAGGCACCTCTCCAGAAGACGCTCGAAGCAATACCCTTCGGGTTTCTCGTGGTATTTTTTGGGATTGACCCTGCGACCATTCCGCACCCAAACCTCTTCGGTCTGGCAAATCCGGTATGCCGCATTTGCCCTCAGAAAATCCATCTGGATACTGAGTTTGTCCGGAAGCCAAAGATCATCGGAATCCAGAAATGCTATCCAGCTCCCTCGACTCAGCCCCACTCCAACATTTCGAGCTGCGCTCACCCCCCGACGACCGATCCTCTCGTACCGCACCCTCCCACCGAAACCCCTCACCACCGAAACCGTGTCGTCCTCCGAGCCGTCGTCCACCACGATCACTTCAAAGGGTGGAACGCGCTGATTGAGAACGGACTCGATGGCTTCCCGGACCCAGTCCCGGCGATTGTACGTGGGGATGACGACGCTGACCCCTTCCGGTTCACTCACTCAGATACAGCCCCCGTTGCAGTCGACACCATCAGACACGTCGTTCGTGCCCGGCAAAGGTACCTCCAAACACAAGAGCGGCAGCAAGGTACTGCTGAACGGTGAGCTGCTCATCCAGTAAAATCCATCCAAGGAGCAAAGAGAACGCTGGAATCAAGTTCACATACGGAGACACCTGCGAAGCAGGAATGCGACTCAACCCATGATTGTACAGAAAGTAAGCGAGCACATTGACCAGAGATCCCAGATAAAGAATGGGCAGCCAGTCTCTCCAAACCAGGTCCTGCGGCCACGCAGTCCCCGGCAGGAAAAGCGCTGGAAAAAAGAAGAGGCTTCCGATAAATGCCTGAAAAGCCGTCAGGAAGAATGCAGGATAGTGGGCGCTGAGATGCCTCACGGAAAGGGTGTATCCGGTTGCGCACACCATGGCCATGAATTCGAGGGAGTTCCCCAAAAATGGATCAGGGGCGGCCTCAGTAGTCCGCCCCGACAGGGTCAGCCCCACCACCCCCACCAGCGCAACCGCAATACCCACGCATGCCCTGAAGGTGGTCCTCTCCTTCAAAACCAATCGAGCAGCAACAACGGTCATCAAGGGCAGGAGCGCCGTGATCATGGATGCCTCTGAAGCAGACGTCCACTTGAGAGCATGCGTCTCAAACAGAAAATAGAGACAAGGTTCGCAAAACGCCATGAGCAGCAACCAGCCCCAATCCTCCCTCCGAACTCTAACCCTCCTGAATTTTGGAATAAAAAGGAGAAATATGAATGAGGCGACGGCCATCCTCCCAAAAATGACCCAGATCGGATCATGGATCGACACGGCCAGCTTCATGGCAATGAACGAACTTCCCCACAGCATCATGGCCAGAACGAGACCGCAGATGGGAAGTACCCTTCTTTGAGAATTTTCAACATTCGTCACTGAAATCCACCACAGGCGATCTGACCGTCAACACCAATCCCAAACGATTGAAGGTACCTCAGGGCACCTGTTAAATACCATAGCCTCCCACCGGAATCGACCTCTTCCAACAGGCTTTCACCGGAGAGCACGCCGAAAAGCAGATCGCCCCCCAATCCGAGGCCAGATGTCGTTCAGAGCAGTGGCCCTTGCCCCTCCGTGCATCCTTAACGATTAAAAGAAGCATCGTCTCAGCCTCCTGAGGCCTTTCCATATATGGTAAAGACTAAGCTGCAGTGCGGAAAGCTCAAGTATATCCAGTCAGATGTCCCCCCCTATAGGTGCAGGTTCCTGTCGTCGTGGTCAGCCAACCCGGGTGCTCTGCCCTGGAAAGAGTGTGCTCCTCGGAGTATACTGCCGAGACTGAGAGCTTCTCGTTTGGTTTGTATGCTGACCGGAGTGCAGCCCAGGGAACGTTTCCCGACCCGTTAGGGAGTGTGTATCGAGCTTCTATGGGCCGTCCGAACATCAAGTCATTGGTCAAAGGAGACCTCATGAAGTGCCTCGCCCGTTGGGATGACTTGAATCGCCTGTTCTCGCTCCTGCGACAATCGGGACACGCGCTCTATGGCCCACAGCTCAAAGACGCGGCGGTCGTCATCGCTGAAATCACATCCCCTGACGATCTCCCGCAAGGTTGGACCGACATCCAGACCCCGGGTACCTATCGCCTCCGGAAGCGTCCCGCTCACACGGTTTTCGCTTTTCACTCGGGTGCCAACTCCTGGAAGCATCTGCTTCTGCCCCCCGAATCCACAGTCTGGGAAGCCGAGCGAACCGGTTCGTGCTTTCGAGTGATTCCAGACGAGAACGATCCACGCGCCATGGCTTTCATCGCAATGCACGGCTGCGATGTGTGGGCAATGCTCAAGTTGGATGGTGTCTTCGGTCATCGAGGCAGTCCGCCCTCCTCACCAACCTCGCACCTTTCGTCCTGCATCGACCCTTCTTATGCGTCCCGCCGTCGCAAGAGCTTTGTTGTCGGTGTCCAGTGCATTCAGCCCGGGGACAACTGTTTTTGCAGCTCCGTTGGAGCCGGACCTCACATAGAGGTCGGTTGTGATCTTGTGCTGACTGAGCTCCCGGACGGCAGGGACCCCCTGTTTCTCCTGGAAGCCCTCACTTCAGCAGGCGAGCGCGTTCTCGTGAACCTCTCTCTCGAAGGGGCCCGCCCTGACCATATTGAAAGCGCCAAAAGCCTCGTGGATCGATGTGCCGCCCTGATGTCGAAATCCCTGGACCCGACCAACATCCGGGAGCTGCTCGAGCGCAACTGGGACCACAGCAGATGGCAGGAGACGGCCCAGAGATGCCTGAGCTGTGGAAACTGTACCATGGTATGCCCCACCTGCTTCTGCACGAATATTCTCGATGAGACCGATCTGGCCGGTCAGAGAGCACAACGGCTCCGCGTCTGGGATTCATGTTTCAGCCTCGAATACTCGTACATCCATGGAGGCGGAAATGTCAGAAGCACTTCCCAAGCACGCTATCGTCATTGGATGGTGCACAAACTGGGCACGTGGATCGACCAGTTCGGTGAAATGGGTTGCGTCGGCTGCGGCCGATGCATCACCTGGTGCCCAGCCGGCATCGACATCGCCGAGGAAGCGGCCGTCATCCGACAGACAGATGGAGCTCCCGGTGCATCATCGGAGGAGAAGTGCCATGTCCGCTTTTGAGAGAGATCTCGGTTCACTCCCGTTCTTCGCAGGTCTGGACCCCACTTACGTTCGTTTGATCTCGGATTGTGCGTCCCAGGCCTGCTTTGAACCGGGAGATTACATCTTCCAACAGGGACGCCAGGCCGATCGCTTCTACATCATCGAGGAGGGGCGGGTGGCTCTCGAAATCTTCTCGTCGGATCGGGGCGTCTTGACCATCCAGACCCTTGCGCCGGGGGAAGTGGTCGGAGCCTCGTGGCTCTTTCCACCCTACGTCTGGCAATACGATGCGCGCGCGCTCCAATACACCCGCACGGCAGCCTTCAACGCCGTATGTCTGCGCGCTGCCTGTGACGGAGACCACGACCTTGGCTACGACCTCATGAAACGTTTTGCAAAACTCATGGTTGAACGCCTCAACGCCACCCGGTTCCAACTGCTCGATGTCTATGCCAATCCGGCTTCGGGGTAGTCGTTCAGACCGCATCAAGAGCGGGGCATCAACGTGCCAAAGGGGGTGTTTCGTGCCATGATTCCCAAATCTTACGTCGTTCAGCGTGTGCACCGCGAGACCCGGGACACATTCACCATCGAGCTGGCCCCGACGACTGGGGATTCCATCGACCCCTTCGAGCCCGGCCAGTTCAACATGCTGTATTCTTTTGGGATCGGAGAGGTTCCCATCTCCATCAGCGGAGATCCGGCCGAATCGGCATGCCTGGTTCACACCATCCGGGCCGTAGGACCCGCGACGCAGGCCTTATGTGAGGTGTCGCGCGGCGACATGGTCGGGGTGCGCGGCCCGTTCGGCGCCGGCTGGCCCGTTGCCGGGGCGATCGGTGGGGACGCCCTGATTGTGGCGGGAGGTCTCGGACTGGCGCCTCTGCGACCGGCCGTTTATGCCTTCATGAGAAATCGCCCGGCTTACGGAAATGTCGCGCTCATCTATGGAGCCCGTACTCCCGAGGATCTCCTTTATCGTCGAGAGATCGAGAAATGGCGCAGTCATCTCGACCTGCAGATAGAAGTCACGGTGGACAGCGGCCGGGGAGCATGGCAGGGCCACGTCGGCGTCGTGACAACCCTCATCGGCCGTCTGGCCTTCGATCCAGCCCGGACAACGGCGCTGGTCTGCGGACCCGAGGTGATGATGCGGTTCACTGTGCTCGAGCTCTTGAAGCAGGGGGTTTCCGAGGATCGCGTCTTCCTTTCCCTGGAGCGCAACATGAAATGCGGAATGGGCCTTTGTGGTCATTGCCAGCTGGGTCCTTACTTCGTATGCCGGGACGGCCCCGTCGTCGCCCATTCGGTCATGCGACAGTGGATGAGCCGACGAGAAGCATGAGACTGCGCGCCCCGTGTGGCGCCGGAAAGTGATGAAGCCATGCCCGAAACCACAAGACCCAAACTGGCCGTCTGGAAATTCGCTTCATGCGACGGCTGCCAGCTCACCCTCCTCAATTGTGAGGACGAGCTCCTGGACATCGGTCGGGAACTCCATATCTCCGCTTTTCTCGAAGCATCGAAAAAAGTGGAAGGCCCGCCTTACGACATCTCCCTGGTGGAAGGCTCCATCTCTGCCCCGGAAGATGCTGAACGCATCCTCAGAATCCGGAAGCAGTCCCGATGCCTGGTCGCCATAGGCGCCTGCGCAACAGCGGGAGGAATACAGGCTCTCAGGAATTTTGGCGACTTGCAGGGTTTTGCTGCCGCCGTCTACCCGAACCCGGAGCTCCTCCATGTCCTGGAGCACTCCACCCCCCTCTCCGACCATGTCTACGTGGACTATTCCCTGGGAGGCTGCCCCATCAGCAAGGAGCAGCTGCTGGGATTGGTCAGCGCCCTTTTGCGCGGCCGCCGTCCTCACATTCCTCAATACAGCGTTTGCGTGGAATGTAAACGTGCAGCGCGGGTGTGCCTGCTGGTCGCTCGCGGGACCCCCTGCCTGGGCCCCGTCACTCGAGCAGGCTGCGGCGCCATCTGCCCCGGCTTTGGACGTGGATGCTACGGCTGTTTCGGGCCGAAGGAAACGCCCAATACCGAATCTCTCCGCCGCATCTGGGAGCTGCTCGGTGTCACTTCGGAAGAGGCCGGACGGGCTTTCCGGAGCTTCAACGCCTGGGCGGAGCCATTTCGCAGAGAGGGTGAGACTCGTGCAGACTAGGACGCTGAACATTCGGGTGGATGCACTGGCGAGAGTGGAGGGCGAAGGAGGCATTGCACTCCGCATGAAGAACGGGAAGATCCTGGACCATCAGTTCAAGATCTTCGAACCGCCCCGGTTTTTTGAAGCCTTTTTGCGCGGTAGAAGCTACGCCGAGGTTCCGGACATCACGGCTCGCATTTGCGGCATCTGTCCGGTCGCCTACCAGGTGAGCTCGGTCCAGGCCCTCGAGAGCGCCCTGGGGGTCACAGTCAGCGAGCCCGTTCGCCTGCTCCGTCGGCTGATCTATTGCGGCGAGTGGATCGAGAGCCACGGCCTGCACGTGCTCTTTCTCCACGCTCCCGACTTTCTGGGACTCGAGGACGCCTTCGGCATCGCCAGGCTCGAGCCGGAAATGTTCCGTAAAGGACTCGCGCTCAAGAAGACGGGAAATGCCATCGTCTCCCTGTTGGGGGGCCGCGAGGTGCATCCCGTCAACATGAGGGTCGGAGGCTTCTACCGCATGCCGCCCAGAAATGAGCTCGCGCCGCTGGGTGAGAAGTTGAAGCAAGCCAGGGATCACGCCTTGGACCTGCTGGGCTGGGTGTCCCGTTTTTCGTTCCCCGACTATTCCAGAAGCTACGAATTCGTGTCCCTGCGTCATTCGACCGAATATCCCATGGGTGAGGGAAGCGTTGCAACCAGCCTGGGGCTGAACCTCACAGCAGACCAGCTAGAGCAGGTCATTGTGGAAGAGCAGGCTCCTCATTCACACGCACTCCACGCCAGGATCCAGGGACGGCAGGGCTACCTGGTGGGCCCCCTTGCCCGATTCAACCTCAATTTCGACCGGTTGTCACCTCTCGCGAGGGAAGCTGCCCATAGCGCAGGCGTTGCGGCTCCCTGCACCAATCCATTTCAAAGCATTATCGTGAGAGCCGTGGAGATCCTCCAGGCTTGTGAGGATGCCCTCTCCATCGTGAACCGCTACGAACCAGCAGGGGGGCCCCAAGTCTCCTCCATCAGTCCTCGCGCCGGCCGCGGTTCAGCCTGCACCGAAGCGCCCCGCGGGCTCCTGTATCACCGCTATGACCTCGACGAGGCAGGGCTGGTCGTCGCATCCAGAATCATGCCCCCGACATCGCAGAACCAGAAGAGCATCGAGAGCGATCTGCTGCATCTGGTAGAGGCCAACGCATCCCTTGACGAGGAGCGCCTGACCTGGCTTTGCGAGCAGGCCGTCCGGAATTACGACCCGTGCATTTCGTGCGCAACCCACAGCGTGCGGCTTGTTTCGTCCAAGGCTGTTCAGAATGAGGACAGTTGACACGACCCGGAAGAAAGGGTGCGAAACGGAAGATCCCAGGCGAGGATCACTGCGCCGGATCGCTCTGCTTCGCACTCCATCCAAGTCCAATGACCCCGGCTCGGAATCCAGGCGACTGCCGCAGCTGATTTGAAACTTTCACCTTGAAATACGGACCCGACATGACTCGTCAGCGAACCCAAGGAATCGGAATTTTGTCGGGAGGGCTGGACAGCCTTCTGGCCGTCAAGGTCCTCCAAGAGCAGGGGCTCGATCTCCTGGGCGTCGTCTTCACCACTCCCTTCTTTGGATTGAAGTCCGGAACGCGGCTGGACCAGGTGCTGGGAATTCCGGTTCGAATCATCGACCTGACGGAAAAGCACCTGGCGATGCTGCGAAACCCGGTCTACGGATTCGGACAGCACATGAATCCCTGCATCGATTGCCATGCGCTCATGTTGAGGGAAGCGGGCCGCATCATGGAAGGGGAGGGCGCGGATTTCCTTTTCACCGGGGAGGTGCTGGGGCAGCGTCCCATGAGCCAGCGACGCGACTCCCTTCGAAGCGTCGAAAAGCTCGCCGGCTACCCGGGAAGAGTTCTGAGACCCCTCAGCGCCAGGCTGCTCGAACCCACTATTCCAGAGATTGAAGGTCTGGTCGATCGGTCACGCCTGCTGGATATCTCAGGCCGTGGCCGCAAACGTCAGATGGCTCTCGCCGAGCGCTACGGCATACGGGACTATCCTCAACCCGGCGGCGGTTGTCTGCTGACCAAGGGAGGCTTCGCCAGGAAATTGCGTCTGCTCTTTGAATGCTATCCGGAAGCCGGACCGCACGAAGTGGAGATCCTGAAGTGGGGCCGTCATTTCAAAATTTCCCCAACGACATTTCTTATATTGGGAAGGGACCTGAAGGACAACGAAAAGCTCGAAAGCCTCGCAGGTTCGAACGACACCCTTTTGCGAGCGCTCCACTACCCGGGCCCCACGGGCCTTATCCTGGGAAGCCGTTGGACAGCCGAAGACCTGGAACTGGCCGCCCAGATCGTCGCCGCCTACGGCGATTCCCCTTCCGGCTCGGTCTCGCCGGTGGTCTGGAGCCGCGCCTCGGAAACCGGTCGGATCCTTGCCCTCCATTCAGAGCGGGAGAGATTCCGGGAGCTCATGATCACCTGAATCGGTCAGGATTCTTCCAGGCAGGCTCCGACCGGCAATTTCCGCGTCAGTCGACCAAAATCCTATGGCCTTATCGCTCATGCCCCTTGCCCCGCCTGGACCACTCAGACGACCATGACCCGACTCGAAACCGGAAACCTCCAACCGGAAACCAGTCTGTCCGATCCGAGGGTCGGCCTCTCGTAACACTCTCAGGCCTGCTGCTGCCCATAATTGCAGTGCGGCCTCAGTGGACAGATCTCGCAGCGCGGTTTGCGCGCCTGACAAATTTGGCGCCCATGGAGGATGATCTGGTGACAAAATTTGACCCAATGGTCCCTGGGAAGGATGGCCATCAGGTCGAATTCGATCTTTTCGGGATCTTTGTGCTGCGTCAACCCCAACCGCTGCGTCACGCGGCCCACGTGGGTATCCACCACAATCCCGGGAATTCCAAAACTGTTTCCCAGGATCACATTGGCGGTTTTTCGGCCGATGCCCGGCAGTTCCACCAGCATGTCCAGGCTTGCGGGAACCTCGCCCCCAAAACGCTCATGGAGGATGCGACAGCAGGCCTGAATACTTTTGGCCTTGTTCCGAAAAAACCCCGTAGACCGGACGGCCTCCTCCAGCTCCTCGAGGGAAGCTTCGGCGTAGGCTTTTGCATCCGGGTAGTTCTTGAAGAGCGAGGGGGTAACCTGGTTCACTCTCTCGTCGGTGCACTGAGCCGAAAGGATGGTCGAAACCAGAAGCTGAAGCGGATCCTTGAAATCCAGTGAACACCGAGCCTTCGGATAGAGCTCATCCAAAAGGGGAAGAATATGGCGGACCTTCTCCTGGATCTCGCGTGAGGGACCTTTCTCGGCGGCGGTGGGACTCTTCTTGGGCGGCATCGCAGGCAGTCTTCTCCAAGGTTTCGGGTTCGCAGCCCCGCGGAGCGTCCGAAGGGCCGTTGTTCTCGTCTATGTCAAAGTTAGCGTTGGAATTCAACGGAAAAGGCATTATATTTTGGCCAAAGTACAAACTTGATTGCTGGATCAGAACTTCATCGGCAGGGTGTGGATGCGCCGCAAGAAGACACTTCACACCTATTTTTGTTTGTGTTTATGAAGACTTGAAGGCCGATGCGGGATCGTTCAGGCGCTTGACGAATCGATGGATGAGAATTCAATGCGTTCGGGATGTGGCGCAGGCTGTGCATACGGAAGCTCAATATCTTTTCAGGTTTGAGAGGGGGGGTTCGGGATTGAATGAGGTCAAGATGACGAATAGCAAATTGCGGGCAGGGCTTATGCGAAAATTTCGGAGAGCCATCAACACTCACATCATCGTTTGTCCGTTCTGTGAGACCGGGCATGCCGTTCCCACGGATTTCGACTCTATCCATCGCTGCAGCTGTGGCGCCTGCTATAAGGTGTGCGGCCAGCAGGCCCTGGAAGTGGGAGTCGGCGATATCGCCGAAGAACTTTGGAACGAGGAAGAGCTGAATTTCGTGCGCACCATTCCGGTGGATTTCTGTAACATCGTTATCGAGAAAGACTTCGATCGGCTTCTCGATCTGAAACACTCTTCGGACTGTCTGGGGATTGAGCGGTTCTGCAAGTACGACATGAACAACAATCTGAGCCTGGTTTGGGTAAAGAGGCTCTTTTGATGTGAGCGGAACATGGGCATTGCGGCCGTTGAAGATCCTGTCAAAGGAGGCTGGAGAGTTGATTCACGAAAAGCGAGCTGAAATGGATTCCGTTTGACCCGCGTCGCCCAAAAAAAGGTGAGTGTCGAATACCTGCAGGGGCGCTTGAGAGCGCCCCTTTTGTTTTTTGCATGATGAACCGGTGATCTGGTGGGGGAGCAGAAAGCATCATGAACGACATCGGCAGTCGAATTGCGATGGAAAGCGAGGAGATTCGACAGACACTCGAACGACTCGCTGCAGAGATACACGATGAGGCCGGCGATGCGGGAAGCCTGGTGCTCGTGGGGATTCACACGGGCGGAGTCTTCCTGGCGAAACGCCTGAGGGATTTGATCGAGGAACGTTATCAGGTCAGCCTTCCCGTTGGCACTCTGGACATCACTCTCTACCGCGACGACTGGACCCGGCTCCACACACAGCCCGTCGTGCAGGCCACTGAACTGCCATTTCCCATTGACGATCGAGAAGTGGTCCTGGTCGACGATGTCCTCTACACAGGCCGCACGATTCGGGCGGCACTGGATGCACTGGTGGACTACGGTCGACCCAAACGGGTCCAGGTAGCGGTTCTGGTGGACCGTGGCCACAGAGAGCTCCCAATCTGTGGGCAGTATGTGGGAGTGGAGCTCGATACCCTCGAAAGCGAGTTGGTCAATGTCCTGCTCACGGAAAAGGACGGGGCGGATCGAGTCGTCGTGGAAGCCAGGCGAAAGACCTGACCGGGCCCAATGGAATGGAACCGGACGCAACTGCCGATCCCGGGGACCTCACGACGAGCGGAGAATGTCGGTCAAACGGCTGAGGCTGATGTTTCCGCCCGTCATCACCGCCACGACCTTCTTCCCGGCCAGCTGCTCCCTGATCTTGAATGTGGCCGCCAGGGCCGCAGCTCCGGCGACTTCTGCGAGGTTCTGCGTGTAACGCAGGGCGAGGCGCACGCCTTCCTCGAGCTCTTCCTCGTTGAGAAGCACCACGTCGTGGATCACGTCCTTGAGGATGAGGTAAGGGATCTCGAAAACGGTTCGGGCCGCAAGCCCGTCGGCAGCGGTGGCGGCCGGGGGCACGATCACCTTCTTCCCCTGCTTCCATGATTCGTAGAAGGAAGGCATGCGCTGAGCCTGCACCCCAATGATCTTCACGTTGGGGTTGATTCCCTGGACGACTTTGGCCAGAGCCGCGCAGCCGGTGCCTCCGCCGATGGGCATCAGAATGACTTCGACGTCGGGGAGTTCCTCGAATATTTCGAGTCCCATGGTGGCGATGCCCGTCAGCAGAAGAGGATCGGATCCCTGCCTCAAATAATAATATCCAGTTTTTTCAGATAGCTCCTCGCAGTAGTCCTGCGTTTCGTAGAAATCGGCACCCCGCTCGATGACCTGCGCCCCATAGGAGATGATCTGGGCACTGACCTCGGGATCGTTGCCTTCGGGAACCACCACATTGCAGAAGACCTCCTTTGTTTGAGCAGCCCACGCAACGGCCAGGCCGTGGTTGCCGCGGGTGGCGACGACAATGCCGCTTCGCTGGATGTCCGGCGTGAGCTGAGCCATGAAATTCACTGCGCCTCGGACTTTGAACGAGTTTGTGGGGAGATGGTTTTCGTGCTTGAGGTAGATGGAAGCTCCCAGCTCATCCGAGAGTCTCTTGTAATAAGTGAGGTGAGTGGGCTTGAGGACATCCTCAACGTTGCGACGGGCTTTGAAGATCTCCAACATGTTGACCTGGCTGGCCAGATCGTCGTACAGCTTGACCATGATTTCCCCTTCCCGTTGAAAGCCAGTCCTCTCGGAGTACATATGCGCAAGAGCGAGACCTGCGGCAACGTGTGCCACGCGTCTGCGTCTCCCCCGCCTGCCAATGCTGTTGAATCAAGCGTATTGCTCATGCCTGCAGGGGACGCCCCATGTCGCAAAACCACGGCAGATGCACGCTGGCATTGACTTACTTAATGGAGGCGGCCCTATTTTTCAATTGAAAAGCACCCCCGACACATGCTAAAGACCACTTCATTCATGGGCGGGAGTAGCTCAGCTGGCTAGAGCATCAGCCTTCCAAGCTGAGGGTCGCGGGTTCGAAGCCCGTCTCCCGCTCCACCTTTTTTCTGAACTCAGATGTAATCCCCAAGCCATCTTAGAGACGCTCTTCAGCCTTCGAGCCTAAACGTGAAATTCAATTTCCAACCCTATTTCCAACCTGTGACGTGAAAATTCAAGGAAACCGAAGGAGGTCGATTGCGGCTCAAGGGCGAGAACCCTGCGGTTCTCCCACGGGAGGTTGAATAGCCGATAGTAATGGAGCATCCATACGGTCTTGCCGATAAATGGCGTCGCGGGTTCAGCGCGCGGAGGCATTGGAACAACCTTTAATGGCCCATGGCAACAGACTTTCTGCGAAGTAAGCGAACAAAGCGAAGAAATCCCCAGTGATCCCGAGGCCGTTCGGAGCGCGACGCAGTGCGCAGCTTCAGTGCAATGGTGGAGAGCCCCGCTCCTCAACGGGGATCGAGCTTGTTGAAGTGCGAGATGTTCTGATGTTTTCTGATGCTCAAAACCCTGGTCGCAGAAAACAGCAGCAGGCCCAGATCATATTCTACGCTCACCCAGATGCTCGGGATTCATAATCCTGGCAAACTGTCCGCATGTTTTATTTGAAGGTCTGGCGCGGGTTTTTCAAGGCTGTTGAGCAGAGTGGCACGCCCGGGCATTGGAGACTGTTTGGTGCAAGTAACGTTTGTGGTAGACTTCTCCCCGCGAGCGTCCCACCCATTGGCATAAGCAGGTGTAATCCATCAGCAATTCCCGGAGCATCTCTGCGTCGGCTTATTTGAAGGCTTTGGGCTGCGACCTTTCGTAAACGCGGTGAAGAAATGTTGACCACCAGCACAGCCGGCGGAAAATTTCGCGACGGCCTTCACTCATAACTGGACAAACCGCTTGGAGCCCTGTATGGTAAGGCTCCATGAGCCAAAGACAATTTCACCGACACAAGAAGATCGAGCAGGACAAAGCCCTCAGCACCACGGTGCGCAAGCATCTGAGTGCGGATGCGCTCATCAGAACTGTCCGGGACTCCTTCGAGCAAGTCGGTGAAACCCGAAAGGGGAAAGCTCAAATCCCCATGGAAGATGCCCTGATGGCCGCCTTCGCCATGTTTTCTCTCAAGGACCCTTCCTTACTCCAATTCGATAAGCGCCGGGTGGAGCAGCCAACCAATCTCAAAACCATCTACAAGCTGGCGACGATCCCGTGCGACACTCAGATGCGCACCATACTCGACCCGGTGCCGCCAGATGAGCTGCACTCTTCTCACAACACCGTCTTCAACGCCCTCCAGAGAGGCAAGGCTCTTGAGAAGATGCGCTACCTGGAAGAGGGCTATCTCCTGCCCATGGACGGAACGGGCTACTTCTCATCGGAGAAGCTGTTCTCCGATCAGTGTCTCCAGAAGAAGACCTCCGGGGGCAAGACTGCCTACTACCTCCAGGCGGTCGGCGCAGCCATCGTTCATCCGGAGCGCAAGGAAGTCATTCCCCTCATTCCGGAGATCATCTCCCAGCAAGACGGCGCGACCAAAAAAGACTACGAGCTCAACGCCAGCAGGCGGTTTCTCAGGCAATTCAAAGCGGAGCACCCCCATCTCGATATCGTCGTCACCCATGACGCCATCAGCCCCAACGGCCCTTACATCCGCTTCATTCAGGACCTGGGCTACCATTTTATTTTCTGCGTCAAGGAGAGCGACCACGCTCATCTCTTCACTCAATTCGATCAAGCTCGCCGTAGGGGGGAAGGTGATGAGTTGATTCTCGAGGATCCGCATCACCGCGATCGTTTTCACTACTTTCACTGGGTGAACGGACTTCCCATCAATGCATCCCATAAGGACGTCCGGGTCAAC
Organism: uncultured Syntrophobacteraceae bacterium; assembly: GCA_964557955.1. Classification (GTDB taxonomy): domain Bacteria; phylum Desulfobacterota; class Syntrophobacteria; order Syntrophobacterales; family Syntrophobacteraceae; genus JALOOX01. The sequence continues at coordinate 47,195 of CAZLCS010000046.1, forward strand.
CTCCTCGAATACTGGCAGGTGACTGGCGATCAAAAGATCCGGTTCACCTGGGTCACCGACATTGCCATCACCAAGGCCAATGTCTATCGCATCATGCGGGCCGGCCGCGCCCGCTGGAAGATCGAAAATGAGACCTTCAACACCCTGAAAAATCAGGGCTACAACTTCGAGCACAACTACGGCCTCGGAAAGCAATACCTCAGCATGGTCTTTGTGAAGATCATGATGCTCGCATTC
>CAZLCS010000047.1:0-46678 GCA_964557955.1 uncultured Syntrophobacteraceae bacterium
TTGATCCAACTGGCCTGCGCTCTACTTTGGTTCCGCAGGCTTTGCGCACTGAAGGGATTCTGAGATAGTTACTTAGTTCAACCAGTCGGTCAACCGGACGAGCAACCACACGGCAAGTATGTCAGCGCGATGGAAGGCCTGCCTGCGTGGCTGCTCGCCGGTTACCTCAGGCGTTAGCCCATGCACCCTTGCAGCACCGGTTCCAATAGCATTTGGCCGTTGCGTGCTGTATACTGCAGAACAAAAGCACGGGATTCCGTTGTCAGGTGAACCCAAGACGAAATAAGAGAGTGTATTACGCTTCGAACATACAAAGCTGTTCTTAAGGGTGATCGTCTCGAATGGAGTGCGGACGCTCCAAAGCATCTACCATCAGAGCATGCTGTAGCCGTCTATGTCACTCTCCTGGATTAAACGCCGGATCACACAACGAAGGCTGAAAGAGGTCAACATATGGCTACAGCACTGGAACAACTCGCTGGCATTAATGCCTTGCCTGAAATAAAGCATCCGGCAGATTGGCAGCGAGAGCCTGGGCAGGATCGTTCTCTTCCAGATCGGGAGATCTGATGCTCATCGACAGCAATATCATCATATATGCTGCCCAATCAGAGCATGTTGCTCTACGCCAGTTTGTCGCTCAACATGCACCGGCAGTCTCGGCTGTCAGCTATGTGGAAGTGCTTGGCTATCATCGCCTCACAGACCTGGAACGTGTCTGCTTTGAGGCATTCTTTAATGCCGTTCCTATTCTAAGCTTATCACAATCCGTCCTCAAAGAGGCTGTGAAGCTGCGGCAAATCAAGAAGATGACACTGGGTGACTACTCGCTCGTGGGTCATAGGGTTGATGCCTCGGCCCGTGTCAGAGCGGGGACTGGGGTCACACCTACACACTTGACAATGTGAAATGCACGGAGACTGGGGTCATACCTACACACTTGACAATGTGAAATGTGTAGGTGTGACCCCGCGAATGTTCTCGATTTTGGAGTCTGGGTGGACGATGGCGGCTCCAAGAGCCTGCAGGTGATAGGCGATTTTGCCGGTTTTCGAGCATGTCTTTTCGAGACAGGCGGGAGAGTGGAGCTTGGTGGACGAAAAGTAGCCGGTCCCGTCGAGGGGAATCAGGTAATAGCGTCCCATGAAGGCCATTTTCTCCAGGGCCTTGCCGCGCTGAGCACTCCGGAAAAAGCGATTTGTACGCCGGGCGCAGCTCGTCGGGATGGACCTCGTCGAGTCGGGTGCGCATCTGGGTAACGCAGGGAATCTGGCCGATGCCGTAAATCGATTTGAGGTTGTGTGCCTGAGCGGTTCTTCTCCGGTCGAAGGCCAGAAGAGATGGGTCTTTGAGAGAAAACATCGCAAAGGCGGACATGAGCCCATCATGGAGAGTGATGACAGGGGTCCCTTTGCACGGGTCCTTCAGGTGGAGAAAGCACCGGTGGAGTATGGCGAGCATGGCGTCCGCACACAGGTGCTTACGGATTCTCCCTCCTGGGGGCGCTGGTTGCCTTCGTTCTTCCATGGGCCTCTACCATAGAGAACTCGAAGGCGTTTGTCCAGAAAAAGTGAAATGCTACATGTGGTATTCTTGGAAAACAATGAGGAGAAGACCGAAACTCGGTTCGCTTTCTTACGAAAGCCCAGAGCAAGACTCCTGTATTCAAGCCACCCCAGAGGCGCTCCGGGAATTGCTGTATGGTTTGTATGATCGGACCCAACAGGTGGATATTATAGCCGTACGACATCGAAGCGACGCATATCAGTAGCTGCCAAGATGCTCTAACAATTCGCTCCAGCAGACGGCGTGAACACATGGTTCCTTTTCTCTTCTCGTCCCCTGGCGCCGCTGCTAAACTTTTGCGTTCGGCCATAAACAAAGGGCGATCAAGGATACAGTATGACCCCAAAGCAGTTCTATGACTGGCAGACGGCAGGTGGCACAGACGATGTCATGCGTTTGGTCGATTGTCTTGAACGAGCAGATCTTGCATGGTGTGCAATCGGAGGCATAGCTGTCAACCACTGGGCAGCTGAAGCGATGGTCACTCAAGATGTTGATTTTGTCGTTGCGGCAGAATCAGTGGAGCTTGTCACGAAAATTCTTGAGGAAGCAGGATTCAGATCTGAACGTTTTCCATGGTCAATCAATTTCCGAGGCCGCTCCAAAGTCAGTATTCAGTTGAGCACGGAAGTTTTCTATAAAGACTTCCCGAACCGGTCCGTTCCAGCAGATATACACGGAATTCTTATGCGCGTTGCGTCTCTGGAAGACACATTGTGCGGCAAGATCAAAGCCTGGCGAGATACTGAAAGAAGGCAAAGTAAGAGACTAAAAGACCTTGGCGACATTGCCCGTTTGGTGGAAAGCCACCCTCACCTGTGGGAGATGCTCGATGCAGATTTGAAAGAGATAATTGAGAAGCAGTGACTACCCCAAGTGAAGGGCCGGACTTTCGTTCCAGCGGACGCCGATAAAGCCTGGCGCCGCTGAATTCGGCGTTAGGGCCCTATAACCTGGACCACCCATGCTCCAGTGCCGGCATGATCACAGGATCCAGACACAAAGGACTGGAGCGTTTCTTCACAAGCGGAAACAAGGCTGGCATTCAGGCAAAGCATGCCGAAAGGCTGCGACTGATCCTGGGCCAACTTCACGCCTCCAACTGTGCTCAGGATATGAATCTCCCTGGTATGAGTCTTCATGGGATTAGCGGTGATCGCCCGGGTGATTGGGCAGTCAAAGTGAGCGGCAACTGGCGTGTCACCTTTCGTTTCGTCGGCAAAGATGCCGATGCAGCAGACTACGAGGACCATCACTGAAGTGTGAAATGCAGATGCATAATCCTCCCCATCCTGGAGAAATCATAAAGAAACTATGTCTGGAGCCACTGGGACTGTCGGTAACCGAAGCAGCCGCAGCTTTGGGTGTAAGCCTGAAGGCACTTTCAAGTATTCTCAACGGCCGTACAGGGATAAGCCCGTAAATGGCCATAAGGCTTTCCATTGCCTTCGATACCACCGCAGAGAGCTGGCTCAACCAGCAGGTAGAGTACGATCTCTGGCTGGCGGAACAGCGCAGAGGGGAGTTGCGAGTCAGGCGTCTTTCTGCAACGTAGTCTACGTACGCTTTCCGGAGTCCCTTAGCCGACTTGCAGGAAATGCTCCGAGTTTCCTGTGCTCAGTAGCGCGGCTGACGAAGATGGCCACCACACCACTATTGCCGAGCAGGGAGTCTTCCACCTCCTGCACCTGGAACCGGATCACGATCCTGGCCGTTTTAAGATCGGCTTCGCCATCAACCTTCATGAGCGTCCCAATTGGGCTCGAAGAAACCGGGATGGAATCCTGCACGTTTAAGGATGGGAGGATCTGCATGCAGCCAATAGCCTTCACCGACATCGATGATATAGAAGTAGGGCATGCACAGGATTTGGATGCCGGCACGGGGTGCACGGTGGTCATCTGCGAAAAGGGAGCGACGGCTGGAATCGACGTCCGGGGCGGGGCGCCGGGAACACGCGAAAGCGACCTGCTCAATCCCGTGAACCTGGTGGAGCAGATCCATGCGGTTGTACTGGCGGGAGGCAGCGCATTCGGTCTTGATGCCGCCTCCGGAGCGATGCAGTACCTGGAGGAGAGGAACGTCGGCTTTGAGGTTCAGGTCGCCCGGGTCCCGATTGTATGCGGGGCGGTCCTGTTCGATCTGACCATTGGGGACTGCAGAATAAGACCGGACAAGGAAATGGGTTATCAGGCGTGCTTGAATGCCGCCAATCGGGCTTGTGAAGAGGGGACCGTCGGCGCTGGAGCCGGTGCAACGGTGGGAAAGATACTGGGCATGGGAAGGGCCATGAAAAGCGGTCTTGGCTGTCATGCCATTCAGGTGGGCGCCTTGAAGATCGGTGCACTTGTCGCCGTCAATTGTCTCGGTGATGTGATCGATCCCGAGACGGGAGAGCGACTGGCAGGCCTCTTGAACGAAGACCTGACGGAACTGGTCGACACGGAGGCAGTCATGATTCAGTCCTACGCTGACCCAAAGAACCTGTTTGCCGGCAACACCACGATCGGAATCGTCGCCACGAATGCGAAACTGACCAAATCCCAGGCGACCAAATTGGCCTCCATGGCCCAGAACGGCTACGCGAGAACCTTGCGGCCTGCCCACTCCATGTTCGACGGGGACACCCCGTGTTCACCATGGGGACGGGGCATGTCGCAGTGGACTTGAGCGTTCTCGGTCTGCTCTCGGCCAGGGTCATGGAGAGGGCCGTCGTTTCGGCCATCAAAAAGACTCGTCCCCTCTTCGGGCTCAAGTGCTGGGCGGATTTGGAACGCTCGAAACGCCAAGGGTAAAGCGGGGGAGAAGACACTTTCGCCCGCTCAAAGCTACGCTGCGGCGACGGCGTCGCGCGTGGATTCCTTGACCCGGTACATGGCGATATCGGCGAACCTCAGGAGGCCGGCCTTGTCCTGTGCATCTCTCGGGTAGGAGGCCACGCCGAAGGAGGCCGTGATGTGCAGGCGGAGTCCCTCCTCCACCAGGAAGGTCGTTTCCTTGATGAGCCCCCGCAGGTCTTGGGCGAATGCCACCGCTTCCTCCTTGGTCAAGCCCGGCAGAAGCACGACGAATTCATCCCCACCGTATCGGAAAGGGATCACTCCGGGCTGTTCCCGTCCCTGAAGCAAGTGACCGATCTCGCGCAGGACTCTGCTCCCGCAGAGATGACCATAGGAGTCGTTGACCCGTTTGAAACGGTCGAGGTCAAAGAAGACCATGGACACTTCATGGCCGTGGAGGCGGGCGAGGGAAATCTCACGATCCAGGGTGTCATAGAGGTGCCGGGTGTTGTATAAGGAGGTGTGGTCATCGGTGATCACAAGCCGCTGAACCCGGTTGAACAGGGCCGCGTTATGGATGGCGATGGCTCCATACTCCGCAAGGGTTTCCAGGGCGCGCATGTCGAGATCGGTGAACCCTCTTTCTTCCATCCGGTTGATGAGCTCGATCACGCCGACAACGCGCCCTCCCATGGTCATGGGGACACAGATGATGGATCGGGTGGTGAAGCGGGAGGCTTCATCGAATCGGCTGCAGAATCGCCGGTCGTTGCGTGCATCTGCCAAAAGCACGCTTTCTCCGCTCTGAGCCACCCAGCCGGCAATGCCTTCGCCAACCCTGAGGCGGCTTCCCTGGAGCGACTCCGCACCTTGCCCCACGGAGATTTCAAAGCGCAGGTGGAGGCCGTCTTCCTCCACGAGGAGCAGGGACCAGTTCTGGGGCTTCAGAAGGGTCTTCACCTTGTTCATGATGATCTGGAGCACTTCGGAAAGGTCCAGGGTGGAAGTGAGGGTCCTGGCCAGATCCGAGTAGATCTGATGTTCCTCCTTGAGGCGATCGATGTCTGCTGTGCCCTTAGACGACATGATTCCCTCCTTCTCCAGTCCAACGGTCTTTGAGTCTATTCAGGCTGCAGTCGACCATGGGGACAATTCAGGCGCTGCATGGTACACGAGCCACAATCCGGTGCAAGCACCATCTGCATTCTGGACCAGTTTTTCATTGGTTTTAGCGGGTTACAGCTTGAGCGCGATGACGTTTTGAACGCAGGGTGGTCCTGGGGTCTATGGCGTCGGAGGACATGAGCTCGCATTCACCGGGCCGGATTGGGGGGATTTTCAATGACCTCAGTTGTGATCAATCTGAAAGCGGATGCGCCATGAATATGGAAGGGAAGAGACCCAAGGAATTGGCGGCCCTCGTTGAGCTCAGCGCGTTGATCAATTCATCCCTGGACATCCAGAGCGTGCTTGGCCACGCGATGAAATGCGTCCAGGAATTCATGAACGCTGAAGCGAGCTCCATCTTCGAGCTCGATGCCGATAAGGGGGAGCTTTTCTTCAGGCTCGCGCTGGGGGATGCCGCCGAGCGCATCAAGGAGGTGAGGCTCGGGATCGGGCAAGGCATTGCCGGGTGGGTAGCCCAGACGGGGCAGCCCTTGATCATCCCGGACACATCCCGGGATCCGCGGTTCAACCCGGACGTTGACGATCACTCGGGATTCCGGACGCGTTCGATCCTCTGTGTGCCCATGGTCTATCGAGGAATGCTCAGGGGAGTCATTCAGGTCTTGAACAAGAGGAACGGCGGGCAGTTCAATGAAGACGATCAGGAGATCCTCACCGTTCTGGCGAACCAGATCGCCACGGCCATAGAGAATGCGAGACTCTACGAGCGGCTGAGCGAGCGATACTCGCTCACCTCCTGTGAGCTCAAATCCACCCAGGAGAAGCTGGTTCGGGCTGAGAGGCTGGCCGCCCTGGGCCGGCTCTCGCAGGGGGTGGCCCATGAGGTGAGGAACCCGGTCATGGTCATTGGCGGCTTTGCGCGGCGGCTCAAAAAGGAGCTGGCGCTTTCCGAGTCCGCCCTCAAATGGCTCGATGTCATCCTGGCCGAGGCGGAGCGTCTCGAGCACATGGTGGCGGATATCGAAAGTTTCTGCAGACTTCCCACCCCGATGGTACGCCGGGTCGATGTGATGGAGATCCTGGGAAACGTCGTGGATGGCGACCGGGAGTCCCTGGCCCGGCGAGGTGTTGCCGTCGATGTGCACGCGGAAGAGGGCCTTTCCCCGATCTGGGCGGATGAGAGGCTGCTGGAGCTGGCTTTCCGCAATGTGTTCGAGAACTCGATCGAGGCCATGCCCGAAGGGGGGAAGGTCGAGGTCACTGTGACGGGGCGCAGGGATGGTCTCAGCGTACTTTTTCGTGACACCGGAGTGGGCATTGCATCCGAGAATCTTCCCAATGTGTTCGAACCCTTTTATACCTCGAAAACCCGCGGCTCCGGTCTCGGGCTCACCACCGTGTACCGGATCGTCTGTGACCATGGCGGAGATGTCACCATCAGCTCCGCGGTGGGATCGGGAACCGAGGTCCTGATCACCCTCCCGGTGGGTTCTCCGGAATGTGCGGGGACGAGCGGCCCGGCTGAGGGATGAATCTGGGTAGCGGCTTCCGCCGGCAGGGCAATCCGAGCCTTCGTGAAAGGCAGTGTGGCCGAGAGGCCGACGGAGTCGCGATGTGTGGATCATGGCGCCACCATTTCGCCGTGAAGGCCCTGACCGTTGACTTCCAGAAGACGAACCCAAACCTCCCCCCCCGGCTCCAGCTCCTCCGAGGCTGCAAAAGTGATCTTCAAATAGTTGCGGGAAGTCCCCTGCCAGAGATGGCCCCCCGGTACCCTCTTCTCCACCAGCACTTCAAGCTCCCGCCCGATGAAACGTTCTGCAAAGGAACGGCGCTTCTCAGCGCCCAATTCCCTGAGGACCCTGCACCTGGCCTTGACAGTCCGTCCGTCGATCCTGCCTTTGAGCGTGGATGCACGGGTACCGGGGCGCGCGGAAAACGGGAAAACGTGGAGATAGGTGAGGGGAAGCTCCCTCAGGAGGAGCAGGGTGTTTTCGAACCGGGATGGCGACTCACCGGGAAACCCGACCAGCACGTCGGCGCCGAGCGCTGCGTCGGGAAACATCTCGTGAAGGTGTTGGAGGAGACCGCGGTAAAGACTGGACCCGTAAGGCCTGTGCATGGCCTTCAGAATCTCGTCATCTCCACTCTGGAGCGGGATGTGGAAGTGAGGGCAGAGCCCGGAGGTGCTTCGAAGCTCTCCGATGAGCTCCTCGTTGCACTCCTGGGGTTCCAGGGAGCTGAGTCGTATGCGCTCGGGCAGTCCCTCCGGCTTCATCTGCCGGATGAGGGACGCGAGGCTCCCGCCGTCCGCGAGGTCCCGTCCCCATTGTCCCAGATGGATCCCGGAGAATACGACCTCCCGAAATCCCTGTGCGATGAATCGGTCGAGCTGCCGACGGACGGATTTCATCGGAAGGCTCCGGCTGCATCCTCGCGTGTAGGGCACGATGCAGTAGGAGCAAAAGGCGTCGCAGCCGTCCTGCACCTTGAGAACCGCGCGCGTGCGACCGATGGCCATCCTCCGTACGAAAATCTCCCGGAATCCCTGGATCTCCCTCGGGACGGAGACGGCCACGCAGGGAGTATGGAATGTTCCGGGCTCGTCAATCCATCGAGGCAGGTCGAACTTTTCCTCGTTCCCGAGGATATGAGTGGCCAATGCTTCGGAGGCCATGCGTTCCGCTTCGAGATGGACGTTGCAGCCCACAACGGCGACGAGCCCATCCGGATTCCGGCGACGAGCCCTGCGGAGCAGCTGGCGCGTTTCGAAGCTGGCCCGTGCTGTGACGGCACAACTGTGGATGATGGTCAAGTCGGCCTTTTCGCGGGGGGATGCAATGATGTAGCCGGCCTCCTGGAGGGTCTCGAGAAAATAGGACGATTCGACCTGGTTGACCTTGCATCCCAGGGTGTCCAGGGCTACGGTCCTATGCGATGCTGCGGGGTGAATCGGACTTTTCAATGATACCTCCTCCCAGGAGAACGGCGCCGTCGTAAAAGACGGCAGCTTGCCCGGGAGTGACGGCGCGTTGTGGGATCTCGAAGGCGACCCGCACCCGGTCCTGTTGAAGGGGTGTGAGCTGGGCGGATGCAGGTTGATGTTGATGACGGATCTTCACCGAGCAGGGCAGGGTTGAATTGGATGGGGGAGGGGGAATGGAGACCCAGTTGACCCCCGCGACGTTGAATTCAGCGCAGTCCAGGTCCTGCGAGCTTCCCACTCGGACTGTATTGGCAGAGACATCCAGCTCGATGACGTACAGGGGGGCGTCGGATGCAATGCCGAGCCCGCGCCTTTGGCCGATGGTGTAGGCAAAAAGGCCTTTGTGCTCCCCAAGGACCCTTCCTTCCCGGTCCACGATGGAGCCCCTTGAGCTGTCAATGTCCGCAGGATGGCGCTCCAGGAGGAATTCCCGGTATCCCCCCTTGGGGATGAAGCAGACTTCCTGGCTTTCCTCGGGGATCCTGCCACCAAGATTCAACGATTCTGCCCAACGCTGGACATCCTGCTTGCAGTGATCACCGAGGGGGAAGCAGGTTTTCGCCAGTTGGTCCTGGGACAGGCCGAAAAGGAAGTAAGACTGGTCTTTGGCGGAATCTCGTCCGCGAAGGAGGCGGTATCGGCCTGAGGGATCTTTCGGAGGTGAGACTCTCGCGTAGTGACCCGTGGCTATGCAGTCTGCTCCCCGTTTCAGAGCCTCTTGGAGGATGAGGTGGAATTTGACCCTGGGATTGCAGCGGACGCACGGGTTGGGGGTGAGGCCTCTTCGGTAGGCCTCAAGAAAGGGCCGGATCACTTCCATCTCGAAAAGATCGCGGCAGTCCACGATCGTCAGGGAGATTCCCAGATGCGATGCCAGTGAGCGAACCGACTGCTCTCGAATCTCGAGGGTTTCCTCGTCCGACCTTCGCCCGCCCCCTGAACGGGGCAGCAAGCGCATATGAAGGCCGAAGACTTCATGCTCCATTTCCTGAAGCAGGGATGCAGCCCGAAGGCTGTCCACCCCCCCGCTCATGGCAACGGCTATTCGCGCCATGACGGGGCAGTCCGCCGATCAGCTGCGATGATCCAGTCCGTGAACGGCATCGGGCAAGGAAGATTCTTGGCCATCAAGGAGAACCTCACGCGACCAGCTGGCGATCGAAGGTCACAATCATGGCCCGGGCGGGGCATGCCTTCACGCAGAGCTCGCAGGCGCTGCAGCGCTCCGATTCAAACAGGACCTCCATTTCGGGACGTTTGATGTGGAGTGCGTGGGTCGGGCAAACGGCTGTGCAGGCTCCGCACTGGTAGCACAGCTCGTTATCGCGCCGAATCCCGTGGGCTACCGGCTCGATTTCGACCCCGGTCTCCTTCAGGTAGGCAAGGCCGCGGTCGTAATCTTCTTTGGTTCCCTGGAGCTCGAGGACGACGATGCCCTCCCTTCGAGGATAGATCTGCGCTTTCAGAATGTTGAAATTGAGGTTGTAGTCACGAACGAGATTCGTGATGATCGGTTGATCGACGATTTGCTTGGGAAATCTGAGTACCAGCATTCTGGCAAACATGGCGGATCTACTCCTGGCGTTGGGAACCGTGATAACGTCGAGTCTCGATATATCATGCAATGCCCAAAAGGCGATGGCTCGCGAAGACCCTTTCAGGGGCAAACAGAGCGCCTGTCCCGGCCGGAGGTTGAGCCGACGGAGAGCAGGCGAGCTTTGCCACATAAAGATAGCTTCTCCTCCGACCATAAATCAATAGCATGCACAGGACATGAAAGAATCTCTTATCCTTCACGAAGCGATGCAAGCTGCCCGGATGAGGCCGCGCTTCGTGCAGGAGCGCGGGGCGGCATCGTGACCTCCCTCAATGACAGGCTATCCGACCGTGTCTCATGGTTTGAAACGCCTCGCAAATGCGATCAGTCGCCCTTATTATAGAAACGGAAGGTCTTTGAATGCCGTTGCATGATTGGGTGCCGCCACACCAGGGGGACCACGGATTGACTCAGGTATGATCAAAACCGCCAATCGATGAGGGGTCAGCCAAGATCTGCCGCGTTGCATACCTGCATGACTTCCCGGATATTCCGATGATTGACCCTGCGGGGCCCAGAACATGCGTGCCCCATGCATGGTGCGGGGACCTCGGCTTCCTCGGGGGGCGCAGGTGTATTAGTTTAGGCGTAGGTGATCGTTGACTGGAGGAAGACCACAAAAAGGGGGATGATGATGGGGCGAGACCCTTTCTTCGCACGTCTGTCGCGTCTTCGGGAGCTGATGGTTCGGGAGGATCTCGATGCGTTTCTGGTTGCAGTTCCTGAAAACCGATATTATTTGAGCGGGTATGAGGCAGAAGATCTCGCATTGATTGAAAGCTCGGGTTACCTTCTGATTGCCCCTGACCGCCAGTATCTGTTGACGGACTTTCGGTATCAGGAGGAAGCGAGAGCGGAGGCGCCCGACTTCGAGCTGGTGATTTACACCGAGGGGCCGGGACAGGTGCTTCCGGATCTGTTTACATCTCTTCAGACGAAGCAATTGGGTTTCGAGAAGGACTATCTCACTTTCAAGCGATATCAGGATGTTGAAAGCGCTCTGCATTCGGCTCGTCCTGCAGCACGGATGAAGCCTTCGGAAGACCTGACTCAGGAGCTGCGCATCATCAAGGATGCCGATGAAATTGAGCTGATTCGGAAATCCCTCCATTTGACGGAGTCTGTCCTGCACTCGGTTTGGAGTGATCTGCACATCGGCATGATGGAAAAGGATGTAGCGTGGAGAATTGAAAGGAGCATCCGGGAAGGCGGAGCAGGGTCCGTTTCTTTTCCTCCCATTGTGGCGAGCGGACCCAATGCGGCGCTGCCCCATGCGGTTCCGACCGATCGGGCGATCGTTGAAGGCGATGCGGTCATTCTCGACCTGGGGTCAAGACTCGGACAATACTGCTCGGACATGACGCGAACCTGGATCGCGGGCAGGCCCGACAGCCGGCTGTCCGAGATATACAAGGTCGTCCGGGAGGCACAGCTGGCAGCACAGGAGGCGATTCATGCCGGTGAGGAGTCAGTGGCCGTGGATGCCGTAGCTCGTGGAATCATCGACAAGGCCGGTTATGGAGATCTTTTCGGACACGGTCTGGGACATGGAGTGGGATTGGCTGTCCATGAGAAGCCGGGTCTGCGCAAGCGTCAGCCCACGGTTCTGCAGGCGGATATGGTTGTGACCGTTGAGCCGGGGATCTATATTCCGGGATACGGAGGCGTACGGCTGGAAAACATGGTGCGCATCACGGAGAACGGGTGCGAAGTGCTCAATGAGCTGGATCTGTTCTACGATCTCTGAAGTCCTGATCAAGGAGATGTGAAGATGCGGTTCCTGAAGCTTGACTTTAAGAACGCTCAGGGGGAGCGTCTTTCGGCTCGGCTCGACCTGCCTCTGGATGAGAAGCCTGCGGCCTATGCGCTTTTCGCTCATTGCTTTACGTGTAACAAGAATTTCAACGCGGTTTTCAACATCAATCGTGCTCTGGCCAATGAGGGCATCGCCGTTTTGCGGTTTGATTTTACAGGGCTGGGCGAGAGCGAGGGGGATTTCTCCCAGACCAATTTCCGTACCAATGTGGAGGATCTGATCGCGGCGGCGGACTTTCTCAGGTCGGAGTTCGAAGCGCCCAGGCTGTTGATCGGCCACTCGCTGGGAGGTGCCGCCGTACTCCAGGCAGCCTCCCGGATTCCTTCCGCTCAGGCTGTTGCGATCATTGGCGCACCATTTGATCCGTCTGATCTGGGGAAGGCGCTCGGCAGCTCAAAGGAGGAGATCCGGGAGCGGGGAGAGGCGGTGATCAACATCGGCGGTCGGTCTTTCCTGATCAGAAAGCAGTTTCTGGATGACCTGGAACAGGTCAAGATGGACGACGCCATAGGCAACCTGAACAAGGCTTTGATGATCTTGCACTCGCCGCGCGACACCATCGTGTCCCTCGAGAACGCGGCCAGGATCTTTCAGGCGGCGCGTCACCCGAAAAGCTTTGTCTCTTTGGATGATGCCGATCATCTTCTTTCGAACCGGCGCGATTCACAATATGCGGGCACTGTTCTGGCCGCATGGGTCGGCAGGTACGTGGATCTCCCCCGGGAGCAGAAGGAGCATCGAGATCTGATGGACAACCGGGTGGTGGTTCGCACGGGCAAGCGAGGGTTCCAGACTGAGATCATTGCTGGCGGACATCGGTTGCTGGCCGATGAGCCGCTTTCCGTGGGTGGATCGGACACGGGACCGAATCCTTACGATTACCTGGTGGCCAGCCTGGGAGCCTGCACTTCCATGACGCTCAGGATGTATGCGGACCGAAAGCAGTGGCCCCTCGAATCGGCAACGGTTCGGCTGAGGCATCAGAAGCTTCACGCTGAGGACTGCAGGGAGTGCGAGACCGAAGCCGGTATGGTGGATGTCATCGAGAGGGAGATTGAACTGGAAGGCGATCTCGACCGGGAACAGAGGGAGCGATTCAGGCAAATAGCGGATAGATGCCCCGTCCATAAGACACTTCATTCCAAGATCGAGGTTATAACTCGGCTCAAACAGTGAGCCCTGGGCTACACCCGTACGTCGGGAGCAGGTTTTTCCCGTTGTCTTTTCTGCATAGGGAGGAGGGTGCACGATGAAGGGACCTTTGGAGATCACTTCAAGAAACGTCGACCTGTCCGAGGAAATGGTTGATCTGGTCCATGAAAAAGCGGGAAAGCTCGACAACTTCCATGACAGCATCATATCCTGCCGGGTCATGGTGGAGGTGCCCCATCGAAGCCAGCGAAAGGGCGTATTCTACAATGTTCGTATCGATTTGAACGTTCCCGGAGGTGAGGTGATCGTCAAGCGGGAACCGGGTGAGGATCTGTACGTGTCCATCTGCAATGCCTTTGACGTTGCAGAGCGGAAGCTCAAGGAATTTGCCGACAGGCAGCGCGGGGACGTCAAGCGGCGGGAGACGAAACCCGTTGGTCGTGTTGTGCGCATATTTCCCGAAGATGGCTACGGTTTTCTCGAGAATTTTGACGGGCGGGAGGTTTACTTTCACGAAAATGCCGTCCTGGGAGGGAAGTTTAGAGACCTTGCTGTGGGGAGCCTGGTCACCTTTGTTGAGCGCGAGGGAGACGAGGGGGCACAGGCGAGCAGCGTCAACCTGGCATGAGATCCTGTTCACCCTGGCACCGCATCGGGGGGAGGGGGGTTGCAGAGCCGATCTTCCCTCACCCCAACCCCCTCCCTGAGGGAGAGGGAACAAGTGCAGGCCTGCGTGCTGACAGAGAACTCACCATTGAGCAGTCATCCGGCTCACCGAGGGGTTCCCGAGAGCCACAGGCGCACACGTAAATCAACCATCCCGCACAAAGGCGGCCATACCCATGTTGGGTGTCGATATTTCCATCATCCTTTTCCTCATTTTCCTCAACGGCCTTTTCTCCATGTCTGAAATCGCCATCATCTCGGCGCGCAAAGCCCGACTTCTTCAAAAGGTCGAAGAAGGAGACAAGAAGGCCAGGGTCGCCCTGAACCTCTCCAACGAACCCAACATGCTGCTCTCAACGGTACAGATCGGCATCACCCTGGTGGGGATTCTGAGCGGCGCCTTCGGGGGAGCGAAGCTGGCCGGGGAGTTTGCAGGTTTCTTCAATCGCTTCAGCCTGATTTCCCCGTATGGAGAGAGTGTGGCTCTCGGGGCCATTGTTTTGTGCATCACCTACCTCACATTGGTCATCGGGGAACTGGTGCCCAAACGGATCGCGCTGAATCATCCCGAGCGCATTGCGGTTCGGGCGGCGAATCCCATGCGTTTCCTGGCTGGAATGACTGCGCCGGCCGTTCATTTGCTCAGCGCCTCAACGGAATTGGTCCTGAAGATGATCGGTTTCAAGCCATCAGCGGAACCTCCCGTGACGGAAGAGGAGATCAGGATTCTCATCGAGCAGGGGACACTCGCGGGGGTTTTCGAGGAAGCCGAGCAAGAGATGGTGAGCCGGGTTCTGAGGTTGGGGGATCGGAGTGTTGGAGCGCTCATGACTCCGCGGAAACGCATCGTGTGGCTCGATGTCAACGAAACTGCAGAGCGGAATCGACGCAAGATTCTGAAGAGCCCGCGTTCTCGTTTTCCGGTCTGCCAGGGAAGGCTCAGCAATGTACTCGGTGTGGTTCATGTCAAGGATTTGCTGACACGATGCTTGAGCGGGCGGGCGCTGGACATCCGATCGGGCCTGCAGCAGCCGCTGTTTGTGCTGGAGAGCACTCATGTTCTACGGGTCATGGAGCTCTTCAAGGAATCGGGAACCCAGGTGGCGCTTGTGGTCGACGAATACGGGACCATTGAAGGACTTGTCACCTTGACGGATCTTCTGGAATCCATCATCGGTGATATTCCCTCCCTGGATGATGCCGGGGAACGTCCTGTCGTTCAGCGTGAGGACGGCTCCTGGCTGGTGGAGGGCATGATTCCCGTGGATGAACTGCGGGATTTGCTCAACATGGGAAGATTCCCCGAAGAGGATGCGGGAGACTACGAGACGCTGGGCGGCTTCGTGATGAGCGTCCTTCGGCGTATTCCGGAGGTTGGCGATCACTTCGAATACTGCGGCTTCCGATTTGAGGTGGTGGACATGGATGGGCACCGAGTGGACAAAGTCCTGGTTCAGAAGGTTGAGAGGAGCCAATGAATACATTGCGCTTTTGAAGTGAAGGAGACATCACCGGCAATGGAATGCCACCCCGACCCTCGCCTATTGTGAACCTGAGTAGTGACTTTCTTGAATCCACCGAGTTATATGGTTTTGATTCGTAGTTCATCCAAGCCCTCGATTATGCCCTCCGGAACTGCTTCAGGGCTGGAATCGGGAGTTCTTTATTCCCCACTGGATGGTCTGGTTTCTGCATACTCAGGCAAGTTGAATTCTATTTTGGTGACCGGCGGTTGGAGACAGGGGTAGGATATGAAGCTGCAAAGAATGTGGGTTGCCGTCGGGGTCTTGACGTTGTTGGCCCTGAGTGCGCCTTTCGAGATCGCTGCCTACGATTACCGAGATTCCCTGACGTCCGAGCTGTTGATGGAGTCCAACGCAAGGGGACGTGTTTCCAGAGATGCCAGGGATGGGCGAGCTCGGTTCTTTGGCGCTGACCGGAAGGGTGCCGTGGCCCCTGCGCTGAGCGGGCGATCATCTTCTGCGGTGGAGGCGGGTCATGCCTTTCTTTCCCGTTACAGAGACCTCTTCGGCCTGAGGGACCCGTCCCGGGAGATGCGAACCGAGCGGGTCAGAAAGACACACGATGACCGCTCAATCATTCGTTACCAGCAGCTCCACGAGGGGATCCCGGTGCTGGGCGGGGAAATGATCGTCCAGACCACAGGTCCTGAAAACCGGATTCTCTCCGCTGGAGGTAAGGCAGTACCGGAGATCTCCGTGGATACCGCGCCGGCGATTACCCCTGCAGAGGCTCGCAATATCGCGCTTGCCCTTGTATCCAAGCACTACAGCATCGGTGAGGATAGCCTTTCGGTCACGGACCCTGAATTGTGGGTCTACGATCCTACGCTTTTCGGGAAGGCGGACATTGGCAAGTCCCTGGTTTGGCGCATGGAAGTGACCCCGCGCGAGATGCTTCCCATTAGAGAGCTGGTGCTTATCCATGCTCAAAGGGGTTCGGTGGCGCTGAGTTACAATCAGACAGACACGGCGCTCAACCGCAGGATATACAACGCAGACCATGCGACCACTCTGCCCGGTAGACTGGTTTTGTCCGAAGGTCAGCCGCTGACAGGGGATGCCGATGTCGACAATGCGTACCAGTTTACAGCGGATACCTACAATTTCTACCTTGAGCACCTCCAGCGAGACAGCCTCGATAACGCCGGCATGATGCTGAGATCGACGGTGCATTATGGCATTCAATACGACAACGCCTTTTGGAATGGTACCCAGATGGTATATGGAGACGGCTTTGTGACGGATGATGTGGCCGCCCACGAAATGACCCACGGGGTCACGGAGCATGAGTCCGGGCTCTTCTACTACTACCAGTCGGGGGCCATCAATGAAGCATTGTCCGACATCTTCGGAGAGCTCATTGATTTGACCAACGGGCTGGGAAACGACAGCGCCAGTGTGCGTTGGCTGGTGGGAGAAGACCTTCCCATCGGCGCCATTCGCAACATGAAGTCGCCTCATCAGTACGGCCAGCCTGAGCGCATGGGGGATGCCGACTATTACTATTGCGGGACGGGAGACAACGGGGGAGTTCATTACAATTCCGGCGTTGCCAACAAAGCTGCGGTACTTCTCACGGACGGAGGCAATTTTAACGGCTACAACATTCAGAAGTTATCGGGCGGCATCCCGATGGTGGCCAAATTGTTCTATGAGGTCCAGACGAACCTGCTGACATCGGCTTCGGATTACCAGGATCTCTATAACGCTCTGATACAGGCGGCCGACAACCTGGGTTTTGACGCTGCGGATCGCCAGTCAGTGGTCAACGCGGTCAATGCAACGGAGATGAACCAGCAACCGGCCGGTTGTCCTGCCACAGAAGCGCCGCCTCCCGTCTGCGATTCGGGCAGCACAAACATCCTCTTCTTCGACGATCTCGAAAACCCCTCCAGTGGCAACTGGCGTAAATCGTCGAATCAGGCGCCCTGGTACTACCCGCAGAACAGCCACCCCTACGGTAGTGAATACGATATGACGTACGCGACCAGCGGCGTCTACAACTTCTGGGGTGACAACATCAGTACGACCGGGGACTACTCCATGGCCATGAACCGGGATGTTGCCATCCCGACCGTGGGCGTCACTTACCTGCAGTTCAACCACTCCTACAGTTTCGAGAGTGTTCCGGCCAATGGAAGATACTATGATGGAGGAGTGGTGGAATACAGCGTCGATGGAGGCAAGTCGTGGACGGACGCCGGCAAGCTCTTTACCCATAACGGTTACAGCCAGACCATTTACACCGGTGACACGAACCCCCTTAAAGGGCGCCCTGCATTTTCCGGTGAATCCCCTGGCTATATTTCTTCGCGCCTGGATATTTCACCATTGGCAGGCAAAGTAGTCAGGTTCCGTTTTCGAATCGGCACCGACAGCATCGGGGCCTTCTGGGGATGGTTCATCGACGACATCATCATCTTCGCTTGTGGAGGTGGTGGCGATGGCCCGGGACAGATCACCGTACACACCCCCAACGGCAACGAAGTCTGGATGGCGGGCAGCCGGCAGGTCATCACCTGGACCTGCTCCCCTGACGTCGGAAGAACGGTTCGAGTTGAGCTCTGGAAGGGAAGCGCGCTGGTCCGAGTCATTCGCCGAGCTGTGAGGTATAAGAGCGATGGAAGTGGATCCTTGAACTGGAGGGTTCCCCGGAGACTGGAGCCCGGAGACGATTACAGCATCAGGATAACCGGCAAAACGAGCGGCAGCGACGCGAGCGACGCGGTGTTCGTGGTCATACCCTTTTCTCGCTAGCATCGATCGACTTCATGTGCCGCGGCTTGACTGCCGACCGCGGCACATTGGTTTCCGGCGTCGTATACACGGCCGCCTCGGGGAGCGTCATTCATCCGTCGGCATCTCGGGTTCCCCACCATCCTTAAATCCAGCCCCCCATTATGAGCAAGGCTGCAACCACAGCGATCGCAACCCGGTAATACCCGAAGATCTCCAATCCATGACGATTCAAGTAGTTTACCATCCACTTTACAGAGATGACGGCGGACAGGAAAGCCGTCACCAGGCCGAGAATCAAGGCGAGGGTGTTGAAAGCCTCCAGCATTTCCCGTCCATGCTTGAGAGCGTCGAAAACAGTGGCTGCTCCCAAAGTCACCACGCCCAGCAGGAAGCTGAACTCTACGGCAGCGGGTGTGGACAGGCCCACCATGATCCCTCCCAGTATCGTGGCCAGACTGCGACTGACACCGGGCCACATGGCAATGCACTGGGCGAGGCCGATGACGAGAGCCATCCGCACATTCAACGCGGAAAGCTCTGCCGTTTTTCGGCGAACTGCCTGGCCGGCTCTGCGCTTCCTCTCAATCCAAAGAATGGCCAGTCCACCCACCATCCAGGCCGCAACGATGGGCCATGGGCCAAAGAGATAAGACTTGATCAGGCGGTGCAGCAAAATGCCCAGAGCAGCCGCTGGGAAGAACGCAGCCGCCAGGTTGATGAGCATCCTGAGACCCTCTGGGTCTCGGCCCGCGAGACCCAGGCACATTTTTTTGACTCTCTTCCTGTAGAGCCCCAGAACCGCAACGATGGCGCCCGCCTGAATGCATATGGCATAAGCGTCTGCAGCGTCTTTATTCTTCCGGGGATGTGGATTCGAAGAACTTTCGTCCGTGCCGATTTGCATGATACGTTGAGCCAGGAGCAGATGGCCCGTTGAGCTGACGGGGAGATACTCCGTCACGCCTTCGACGATCCCCAGAATAGCTGCTTGAGCGTAGGTCATGCGCTGCAAGGAGTCCTTCCCCGCACCGGCTTGGTCCGCCGCCGATGCGCAATGATTCCATCGGATCCCCAGCAGTATGAGGAAGATCCAAAGCAGAGCGGTGATATTTCGATGATGTGATGTCATTCCGTATCCTGTCGTTTCAGAAAGAAAGCATGGGCGCTTCGCATCGACTGTTGAGTGAAGTGAATAGGATGTATCGCACCTCAATGACTTGTCGGCAAGCAACAGGTCGGGAGGCGATTCCCCACCGGTGGGAATCAGCTTATAGCCCGATTGGGACCGGGTGTCCATGACCTGGGGCGATGAAAGCTCGACGATCATGGCAGAGATTGCTTGCCTGATCTCACATGGATTCCCCAGCCAGTGCTCGGCACCGGCCGGCTCTCACATCTTTCTCTCTTGCACCTTCAGGGGGAGCAGACCACGGATGCTCATTGCCGCAGAGTGCGCCCCTTGATAGTATATAAAATCGTGCGTAGAGAGCGTACTGGATCAAGGCCAGGCTGCACGCTTTGATGAACAAACTCCGGTGTCATGATCTCTTTTTTCGCCCGTCACGGGGTCCACACCTCAAAATCCAAGCCGCTAGAGGCAAAAGAAAAATGATGAAGCAAGAGCTCAAATTGTACAACACGATGTCTCGTAACAAAGAGACGTTCACGTCCCGTGAGAAAGGTCGCGTCAAGATGTTTACGTGCGGCCCTTCCGTCTACAGGAGACCTCATGTCGGCAATTTTCGCACATTCGTGTGGGAGGACTTGCTGCAGCGCTATCTCCAGTACCTGGGCTATGACGTGGAGCGGGTGATCAATCTCACCGACATCGAAGACAAGGCCATTGCAGAGGCAGAGCGCAATGCTGTGAATGTCGGAGAGCTCACCGGCGAGGTGGTCGATCGCTTTCTGGAGGAGTGCAGACTGCTGCGCATTAAGCTTCCGGAAATCATCCCCCGGTCCTCGACATCCGTAGATCAGGCCGTAAAGCTGATCCAGGTGCTCCTGGAGAAAGGGTACGCTTACCGACACCGGGGAGATATCTTCTTCGATCCTCTCAAATACAATGGTTTTGGAAGGCTCTTTGGACTGGACATGAGTCGCTGGCCCGAGAAGAAACGTCGTTTCAGGCGGGATACCTATCCGGGAAGAAGATGGAACCTCGGGGACTTCATCCTGTGGCACGGAAAGAATGAAGGCGGGGGGCCGAGCTGGGATACGGAGATAGGCAGCGGGAGGCCGGCGTGGAATATTCAGGACCCCGCGATGATCACCAAGCACCTGGGGTATTCCATAGACATCTGCTGTGGTGGCGTCGACAACCTCTATCGCCATCACGACTACAATCTCGCCGTCGTCGAGTCGGCATCGGGACTCGACTTTGCCCGTTTCTGGATCCACGGAGAGCATCTTCTGTCGGGAGGCCGAAAGATGTCCAAGAGCCTGGGCAATATTGTATACGTTGAGGACCTGATCTCCGGGGGCCATACGGTGGACCACGTACGCTTCTTTCTGCTGTATGGCCACCACAGGAAAAGCATGAACCTGATTCCGATGCGATTCGCGAAGGCGGCCGCCAGGCTTGATGAATTGCGCGTTCTGGCACGGCGTTTCCGGGGGAGCGGCCTGCCCGGTAACGGTAGCCGCAAGGCGAGGGGGGATTCCGACGGACCGATGGTCAAAGATTTCACCCGGCACATGAATGATGACCTCAACGCACGATCTGCCATCGATTCGGTCGTTCGAAACCTGGAGCTCTTTGAAGCGAGCCGGCAGGGAGGGACATTGGGGGAGCGGGAGCAGCAGCAGATCGGCAATGAGCTGTTGAAAATCGATGAAGTTCTTCAGGTGATCTTCAGTTCGTCCGGGAACCATTGAGGCGGAAGCTCAGGATCGTGATGTCGTCTGCCTGCTGGGCAGCCCCCTGGTGGTTTCTGACGTGTTCCAGCACATTCAGGCACATGGCTTTGGGGTCGTGAGAACAGCAATCCACAAGGGTCTGAGCGAGTCGATGTTCGCTGAACAGCTCGCCGTCCGAGTTGGCCGATTCCGTAACACCATCGGTATAGAGCACGAGGATTTCGTTGGGCGCCAGCTGAAAGCTGCCGTCGGTGTAGATGGCGTCCTCCATGATGCCGATCGGGAGACCCTTCCCGGTTTCGCTGTCCAAACCCACAGGAACAACCCCGGCTGGGGTCATCCGCAGCGGGGGATTCTGGCCGGCATTGCAGTAAACGATGCGCCCTGATTCCATGTGGCAGACGAAGTAAAACATGGTCACAAACATGGCCGAAGGATTCTCGGGTGCGATGAGCTGATTGATGAGTGCCAGGGTGTCCGCAGGGCTGAGATTCCCGCTGGCGGTACCCCGCAGCATGGCTCGGATCTTCATCATGAAAAGTCCCGCCGGGATGCCCTTTCCGGATACGTCCGCAACGACGACGCCGAGATGGGCGTCATCGACGAAGAAGAAATCGTAGTAGTCTCCCCCCACCTCCTTGGCCGGCTCCATTTCCGCATACATGCACACATGTGGGGCCTGGGGGAGTGGAGGAAAGGTGTGCGGCAGCATCTCCTGTTGCAACTGCCTGGCCAGTCGCAGCTCACCCGCTAGCGCCTCCTTTTCTGCCGCCACACGGGCCACTTCGCGCATGTAATTCTTGAGGTCGCCGACCATTCTATTGAAGGCCCTTGCCAGGTCGCCCAGTTCGTCCCGAGATCGGATGTCGATGGGGTGCTCGAAATCGCCTTTGCTGATGAACTCGGTTTGACGCATCAGGCGGCGCAACGGCCGTGTGAAAACATAGGAGAAGATCATGAGCAGAATGATAGTGGCGCCCACCGTGACGCCCACAACCAGATTCACCCTGTGGGAGACCTGCTGGGCGGCACGACGAATCTCCTCTGCCGGCCGGTAGAGCTCCAGGACGTATATCACTGACTCGGACTCATCCAGGACTGGCGTGAGGTAACTGAACCACTCTCCCTCATCGTCCGAGTATTTGCCGTGCTGAGGCCGCTTGTCGTGGAGAGCCTGCCAGAACATCCGGCGGTCATCCGGCACGACGTATGGCATGAAGATCGCTCCCCGCCATATGTTCACCCCGAAGTAGTAGCGCCCCTCCCGGATCTTGTGCAGAATCCATTTGGGCGTCTGCTCCACCTCCCGCCCATTCAGTATGCGGGAAATGCTCCGATACACGTTCTCGTAGACGACGCCCTCCCGATCTGCGGGTTGCTGAATGGCTTTGAGGTCGGTTCGGGACAGATTTTCGATCACGGCGTGTGCAAGGTTTGCAGACCTCCTCATCGATTCCGCCATGATTTCCTTGCTCATGATGCCGGCCACACCGCTTCCGACGAACCGGGCAGTGAGGATGAGGAGTGCCACAAAGGGAACGAGGAGCTTCAAAAAGAAGGGAACCCTCAGATTCCTGAATGGCGACAGGAGCCGGCCGACTGAGAAAGCCAGGAGGATCAGGGCAAGAGCGCAGAGGACCAGGACGACGGTCCTTTTCGGAAGCTCAATGGTGTAGGTGCTGGTCGCCTGGGATCCCTGTTTCAAAGACACAAAGCTTCGATTAGCCAGATCGAAGGAGCAGGTCCGGCCCGTCGCCGGATCGTAGCAGAAGAGTCCAACCAGCGCGTCGGCGAAGGGATATCCCATCCCCAATGGATCGATGACTTCGCGTACCGAGCCCGAATCGTCAAACTGCACCCAGGTTCGGTTGCCCTTGCTGGCGACGGTCAGGACCGCATGGCCATGCTCTGATCCCTGGGCGAAGAAGACCTCATCGGGAGCCAGCAGCTTTCCCCGATCAAAGCCGACATCGCCTATCTCCCCGATTTTGTCCCCTGAAGGGGAATAAACAGCGATTTTTCCGGTGACTCCCGAAGAGAGATAGATCTTCCCGTCGGGTCCGACGGTCAGGGCTTCCCAATGTTCAAGGGGACCGTTTCTTTCACCCATTGGCTGCACCTGGGGGGGAAGTTGACCGCAATCGATACGGACTGCTTCCGAAGGTGGGACTTTCCAGATGTTGAACTGATACTTGAGGTTGTTGGCGAAATAGTGGTTGCCCCGGGAGTCGCAGGCGTAGGTGATCTCGGGATACTGCTGCGGGTCTTTGAAAACGATGGTGAGCAGCACATCCGGTGTTTGGTCGAATGAGCGGTACAATGAAAAGCGGTAGCCAAGAAACTCGCGGGTTTGAAGAGCATAGACATGGCTGTGAACGACGATCCCTCCCGGTCCCGGGTAGAGCTTCCGCACCATGTAATAGCGAGTCTCGTCGTCAGGTTCAATCTCGTAGGCGCCCAGGGCTTCAAGGCTGCGACCGGGGGGGGAGCCGTGCAGCACGAGGAGAGTGTTCTTCTCCTTCTCAAGGACATAAAGCCTCCCATCCGCAAAAGTGTAGGCGATGGGATTGATGAACTTTCGCTCGGTGCGGTACCCTGTCGCGGCAGCGATGAGAACAACAGCCGCCAGCCCGAGAAAGAGCCACCCTGCCAGTCCCAGCCTGGTATTGGAAGCGCTCATGTGCCTACCACCGGGTGCCGTTTCGCCTCTGAATGAAATCGATGGCCAAAGCAGCCTTTGTCATCGGCACTCTCCGATTCGATCGGTCTTCACACTCTTTCCTCAAGGGCCTGGCGCTGCATTTCGGCGAGGTAACCGTCGAGCTCATCGAGGCTCGAGAAGATTTGCAGGGATGGGAGTGCATTGATGATCTCGAAGACCCTTTTTACCTGGTGCTGGAGGTTGGCCAATATGAGGGTTCCTCCGCGACGATTGAGATCCTTTTTGGACTTGAGGACTACGCGGACTCCCATACTGCTGATGTACTCGATGCCGCCCATGTCCAGGGTGATCACCCGGGCTCCACCGGCGTGAATCAAATGGTCCATCTTCTTCTCGAGAACTTGGTGAGTGTTGGTGTCCAGCGAACCGAATGCAGAGACGACAAAAACCCCGGCCTGTTTTTCGTTGGATGTGACGGTCAAGGACATATTTAAGATCTCCTTTTGTAAGGTAATTCAGAAATCCACAGCAGTCTCCACATGGAGACTTCATCTAAATGCTGAAGCAAACGGTCAATACGTTGGACTCACCGTCTCTTTCGTACCTCATACTCCTGGCAAGCTGCCGGACCAGGTGGATGCCGAGCCCTCCTATCGCCCTGTCTGCGAGGTCCCGGCTCAGATCCGATGCGCGGAATTCCGTTGGATCGAAGGGAATTCCAGCATCCCTGAATTCGATGCAGAACAATCCCTTCTGTTGATGGAAGCAGCTCACCTGAACGGTTCCTGATGAATGGGGGTAGGCGTAGAATACAATGTTGGTGAACACTTCCTCCAGGACCAGTTTGATGTCCTGGCTCAGATCGTGGGAAGGATTTGCACTCCTGATTTCCCCAGACACAAAATCTTGAAGGGTTTTCAGCGATTCCAAATCAGCCTTCAGTTCCATGCATTTCATCTGTATCCAATTGCAGCATTCTCTGTTGAGAGCGCCGTCACAAACCCTTTAACGATTGAAAAGCGAGAAGACAGACCGTGTCGCCCCCCGGGAGGTCCAATGCGGCGTGGAACACTCGCAATGTGGGATACTCCCCACAGGACTTGGGTATTTCATCGGCTAGAGGTCCGTATTTCCTCAAGCAGAAAAGATGCCCATCCCTGCGTCGATGACCAGCGGGTCGCCTTGGTGGGTTTCTTCAACGGTGGTCCAAACCGCCTGTGGAAATGCCGGAGAATGTGCACGATGCCATTCGCGCAGTCGAGCCTTTTGAGCTGGACGCACACACCGGATGGGAGTGGGCCGAGAAGATTGAAGCTCGGGTTTACCGGGTGTTCAGCTCGTTACTCGCCAACCCGTCGGTGAGCGTCAGAGCCGTCCGACAGGATGGAGTTCACACTCCTTCGGACAAATGTGGGTGCAGCTTGAAAAAGGGTCTTAGCTATGCTAGCAAGGGATTCTCTGATGCTGACGCGAAAATATGATTGTGCCCAGACACTTAAGCCATCAATTCTCTCATCGGAACCGGAAGAAAGGAAGAGGCCGTCATGGCGGAAATCGCCCCTTTTAAAGGGTTGCGGTATAACCCCGAACGAATTCCCAATCTGAGCCAGGTTGTCATCCCACCTTACGACGTGATCTCACCTCGGGAGCAGGAAATCTTCTATGGATGTAATCCCTATAATATGATTCGCCTGGAACTTGGCAAAACAACGGCCGACGACACCGAGAGCGCCAACCCTCATACCCGGGCGGCGAAATACCTTGAGGAGTGGCAAAAGTCCGGAGTGCTTCGGCGTGAAGACAGGCCTGCTCTATACTACTACGAGCTGGACTATACGTTGGTGGATGGCCCCAAGTCGACGCGTTGCGGGTTTCTTTGTCTCTTGCGCCTGGAAGGTTTTGAAGCGGGGGGGGTCCGACCTCATGAGAGAACATTCCAGGCGGTCAAGGACGAGCGGCTGAAGCTGATGCTCGCCTGCCACGCAAATTTGAGCCCGGTCTTTGCTCTGTACTCAGATCCCCACGGACTGGTGGATCACACTTTGAAAGTTACGCGTGAAGCTGAGCCGGTCATGGAATTCCGTGATCGGGAAGGGATGGAGCACAGGATCTGGAGAGTCCTGGAACGGCAATCTTTCCAGACGGTTCGAACCTTGATGCGAGACAAAGCCATCTTCATTGCCGATGGGCACCATCGCTACGAGACCGCGCTCAATTATCGGGCGATTCAACGCGAGCGTTACCCGGATGCGGGAGAAGGTGCGCCGTTTGAGTATATCATGGTGTATTTGTCCAATCTCAATCAGGGCGGCCTCACCATTCTGCCCACACATCGGCTGCTGCGGCATCTGGAGTCGTGGTCTCCCGACGCTTTCCTCAGGTCGGCGGAAGCATTCTTTGAGGTTGAAGAATATGAAGATTCAGACACCGGCCGGGCCAAGTGGGCCGCTGTGCTGAATGCAGCCAGGCCCAGGAAGGAGACGGTTATCGGTTTCCAGAGCCATCGTGGCAGATCTTGCCATCTTCTCAGGGCCAAAACGGAGGCCGTCGCCAAATTCCTGGGCGGCTGCGCCATTCCGGCAGTGCTGCACGGTCTGGATGTGGTGGTGCTCGATCAGGTGCTGCTCAAGCAGTTGCTGGCTTTGCCGGACAGCTTTTTGGCTGACTCGGATAACATCCACTTCAAGCACGATCTGGAAGAGGCTGTAAACGATGTGCGCTCAGGCCGCTACGACGCCGGCTTCTTCATAAACCCCACTCGTATTGAGCAGGTCCAGGAAGTGGCCAGTGCCGGGCTGATCATGCCCCACAAGTCTACATATTTCTATCCAAAGGTGGGGAGTGGCATGGTCATCCATCCCTTATTGCCCAGCGAACGGATAACTGTCTGAACACGTTCGGGGAACGGGACTTGTGAAGGTTGGGGAGCGGGGAAATGGGTCGATGATTGACGAGATGTGGCTTGGGGAGCGGCCTGCTTGAGTCTCCATCTATTTCCTCTCCTTATCCAGCTGAGGCGCTGAACGTTGCTCACCCGCGATTCTCTTTTTTCCGGCAGGCTGCTGATTTATCAGGAAGCGAAGGGTTATCGATTCTCGATCGATGCCGTGCTGCTCGCCGGGCTGGCGGGGGTGAGACCCGGTGACCGTATCGTCGAGCTGGGGACCGGCTGCGGCGTGGTGCTTCTCATCCTCGCCTTCCGTGGGTTGGGTGAGTCGCTTCTGGGGATCGAGATCCAACCCGAGCTTTTTGTACTCGCACAGAGAAACGCCCGCGAGAACGGGCTCGATGATCGTGTGCATTTCCTGCAGGCGGATTTTCGCGCGGTTTCACAGGTGCTGCCACCCCGCTCCTGTGACATCGTGCTCAGCAACCCTCCCTACAGGCGTCTCAAATCAGGGAGGGTGAATCCTGAGAAACAGCGGGCCATCGCCAGGCACGAACTGGCCGCCACGCTGCCCGATGTTTTCAACGCAGCAGACCATCTCCTTGTGGGTGGTGGGCGCCTGGGGTTGATTTACCCGGCGGCGCGCCTCGCAAATCTTATGGTGGCGGCGCACGAAGCGGGTTTCTGCCCCAAGGATTTGACGGTGATTTACTCGGATCCCGCGAGTCCTGCAAGGCTGGTCTATGTCCAATGTACCAAGCGGGGAGGGGAAGATCTTCATGTCTCGCCGCCGTTCTTCATCTACGAGCGCGCCGGGGAGTATTCGGCGGGCATGAAACGGTTTTATGAGCCTTGACATGGGGCGCATGGATTCACGGCATCGCACCGACATTGTGGACCATATGCCCGTTTGGAGTCGGAGGAGGATCAGAATATGGATTTGGGACTGAAGGGAAAGGTCGCGTTCATTGCTGGTGGAAGCCAGGGATTGGGCAAGGCTGTGGCAATGGAAATGGGCAGAGAGGGTTCCCGGATTGCCATCTGTGCCCTGGATGATCCGGAACTGCCCAAAGCCGTCGAAGAGATCAAGGCTTCCACGGGTGTGGAGGTCATCGGGATTCCCGCCGACCTTACTGACGCCGGGCAGGCAAAGGATTTTGTGCGCAAGGGAATCGAGCACTTCGGAACGGTGGATATTCTGGTGAATAATGCAGGAGGGCCGCCGTCCAAGACTTTTCTCGAAATCGATGACGATCTCTGGCTATTCGGCGTACGATTGAACCTGATGAGCACCATTATCATGACTCGGGAAGCGGTCCCCAAAATGATCGAGAAGCGGTGGGGGCGTATTGTCAACATGACGTCCATCTCTGTGAAACAGCCCATTGACGGCCTCATTCTCTCGAATACGGTTCGTTCGGGTGTGATCGGGATGGCGAAGACGCTTTCCAACGAGCTGGCTCCGTACAACATCACGGTGAACAACGTTTGCCCCGGCTACACGATGACCGAGCGGGTGCGATCTCTGGCTGTTGTGACTGCTGAAAAGGAAGGAACCACTCCGGAAGCCGTCATCAAACGCTGGGAATCCTCTGTCCCGATGGGAAGGCTGGGAACCCCCGAAGAATTTGCATCCCTGGTCACCTTCCTGGCCTCGGAGAGAGCCAGCTACATCACCGGTGCCTCCATTCAGATCGACGGGGGCTATTACAAAGGCATCATGTAGGCCCGCCAGGGCAGGGGAGAGACACCATGCCAGATCGAACCGCTTACATACGCTCGGTGGGGCGTTACGTGCCGGACAGGCGCCTGACGAATCAGGATCTTGAGAAGATGGTGGAGACCAACGACGAGTGGATCGTGACTCGCACGGGCATCCGCGAACGGCGTATCCTGGACCCCGGGTTGGGAAATTCGTACATGGCCGTGAGAGCGGCCAGGGAATGCCTTGACAGAGCCGGGGTGGCCGCCGAGGAAGTGGACGCCATCATCGTCGGAACCGTAACTCCCGACATGTTCTTCCCGGCGACGGCCTGTTTGGTCCAGAAGGAGCTGGGTGCTGCCAATGCCTGGGGGTTCGATCTGTCGGCCGGCTGCTCGGGGTTCGTGTTTTCGCTCTCGACCGGGGCTCAGATGATCGAGGCCGGCCGCTACAAGAAGGTGCTCGTCATCGGCAGCGATGTGATGAGCAGCATCATCGACTATCAGGACCGAAACACCTGCGTCTTGTTTGGGGACGGTGCGGGAGCTGTACTGCTCGAACCCTGCCCGGATCCGTCCTTCGGGATTCTCGATTTTGTTCAGCATGTCAACGGGGCTGGAGGCGAATTCCTCCATATGAAGGCAGGCGGTAGCCTGCGGCCGGCCAGTGTTGAGACCGTTCAAAACCGCTGGCATTATGCTTACCAGGAGGGTCGGCAGGTTTTCAAGTTCGCCGTGACCGAGATGGCCAACGTGTCCGTTCGGATTCTTGAGAAGAACGGTCTCAAAGGAGAGGACATCGCGCTGTTCATCCCTCATCAGGCCAATCTCCGGATCATCGAGGCTGCGGCCAACCGAATGGGCATCGACATGAGCCGTGTGGTCATCAACATCGACCGATATGCCAATACCACGGCAGCAACCATTCCCCTGTGTCTCTACGAAGTTGCCGTGGAGGAACAGAAGCTCAGAGCGGGTGATTATGTGGTGATGGCTGCGTTCGGGGCGGGTTTTACCTGGGGAAGTATCCTGCTTCGATGGTGGGAATGACGGGGGGCCCGAAGGCGCGATCTTCCGGGCGCAGCCGGCTCCTCCAGCCTGAATGGCGCAATCCCTGAGGAGCCGGTCCAATGTCGTTGACTTAAGGGGTGGCACGGGCTAAGCGGAGCTTGCCCGTGGTTGAAAAGTCTCGCATGGGCAAGCTCCGCTTAGCCCATGGCACCCTACAGGCCAGAGCCCCATGAGCTTACTACACCTCCACAGAAAAAGATGTCCATTCCGCCGCTCGTCATGCCGGCAATCTTTAAGCCGGCATCCAGCTTTTCTGTGGATTCCGGCCAGAAGACTGCCGGAATGACGACTCGAGAGGTGGACACTCTATTGTGTTGGCCTGTACTTGCGTCAACAGCATTGAGGAGCCGGTTGAGCTCAGTCTTCAAAAACCTGCACGGTGGATGAGCTGCTCCCATCGCTCGTCGATCTGCTTCTGAAAGGCCGAGATAGCCTCATCCCCCATCTTCTTGAAGCGGGACTGGGATTTGAGATACTCATCGACGGAGCGTTTCCGACCACTCCGCGCCATGTTGAGGCTCTTTCCGGTCAATCTGAACACTCCGTCGTCCACCTCGTAAAGCACCACTACACCCGCTTCCACTGCCAGTCTGCCAATCTTGACCGTATCCTTGGTCGCGTATCCCCAGCCGGGAGGACAGGGAATGGCCAGGTGGATGAAACGTGTCCCCTTGACCTCCTTGGCGCGGACAAACTTGTTGTAGAGGTCCCCCGGATAGGAAGAACAGGTCGTGGCAAGGTATCGGGGGTGGTGGGCCTCCATGATCTGGATAAAATCCTTCTTGGGCTGCTCCTTGGGCGTGACAGGTGTGGTAGTCGTCACGGCGCCGGAAGGGGTGGCACTGGATCGCTGGACACCGGTGTTCATGTAAGCTTCATTGTCATAGCAGACATAGATGAAGTCGGTTTCACGTTCGGCGGCTCCACTCAAAGCCTGAATCCCCATGTCGAAGGTCCCCCCGTCGCCGGCCATGGCCAGGACCGTGTAATCGCTGCGGCCGGTGGCTCGAAGGCCTGCTGCGAGCCCAGAGGCCGAGGCGGCCGTGCTGGCGAAGGTGTTGTTCACCGCGTTGATGGCGATGGGGGTTCGGGGGTAGATCCCGTGAAGGACCGTCAGGCAGCTGGCCGGAAGCGTAACGATGGTTTTCGGCCCCAGGGCCTTCAGAATATAACGATAGGCAATGGGGAGTCCGCAGCCGGCGCAGGTTCGCGTCCCCGGCATGATGTATTCTTGCTCAGGCAAATCCATGATAGCGGTGGACATAAGATCCTACTTGTCCTTTCCATTAAATAAAAGCAACCGGTCAGTTCGCATTTCAAATCCCGCATCCGCACCAGCGGGTCTTCGTCTGACGGAGCCCGCTGCCGGCCGTCTGCAGCGTCTCACGTGCGGCCTCGAGAAGGTCCTGTGGCTTCACATCCTTGCCTCCGAGGCCCAGAATAAAATTGCACACAGTGGGCTGATGACGACCATTGTGTGAAAAGAGGGCAGCCTTGAGCTCGGTGGCCAGAGCACCCTCGTAACCATAGCTGATGGCTTTCTCCAGGACGGCCGCGGACTGGACTCTCTCCAAGGCCTCGACCAGCTGTCGTGCAGGAAATGGCCGAAAGACCCGAAGCCCGATCACCCCGGCCCGAATGCCCTCTTCACGCAGAAGATCCACGGTTTCACTCGCCTCACTCGCAAGCGACCCCATTGTGACGAAAAGGAAATCGGCATCCTCCGCTCGATATCGATGCAGACAGTCTTCGTAGGAGCGACCGAACAGATCTGCGAACTGCCTGCCTGCATCGGCAATCACCGGGAATGCGTTTTCAAGGGTTTCCTGGAGCCGGAACCGGAAACCCATGTAACTGGGGCACATCGTCCCGTCTCTATCCGGCAGTGGATCGCCCATCACGACAGGATTGATATTGACCGGTCGCTCAGGGTCCAGCTGGTAAGGGGAAGCGAAGGGAGGCAGGAATGAATCGACCAGGTTCTGGTCCGGGATTTCCACGGGCATCATCGTGTGGGAGAGCCTGAAGCCGTCGAAGCACACCATGACGGGGACCAGCAGCTTTTCCGCAACCCGGTAGGCGAGGATCACCTGGTCCATGACTTCCTGGTTGTTCATGCAGTAGAACTGCATCCAGCCAGTGTCTCGCTGGGAGATGGAATCCTGCATGTCATTCAAGATAGTCCAGGGCGCACCGACACCTCGGTTGGTAACGGGCATGACGATGGGAAGTCTCGCGCCGGCAGCCCAGTGGAGCTGTTCGTGCATGTAAGCCAAACCATTGGCGGCCGTGGCAGTGAATACCCGGGCGCCGACCAGCGACGCAGAAATGCAGACCCCCATGGCCGAATGCTCGCTCTCAACCCTTACAAACTCTGCCTGCAGCTCCTCTTTCTCCACATATTCCGAAAGGACTTCCGGTATCTTGGATTGAGGTGTTATCGGATAAGCAGCGATGACTTGCACACGGCAAAGCTTCGCTGCCAGAGCTGCAGACTGGTTTCCTGTCAGAATTCGTGTCTCTCCCACGATCAAAGGACCCTTTCTCCACGGATCGGACAACCGCTGTCAGGCAAGGCGCGGCCCACAAAGGACCCAATCTCCACTCCAAGTAGCACAGGTGTGGTTCCAAGCCTTTGTTTCCATTAATAGTCAATTCAAACCAGGTATTATCCCCATAACGATGGAGATCCAAGAAGTCAAACGAAAAGCAGGAATATATATGGCATGGGAGTTGGGAGTCGAGATGATCAGGCTGACTGTACAGGGACCAGAGAACGAGGGGGCCGTCGCGAGGTCGCATCGGTCACTGGGTCCGCTGAAACGGCCCCCGATGTCAAACACACTATTTCTTTTTGGACCCTCTTTTGGAGGCTTTCAGCGGGTTGATCTTGGCCTGCCCGGGGGTCCCCATGTCGAGTTTGGCGTGGGTTGCAAAATTGCAGTGGTTGGTTTTCCATTTTGTGGAAGGATTTGGGTAGCTTACACAATAACGACCTGCCGCCACCTCCATGATTCGCTGGCAGCCCTCACACTGTTCTACGATCGGTAAGCAAGCCCCACCAGTATACCCACAGCCAGTTTTGGTCATAAAACCGCATTCGCTTCCCGGCTTTACAGTCGTACAAATCATCTCAGTTACCTCCTCATAATTCTTGAATACCCTGACTCACGGTCAAATTGCGCGAATATTAACCGAGTTTTCCCTCCTGTCAAGATCCGAACTCCACCCGAATGACCCATATCGAAATCAGGTGGTTTCTGAGAATCATCGTCGCGGCGTGTCTCGAGTATTTCATCCTGTCTTCGAGGAGGGCTGCACCGTTTGCAGGTTCAGTGCAACGCGAATTCCTCCCATTGGGCCGCTCAAGTGAGACAGTATGGTCACGTCCGCAAGCGTGAGTGGCGACAGGCCGTGAAATATGCAGTGCCGAAGCGTGGCATAGACCTTGCTCAACGCTAGCTCCGGCTCAGATCCGTTGCTTGGGCTTCCACGGAAAAACCGCTCAAGGAACGTTGGGTGCTGGTCGAAATGTGAGTTGTCGGCGTACGTAGGCGTCAAAACTCCGTCATTTTGTTTCTGCGAACAGAGATTCCAGTGACTTGCTTCATCCTGCAGGCTGGTCATGCTGAAGCCGGTACACTCAACAAGGTGAGGAAATCATAAGTGTCTCAAAAGAAGATCGGAGAGCTCTTACTTCAGGAAGGATTAATTTCCCAAGAGCAGCTGGGCCGTGCGCTTGAAGATCAAAACCAGTCCGGGGAGAGAGTCGGGGCTGCGCTCATCAAACTCGGATACATCAGCGAGGATGTACTGGCGGAGTTTATAGCCAAGCAATTTCATGTGCCGCAGGTCAATCTCTCAAAGCTCGCGATCCCCCGAGAAGTCATCACGATCATCCCCCTCGATATTTCTCAGAAGTATCAGGCTGTTCCCTTCGGTCTCATGGGGAACACCCTCAACGTCGCCATGGCGGACCCCGGAAATCTCTTTGTTGTGGATGATATCCGGTTTCTGACCCGCAAGAGCATTCAGATCCACGTTGCGTCAGAGAGCATCATCAAGAAGACCATCGCGCAGTTTTACGCAGCAGACGAAAGCATTGACGACGTTCTGGGGATGCTCAGGGATGAAGTCGATGTCGACGTGGTCGAGGCCGCCGAGGACGTGGATCTCTCGTTCCTGGAGGACGCTGCTGAGCAGGCGCCGGTCGTCAAGTTGGTCAACCACATCCTGATGGACGCCATCAGGAAGCAGGCAAGTGACATCCATGTCGAACCCTATGAAAAATCCTTGCGTGTGCGTTTTCGCATCGATGGTGTTCTCTATGAAACCATGAAGCCTCCGTATGCTCTAAAAAATGCTCTGGTTTCTCGGCTCAAAATCATGAGCAAGCTCGATATCTCGGAGCGGCGACTGCCTCAGGACGGGCGCATCAAGCTCAAGGCCAAAGGGCGCGAAATGGATTTTCGCGTCTCCGTGCTTCCCACTCTGTTTGGTGAGAAAGTCGTCCTTCGCCTGCTCGACAAATCCAATCTTCAGCTGGATATGACGAAACTGGGATTTGAGGTCGGCCAATACAAGGATTTTCGTGACGCTATCTACTCGCCGTACGGGATGGTGCTCGTGACCGGGCCGACGGGCAGCGGAAAGACCACCACGCTCTACAGTGCGCTTTCGGAGCTGAACAAAAGCAGCCACAACATCTCCACCGTCGAAGACCCCGTGGAGTTCAACCTGCACGGAATCAACCAGGTCAACATCCACGAGTCCATCGGCCTCAACTTCGCCGCTGCCTTGCGTTCATTTCTGCGCCAGGACCCGGATATCATCATGCTGGGTGAGATCCGCGATTTTGAAACGGCTGAGGTCGCCATCAAGGCTGCCTTGACGGGGCACTTGGTGTTGAGCACTCTGCATACGAACGACGCACCGAGCACCGTCAACCGTATGCTCAATATGGGTGTGGAATCCTTTCTCGTCGCTTCGGCTGTAAATCTCATTCTGGCGCAACGGCTGGTGCGCAGGGTTTGCTCAGAATGCAAGGTCGAGGAGGAGACGCCGCCGGAAGTCCTGCTCGATTTGGGGGTGGCAGAGGACGAGCTGGGAACATTTACGAATTTCGTCGGAAAGGGTTGCCCGGTCTGCAACGGCACAGGCTACCGGGGACGTGTGGCGCTTTATGAAGTCATGCCGATGCACGAGCAGATCAGGGAGCTCGTATTACTGGGGGCTTCCGCCGCAGAAATCAAGAAGGAGTCCATCCGATTGGGAATGCTCACGCTTCGACGCAGTGGAATCAACAAGATGATGCAGGGGGTGACAACGGTGGAAGAGGTCATCCGCGCCTCAGCTAAGGACTAAGCTACTGAAAGTATGGGAGCGCTGCCGCGAATCGGGAGCGCCGGAAAGGGGAGAAAGATGCCCGTTTACTTGTGGAAAGGAACGGACCGGAACGGGAAGAAGCAGAGCGGCGAAATTGAGGCCGACAATCCCACCATTGCACGCCAGCTGCTTGTGCGCAAGGGCGTCAACATCAAGAGCTTCAAACCGAAGCCCAAAGACATCATGGAGTACTTCCCCGCACTTCAGGGAGGGGTCAAGGAAAAGGATCTCGTCATCTTCGTTCGACAGTTTTCGACCATGATCGATGCCGGTTTGCCTCTGGTGCAGGCCCTCGAGATTCTTCAGGAACAGCAGAGCAACCCCGCCTTCAAGCGCATCATCGGACAGATCAAACGGGATGTGGAGGAAGGATCCACCCTGTCGGACGCCATCAAGAGGCATCCCAACGCCTTTGACGGGCTGTTCGTCAACCTGGTGGCTGCCGGCGAAGTGGGTGGTATCCTTGATGTCATCCTGAATCGACTCGCGACCTATATCGAAAAGCTGGCCCAGTTGAAAAAGAAGGTCAAGGGGGCCATGACCTATCCGGGGATCGTGATCTCCATCGCGATCATCGTTGTCGCGGTCATTCTCATCTACGTGATACCGGTCTTTGCCGGATTGTTCAAGGATGCAGGGGCGAAGCTTCCGCCGCTCACGGTCATGGTCATGTCGGCGAGTGATTTCGCACAGAACTACTTCCACTGGATCCTGCTGGCAGCGGTTCTGGCCTTCCTCGGACTCAAGAAATTTCGCAAGACTGCCAGAGGGCGAGACATCACCGACCGGCTCCTGCTGCGCAGCCCGGTCTTTGGGATGCTCATCCGCAAAGTCGCGGTAGCGCGATTCACACGGACCCTTGGAACAATGCTGGCCAGCGGTGTTCCCATCTTGGAAGGATTGGACATCGTGGCCGCAACTTCGGGTAACACTGTCATCGAGGGTGCCATTCGAAAAGCCAGAAACGCGATTTCCGAAGGCAGACCGGTCGCAGAGCCACTCTATGAGACCAACGTGTTTCCGGTAATGGTCACTCAGATGATTGCCGTTGGTGAGGCGACGGGTGCACTGGATACCATGTTGGGAAAGATTGCTGATTTTTACGACGAAGAAGTGAATGTGGCTGTTGAATCCTTGACATCCCTCCTTGAACCCATGCTGATCGTCTTTCTGGGTGTAACGGTCGGCTTCCTGCTCGTTGCCATGTATCTGCCCATATTCCAGATCGCAGACGTGGTGGCCCGTGGTTCATGACCTGATGGGGAGAACGATGGGGCCGGATGAGACGACTGCTGGCGGCCATCCGCTGAGACGGAAACTCCAGGGGCTGCTCTGCTTCAGGCTGCTCCTGGCCATCATCTTTCTGGCGCTCACGGTTCTGGTGCAGAGCCGAAGGGAGGGTGATCTCCTTTCGGCTCAGCTTCAGCCTCTCTACTTTCTCTCCTGCATTCTCTTTGCCTTCACCGTGGTTGCCGGGTTCAGCCTCAAGCAGGTGAAGAATCTGGCGGGCTTTGCCTATGTTCAGCTTCTCTTTGACGTAGGGGCGGTGACTTTCCTCATCTATCTTTCCGGAGGGGTTGAAAGCCCTTATCCATTCCTATACATGCCGGTCATCATCAGCGCCGCCCTGCTGCTGTTCAAGCGCGGCAGCCTGCTGATTGCATCCGCCTGCAGCCTGGCTTATGGGGGGCTGCTGGACCTTCAGTACTTCGGATGGGTTCAGCCGCTACAAATCGTCTCTGAGGCTGTACAGGCTAGGGACAGCGGTTCTTACTTCCACAGCATCCTGATGGCCGTCGCGGTCTTCTTCGTAGTTGCCTATCTCAGTGGCTATCTTGCTGAAGAGCTCCAGAAGTCCAGCACTCAGCTCGAGCTGCAGCGACGTGATCATCAACAGCTCGAAATGCTGCATCAAAACATCGTCCACAGCATGAACAGCGGTTTGCTCACCATCAATGTCGAAGGTCGAGTCCGATTCGCCAACCGCGCGGCTCAGGACATTCTGGGCATTCCTTATGGAGAACTCTTCGGAGGTTTTTTCAAATCCTTGTTTCCCGAAATTGACCCCCAGTGCTGGCCGCAACTGCCACCGTCTTCGTTTCCACCCTCTTCGTCAGAAATCGTTGCGCGGCAGGAGATAGCCTATCAACGGCCGACAGGAGAGAAGCTTGCTTTGGGCTATACGGTTTCGGCATTGCAGCACGAAACAGAGGAGGGTGCCGGGTGGATCTTCATCTTTCAGGATCTGACCCAGTTGAAGGCTATGGAAGAGCGTGTCCAGCGAATGGAGCGCGTGGATTTCGCAGGAAAGATCGCCGCTGAGATTGCTCACGAGATCAAGAATCCCCTGGCGGCCATGAGCGGTGCAGTCCAGATGCTGCAAAGGAACATGCAGAGCAACTCCATGGAAGGCCGGCTCATGCAGATTGTGGAGCGGGAGATTCACCGGATTAACGAGTTGGTCATCGATTTCCTGTGGCTGGCCAAGGGTGCTCGCAAACCCGAAAAGATTGAGCGGATAGCGATCTGCACCGTGATTGACGAAATGTTGATGCTGCTCAAAACGCGTCAAAAGGTCAACTCAAGGCAGCGACTGGACACATCCTACCAGGCGGCGCCCGTGATCGCTATGGATCCGCAGCATTTTCGTCAGATACTGTGGAACCTTCTGGTGAATGCGCTGGAAGCGATGCCGGAAGGGGGGGATCTCCTCATCTGCGTCTCCCATGGTAACGGCGGCGATTCGCAGGAGTGTGCCGAGGTCCGGATCGATGTCCGGGACTCCGGCTGCGGCATCCCCGATGATGTTCGGGACCGGCTGTTCGAGCCTTTCTTCACCACCAAGAAGAACGGCACGGGACTGGGGCTCAGCATCGTCTATCAACTGGTTGAAACCGCCCGGGGGAGGCTTCAAGTCTCCTCCAATCATCCCACGGGGACCACCTTTTCACTCTTTTTTCCCTCAATCTGACTTTTTTGTGCTTGCAAAACCATGAGCGAGTGATTATAAGCACTCATCGGAAGCGAGTGCTAATAATCCTCAGGTTCCGGGCAGGGAATGTACGCACCCTCCGGTGTCTTCTCTTCCCAGAAGTCGTTTCACGGCTTGTGCCCTCCATACTGAGACTGGCTTCCAATCAGTTTTGAATCAACCGTCATTGGCTGAACGGTTATTCACGTCTAACCATCTTTTATTCATTACAAAGGAGTGGCCCTCATGAAGCTGAAACCGCTCAATGATCGTGTCGTTGTCAAACGCATTGAGGAAGAGGAGAAGACTGCCGGTGGCATCATTATTCCTGATACCGCCAAGGAAAAACCCATTCAGGGTGAAGTGCTGGCCGTGGGTTCCGGGAAGCTGATGGAGGATGGCACGAGGCGTCCGTTGGATGTCAAGGCGGGCGACCGTGTGCTTTTCGGCAAGTACGCGGGGACGGACATAAAGATTGAAGGCGATGAGCTCCTCATCATGCGCGAAGATGATATCCTCGCCGTGATCGAAGGTTGAGCTCCACAGACGTTCCCTGACGCTCTATCTACAGTTTGTGATTCATAATTTGTCAAATCAAATGGAGGAAGCCTGATGGCCAAACAGCTGATCTATGATGTCAAAGCACGAGAAGCTTTGCTCAAAGGTGTCAATACTCTCGCGGATGCAGTCAAGGTGACCCTTGGACCCAAGGGGCGCAATGTGGTCCTCGAAAAGAGCTTTGGTGGCCCCAATGTGACCAAGGACGGCGTCACCGTTGCCAAAGAAATCGAGTTGGAGGACAAGTTCGAAAACATGGGTGCCCAGATGGTTCGCGAAGTTGCCAGCAAGACCAGTGATGTTGCCGGCGACGGGACGACCACTGCTACCATTTTGGCTCAGTCGATTTATTTCGAGGGCTCCAAGCTTGTTGCGGCGGGCGCCAACCCCATGGCCTTGAAGCGCGGGATCGAGAAGGCCGTCGCGGTCGTGATCGATGAGCTGAAGAAGGTCAGCAAGCCTACGAAAGATCAGAAAGAAATCGCGCAGGTCGGGACGATTTCCGCCAATAACGATCCCACCATCGGCAACATCATCGCCGAGGCCATGAACAAGGTGGGGAAGGAAGGCGTTATCACGGTTGAAGAAGCCAAGGGCATGGAGACCACCCTGGAAGTGGTGGAGGGCATGCAGTTCGACCGAGGCTACATCTCTCCCTACTTCGTGACGGATCCCGAGAAGATGGAAGTGATTCTCAACGAGCCGCTGATCCTGATCAACGAGAAGAAGATCAGCAACATGAAGGACCTTCTTCCCATCCTCGAGCAGATCGCCAAGATGGGGAAACCGCTCCTGATCATTGCAGAAGATGTCGAGGGCGAGGCCCTCGCCACCCTGGTGGTCAACAAGCTGCGCGGGACCCTGCAGGTGTGTGCGGTGAAGGCGCCCGGCTTCGGCGACAGAAGAAAAGCCATGCTCGAGGACATCGCCATCCTCACCGGCGGCCAGGTCGTGAGTGAGGAGAAGGGGATCAAGCTCGAAAACGTCGGCCTGAACGACCTCGGCAGGGCAAAGACCATTCGTCTCGACAAGGACAACACGACCATCGTTGACGGTGCGGGTGATCGCAAGGCATTGGAAGGTCGCGTGCGCCAGATCAGGGCCCAGATCGACGAGACGACCAGCGACTATGATCGTGAAAAGCTGCAGGAGCGTTTGGCCAAGCTGGTCGGCGGTGTTGCCGTGATCAGCGTGGGTGCAGCCACCGAGACCGAGATGAAGGAAAAGAAGGCTCGTGTGGAAGACGCCCTGAATGCTACGCGCGCCGCCGTTGAAGAGGGAATCGTACCCGGAGGCGGTGTTGCCTACCTGCGCTGCATCCCGGCCCTCGAAAGTCTTAAGCTGGAGGGCGATGAAAAGCTCGGTATGAACATCGTCAAGCGAGCCCTGGAAGAGCCCGCGCGCCAAATCGCCAACAATGCGGGCGAAGAGGGGTCCGTCATCGTCGAGAAGCTCAAAGGGGGTGAGGGAGCCTTCGGATACAACGCAGAGGTTGGAGAATATGGCGATCTCATTGAGGCGGGCGTCATCGATCCGACCAAAGTGACCCGCTCGGCGCTTCAGAACGCTTCCAGTGTTTCGGCCTTGATGCTCACCACCGAGTGCATGATCGCCGACCTGCCCAAGGAGAAGGATGCCATGCCTCCGATGGGTGGGATGCCGCCCGGAGGCGGAATGGGTGGGATGTACTAAAATCCCCGGAAATGGGACGGACCCGATTCACGGGCGATGCACCTCCCAAGAAAATTGAATCGGTTTCCCGTTGAGATCGTGAAACCCCTCTGCTCCAGGTAAAAGGGCAGAGGGGTTTTTTTTTGCCGCCTGACCCTGGATCATAACCGCTTGACTTGCATGGGAGGTGTGCTAAGAAAAAATCCTTTTTGCAGGCGTTTCGCCAGCTTGACCTGCGGCCGGGTTCCGATCATTCGAAAGGGGGATGGAAGGCATGGACTACAAAGACACTCTGAATCTACCCCAGACGGCCTTTCCCATGAAGGCCAATCTTTCCAAGAAGGAGCCGGAAATGCTCCGCAAATGGGAAGAGATGGGTCTCTATGAGCAGTTGCGCGAGCAGAGTCGCCACCGCCCGTTGTACATTCTCCATGACGGTCCTCCCTATGCCAACGGACACATTCATCTGGGGACCGCCCTCAACAAGATCCTCAAGGACATGATCATCAAGAGCCGACAGATGAGCGGCATGAATGCCGTCTACGTTCCGGGATGGGATTGTCATGGTCTGCCCATCGAGCACCAGGTGGACAAGGAGCTGGGGGAGCGCAAGCGGACCATGAGCCAGGGCGAAGTCCGCCGGCACTGTCGACGCTATGCGGAGCGTTTCATCGACATCCAGCGCAGCGAATTCAAACGACTCGGTGTCTTGGGGGAGTGGGAGAATCCGTATCTGACCATGTCCTTCGACTATGAAGCGACCATTGCACGAGAGCTCGGACGGTTCTTTGAATCCGGCAGTGTCGTTCGAAGCAAGAAACCGATTTACTGGTGTGCGAGTTGTCGCACAGCCCTGGCGGAGGCAGAAGTTGAGTATCACGATCATGCATCTCCCTCCATCTATGTCAAGTTTGCCATGAACGCCGAGGGGGCAGCTCGGTTTCCCGAATTTGGATCGAAGCCTGCCTACGTGTTGATTTGGACGACGACTCCGTGGACTCTGCCGGCAAACCTTGCCATCGCATTGCATCCGGATTTTGAATATGTGGCGGTTGATGTGGGAGATGAGATCTGGATTCTGGCCGAAGGACTCCTGGAGCGTTGCATGGAAACCTTTCGGCTGTCAGCGTTCAGCCCGGTCCGGAAGTTTTCTGCAGGGGAGCTCAAAGGGATCTCATGCCGTCATCCCTTTGTGGATCGTGATTCCGTGCTGATTCTCGGCTCCCATGTCACCCTGGATGCCGGCACGGGCTGTGTTCACACGGCCCCCGGCCACGGTCGTGAAGACTATGACATGGCCCTGGAGTATGGCCTGGATGTCCTCTCGCCCGTAGATGACGACGGACGATTCACAGACGAGGTTCCATTCTTTGCCGGTCAGTTCGTGTTCGACGCCAATGCTCCCGTGAACGCCAAGCTCAAAGAAATGGGAGCACTGGTCAGCGAAGGGCGGATCACTCACAGCTATCCCCATTGTTGGCGATGCAAGAATCCCGTGATCTTTCGAGCCACCGAGCAGTGGTTCATCTCCAT
Source organism: uncultured Syntrophobacteraceae bacterium (assembly GCA_964557955.1). GTDB lineage: Bacteria > Desulfobacterota > Syntrophobacteria > Syntrophobacterales > Syntrophobacteraceae > JALOOX01. Next base: position 41,252 of record CAZLCS010000047.1, read on the forward strand.
GGACAGGCAGGGACTTCGCCGGCAGGCACTGGAGTGGATCGAAAAGGTGGAATGGGTCCCCAGCTGGGGGCGTGAGCGCATCCACAACATGATTGCCAATCGGCCCGACTGGTGTATTTCGCGACAGAGATCCTGGGGAGTGCCGATCACGGTCTTCACATGCAGGGATTGCGGTGCGCTCCTGGCCGACCGGCAAGTGTTCGAGCGTGTCGTCGAAATGTTCGAAAAGGAGGGGGCGGACGTCTGGTTTGAGAAGTCAGCCGAGGACTTGCTGCCAGACGGTGCGCACTGCGAGCAGTGCGGAGGTGCCCGTTTCGAAAAGGAGATGGACATCCTGGATGTCTGGTTCGACTCGGGCGTCTCGCATGCCGCGGTGCTGGAGAAGAGGCCGTATCTCCAGTGGCCGGCCGATCTCTATCTTGAAGGAAGCGATCAGCATCGGGGATGGTTTCATTCATCTCTCCTGGCCTCGGTCGGGACCAGGAACAGGGCGCCGTACAAGGCCGTTCTGACCCACGGATTCGTGGTCGACGGGAATGGGCACAAGATGTCCAAGTCCCTCGGCAATGTCATCGCGCCAGAGGAGATCATCAGGCAATACGGCGCAGAGATCCTGAGGCTCTGGGTCTCGGCCGAGGACTACCGGGATGACATCCGCATCTCTCCGGATATCCTCAAGCGTCTGAGCGAAGCGTATCGTCGGATTCGCAACACCTGCCGGTTTCTAATGGGAAACCTCAATGACTTCGATCCCGGCAGGGATTCGGTGGCGGTCACGGAGATGCTGGAACTGGATCGTTTCGCTTTGCACCAGCTCCAGGAATTGATTCAAAAGGTCCGGACGGCTTACGAACGGTTCGAGTTCCATCGAGTCTATCATGCGCTCCACAACTACTGTGTGGTGGACTTGAGCGCTTTTTATCTCGACATCCTCAAGGACCGCCTCTACACCTCGGCGCCCGATGGCCTTATGCGGAGATCGGCTCAGACGGCCGTTTGGCAGATATTGACGACACTCCTGAAGCTGATGGCCCCCATCCTGTCATTCACCTCGGAGGAAGCCTGGTGGCACCTTCCCCATCGCGAGGGGGAATCGGTGCATGCTCAATTGTTTCCCGAAGTCGATGAAACCTTGCGGGACAGTGCTCTGAATGAAAGGTGGACCGAGATTCTGCTTCTAAAAGGGGAAGTGGCCCGTGTCCTCGAAGTTGCGAGACAGGCCAAGATCATCGGTCATGCCCTGGATGCAGAGGTGAAACTGGCTCTCCCCCGGCAGGTTGCCGAAAGATTGGCCGGCCAGGAAGAGCTTCTGCGGACGGTCTTTATCGTATCCAGGGTGACTTTTGTCGAAGCCTCCCGGTTGGAAAACCCCACTGAAGGGGTCGAACTGGAGGGGCTGCTGGTGGAAGTCCTTCCGGCCGCTGGCGAGAAGTGTGAGCGCTGCTGGGTTCGGACCGAGACGGTGGGGCAGTTTGCGAATCATCCCACGATCTGCCACCGCTGCCATGGTGTGTTGGTGGCAGGCAGCTGAAACAAACCTGTAAGAGGTGCCGGGGCCATGAGATTTTTGCTGGCGGTGGCTGGGGCCGTTGTGGCAGTGGATCAGTTCACCAAGCTTCTGGTGGACCAATACCTGCCGCTTTACACTCTCAAGCCCATCATCCCGCGATTCTTCAACCTGGTTCATGCGCGAAACACCGGAGCGGCGTTCAGCATGTTTGCCGGGGAGCCGGCGCCTCTGCGAACACTGTTCTTTGCTGGGCTGGCTCTTTTGGTCGTGGGAGGCATCTGCTATGCCTACACAAAACTGAAGCGGGAAGAGGTCTGGACGCGCTGGGCCTATGCGCTCATCTGCGGAGGGGCCATTGGGAACCTCGTGGACAGGTTGAGGCTTGGCGAGGTCATCGATTTCCTGGATTTCTACGTGGGTCCATACCATTGGCCTGCTTTCAACGTCGCCGACAGCGCCATCACCGTCGGGGCATGCCTGCTGGCCATCGGTCTTTTCAAGACTCAAGAAGCCTGAACACAAAATGATCCACTGATCAAACGGGGCAGGAGCGCCCGGGCCAGTGCTCTTTGTCTGAAAAGTGGACCCCTTTTCCTCCTTCGTTGTGGGTGCAGGCCCATGAGGGTTGAATCAAGGGGTGGCACGGGCCAAGGGAAGCTTGCCCGTGGTCAGGTGAGCTTGCATGGAAAAGCACCGCAGTACAGCTCATCACAATAGAGTGTCCACCTCTCGAGTCGTCATTCCGGCAGTCTTTTGGCCGGAATCCACAAAAAAGCTGGATGCCGGCTTAAAGTTTGCCGGCATGATGAGCGGCGAAATGGACATCTTTTTCTGTGGAGGTGTACTCTGCCCATGGCGCCCGACCCGACGGGGAAGTGGCCTTGTTTCAACAGCATTGAACCCCCGGGCTGTTGAAAGGAGAAGAACGTGTCAATGCCGCCAGCGTTTCAGGTGTTCCTCAGGTATTCTGCTTCGCGCAGCAGAAAACGCTTCCAGCCTTCAGTCGCTTAAACGCTGCGTCGATGAGAGCAGGCAGGGCTTTCCTACTTGACGGTCTTCTTGAGCTTGACTATCACATTCTGGGGAACCATACGTTTCTCTCTCTTGTCCCAGAACTCCTGCTGAATCACGAGATGGTCGTTGAAGATCTCGGTGACTACGCCGTTGCGCTCGCCAATGGGCGTCCCAACACTGACGATGTAGCCCTTGCCGGCGCCGTCTTCGATCATCGCTCTCCGCCCCATCGGACCCCACATGATCGCCTTCAGGCCTGCCTCTATCTCGCTGATTCTCATCCTCTGCAACGGAGTCAACGGGCGCTGCGGCTCCGGTGGCGGCGCATCAAGGTCTTCATCGACGGCGGATGGAACGGGAGGCGGAGCCTCGGCAGGTGCGATGAAGGGCTTGAAAGGGTCGGGGAGAGCCTTGGGGTTGTATGCAAACTGCGGTTGGAGCAGCTCTTTTTGCACCTGGACCGACGCATCCGTGGGAGCGGAACTTCGTTGAGTCGGCATGAGGGAGGGCGCCTGAGGAGAGGCCATTTCATCGAGCGGGTTCGGCTCTTCCGGCTTGGTGCCTTCCATGCCCGGTGCAGGTTCACTAGGGTTAGCTGCCCAGCCTAGAGATGCGGTCCAACATGAAACGTTGACGCTCAAAATCAGGCAGCTTGCTATGGCCATTCCGCGCAGCTGGTTTGACAAGGTCTTCATGCTCAACTCCTCTTATGAATGCTCTAGGTGGTGAGACTAATGACTTCTACTCATATGGCATTAATTCAGAAAGAGTGCAAGAGATAATGAATGTCTCACGTATAAGCATTGAAACTTCAATCCCGCATGAATCATATCCCGTTTGAACGCACCTTTAAGGTTCCCTGTATTGAGGTTGGCCCGTCCGGTCTTGAAGTACCGACGCCAAGACTCCTTCCAGAGAAGCTGCCGCATCTTCCCAAGTGTAGGGTTGATGATTCAGAACCCGGTCATCCTGCAATCGGTTTTCCAGCACTTGGGCAAGGTCGGAGCTGTCAGAAGGGACATAGAGCCATTCAGGGTAGTCAGCGAGAAGCTCTTTCATGCTCCCCACTCCGGCTGCGACCCATGGGATTTGACAGGCCATGATCTCGCGCGCTTTCTGGGGGAAACAATAAGATCCGAATTCATTTTCCTTGTTGCAGATCACGGCCACGTCCAGAGTGTTGAGAAATGCGGGAACGTCATGAAGCGCAAGAAAGCCTGCATCGTGGATTGAAGGACCCTGGGGCATGTCGAGGAGCCTGCTCCGTGGTCCCGCCAAGGCGAGGTGGGCTCTTGGTTTACGCTCTTTGAGCTGCTCGAAGGCTGAAAAGAGGACCTCGGTACCCCGGCTCTTTTCGAGCGCTCCAGCGGTTCCCACAATTAATGCATCCTGGGGGAACCCAAACAGATTGCGACAGGCACGCTTGTCCATCGGTTTGAAGAGGTCCCCCCGAACTGCGTTCTCCAGGATATGGATGCTTTGTGTTCGGCCACAGGTTGCGATGAGGTAGCGTGCGAGGGGGCGGCTGACGCAAGTGACTGCGGTGGCTTGTCTAACGGCGCGCCGGTAGAGTTGCTTGATCAGAGGCTGTCGAGCTAGTAGGTAGTATTCGAAATTGTCATATAGGTCGAATACGCAGGGGATGTGATGGCGTCTGGCAAGGAATACACCCAAGATGCCATATATGGAGTCGGAGCAGGCCCAGATGACATCCGAACGGCGTGCGAGTCGGTCGGCTTGCAGTAAGAACTGAGCGATGCCGGGCCACAGGAGCGGACCGGTGTTGACACTGCTCCAGTTCAGGTTTGGAAGACCGAGCGTGTTGTATTTGCGAGAACGATAACTAAGGCAGAGGCCTTCAGTCCTGTGGCCTCTGCCTGCAAGGGCCAGAGGGATTTCCCAAAACCTACCAAAGCGGTGATCCAGGAGGTCCCGATTCATATACTGTCGCTTAGTGAGGACGAGGATGCGCCATGGACTTGTGGCGCACTCAGGCCAAGTGCGACCATGAGGGCTCATGCAAGAGGCTTTGCCAGAAGGCGATGGAGAGGGCCACGTGGGCTTCTGTACGGAGGCCGGTATTGCGCGGTGATAGACTTTCTCCCCCCTCCCTGCAAAGAGGGAATAGGGTGTTGAAGTTGAAATATGTCGGGCACTTGTTGGAGACGTGAACGCCTCCCCGGCCACCTTCGATGGCGGAATTGGCGTCTCCCGGAGGATGTGATTGGGGCTGAACTCAATGAGTTCCCACATGGGGCAAGTCCTCTCAGCGGTCTGGGATTCAAACATTCAAGCTCATCTGCTTGGGGCTAGCCTCATGGTTGATGCTTCCGGTCGAACATAAATCGCCGGAGCGCTTGTGCGTAACCCTGAATCGCGATCGAGTTACCGTGTCTCAGGGTCCTTACCACGGCTCTCGCAGAGAGGCTCAGGGTTTTGACGGCATGGTGCACAACCTTTTGAGACGCACTTTTAGCCAGTTTTGCCGTAAGCAGCATGTGGCCCAGATTCATGGCATATTCATAGAAATAAGAATTGGGCCTGGCTGAGGCGCTGACTTTGTGGTAGATGACAGCCTCCTGCACAAGCCCGATTCGAAAGCCCCTTTTTTTAGCCCGAAAATTGAACTCAACGTCCTCTCCATACATGAAGAAAGCCTCATCCATGAGACCCACGGCTTCGAACACCTCCCGCCGGACCAGCAGGCAACAGCCGGTGAGGTAGTGAAAGTCGCCACGAAGCGTGTGGCATCTCACGCTGCCTGTCATACCCGTCAAAGGATTGTAGTAGTTCCCCTGTGACCAGATGCGATGTGTTTCGGGATAGCATCGAATGACGGGGGAGGCCAGGTATTAACAGCGGGCTGAGAATCAGCCATTTTCATCGGTGAGAAAGTGAGCCAG
>CAZLCS010000048.1:0-46285 GCA_964557955.1 uncultured Syntrophobacteraceae bacterium
ACTGGCACAGCTCGCCCGCCCGGTGCGTCTGGGGAAAGAAGACTTCCTTGGCCGGTCCTTCCACCGCCCGCCAGATCTTGACCCTGCGCTGAAGGCTGCGCAGCTGCCCATCCGGGAACCTTCCGCCGTATCTTCGCTGAAGATCCTCAAAGAGGGTCTTTGCCTCGAGGCCGGGATTGAGCTCGAGCTTTTCCCTCACCTCATCCCACACATCCCCAAAAGGATCTTCGCGGGTGCGCCAGGTGTGAGCCACATCCACTCTCGCTCCACCAAGATCCCTGTATTTGCGAGCTGTTTTCTCGTCCATTCCCGCCTTGGCGGCGGCATTTGCCAGCGTTCCTTCGGTCTCCATGGCTTTCATCAGAATCCTCACCTGTTTTTCCGTAACCATTCGAGATCCTTTCTTAATATAGCTCTCGAAGGATACGTAACATTTTCGGAAATTCCCGGTCTTCCTCTCCGCATTGAACCGGAATTCTAATTGTCGTCAGGCGGGAATTCTAATTGTCGTCACCAAGGAATTATAATTGTCGCCAATCAACCGGACGAATCTTGCTGATCTCGCTGCCCACGGCTGGATTCAAGTCGGCGAAATAGATCGCGTACCTTTTAGGACTCAATGTCGTCTTCCTCCAAGCCATCCAGCAGGGCAGCATCCAAATCCGTCCAATCTTCTCCTTCTTCGGCCATGGCCTTAAAGGTATCTTCCCATGAGAGTCTGTCTTCTCATTCTTTTCTCAAGAGAATGCCCTGGTCGGTTTCTTCAAGGACCAGCGAGTTTGACAAACCATATTTCTGCAGGAGAGCTTTAGGTATACGAACACCTTGAGAGTTGCCGATGGGCACCAATTTAACGGCTCTTGCTCGCAGTTGTTATTCCATTGCGTCACCGTCTTGTTAATGTAAGTTATATTGCGTAATCACAGTAATTACATTACTGGCACTTTATGTAAAGAAAACAAGGACAAGCTATCGTCCAACCCAGGGCTGGAGCCGAAGCAGGCCAGATGTTCGAGTCGCTCAACTCCCCGTTCGCGACGCGTAGCGTCGCGAACGCCGCGCTCTGGGGCAAACCGAAGCGCAGCGCAGGTTTGCCCCTGGCAGCGCATTGTCAGTCCACTTGGGTTCTCCCCACTGTCAGAGTCGCCCGCCCCCCCTCATCACCGCGCCATCAGAGCGAATACGCCCCATCCAAGGTATTCACGTGTGTAAGCGGCGTGACGTTTTGGTGCTGTGGTCAGTTGGGCTCGAACCTCTTTCGCGAAGTCGTCCTCGGGATTCGCTTCGAGCCATCGACGCATGGTGAGCCACTTGGCCGCCTCGTACCTGTCCCAGCCTTCCTGATCTGCCAGAACCATTTCCACAACGTCGTAGCCCAGTTCGTCGAAAGACGCGAGAAGCTCAGGAAGCATGAGAAAGTCGGAGATACAATTGGCTAAGCACTCCCTGGCAACGGCTTCCGTCGGTGGTAACTGCCGCCAGTAAGGCTCGCCGATGAGGATGATCCCGTTGGCGCTCAGACTCTTCGTCAGAAGCTCGATGGTGCCGGCGACTCCCCCACCGATCCACGTGGCACCGACACAGGCCGCCACACCGCACTCTTCGTCGGCTACGTAGCCGGCAGCGTCGCCGTGAATGAACTCGACTCGATCGGCGACACCAAGTTCTTCAGCGCGGAGTTTCGCTTGCTTGCTGAACAACTGACTCATGTCGACGCCGACGCCGGTGATTCCGTAATCGCGTGCCCAGGTGCACAGCATCTCGCCCGAACCACTGCCTAGATCGAGCACGCGAGTCCCCGGCTCCAAACGCAACACGGCACCGAGAGTGGCGAGCTTTTCCGGTGTGAAAGGGTTATGGATGCGATGAGCACTTTCGGTGATGTTGAAGATCCGTGGAATATCCAATGTAGAAAATCTCCTTACGGGTGTGAATAGATTCGGTCACTGCCTAACACGTGCATTGAGGACCGCTACAGCTATCATTCCTGCAGGAACAGGCACTGCCCCAAGTGTCGGACGGTCAGGCCGAGAAGTGGCTCGACACGCAGAGGGCGTTGCTCCTCCCCGTGACTCACTTCATGGCGACCTTCACTCTGCCTGAAGAGCTGCGCGACATCGTCTCCAGGCACCAGAAGAAGCTCTGCAGTATCCTCTTTCGAACCGCGGCGGGGGTCCTGCGCGAGGTCGACATGGATTCGAGGTTCATCGGCGCAAGGATCGGGATGGTTGCAGTCCTGCACACATGGACCCGGCAGATGCTTTTCCATCCTCATGTCCGCTTCCTGGTCGTCGGAGGGGCTCTATGGACCAGCGACGGCAAGTGGCATCCCTCCAGGATCGATTTCTTCCTGCCGGTAAGAGCCCTCTCCCGAATCTCCAGAGCCAAGTTCCGGGACGAGATGAGCAAGGCCGGGCTTTTCGATTTCATCCCCTCCGGCATCTGGGAAAAGGAATGGAACGTCAACTGCCAGGCTGTCGGGGAAAGCCGCACATCGACCCCCTATCTGGCCCCTTACGTCTTCAAGGTGGCTATCTCAAATCATCGCATCGTCAAGGTCGAACACCACAAGGTCTCTTTCCGGTGCCGCAAGACCCACAGCAACCAATGGCGCACCATGGCTCTCGATGCCATGGAGTTCATGCGGCGCTTCCTGCGGCATGTGCTACCCCAGCGGATTCATGAAAGTGCGCTACTGTGGATTTTTGCATCCCCCCCGCAGAGTCGGCATCGATACGATCGCGGCTCACACCCCCACCGAAGCAATACCCTGATACCACAATGCGTGGCAGACCGGGCTTCATGAACCTTATTCGTTATCTGAGCAACACCGGATCGTATTTTATCCCGAGCACCTCGTTGGCCTCGCTAAGCTTCTTGTCATAGCTCCACAAGGGGACTCTTGTTAATGCAGCGGAGGCAGAGAGATGGACGTCAATATAGCCGAGGCCTTTCCCCATCAGATGGTTCGACTCTATGAAATGGAGGATCTCTTCGTGTTTCGCCAGGGTTGCCAAGGGAAGGAGTTGCAGGAGCGAGAGGATTTCGCGCCTGTTTTTCATGTTACCACAGGCGAGTTCGCCAACAATATACGGGTGACACATCACTTGTCCAATATTCAGCAGTTGTTCAAGGTCGGGATCGCCCTCCCGAAGGTGACGTACCCACACCGATGTGTCTACAAGAACCATCTCTACTGCTCCGCGATCCTTCTCCGTGGAATGCCCTTCAACTGTTTCTCCGTCCCACCCAGCTTCGCCAGCCTCCTGGCACTTTCTCTGGCTATCAACGCCTCGAGGCCAAGCTTGACCAAGGTGGTTTTCTCCGTGATCCCCGTTAATTCCGATGCCTTTTCAACCAATGCGTCTTCAATGTTCAGCGTGGTTCTCATCTCAATTTACCTCTCATTCCAAATCATATGCATCAATATGTATCAGTGATATGCTCATGTCAATGGTATTGGACCCTTCGCAGATAACGCCCAGCCTGAGCCTCGCCCGCCAAGGAACTATCGGAAATGCGGCCACCTATCCCGGGCGTCGGCTCAAGGCTCTTGTTCGTACTTCCCATGCAAGGCCTTCGACATTACTACGTCAATACATCGGTTCCCGGGCCATGCACCTTGCAAGTTCATAAGTTAAGAACATTCCTATGTCCCCATTCCTGAGGCATTGGGTCCTCGGGCGACCGACTGGAGCCCAACCTCCTATGTAAAATTAATATGTTAAGGGCGTCCCTCATTTACGAAGGCGCTCTTGAGCTGCACGAAATTTGCCCCGCCGGACCTGAGCTTGATGGCGTCAGCTCTTTTCGACATGATTCGAAACTCCAAACCTCAAACGCGACCAGACCTCGATCAGTGAGATACACCCGCCGAAGGCGGTGGCTTGATGAGTCGGGCCGCATCAGAGGCCGCCGCCGGCTTTTATCGGTAATCGCTTACCGTATTTGGCTACCAGCGGGTTGTTGGAACAGCAGCGGAGATGAATCTTCTTACAGCAGCAGGAAGGAGGAACCAGAAACCAGGAGCTACGAACCAGAAGTCACATCTTCAACAAACTTGCCCAGGACCCGTTCGCAGCCAAAATAATCCCGGGCCACCTGGAGGGCGGCTCGGGATTGCCCCTCGTAGTCCGCTTCGGCCAATTCCAGGGCGGCTCTGGCCTCTTCGGCGGTCTCGAACGTGAGGAGACCGACGCCGCACGGGATGATGGACCGAAACCCCGTATCCTGCACCACCACCGGCCGGCCGGCAGCCAGGTAGCAGGCCGAACGGCAGCTGAACCAGCCCGTACGCAGCGCCACGTAAACGTTCTTGGCCGTCGAGATTTCCCCTCGGGAATCCCGGATGAACTGCTGATATCGAGAAGGAGTCACCGTGGCCCCTGGTCCGTCGACGACGTGCCAGCCGCAGGACGCGAGCCGATCCAGAGGGGCGCTCACTCCGCCCACAGCGACGCTCAGACGGGGATTCACCCTCTGCGGCAAATCCATGAGCTTCTCGAACTCGGCCCCTTTGCTGCCATATTCCACGCCTTTGTAGATGAGCTTCCCTTTGAAGGCGTTCCAGGTCATGATGGTCGTCCAGGGCATGGCTGCCGAGGGAGGTACCGCCGCCAGGGGCTCCCAGAGATCCAGGACCATGGGCATACGCGTGGTCTTCCAGTCATAGTGCAGCTTCGGAACCAGGCAGTCCGGACTGTGAATATTCTCGGCGTAAGTAAAATGCTGGTCGTGGGCCTCCACGCTCCGGCACCAACGGTCCACATTCTCCGACCAGGCGAACCGCTCGCTCAGCATGATCTGGTTGTAGCCGGGGTCGGTGTCGAGGAACACCTTCACGCATCGGGGGGAGAGCTCCTCGGGGATCATGCAGGCGCCGCTCACATTGAGGAAGATGTCCGCCGTCGCGGCAACTTCGTCGAAGGCCTTTCGATCCATGCCGAAGCTCGTTTCGTGTAGGTGCAGATAGTGCCATCTGTCGGAGAGCTCGGGGGCATAGGACTTGAAAAAGTCGGCCAGGTAGGCGGCAGAATAGGATGCGTCCTCGGTGTAGGTCCTTTCAACGGGGTGATAGGGCCAGCTCCAGGTGTCCTCGTGGTAATAGACGTCGTGGCCCAGCCGGGCAAACCCGATCACATACTGCAGGTAGTCCCAGGCCACACCGCCCACCGGATACAATCCGACCAGGCCCGTTACGATGATCCTAAGGCGCGATTTCCCCATTCAACGCTCCTGAGTTCCTCTGAGACTCGACACAGCGATTCCGAAGCAGCCGGACTATCCCATGATTCACACCAGTAATCAAGAATGGCATGATCCAGGCCTTCGGTGCTTTCACCGCTTCTGCGAGGGGTGCCTGTTGATGAGGAGAGCAGCTTCGAGGATCGACTCCGAAAAGGTGGGATGAGCATGGATCGCGCCTGCCAGATCCGCCGAAGTCGCCTGAAGCTCCATGGCCAGGGTGCACTCCGCGATCAGCTCCGAGGCTCGAGGGCCCAGGATGTGGACGCCGAGGATGCGATCCGACTTCTCGTGGGCGATGATTTTTACAAATCCATCGGTTTCGCCCATGCAGACGGCGCGGCCCACCCCAGAAAAGGGAAACGTCCCGATGCGGTGGGGAATGGAGCGCTCCTTGACCTGCTCTTCGGTCAGCCCCACCGAGGCTACCTCGGGCGATGTGTAGACAACGGCGGGAATAGCATCGTAGTTGACCTCCCCGGGAAGACCGGCCATGCGCTCGACGGCGGCCACTCCCTCGGCTGAAGCCTTGTGCGCCAGCATGGGCCCGGCCACCAGGTCCCCCACCGCGTAGATGGAGGGAACCGAAGTCCTGAAGGCGGCATCGGTCACCACCTGCCCTGTCCGGGAGTCGATCCGGACCCCGACCTCCTCGAGACCCAGTCCCTGCGTCGACGGTTTCCTTCCCACGGCAACCAGCAACCGTTCGAACTCGGCGGTCTTCTCCCCGTCCTCCGCCTGCATTCGCACCCGCACTCCTTTGGGACTGACCTCCGCCGCCGTCACCCTCGTGGAAAGATGGAATTCCAATCCCTGCCTGCCCAGGATGCGCTGCAGACTCCTTCCGACCTGGCCGTCCAGGGTGACGGCGATCTTCGACATCATTTCGATGATCGTCACCCCGGCGCCCAGCCGATTCCACACGGACCCGAGCTCGAGCCCGATGTAGCCGCCGCCCACGATACCGAGCGTCCTGGGAATGGATTCGAAAGCCAGGGCCTCGGTAGAGCTCACGATCCTCGATCCGTCGAAGGGAAGACCGGGGACCTCCACGGGGGCGCTTCCCGTTGCGAGAAGGATGGCTTTCGTCCTGAGAAGCTCAGGCGACTCTGAAGCGCCATGCCCGGGGGGGGCGCCTTGGACTTCGACCGCATCCGCCCCCCGGACCATGGCCCTGCCCCGAACCAGATGAACGCCCTGTCCGTCGAGGAGTTTTCGGATGTGCTCGCCCAGCTCGCCCACAACCTTCTCCTTGCGTCGCATCATGGCTGCAAGGTCAACCTTGATTTTGCCGGTCTTGATGCCGTGGTCGGCAAATTGATGCCCGGCGAGACTGTAAAGCTCCGTTGAATCAAGCAGGGCCTTGCTCGGGATACAGCCCTCGTTGAGGCAGACTCCTCCCGGTCTCTCCTGCTTCTCTACACAGGCCACTTTCATGCCGAGCTGAGCCGCTCGAAGCGCAGCCACATATCCGCCGGGGCCCGCCCCGATGACCACCAGGTCAAAGAACTCTTGCGATTCCATTCTCAGCATTCCCCGTTGTGGCTGGAGACCCTATGCCTCATATCTTTCTCCAGAAGCTCCAGCTTGCGTCTCCAGTGATTGGATGACTGCTCCCGGCCACGGTCAGGTTCGACTTGGCCCAGGCCACCCCCCCTGGCACTTCACGCAGGATGGCCGCCCGGATCCGCCTGAAGACCGCCCGGAATTGTACCGTTCAGATGGCGAAGAGCATGCGCTCCGGGTCTTCGACGCATTCCTTGATGCGTTTCAAAAATCCGACGGCCTCGCGTCCATCGATGATGCGGTGATCGTAGCTCAGAGCGACGTACATCATGGGACGCACCGTGATCTGGCCATCCACGATCACGGGCCGATCTTCGATCTTGTGCATGCCCAAAATGCCGCTCTGAGGGCTGTTGAGGATGGGAGTGCTCAGGAGCGAGCCGTAGACCCCTCCGTTGCTGATGGTGAACGTACCCCCTTCGAGGTCTGAAAGATCAAGCCGGTTCTCGCCGATCTTCTTGACATACCCTGCGATCGTCTCTTCGATTTCTGCAAAGCTCAGGCGGTCTGCATGCCGGATCACGGGCACCACCAGCCCCCGCTCGGCCCCCACAGCCACCCCAATGTGGTAGTAATGATGAAAGACGATGTCCTTTCCCTCGATGAAAGCGTTGACTTCAGGGTATTCCTGGAGAGCCTGGACCGAGGCTTTGACAAAGAAGGACATGAGTCCCAACCCGATCCCGTATTTCTTTTTGAACGATTCCTTGTACCGGGCCCTGATCTGCTGAACTCGACTCATGTCGATTTCATTGAAGGTCGTCAGCATGGCCGTGCTGCGGCGCGCCTCCAGAAGATGCTCGGCGATCCGCTGGCGAATGCGGCTCATGGGTTTGCGCGATATGGGCTCCTCGACCCGGGGCGACTCTCTCCGGCCCGGTGAAACAGGTCCCTCCCGGGTTTCGTCAGCGGCAGCAACGCGCTCTTCGCTTTCAAGTCTCCCCCAGGGAGGCGAAGGCTCGGGAGGTTTGCCCGGCTTCTGTTGCTCCCGGGCTTCGACGACCAGGAGGACATCCCCTTTCGTCACCCTGCCTGCGGGTCCCGTCCCCTGGACTTTAGAGAGATCCACACCCATCTCAGCGGCGAGTCGTCGAACGGCCGGCGCAACATCCATCTCCTGCGTCGACGCCCCCAATTCAGCAGCCGGCTCCCGACGGGCCTCTGACGGCACGACCGCAGCCGGCCTGGGTCCCGGTTCCGACGGCTCGGCCGTTCGACTTTCCGGCCCGCTGGGCGGCCTTCTCCCAGGAGCCGGACGGCTCTCGCGCTCCGCCACCCCCTCCGTATCGAGGAACCCCACCACCGAACCCACCGCGACCGTCTCACCCTCCGGAACCTGAATATGGAGGACCCCATCCTCTTCAGCGGCGATCTCGAGAGTGACCTTGTCGGTCTCAATGACGAAGAGGACGTCATCCTTGCGGACCTTCTCGCCGTCCTTCCTGTACCACTGAGCCAGCAAGGCTTCCTGCACCGACTCCCCCACTTCGGGGACTTTGATCTCGAGCTTCATGGCCGCTCCTGAATCCTTGACAAGGTTTCAAGTTACAGGTTTCAGGTCCGAGGTACCCAATCAGACCTCGTTCATCCTGCGTCGATAAGCCTTGGGGTCGAAGGCCATGGCCAGGATTTCCGCCTGCTCCATCCTGTGTACGCCGTGATAGCCCGTAGCGGGGCTCGGAGAAGCCTTCCTTCCCACATAGCCCGGCCTGCGGCCCGTCAGGTCCTCGATCCAATCCCGCACAAAGATCCAGGCCCCCATGTTCCGAGGCTCTTCCTGAACCCAGAGCCATTCACGAACCTCCGCGAAAGACCGGACAACCGCCTTGAAGGCCTCGTCGGGGCGTGGGTAGAACTGCTCCAGACGAAGGATTGCATGGTCGGAATGTCCGTCGGCTTCGCGCTTCTCCGCAAGCTCGTAGTACATCTTCCCGGAGCAGAGCAGAACCCGCCGGACGGAGTCGCCAGAGCCCTCATCCGGAAGGATCTCCCGGAAACGCCCCCGGGAAAGCTCAGAAAGGGACGATACCGCTTGCGGATTGCGAAGCAGACTCTTGGGGGCCATGACGATGAGAGGCTTCCGAAACAGCTGCCTGATCTGCCGCCGCAGCAAATGAAAGTATTGGGCGGGTGTCGTCGGATAGCAAACCTGCATATTGTCTTCCGCACACAATTGCAGAAAGCGTTCGAGCCTGGCGCTGGAATGCTCGGGCCCCTGCCCTTCCAGTGCGTGAGGAAGGAGCAGCACCAGTCCGCTTCGCCGGCCCCATTTGACCTCCGAGCTGGAAATGAACTGGTCGATGACACCCTGTGCGTTGTTGGCGAAGTCTCCGAACTGAGCCTCCCAGATGACCAGGGTTTCCGGGCTCACGACGGAATAGCCGTATTCGAACCCCAGGACCGCGCTTTCCGAAAGCATGCTGTCGTACACGAAAAACCGTGCGGCACCCTCCCCCAGGTGATTGAGGGGCACGAAGCTCTCCCCCGTCTTCACGTCGAACAATGTGCTGTGGCGTTGGCTGAAGGTTCCTCGGCGACTGTCCTGGCCGCTGAGCCTGATGGGGGTTCCCTCGGAGAGCAGCGAGGCAAAGGCCAGCATTTCAGCCGTGGCCCAATCGAGAGAGTCGCCGGCTTCCACGTTCTCGATCCGCTTGCCCAGAATCCGTTCGAGTTTCGGGTTCAGAGCAAAGCCGTCGGGCACCTGTACGGCGCGCCGCGCGAACCCAAGCAGCTTCTCCTCCTCCACGCCGGTTTCCACGGGATCAGGGTCATATTCCCTGCCAAAATTCTCCCATGCCTCGTAAAAACGGTATTCCGGTGCAGGACAGGTACGGTCATGCGCGGCTCTGTAGGCTTCCTCCAGTCCCCGGGAATATTCGGCCTTTGCGGCCTCCATCTCTTCCCCGGAGACGATCCCCTCCCTCAACAGCGTCCTGGCATAAAGCTCCGGAACGGCGGGGCGATGGCGGATGCGCTCGTACATTAGGGGCTGGGTGAAATAGGGCTCATCGCCCTCGTTGTGTCCGTAACGGCGATAACAAACCAGATCGATGACCACGTCTTTCCGGAACCGCACCCGATAGTCGCAGGCCAGCCGGACCACGTGGACAACCGCCTCCGGGTCCTCCCCGTGAACATGGAAGATGGGGACCATGAGCATTTTGGCCACGTCCGTCGAATAGCGCGTGGACCGGGCATCTTCGGGAAGCGTCGTGAAACCGATCTGGTTGT
The DNA here is from genome assembly GCA_964557955.1 of uncultured Syntrophobacteraceae bacterium. Lineage (GTDB taxonomy): Bacteria > Desulfobacterota > Syntrophobacteria > Syntrophobacterales > Syntrophobacteraceae > JALOOX01. The sequence goes on from CAZLCS010000048.1 coordinate 10,042, forward strand.
TGATGACCACATGGATGGTGCCGCCCGTGCGGTAACCCTCGAGCTGCGAGAGGTTCAGCGTTTCGCTTACGACACCCTGGCCCGCGAAGGCGGCATCGCCGTGCATGAGAACCGGAAGAACCAGCCGGGGGTCACCGTCTCCCAGTTGTTCCTGCCTGGCCCGCGCAATGCCCTCGACCACGGGGTCCACCGCCTCAAGGTGGCTCGGATTGGTGACCAGAAGCAGACGAACGGGATGCCCCTCAGGCGTCTCCACATCCGAAAGATACCCTTTGTGATACTTGACGTCTCCGCTCCCCACCAAAGATTCCGGGTCGTAGCTGTCCTCGAATTCGCAGAAGACCGCTTCAAAGGGCTTGCCCAGGTTGTTCACCTGTACGTTGAGACGGCCGCGGTGCGCCATGCCCAAGATCAGCTCGCGGCAGCCATCCTTCGCAGCATGCCGGATGAGGCCGTCCAGCATGGGCACCACAGCCTCGGCTCCCTGAATGGAAAACCGCTTCTGGCTCAAGTACTTGTTATGCAGGAATTGATCGAACTGCATGGCCTCGGAGAGGTATCTTAAGATACGCAGCCTTTCGTCGGGCTGAAATCTGGAGCGGTTCCTCACCGGCTCCATGCGCTCCTGGAGCCAGCGTCTCTCGCCAGGATCCTGAAGATGCATGTACTCCACCCCGACGGAATGGCAATAGGTATCGCGAAGCATCTCGACGATTTCGCGCAGTGAAGACTCCTCAGTGCCGATCAGAGACGGGGTGGGAAAGGACCTCTCCAGGTCTTCCTCGCTGAGTCCAACGCTTTCAAGGCTGAGAAGCGGGTGCTCCAGGGAACAGGTCTCCAGGGGATCCAGGCAGGCCAGGAGATGCCCAAGCTCGCGATGTCGGGAAATGAGGGCCTCCACTCGCGCTTGCCGCAGGAGCTCCCCTCTGGTGCAAACACCCTCTCTCCCAACCTCCGAGGATACTGCGAAATCAAACCCTTCGAAAAAGGCCTGCCATTCGCGTGGCACAGCTTCAGGATCGGATTTCCAGCTTTGATACAGAGAGTCGATGAACTCCACGTTTTGCGCAACTGCCAGAACCATATCTTCTGCCCCCTCTCGGGATCAGCTCATCAGAGCCGCCCCCATGGCATCAGAGCATGTCGATTTGAACCTGTTGCAGCTCCGTGTACCCCGAGCGTAAGCCAATATCGGGACCTTTGTGATCGTACCGTCCACCGGAGGGAATCATGAGGAGCCAGTTGCGAAAAATTAACACCTGGAACATGGCTTGTCAAAGGAAGTACCTGCCCCGCAGCCGTTCCCTCCAGGCGGAGGAAAGAGGAATCCCTGGAATTGGCGCACACACAGCAAGTCTCCTGTGACCCATCATGGCTTTTCTGATATAGAAGTCCCATCAACCATGATCGAATGAAGACTTGGAAACCTGTGCAGAGACTCTTCAGGATACTGTGACGCTATGGCCGACCGCGAACATTCAAATGGTCCACTGGCCCTCATCCGGCGCATCGCTATCGGCACGGGGCTGTCGGCGACCGTTCTGCTGCTCATCCTGACGGCATTCCTCCTGTTCATACAGACGGAAACGGGCAAGGAGTGGCTCAGAGTGAAGCTTTCGGCACTTCTCAGCTCGCACCCCGATCGAACCGTCGAACTGGGCAGGATCGAAGGAACCCTGCCGTGGCGCCTTCACCTGGAGAGCCTGACCCTGGGCGATTCTGATGGTGCATGGCTTGTGGCGCACAGTCTCGCCCTGAGATGGTCTCCCGGCAACCTGCTCCGTGGCGAGGTTCGGATCGAGGAACTGAGTGTTGCATCGGTTGAAATGAAGCGGACTCCCCGGGCCGCCGAGGGGGAGCCTTCGGGCCAAGCGGGCATGCCTGACGTAACCTTTGAGCCCCCGCCGCTGACCATCGATTCGCTCTTCATTCCATCGGTCACCGTTGGCGAAGCCGTGTTCGGTCATGCCGCCACCCTGGAGATCCTCGGGTTCATTCAACCTTCCGATAAGGCGACTGACCGGACCCTGTTTCTGCAGATGGGCCGCATCGACGGAGGACCTGAACTGGGGGTTCATCTCACTGCACAGCTCCGTAAAGAATCCTCTTCCTTGATGTTGGACATGGAAGCATTTGAGGCCGCTGGTGGAATGCTGTCTCAGATGATGGATCTGAAGGATGCGGGAGACCTGCAACTGCGCCTGGCAGGCGACGGTCCGTCTTCGGGATGGGAGGGCAGCCTCGAGGGCAGAGCCGACCGCTGGGGAGCGGTCATGAGCTCGCTCTCCATGTCCCTGCATGAGCTGAAGTCGGCTGAATGGTTCGCAATACTTATCCCCGCCAGTCCAGGTCCCTCGGAGGACGGCCGAACCGGCTTTCCTTCTGAGACGACACTTCACTTGAAGATCCTACTTCCTGAAGATCAGGTCATTCAGCTGGATCACCTGGATGCGTGGGGGACCGGCCTTTCACTGGAGTCCAGCGGACGTTTCGACCTCCGATCCGATTCCCTTGCAGCCCAGCTCTCCCTCACATCCAGCGACCTCGGAGATCTTGCCTCCGTCTTTTCGATCCCGTTGCAGGGCAGGGGCGAGCTGTGCGGCAGATTTTCGGGATCGTTCGGATCCCCACAGGCCGATCTGAGCCTGAACCTTCAGGATATCCATGCACCCCAATTCAGGGCGGCAGCCATCTTCACCCAGCTCCAGGCAGAGCCGTCGCCGGTCGCAGCGAATCAAGAGACAGCCGATTGGCGGATTGCAGGAATCGGAAGGGCCGCCGGGCTCCAGGACGCTGCAGGCCGCAAGCTCCCCGAAGAGTCATTGGATTGGTCGCTGAAGGCTGAAACCGCATCGGGTGGAGAGGAAATCTCCCTGGAAACCCTGAGGGTGAATGGGGCCGCCCATCGTCTCAATGCCCAGGGACGCTTCATTCCCGCCTCTCTTGACGGGAAGTTTCATGTGGACCTCCAAGTCACGGACCTGAGAACGCTGACTGCACTCATGGGCCGGGAGACGCCGGGATCACTCACATTGAACGCGCAGGCAGCCGGAAGCGGGAGCACCCGCTCGGCAGCCGGGAGCTTGAGGGGCGTGTTGTCCTTAGCTGGTAAGAAATCCGATGCACTGGTCGCTCTGATGGGTCCTGAAACCACCGTGACCACGGATTTCGAGCTCCGCGAGGGGAATGCCCTCGAGATCTTCAATGGGCTCATAAGAAGCCCGGCATTCGAGATCAATGCGGGGGGCTCTTTCAATATCCCGAACAGCTCGGTCAAGGGAGAGCTCATGGCCTCCATGGCGGACCTCAGTGCGCTTTCGCCACTGCTGAATGAAGATCTCTCAGGAAGTGTGAAAACTTCACTGTCCGTTGAAGGCCCCCTGGATGACCTCAAGGTCACCCATTGGCTCGAAGGAAGCCAGGTCCGATGGAGGCAGCAGCAGCCGTCGGAAATCCAGAGCAGCCTGGAAGCGACTCACGCACCCTGGAATGCCCGGGGCCAATGGAAACTGCTCGTAAACCAGGCCAGGGAGAAGCTCGAAGCATCGACGGGCTTTGAGCTCAGCAAGGAAAGGCTGAGGATCGCTGGACTGCGCTTTGATGGGCCGGGAGCCAGACTCAATGGGGACCTTGTGGTGAATCTGGAGGCGGCGACCGCCGAGGGGACACTCCAGGGGCGCTTCGAAGACCTTGAACGGTTGGGACGATTCATTGGTGAGCCTCTCGGAGGAAGCGCCCTTCTGGATGCCCGGCTGGAATCTCCCAGGCAGAGCCAGAATGCAGCCCTCAAGGTAAACGGTAAACACCTGTCGACTCGCCTTGGGAAACTCTCGAGCCTGGATATCACTGCCGACCTGAAAGACCTCAAGAGAGCCTTGCAGGGAACGCTGCAGGCAGAAGTCTCCGGCCTCGAAGCGGGCACGACCCTTGTCAGGTCCGCCGTCTTCAAAGCCGAAGGAGATCGATCGAGGCTCGCATTCTCCGGTCGGGCCCAAGGCAGAGTGCTCCAGGAGACCCAGCTCCAACTGGCAGGCTCCCTCGCCCAATCCAACAATGCACTCAGACTCGAAGTTGCTGATTTCAAAGGCAGATTTGGGCCATACCCGTTCGGGCTCAACGGTCGCACCCTGTTCCAGCACTCCCCGGAGGCCGCTTCCCTGGACCGGCTTTCGCTATCATTCGGACCCGGAAACCTGGCCGCCGGCGGCAGTCTGTCGAAAGGCCGTGTTCAGGGACACGTCCGCTTCGAAGGCGTGCCCTTGGAGCTCATCTCCCTTCTGGGTGGACCCGGAATGTCGGGAGCAGCGGAGGGAAAGCTGGAAATCGACGGCCTCCCATCGCAGCCCAATGCAGCGGTGGAGCTGCAGCTGGCCGAATTCCGCATTCGCGCCATTGAAGGGCAAAAGCTCCCTCCCGCACTTCTGAATGCCAAAGCCCGCCTGGGAGGAGGCCGGGTGAGAGGGGACCTTGCTCTCGAGCAGGTCCTCGAAAAGCCTGCCAGGGTGGAGTTTGCCATTCCCATGCAGGTTTCACTGTCACCCGTTTTCAATGTGGAGCTGTTGCGCGAGGCGCCCTTGCAGGCTCATGCGGAGCTGGAGGGCGAGTTGAGGCGCGTGGCAGGCTTTCTCCCCCTGGCCGATCAGACGATTTCAGGCCTGGCGCAGGCTTCCCTCGACGTCAGCGGATCACTTTCCAAGCCGGATTTCAGTGGAGACATCCGGATAACAAAGGGCTTCTATGAAAACCTCAACAGCGGGACGATCTTGAAGGAGCTCAATGCTGAAATCACCGCCAGGGACCAACGTCTGGAGGTCACGCGATTCCAGGCGACAGACGCAGAGAAAGGTCAGATCAGCCTGAAAGGCTGGCTGGAACTGGACGCGGCAAGACAGTTTCCACTGGAGCTGGAAGCCGCCTTCAATGATGCAACCCTCATTCGCAGACCGGATATTGACGCCACGACCGATGGGCAGGTGAAGGTTTCCGGGACTGCCACAGCCATGCAACTGGGAGGCAGCATAACGGTTGCACCGGCCGAATACCGGATTCCCGACCGGCTCCCGGCGGGTGCCGTGGATCTTGAGGTGATCGAAATCTTGAGCAGTGGGAAGAAGGTGGTGCCCGATTCGGCTGAGACACCGTCGTCAAAACCCGTTCCATTGGCCCTCAACCTCGCATTAACGCTCCCCAACCGGACCTTTGTGCGCGGCAGGGGTCTCGATTCGGAGTGGAGGGGCCAACTGGCGATCGGAGGGACTGCGGCGCAGCCGACCGTCAAAGGCCAGCTCAACGTGGTGAGAGGGAATTTCGATTTCCTGGACCGCCGATTCGATCTCAGGAGAGGAACCATCACCTTCTTTGGAGCGACCCCTCCGGTTCCCTTGCTGGACTTCACCGCCGAAGCGCAGACCAAGGACATCACGGCAAGGGTCCTGGTCACCGGATCCGCCTCTTCGCCGGAAATCCAGCTCCAGTCCGATCCCCCGCTGCCGCAGGAGGAAGTACTGTCACGGGTGCTTTTCGGAAGAAGCCTCGACAAGATCTCTCCCGTACAGGCTTTAAGGCTTGCACAGGCCCTGCGGTCGCTGTCGGGAGGGACGGGTTTGCCGGGACTGGACTTCCTGGGCGCCACGCGCAGGCTGCTGGGACTCGATGACCTTGAGCTGCGCAGCACTGCCGGGAGTTCAGAAACCGGCCTCGGGTTTGGGAAATACCTCACGGAGGACATCTATGTCGACGTGGAAAAGGATCTGAGGGGAAGTGGCGGAAAGATTTCCGTTGAAGTGGAGCTGACGCCCAACATCACCGTGGAAAGTCAGTTGGGATCGGATGCCGAAACAGGAATCGGAATCAACTGGAAGTATGATTACTGATCCGGGAATTTCCAACATGAGACCATTGAAGAATGGGAGAATGGGAAGGGAGCGAAACCGGCACTCCAATCGACTGCTGACACCCGGGTTGCCCGGTTCGCCTGACAGGACTACCCGGCAATCAGGGAGTCAGGGGGAGAAGGTGGACACGGAGGGCGATCCCCCCGTGTCTTCTTCATGGAAAATGCAAGCGAGCTTTTCAGCCGTCAAGACCCCGCATGGCCGACTGCAGGATCGAGCGGTCTCGTTGTGTCATGGCTACGAATTCCAAACCGGCACCATAGACTTCATCATGGACCGGTACATACCATCTCACCTCTACCCACGAATTGAGAACGGCACCGGGCACATAGAGGTTCAGATTGAGACGTTCCTCCGCGGCAAGTACAGAAAGAGAAGTCTGGTCCCTGGAGGCCTCACGGACATGAATACAACAGCCTCCCTCTGATACATCCAATACCTGCACCTCCATCATCCTCCTGGAGTCTGCTACATTCCTCACCAGAACTCCCTTCCAGTTGACCCTGAACCGCTGATGCCGTCTGCGCTCCTGCCCGTCCCAGGTCATGTGATCTGCAATCGACCTTTGAGTCGATGCTCTGCCTCGCTTGACACCGGACAATCCGGGGGATGTGCCTTGTCCATGTTTTTTCAATCTTGGCCCCCTTTTGGTGAGAATGTGACCGGATGGAGAAAGGAGATCCAAACTGAAACAAATCAGCTGGCCCTTCGCACCACCTTCGAGAAACTCAAGAAACGATCATGGCTGTAAAGTCATACGCAGACTCCTCCCATAAAGTTGAAGACTCGGATGAATGCTCATGTGTCAAACGGCCAGAAGGATGCTTATGACCATTCGCAAACATCCCCCCGTACCCACCAGGACCCAAAACCTGCTTCAACACCGGAGGAGAAGCAGGACCTTTTGAGCAGATCGAGCCGAGATTCCAGTTCGTAGCCGGAATACCCATGAATTACGATATGGTTATTAAATCTGCCACACCTCGTTGCGAAGCGAACAAGACCGGCCCATCAGAAAATGTGGAAGTGAGGAGCTCAGACCCTATGACACTTGAGATTCGGCACGCCCTGGAAGCGATCCGGAAATGGGGCAGCCGCCGTCAAGCGTCGGAACCATATTTCTTTGGAAAATCATTCGTGGAGAGGGGCAGGATTCATGCCGGGGCAGGTTCACTCACCCGGAATCTGGAAGGCTGACCTCCAGGAGTTCAAGATCGTCGGTCAGGTCCGGGATGAATACTCAAGGATTCATTTCACCCTGCTGCGGAAAGATCCAAGATTGAGGTTCCAAGCTTAAAGTTGAAAACCAGCCCTTGGCGTGCCTTTTCATTGCTTCGGCTGGAAAAGGGCGAGGGATTGCGAGCCCGTGGTGAAGTGCCTCAAGTCAGCACCGGGTTCAGCCCTGCCATCATGCAATTCGGACTGATTCGTTCCGGGATTCTGCGATTCAGACTATTCCGGCTGTCCGGCAACCGGCAGGAAGACCTTCACGACTGTTCCTTCCCCCGGATGGCTCCTGACGGCTACAGCTCCCTCGTGGGCCCGCACGATTCCCAGCACCGAGGCCAGTCCCATACCGCGACCGGTAAACTTCGTGGAAAAGAAAGGATCGAACATCCGGTCAACGATGTCAGGAGCCATGCCGCAGCCGTTGTCAACGACCTCCAGGACCACATAATCACCCGGTATGAGGGACTCTCCCCCCACCGTTTGCGCCAGGCAGGCCTCATCGCAGGTGACGGCTCCCGTCCGCACAGAGACTTCCCCACCCCGTTCATCCAGTGATTCCAAGGCGTTGTTGACAATATTGAGGATCGCCTCACGGAGGGCGTCAGCATCAACCATCACTTTGGGGAGACCCGGAGGCAGCAACCGCTCCCATTTCACTCCTGCCGACAACGGGTCTTCGATCATGGGAATGGCGCTCATTACTATTTCGGAGAGATCGCGCAGCGCTCTGATGCCGATCCCCTGCCCCATAAAGGTCATCATCACGCGGCTGAGCTCCACGGCCCGTCTGGCTGCTCTCTGTGCCTGAGCCAGAATGCCCAGATTCCTCTCACTCAGGTCGATGCCGTCTTGGAGGAGCTCGAGATTCCCCAAGACCCCCATGAGCAGGTTGTTGAAATGGTGAGCGACGGCGCTGGCCATCGCTCCCATGCTCTCATGCTTTCGGGACATGAGCAGTCGCCGCTCCATATCGAGACGCGCGGCTTCCGCCTCCTTCTGCTCGGTGACATCGTGCATGATGCCGAAAGCGCACAGGGGATTGCCTTCGTCGTCGCAGATGGCGTCGGCCCGCTCCCAAATTGTGAACCGCCGGCCCCGCGCATCCAGGGCATCCAACTCACCCTCCCAGCTTTCTCCACGGGAGAGCCTGGGCAGAATCACCGTCGTCAGGACTTCGACCGATTCAGGGGGGTACAGCTCGTGTGGCTCAAGGCATACAGCTTCGTGAAATGGACGCCCGAACAATGCTTCACATGCCGGGTTGAGATAGATAAGACGGCCTTTCCGGTCAATGATCGCAATGGCTTCATTGGTACTTTCGATAATCTGACGGAACAGCCGGAAGATCAGTTCCGCCTCCTTCCGTTCCGAAATGTCCATATATGTGCCGGTCATCCGCAATGCAAGACCGTCAGCACCGCGACCTGTCACCCTGCCCTTTGCCAGAATCCACCTCCATTGGTTGGATCTGGTCCGCATGCGGTACTCGCATTCGAAATGAGGGAGACTTCCTTTCAGATGTTTTCGAAGTATTTCGGTGACATGAGGTTTGTCGTCCGGATGGACCAATCTCTCCCAGAACCCCATGTCAGGCTCCACCTCATCAGGAGAATACCCCAGTATTTCCGCCCAGCGCCTGCCGTAATAGACTTTGCCCGCCGGAATATCCCAGTCCCACATTCCAAGATCTGCACCTTCGAGGGCCAATTCCAGACGTCCGCGGCTCTCCTCCAGAAGCCTCTGAGTCTGTATGCGCTCGGAGGCGTCGCGACAGACCCCGAAAAAGGCCGGCTTTCCCTGCCAGAGTCCCCGGGAGACCCGCGTCTCAAGATCAAGTACATCCCCTGAGCCGGCCAGAACCGGAATCACGCCAAAGGTGACACGCCCCTCAGCCATCGCTTCGAGGATCCTTCCCACCTTCTCCCTTTTGTCCCGCGGCAGAAGCTTCAAGACCCGCCTGTTCACCAGCCGCTCCCGCGATAAGCCCAAGGCAGCTTCCACCGCCCGATTGACCTCCAGCATGAGACCCTTTCGATCGACAACGAAAACAAGATCATCCAGCATGTCCAGGATTGCTCGGTCATTGCCCGAGCTCTCCCGCAGGGGACCCTCATCGCTCTTTCCGCGCTCAATGACCGGGTCGGCCTTCGCAGGACCATCAGCAAAGTCTCCCCCTGCTCCGCACACATCAAAACCTTCGTCCGAACCGCTTCCCATCATCGAGAAGCGAGGGCGCAAGAATCCCATGACGGATCATCCCCTTTCCATCCATAACACTTGATAACCATCCATCAACAGGTCAGGCCCTGGATTTGCCGAAGAGCCCCTTGAGGCTCAGAAGACGTGCGAATCTGAAACCTTTATACAGGATGTTCAAACTCAGTTAAAGTCTTTAGTGACTATCTCAAAGCCGCCATGGTTCATCCCCCTTGACGGGGGAGTCGAGGTGGGTGTGACGTTCGGCGGGCATCTTCAGCTCCGCAAAACTCAATGTCGTCGACTCAAGGGGTGGCGCGGGGCAGGCGAAGCTTGCCCGCGGTTGGCCGGCGCAGAGCTCGGCAGCCCACCAACCGCGCAGGGGAAGGGGAGGATTGTCGTGGAACTAGGCCAGGAGTGACGCAGCTTCCTGCATGAGCCTCGCGATGGGGAGTCTGCGAGGACATCGGCTCTCGGCCTCGCCGTAATCCAGGCTGGTCACCCGATGACGCACCTCGATAGGCATCTCGCCGTATAGCGTGCGCGCCAGGTCCATCTCGCCGTAGCTTCGCGAATACATCAGGTACCTCATGACATCACCGACAGGCACAACACCGTTCAAAGCCGCCTCACAGATCTCCGTGCAGCCGGCGCAGTAGCTCGAGGCGGTCTCCTCTGCATACCGGTTCAGGAGCTCAGCACCCTCCGCTGAAAGTCTGGTCTCGTTCAGGGCAGCCCCCACATTGGCCATGAGGATGGTCATATTGGGCATCTGAGAGCAGATACTGGCGATGTCGGGGTTCTCCCAGACTGCTTTGAGCTTGGCCTGTTTGTCCGTGAATCCCTGCTTGACAAAAGTCTCCACCATGTTCGATTCGGCTTCGCTTTCGATGATGAAAGGTCCGCCGGCCTGGGTCTTCATGGCTGTGAGCCCGATTCCGGCCCTGGTACAGGCGTCCACTGCCCTCTTCATCTTGTCGTTGTTCATGATGCGGTAGTTGTAGGTCATCATGATCCCGTCGATCCAGCCGAGCTTGGCCGCCTCCAGCATGCAGTCTTCCATGTTGCTGTGCGTGCTGAAACCGAAAAACCTGATCTTTCCCTGCGATTTAGCCTTCTCTGCCCATGCTTTGGTCTCGTTGTTGATTTCCGAGATCCGCCTCATGGCATGAATGAAGTAAAGATCGATATAATCGGTTTTCAACCGTTCGAGAGAGCGGGCGAGGAGCTTCGACATACCGTCGGGATCGCGCTCGTCCGATTTGGTGACCAAGAAGACCCGTTTGCGTGTGTCCGGGTGTTTCTCGAAAAATTGCCCGATGCCGGACTCGCTTTTCCCTCCCTCGTAACAGTCCGCCGTGTCCCAGTACGTGACTCCCCAACGGAGAGCCTGTCTCATGAGCAGCTGATTGGACGGAATATCGAACATCCCCCCCAGGGACAGGCAAGAGACTTTCACTCCCGTTTTGCCGAAAGGACGCACGGGGACGTCTCGCATTTCATCGGGCTTTCCGGCACCATCGGGAGGCTTTTGGCCATAGGCTCCGGTTGCTCCCAGGAGTGATCCAGCTGAAATCGAACCGACTGCCTTGATAAAACCGCGACGGGAAAGATGTTTATCCGACATGCACCACCTCCATTACAACATGTTGTTATCATTTATGATTAACGGATCAAAATTCAGAGCAGCAGGGACCCCCGTCGACTCCGGGACTCGTTTTCCGGCGTGACCCTGACGGCCCTGAGACCGCTGACGGGACACTCGTGCTCACAGATCCCACATCCGATACACAGGGCTGGATCCACCTGGGGACGCTGCAGCCGCACCTGTACACGGACCCTGTCTCCGGGCCTTGGGCCTGTATGTCCGTTCGCCTGGAGCGATACCGCACCCTCCGCGTTTTCCAGAATGAGGCTGCGGTTTCCATCCTCCAGACCGCCCTGGGAGAGGAAGTAATCGCCCGTGGCCAGCTCGCCGGGTCGAAACGGCCGTTCGGCAAACTCAATCCTTCCCGCGGCAACGGCCTTCACCGACACCAGACCTGCCCGAACCGTGCTGTAATGCTCCCGCACGAAGATGGCCTTGGGACTCACGGGGCAGTTCTCCTGGCACACGATGCACGGCCTGTCCATCGCCCAGGGCAGACAACGACCATGGTCCACGAAGGCCGTCCCCACCCGGATCGGCCCCGAAGGCTCGAAAGTCCCCAGACCCTTCTTTTCGTCCAGCGTGATGGGACGAATGGCAGCCGTTGGGCACAGACGCCCGCAGGCGATGCAATTGAGCTGGCACCCACTGGTCCCAACACGGTAATTCAAGATGGGAGTCCACAACGCCTCGAGGCCGGCCTCGAATCCAGCCGGATGGATGATATTGGTGGGGCAGACCCGCATGCACTGGCCACACTTGATGCACCGTTTGAGAAACTCTTCCTCAGGCAGAGCCCCCGGAGGCCGGATCAGGCCGGGATTCCAGTTGGCGGCCAGCTGCCCCTCCAGCCTGACAGCCGGAATGACGGCCACACCGGAGGCGAGCGCTATCAAAGCCCTGCGGCGGGAGAGATTCGGCGAGATGATTTCTCCCGAAGCCGACGGCGCAGTTCGATAACTGATGACCTGATGCTTGCACCCGTCCAGGCAGTTCAAACAAAGTACGCAGTCGGGAATCCGAATCTGCCCCAGCGGCTCACACCCCCCCTCGCAGTCCTGCTCACACAGCCCGCATTGGATGCAGTCGCTGCAGGTCTTCCCAATGCGCCACAGAGCGTATCTCGAAAGCACTCCGAACAGGGCTCCAAGCGGGCACACAAATCGGCAGTAGAACCTCGGGACCCGCAGGTTCATAAGGAGAGCTGCGACGAAGAGGACCCCGATGAACCATGCTCCCTCGAAGTAACGCTGGTCAACGGAGAGCACATGGGTCGAGCTGTCCGCCAAGGGAAGAAGAACCAGGTTGATCGACCGGTACACAAGAGGAATGGGATCCAGGAGCCCCGTCTGCAGCGATGCCCCGATCATGCGTTCCCCGGCAAAGAGAAAGCCTGCAGCCGCCCAAAACCCCACCAGGCCGATCAGAACCGCTCCCACCTTCCTTTTGGCTCCCCGTATGTCACGGAGGGTCAGGCCTGTGATCAGGATGGAAGCTGCGACGACCATCCATAGAATCGGGCCGAACTGGAAGCCCCGACGCACCCCGGCAGCCAGAAGACTGCCGGCCGCAGCCGAAAGCAGAAACACAAGAATCCAGAACTTGACGGACTGAAGAGCATGGAAACGGTTCGCGGCAATCCGCTCAGAGAGGGTCCTGGAGCGTTTTCCGAGGTATCCCACAACGTGGTGCATGGTTCCGAAGGGACAGACCCAGCCGCAGAAGAATCTCCCGAGAATCAGCGTGAGAACGACGGTAACCAGGGCCCAGAGGAGGTTGACGTAGAGTGTGCCTGTCGTCAGAATCGTCCCGAGGGCGACCAGCGGATCGAGCTGAAGAAACCAGGAAACCGGCCATCCCCGCAGCTGCCAGGTTTCAACCCCCAACGAGCTCACCACACAGAACCAGAGAAACAGTGCCAGGAAGAAGACCTGGCTGATGCGACGGACCGTAACGATTCTCATGCATATCCACCGGCAAGGCTCACGCAGCGCTGGCGCGGAACGGACGGAGAGATTCGACATCCATCGTCCCCACGCCAGCCTCCACAGCCTTGAGGATGAAGGGGAGGTCTGAAACCGTCTTTCCGAGCAGCGTTGCGCCAACGGCGTCCGCCGCCACCTGGTCCGTGCTCACGATGAGGGTGTCGGTCGCCTTGAGGTCGGCGAGGGAGCCGCCCGTCGGGCCATTGGTCATCATCGTGGTGGTGCCGTCCAGAATCACCAGGGTCGGCTTCACCATCATGGCCAATTCCTTGATGGTGTTATGTATATCCTGATGAAAGATGTTCCGTCGTCCACCCAGCAGGCCGTACCAGTTCTTCATGATCATGGAGGCTCCGCTCCGGTTGTGGTCCTTGACGGGTGCGATGGAGATGAGTTTCGTCACGCCTTGAAACGGCCGGTGCAGGAGCGGCCAGTCCTGGATGAGCGATCCCCCCGCCACCGTCGTGGGCCGGAAAAAACCGGCCCTCGGAAGCATGACCCGCGCCCCTGCCGAGTGAGCGGCCTCCCGCAAGCCGGTCAGCGAAAAACAGCTTTCCGGATCGTTGATGGGGTTGTCCGTCACCACGACCGAAACAGCGCCCGCTTTGAGGCATCGCCGGCAGACTTCGGCCAGCAGATCGGGGTGAGTGGTCGCCGAAAGAATCGCCGGGGTGGCAAAGGCCGCATTGACCTTGACGAGCACCCGATCGCCCCTGTTGATGAAAGTCTCGATCCCGCCGAGCGCTTTAAGGGCTGCGTCTAGAGACTTGACGCGGTCCGGCCCCTGGATGATGCTCATCTTCCCCTCGAGACCCGAAATCGAGAAGTCCGGCAGCGTTACGGAATCGCTCCGGACTGCCGAAGGCGCTTTGGGGCCCTCAGGATCGTAGAGCCACGCACTCACCCCTCCCGCCAGCACGGCGGCCGCGCCGGCCTTCGCAGAGCGCACGAGAAACTCGCGTCGAGAGAAGTCTTTTTCATGGGAGGAGTCGGTCATGGATGACCCTCTTTTTCCCGGGCTCAACACCCGAATCGGCCCATCAGGGGAGTGCGGCATACAGTTTCAACGCCAACGCCTCGGCGGCCTCCCGGTCATCCGCCTCATGGACTCCGGCCAGCCTTTCGCCCTTGCTGAAAAAGACCTCGACCATATCGAAGAGCCGAATCACCCTCACCCCGGGGATGTCCAGGCTGGATTCGACCACAGTCCCTCCGTTTTCCAGGAGGAACTGCTCATAGGCCGATGCCAGACTCCCGGCCTCCTCGGGCGACTTCCGGCGGGATACGAAGGCCATGAGCCTCCACTTCCCACTCGTGTATGCGGCCGTGTACGTGTCGTCCAGCCTTTCATAACCGAAAACATTGGCGGAGAGGAGAGTGACCGATCCGGGGTCCAGTCCCTCGGGTGGAAACACGCCGATTTCTCCCAGCTCCTCTTCGGCCAGGGGCCGGGAATCGACGAATCGCCTTCCGATGGCCAAGATCTCATCGATCAGCGCCTCCTCGGATCCCACGATCTCCAAATAGTCCTTCCCATGGGCCATGAAAAGGGCATTGGCGGTGCGATAGGCAAACCGCGTCAGGTCGACGTCTTCGGCCTCGGCCCTGCGCTGAGAGCTGAACACCGAGAAGGCGTTGCTGGAATCACCCATGTCATAAATAAAGATTTCGAGCCAGGCCCGGCTCGTCTCAATCTTGGCAAATCTTTGACACTGAAGACTCACAAAACCGCTTGAAAGATAGAGCTCGGCTTTGCCATTGATTTTCTCCGAAAGGGTCTCCGCCCCGAATCGCTCGGCGGGACCCATGGGCGAGAGACCTTCGGCAACAATACTCTTGAATGGGGATTCGATGATCGGCGCAGGATCTGAACGCTCGACCACCGTCTGCTGCGGAGCGGTCACAACCAGAACGGAAGGATCGAAACGGGACTGCCGCTCGTAAACCCAAATGCAGATTGCAAGCAGTACCAGAAGGATCAGGAAACCGACAGCGCTTTCGGTGCGACTGACTTGGGATTTCATCGGAGCACTTCTGGAATGTCAGGAAAAGGCTCAGTGAAGACTCGTTGATCTGAGAATGGTTTCCCCAAGCCCTCCGATTATGAAACCATCCGGAGAAGGCGGATCAGGCCTCTGCACCCTTCGGCATACAGCCCGTGAGCAGATATTCCAGAAGCTCCTTCACTGGACGAATGGCGCTTCCAAAGGGCAGGGTCTCGGACCCGCGGAAGAACAGCCCCTTGTTGATGTCGCCGCGCAGGGCCGCAGCGAGCTGCGAATCGATGCAGAACTGCCCGAACTTGGCCAGGCCGTCGCGCAAGCCGCATTTGATGAGGCACTGCAGACCCACGGCACACCGTTCGGCCCCTGCCCGGGCACACTCCTGCAGCTTCGCTTCCAGCCGCAGATAGCTCTTGAGCCAAGGGGTCAGGACCGCTCGCGCCGGCAAGCCCGCCACACTCATGAAGGTGACGATGTCCTCGGGCCTGGCCTCGGCCAGGACTTTCTTGAAATTGGGGTGGGCATCCCCTTCCTCGGTCACGGCAAAGGGCGTTCCAACCTGTACGGCGGATGCGCCCAGTTCCAGGAGCTCCTTGATCTTCTCGTGGGTGTTGATCCCTCCCGCTGGGATGAGTGGAATCTGCCGAGCTTCAATGCCAAGCTCTTCAAAAAGCTGGAAAGTGCCCTCCAGCACCACTGGAAAATCAAAGCGGGGATCATTGATCTCTTCAGGCTTCGGCGCTCCGAGATGACCACCGGCATACCGGGGGTGCTCAATCACGATGGCATCGGGAAGGCGCTTCTTACGCATCCACTTCTTGATCACGACAGCGATACCGCGTACATCCGACAGGATGGGAATGAGAGCAACTTCCGGGAAGTCTGCGGTCATGTCGGGCAAATCGAGCGGCAGGCCGGCTCCCATGACGATGGCCTGTGCCCCGGCCTCACACGCAGTACGCACAAGAGCCGCATGGGACGAAACCGCCTTCATGACGTTCACAGCTACCAGGCCGTTTCCCTCCGCAATCTCCAGCGCCGCTCTGACCTCCCGCCCGAGAGCGATCATGTTGAGCCCGTCCAGCATTTCATGGTCACGCACGTTCCGAGCGCGCTCCATCAGATCTTCATGGTGATGCCGCAGGTCGATGCTGGCGATGGTCCCGACAGCTCCGAGAAGTGCCACGCTGCCTGCCAGACGATGAGCGGATACTCCCACGCCCATCCCGCCCTGGACGATGGGTAGAAGCTGGCGCCCTTTCAGCATGAAAAGAGGCGCATCGATATTCAGCATGTTGAAGCGCTCCAGTAATCGGTAAGTCTTGTAACAAATGTCACAATAGGGGATACAGAAGTCCGTCCGCCCATCGAGAGATTTACAGCCCCTGTATATCCGGGAGAGTCAACGGCCTGCTCTCCGGCACCCCTTGAAACCCTCGTCCCGTCTCGGAGATGAGCCCATTCGCCCAGCCTTTGTTTATTCAGCAATCGCAATTATCGCTTTCTTAAGCGGCACACTGTACCATGTAACAGAAATGAAGGCGTCTGGCAAACGCCGTGTGAGGGGTTGGCTTCTCACGAGACCCCCCCGAAGACGCCCGTGGAGCCCCCAACAGCCCGGCGAGAACCGGTAGTCGTGCAGACGACGTTCCGGCCTTACCCGGCCCGGCCCGTGATGTACTCTTCTGTCAGTTTCTGGCTGGGACGGGTGAAAATTGACTCCGTCACGTCGAATTCAACCAGCTGCCCGAGCCAGAAGAACCCGGTGTAATCCGAGACGCGGGCGGCCTGCTGCATATTGTGCGTCACGATGACAATCGTGTATTCGCATCGGAGGGCCTGCATCAATTGCTCGATCTGCAATGTGTTGACAGGGTCCAGGGCCGAGCACGGCTCGTCCATGAGGATGACTTCAGGCTTCACAGCGATAGCTCGGGCGATGCACAACCGCTGCTGCTGCCCCAGTGAAAGAGTCAGGGCATCGCTGTTCAGCTTGTCCTTGACCCTGTCCCACAAGGCGGCCCCGCGCAGACTCTCCTCGACCACATCAGGCAACTCCTGCCTGGAACAGAGTCCAAGGACTCTGGGACCAAACGCGACGTTATCAAAGATGGATTGCGGAAATGGATTGGGCCGCTGGAACACCATACCCACCCGCCGTCGCAGGTCCACCACATCCGTTCCTCCTGCGTAGATGTCCTCGCCATCCAGAAGGATCTGCCCTTCCACGCGCGTCCCTCGAATGGTGTCGTTCATACGGTTGAGGCACCGCAGGAATGTCGATTTGCCGCAACCCGAAGGGCCGATGAGGGCCGTGATCATCTTCTCCTGAATGGGTATGGAAATATCGGAGAGAGCGATTTTGCTCCCATAATAGAAGTTGAGGTGATTCACTCTCATCTTTTCCGGAGCCAGCAACTAGCCAAACCTCCCGGTCACATAGTCCTCGGTGCGCTTGTCCTGCGGCCTGGTGAAGATCTCCGTCCCGGCCCGGAACTCCACAAGCTCTCCCATCAAAAAGAATGCTGCGTGGTCCGCCAGACGCGCCGCCTGCTGAATGCTGTGGGGCACAATGATGATGGTATACTGTTCCCTGAGCTCGAATAAGGACTCTTCAACCTTGCGCGTGGATACCGGATCAAGACCCGATGTGGGCTCGTCCAGGAGCAGCACCTCCGGTTCCAGGGCCAGGCTCCGCGCAATACAGAGCCTTTGTTGCTGCCCGCCCGAAAGGGCCGTGGCCGATTCGTTGAGCCGGTCTTTCACTTCATCCCACAACGCGGCCTGTTCCAGACTGCGCTCCACTATCTCGCTCAAACGTCTCTGATCCCTGATTCCCGCCAGCTTCGGACCATAAATGACGTTCTCCCGAATGGTCCCCGGCAGCGGCAGTGGAAGAGCGAACACCATTCCAACCCGGCGCCTCAATTGGGCGACACTGACCCCCGGAGCATACAGGTCCTCCCCATCCAATCGCACATGCCCTTTCATTTCGGTCCCTTCGACCAAATCATTCAAACGATTGATCAGGCGAAGCAGGGTGGTCTTGCCTCCTCCTGCAGGACCAAAGAACACGGTGATGGAATGGGGAGAGACATCGAGGGTCACATCCCTCAGTGCAGACACTCCGTCATAGAAGTAACTGACGCCCTCAATACGGACTTTGGGACCTACCACTGTCGTCTCCGGCGAAAATAGCTGCGAACCACCGTGGCCACCAGGTTCATGGAGAGCACCAGAGCCAACAGGACCAGGGCGGTACCGTACTGCATCTTTTCCGGCATGCCGGGAACCTGGGTGCTGACCACGTAGAGGTGATAAGGAAGCGACATGGTCTGGTCGAATGGGGATTGCGGGAGGCGGGGCAAGTAGAAAGCCGCCACGGTGAAAAGGATCGGTGCGGTTTCTCCGGCGGCCCGCAAAAGGCCCAAGATGATGCCGGTGATGATTCCGGGGAAGGCTTGAGGAAGGATGATGTTCCGGATGCCCTGCCAGCGCGTGCCGCCCAAACTGGCGCTCACCGTGCGAAATTCCATTGGAACAGCACGCAACGCTTCCTCGGCGGTGCTGATGATCACGGGTAGGGTCATAATGGCCAGAGTCAAAGAACCCGCCACGATGGACGTCCCCATCTTCAGAAACAGGACGAAGAGGCCGAGACCGAACAGGCCATAGACTATGGACGGAATGCCGGCCAGATTGACGATGGCCAGGCGTATGCTGCGGGTCAGCCAGGTGTCCCGCGCATATTCAGCCAGGTAAATCGTCCCGCAGACGCCCACCGGAATGGCGACCAAAGCGGTCCCAAGGGTCAGCAGAAGGGTCCCGACGATGGCCGGGAAAATTCCCCCCGCCTTCATCCCGTCATAGGGCATGGCACTGATGAACACCCACGAAATGGCTTCAAACCCTTTGATGACAATGATGGCGACCACGAGCACGACAGGGATCACCACCGCCAGAGAGACCGCTGTAAGAAAAGCAAAGCCGAGCCGCTGCACAAGATAGCGGTTCATCAGCGAAGCCCTCCCCGGCGCTTCTTCTTGAAGATGGAACTGGCTGCCGCCAGATTGATCAGAAACGTCAAAATGAACAAAATGATGCCGATCCCGAAGAGCGCATGGTAGTGAACGCTCCCCTGGGCCACCTCACCCATTTCGGCCGCAATGGTGGCCGTCATGGTGCGAGCCGGCTTGAAGAGCGAGTCCAGGCTCAAGGGCATGCGCGCAGCGTTGCCCGTCACCATCATCACCGTCATCGTCTCTCCAATGGCCCGCCCCATCCCCAGCATCACCGCCACTGCCATGCCCGACCGGGCGGCCGGAACCACGACCCGCCAGATGGTCTGCCACTGGGTGGCGCCCATAGCCAAAGCAGCATCCCGATAGCTCTTGGGGACGGCGTCCAGTGCGTCTTCGGCAACGCTGATGATGGTCGGCAGAGCCATGTAGGACAGTATCAGAGCCCCGGAGAAGACGGTCAGGCCCGTCGGGGCTCCCAGGACTCGATGCACCATTGGGGCAATGAGCGTCATCCCGAAAAAGCCCAAAACCACCGATGGAATCCCTGCAAGCGTCTCAATGGTCGGCTTCAGGATTTCCCTCGCCCAGGATGGAGCCACCTCCCGGATGAAAACCGCCGTGACCACACCCAGGGGAAGAGCCATCACGACCGCAACCAACGTCACGAGGGCCGAACCCAGAATCAACGGCATCGTGCCAAAGAACCCGAACGTGGGATACCACCTGGTTCCGAAGAAATTGTCCAGGGGCACCTCGAAGAATATGGGCATCCCTTCCTTCAGGAGAAACAGGAATATCAGAATAACAAACCCAACCGTTGAAAACCCGAGCACCCTGATCAGTGCCTCAATAGTGAACTCGGTCCATAACCTCCAACGGGCGTCCGCATCCTCTCTGGAACTCATGACTCCACTCTATTCTGAAATGGGCACAAACCCGAGTTTGGCCACCAAGACCTGTCCATCGCGAAGAAGCCAGTCCATGTACTCCCGCTTCTGTCCCAAAGGGTCTCCCGCCGTGTACATGTAAAGCGGCCTCGAAATCGGATACGACCCGTCATTCACGGAACCAATGGAAGGCAGAATATATGGACCTCTGCCGTCCCTGGCGACCGCCACAACCTTTTGATCCGGCGTCACATAACCCAGTCCGTCATATCCAATGGCGTTGACATTCATGCGTACTTCAGCACTGATCCCCTCGGAGGAGGGCATCAAAAGAGTCTCCGGGGAAAAAAGAAGGGTTGATTCCGGCTTGCCCATTCGGATTACATTCTCGAGGAAGTAGACGTAAGTACCCGAATTGGACTCGCGCGAAAGGAGGACAATGGGGCGATCCTCCCCTCCCACATCCCGCCAGTTAGTGATTTCTCCTGTGTAAATGTCGGAAATCTGTTGGAGGGTGAGGTTCGATACGGGATTGCCGGGGTTCACCACAATGGCAATCGCATCGCGAGCCACCACAAACTCCACGGGGGAAATCCCCCGGCGTTTGGCACTCTCTATTTCCTCAGGTTTCATCTCGCGGGAGGCATTGGCAATGTCCACGGTTCCATTGATCATGGCGGCAATGCCGGTTCCCGAGCCACCGCCGGTGACCGAGATGCGGACCTCGGGATGCGCTCGCATGTAGGTTTCTGCCCAGGAAAGGGCAAGATTGACCAGAGTGTCCGACCCCTTGTTCTCGATGGTCTGAGCGGCTTCACGTACCGCCCCCGACCGGGAGTCTGTCGCGGTGCGCTCGCATCCCCCCACAACCGCCAGTATCCATAAACCACTCAGCCAGACAAAGATTCTGTAAATCAATGCCCTGCAAGGATTCCGGGTACGCAAATCTCTTTGAAACATAGAATCTTCAGCAAGCCACCAGCGTCAAAACCAAATACTCGCCCCCGAAGTAGAAGGAGTCTCTCCATTCCACCCATCTCAAATCTCATGACCTCAGGGAACTCCCCTGCTCCCGTCGGCAAATACTTATTATGAGGTAAGGAATGGCTGAATACAACGTTTTTGTCGGCTTCACCCCTCCTGCTCCCTGTATGGCCCGTACATTACAGGGAAAATCAATCCCGACATCATGACGTCCCCCAAGAACGGCAGATTTCTCCTCCGGGTGCCCTCGACCGCATGATGCCTGCTTTCCTGAAGAACCCGTTAAAGGAGTAAAGCTCGGAAACCCTGTCTTTGACTTGAGCTATGAAGCACTGGCCGCAGGGCATAAGGCAGAGCATGCCATGTCCTCTAGAACATGGGCAGATAGCGCTCGATTTCATAGGAGGTTACCTGCGTTCGGTACATCTCCCATTCGATGCGCTTGTTTTCGATCAACTTGTGAAAAATATGCCCGCCGATAGCCTGGCGTACCAAAGCACTGTTTTCAAGGTTCTGAATGGCCTGGAAGAGGCTTCCCGGAAGCGACTCGATACCGCGGGCAGCTCGATCCGCCGCAGACATGCTGTAGATGTCTTCCTCGACCGGAGCCGGCAGTTCATAATCCTTCTCGATCCCCTCGAGCCCGGCGGCCAGCATGACGGCAAAGGCGAGATAAGGGTTGCAGGCGGGGTCGGGTGCCCGGAACTCGATCCGCGTGGCCTTCTCCTTGCCGGGTTTGTACATGGGAACGCGAACCATGGTGGACCGGTTGCGCCGAGCCCAGGAAATGTAGACAGGAGCCTCATAGCCCGGAACCAGGCGCTTGTAGGAGTTGACCCACTGGTTGGTGATGCAGACGATCTCCGAGGCATGCTTCAGGATCCCGGCGATATAGCAGCGCGCAACCTTCGACAAATGAAAGGGGTCGGCGGCATCGAAGAAAGCATTCCGGTCTCCCTGGAACAGAGATTGATGCACATGCATGCCGCTTCCATTCTGGCCGAAGAGCGGCTTGGGCATGAAGGTGGCATAGACTCCATTCTGTCGGGCTATCTCACGAACGGCGATGCGGTAGGTCTGGGTGGCATCGGCCATGCGCAAGGCTTCATCGTAGCGCAGATCGATTTCGTGCTGACTGGGAGCCACTTCATGGTGGCTGTACTCGACCTGGATTCCCATCTTCTGCAGGGCGAAGATCGTGTTTCTCCGAAGATCTCCACTTCGATCCAAAGGCGTGATATCGAAGTAACCTCCCCGATCCAGAATTTCCGGAGCCGAGTCGGATTTGAAATAGAAATACTCCAGCTCCGGTCCCACATAAAACGTGTAGCCCTTTTCGGCCACCCTCTTCAGCATGCGCCGAAGTGCATAACGAGGGTCTCCTTCGTAGGGCTGCCCATCGGGCCGGAAGATATCGCAGAACATCCGCCCCACGGGCCGTTCCCGGGGTCGCCAGGGCAACAGCTGAAAGGTGGTCGGATCAGGGATAGCCACCATGTCGCTCTCTTCGATGCGGGCGAATCCCTCGATGGAAGAACCGTCGAAGCCCATACCCTCTGCAAAGGCCAGGGGAAGCTCCTCAAGGGTGACTGAAAAACTCTTCAGCTGACCCAGAACATCCGTGAACCAGAACTGGATGGAAGCCACATCCATCTCTTTCGTGAGTTTCAAGACGTCTTCTTCGCCCTTGCATGAGAACATCCTACACCCCTCCCATTGCACTTCAGGGGGGAAGATCAATCCCCACCCACTTTCAGACCTGCTTCTCAAACAACTCATCAAAGGAAATGCTTTGAATCCGCCTCAGTACTTCGAGTCGTCAGGACCTGAACGAACGTTCGAACAGCTCCGCTACGGCGCGTCTTCCATCTTCGCTCAAATGACGGGTACCGGTTCCAACGAACGTCTTGTGCTCGATGACCGGAACGTCCTCCACCCAAGCGTTGTCCCTCCAGGAGAACCAGGCCTTCCGATCCTGATCGTAGACACTGAGCGGGCGGTTGAACAGCTTGGCGAGCTCGACAGCCCACCCCGTTCCTCCCTTCACGGTGTCGTTGGGCTGAATCCACCCGACGGCAAAAACTTGAAACCCGCTGTTGACCATGTGAAAAATCATCTGCATCACCTTGCGAATGGCCTCGGCATTGGAGTAGCTGCGGTTCATGCGCATGCAGACAATCTCCATGCTGATGTCCCCTCGCTGCATTTCCCCGGGCCCCAACGTCACGAGTCCTCGATCCCTGGAGGGCTTGTGGCCATCATAAGTAAAATTCACTTCCTGAACGCCCCACTTCTCGGCCTGCATGCCGAATTCGGCTTCCGCACCGTGGAGTCCGCCACTGAACAGCTTAAAGTCACTAGCTCTTTGCATCTTGAATTCCCCTTTCATGGACATGAGTGTCTAGGAAGCCGCAGCCTCCACCGACAGGCGCACCAAAGGCGCCCCCCATTTCGCCTCCGCCAGTTCCCCTCTTGTGATCTCCCGTCCGTCAACGACGACAGACCGGCAGTTCGCCCAAAACTCGGCAGGCCGGGACTTCAGGAATTCTGCCACATGACGCGACTGGACCTCGATTCCCCTTTCGAGCAGGCCAGGCCCCAATTCGGCGGCGACGACGTTGAAGAGCTTGACGGTCACATCCCCGCAGCAAACGTCCCCGCAGCGGTCTTCGCTCGAATAGGATATCCCGCTTCGCAAAGATGCATAGTAGCCTCCGCGACGCATGGTCGCTCCAACCAGCCCGGGCATCGCCGCCGAGAGCGCGAGTGTGCAGCCATCTTTGATGTTGGCCGAATCGAGATCGTCAACGGGCTTGCCATCCAGGAAAACGCTCTGGATCACCTCTTCAACGAATTCAGGGGTCAGTCCCAGATCCTCCAGGAGAAAAGCCCGGATACTGCCGCAAGCCTCCACCCGCACGACGAACCCCGACTGGAGCAACAGCGAAAAGCTCGGCAGCCGGCCTGCTTGAAAACACATTCTCACACTGGGTTTCAACACCTGGCCTCCATGATCTGTTATCCGAACCATAACTGCCAGATCACACAAAACCTCAAAATTCAAAATTTATCAAAGGCAATCGTGTCGGAGATCGTCTTTCAAAGCTGCCGGATTCATCGCAGCAGCCTTGAAGAACTTGCGGCATGGCAGACTCAATTATCCCGTGTGCAAAGACGCGGATCGTGGGATAATGATCCATGGTGAAAGGGTCCGGACCCCCCCGGATCATTGACTG
Source organism: uncultured Syntrophobacteraceae bacterium (assembly GCA_964557955.1). Classification (GTDB taxonomy): domain Bacteria; phylum Desulfobacterota; class Syntrophobacteria; order Syntrophobacterales; family Syntrophobacteraceae; genus JALOOX01. The sequence goes on from CAZLCS010000048.1 coordinate 34,127, forward strand.
GAGACAACCTCGCTCTGCACGGACGGGTCTGCCATGAGCCATTTTTTTGCCTACCTTTCGCGCATGAAATACATCAAACGATGGGGTTTGATGTACAACACACACCCTGAAAACATCCAGGAGCACAGCCTGCGTGTCGCCCTCATCGCCCACGCCCTGGCCATCATACGCAACCGCATGTTTGGAGGCGATGTGAACCCGGAACGCACCGCGGCCCTGGCACTCTATCACGATGCAACGGAGGTCCTGACGGGCGACCTCCCCGCCCCCATCAAATACTTCAATCCGGAGATCCAGCAGGCATCGAGGAACGTAGAGACCGCTGCAGCCCGGCGTTTGTTTCAGATGCTTCCCGATGAGCTGCGCGAGGACTACGAATGTTTCTTCTTCGTTCCCCGGGCAGACCGCGAACACCAGCAGCTCGTGAAGGCGGCCGACAAACTCTGCGCCTACATGAAGTGCCTGGAAGAGGTGAGCGCCGGAAACCGTGAATTCTCACAGGCCGAGAAGACCTTGAGGGCAAGCGTCGAAGCGCTTGGCCTTCCGGAGGTGGGCTACTTCCTGGAGACTTTCATCCCGAGCTTCAAACTGACGCTCGATGAGCTCGGATGAACCGAACCCCATCCAGCAGGGCGGTTGATACGTCTGCCAGGCACGGCCCCGAATCATTCCAGACGGGACATTCTGGTCGGAGGGTCGTTCTTCCATTCGTAGTAGACCTCGCCATCCTTGACGAAGATGGATACCCCAACTTCCGTGACGATCCGATCCCCCTTGAGGGTCCACTCCCTCCAACCACGATATTTCCTCATGCCGCCGCGTTTGTTCCGGAAAAAGTACAGCCCGTATTGATCACCCTTCTTGACGAGCCAGTATTCGATGGGCTCCTTGAATTTTTCTCCGGTTTTGAAGACCGTCGTTGTGTGAGTACAACCCCAATGTCCGAGCAGCAAGGGGTTCGGCTCCTGCAAGACCTTCATGGGAGGGTCGGGGACCCCAGCCACATCCCGGAGACTGATCTCCGCGGCCCGGCCGCTTCCGAGACTAAGACCAGCCAGGAAGCATGCAAATACTGCAAGACCGATCAGCTTCTTCATTGTTGACCTCCACTGGGAAACATATCGAAAATCGGCATATTGTCTCCTCTTCACAGTCGACGAGACCCCCATACGTATCCGAGCCCATGACCCGCGACCGGACAACCTCCAGTTCTCCGGAGCCTGAGTCATAACCAACGGATGAGCAAAAGGCCGATTTAGAGGGTCCACATTTTCAAGGATAGGGAGATGTGGCGGGCTTGTCTACGCCGCGACAGATGCCAGGGGCGGTGAATTCAGCCGTTGAACCCAATCTACGGGACTTGATCGAATGATTTGCCAGGAGGGTCTTTCACATGGAAGGCACTTCGGAAACATGAAGAATCAGGAAGCCTTCCTCCAATCAACTCCCACCACGGTCCAGAAAGGAAGAAGGCGCCATGCCGCAGAATGACGCCCTCCTGGAATTCCCTTGGTGTCGACGGCTGAGCTCGTTGCCTTCCAGCGTCCCCGCCAGCTCGAAAGATAAACCGAGCCAATATTCATGAAAAAGGCATCTCGACTGACAATTGAGCTCAAGAAGTTTCAGCAGACAACGCTTACCCTAAAATGCGCCGAGGCTCCGAACCCTCTCCTCAAGGGCACAAGTTACTGGTCGCTGACCGGTAACCCTTCTTGTAACATCTCAGTGATCGACCTGATCAGCCCAGGACCGTCCGATACTCCATCACTCTCTGCCTCAAACTGAAGAGCCAACGTACCGTTGGGCCTATGCCCGGTGAACGAGCCTTTTGCCTTGGCCTTACCATAGATGCTGGCGTCCGAAATTCTGAAGACAAGAGAAATGTCAAAAGTCCCTTTAATGGTGCCATCGCGTCGCTCGGTTCCCTTGATTGAGCCGACAGCATCCGTCACATCCACAGTCAGTCCAGCCATTTCAGAGAACAAATCTTCAAATGAAAACTCGAGTGCATCAGAGTCCAACACGGCGGAAAATCGTGTCTTATTCTGGCTCCAAGTCCCTGAAGCATACATCATCTCAAACATGCCACCAACATTGAAAGAGAACTGGTCTTCAAAAGCTGAAGTCACTCTCTGGGTTCCATAACCTTTGATGCTAACCGTGATCGTTTCCTTTCCGGAAACATCCCAGGGGCCATCAACGGCTGACCAGACGAGCTGCATCGGAGCCAGAGCAATCAGAGCTGCCAGACATCCAATCAAAAGACTCTTTCGCACATTCCCCTCCTTCTACGGATCAGTTTTCAGATACTTTCCCTCTCCCTGCCAATGGACCAGGAACCCTTGCCACACCCTGGGACAGAACGATTTCTGATCCGCGTCATCAAAAATCCTTGAGGGCGATGGGCCACATCCGGCCGCCACTCGGCGTGCAAGCTCTTCAGCTCCGGGATTTCCAATGCCGAGCATCATCTTTACTCACACGAGTGTATTGAAAACACGCGGCAATATATACGCCCCAAGGGCACAGCTCAAGATGAAATCACAGACACCGCTCAAGTGTTCAAGCCCCCTGTACTGCAGCCTGGAGACGTGCGTAGGCCATCAATCCAAGGGTAGTGAGGACGACTCCGGCCATCCCGATCATGCCCGGGAAAACTCCCTGCAAAAAAACGATCTCTCCAATGAGCGAGAAGACCACCTCCATGGCCTGCGTAGCATCCACCGCGGCAATCTCGCCTGCGTGCGCGCAATGGTTCCTGGCGTGGAGAAACAGACTGGTTGCGATGACTCCCGAAAGCAACGCGACCATCGCGGTGTTGATCAACTGCCCCGATGACGGTGGAGGAGGGGCGGTGATCAAGACCAGCACTATCCAGAAGGGAACCGAGCCCATGGTCAGGAGCAGAACACAGGCAAAGCTGTCTTTGACCACTGCACTGCCGATGTATGGAATGCGTCCCTTCCCGCCCAGCCTCGCCTCCCATACCATCTGATTGCCAACCGGGTAGGAGAACGCAGCGATAAGCACCGGGAAACCGCCCAGGATCACTTCTCGTATCGACGAAGAGAGTGCGTGCTCAATATTCACCAGCACGATACCCATAAAGACAAGACCGATCAGCAACAGCCCCCTGGCAGGAACGCGTTTGCCAAATCCAACGAGAACGATCGGCGTGGCGAGTATGGTCATCTGCCATGTGGTTGCCACCATCCAACCGGCAGCATAGGATGCGCTGAAGCTGAGAAGGGAATAGAAAACACCAAAGCCGGTACAGCCGGCCATCATCCAAAAAAACCAGTGCTCAAGAAAGACTCCGAGAATCTCCAGAAATCGTTTTGTACCCCTCAACAAGAGCAGACCCAGACTGAGGAATACCAGCATATATGCATAGCGCAGACATGCAGTCCAGACCCAGTGGCCGCCCTCCAGACTCATTGCCCTGTTCAGGATGAATGTACTACTGAAAAATGCGGCAGCAAGCATTCCAACGGCAACCAGTCGAATCATCGAAAACCCTGGCGGAAAGTGAGTCCATCAAATCAAATCAAACATCAAGAATTACATTACTGTCTCATTCTGTCTGACTAAACGACAGCCTTCCAGGGCCGTGCGCACCAGGCCGGCGCCGGCCTGCTCGTACATGTTGTAGGCCGTGCAGACTCCGAGGGCCGAGAGCTCTTCAACCTCTTCCGGGTAGCGCGCAATGGCCGCCACCTGGCAGTCAAAGGCGAAGTTGCGCAGCTGGTGAGCTGCGTACATGTTGCCATGGTGATTGGGCATGGCCAGGATGACCAGCTCCAGTTGGATATCCTTCTGCAATTTCAACCAGAACTCCGTGTCGCACGCATCGCCGAGTATCACGTTCCGACCCTTGCCACGGTTGAAATCCACCCTCTCAGGAGCATGCTCCACGCCGCAAATGTCCCCGCCGTATATCTTCTGAAGTTCATCGTAAGCCCCGGTGCCGATCCGGCCCATACCCATGACCACCGCCTTTGCGGAACCAAGGTCGATGGGCGCATCATGGGGATGGCAAAATCCGCGCTCAAAGCGCGACAGCCATCCGAACATTCGGCGGTAGATCAACTCGGCATTGGTGCTCAGGGGTGCTGAAATGGCAAAGCTCAGGCTTATGGTCATAGCCACGACCAGGAGCCAGTCCGACGACAAGAGACCCCGGCCAGCGGAAATGGCTGTCACGATCAACCCAAACTCGGAGAAGTTGGTCAGTGACAGAGATGCAAAAAGGCTCGTACGCGCCCGCAGCCCGAATTGGCTGACAATGAAGTGATAGATTCCGGTTTTGATGGGCATCACCAGGCAGAGCAGAACTGCAGCGATGAGCATGTCCCATGTCGGAAGCCCCTTCATGCCAATGGACAGAAAGAAGCCCACCAGCATCAACTCCTTGAAGCCGAAAAGGGACTTGGACAGTTCCGATGCGCGAGGATGGCCCGCGATGAGCACCCCCACAACGAGTGCCCCCAGGTCCGGCTTCAGGCCGACCAGGGCAAAACCTTCTGCACCCACCCCCAGGGCGATGAACAGGCCGCAGAGGATAAACAGCTCGCCGCGGCCCGCCATGTTCAACAAACGAAACAACAAGGGCCGCAGCAGCGGGAGAGCGAGAACACTCAGGGCCGGGATGCCGGGCAGTTTTCCCGTCGAGACGCTCAGGAAAAGAACGGCAAACAAGTCCTGCATGATCAGGATGCCGATGGCGATTCGGCCATAAAACGCCGTGAGATCCCCTTTCTCCTCAAGCACCTTGACCGCAAACACCGTACTGGAAAAAGCAAGGGCAAAACCCAGCACCAGCATGGTCTGCCAGGACATTTCCATCAGCGGAATGGGGAACATCCGCTGCCCCAGGAAGAGGACAGCGCACATCAAGGCGGTGGTGATCAGCATCTGGGCCGTGGCGCTGGCCCAGATCTCCGCCCTGAGAAGTCCCCGCAAGTCCAGTTTCAGACCGATGGAGAACAACAACAGAATGACGCCCAGGTCCGCCACCAAATCCAGACCTTCGGGCTTGGCCAGCCCGGCCATGTTGAATGCAAATCCGGCCACCAGAAATCCGACCATGGGCGGCAGCCCCACCCGGGCCAGAGCGAGCCCGAAGCCGAAGGCAAAACTTACGAGAATGACGAGCATGGGTTCCTCTTGCGACGTGGTTGCGTGACGTGTTGAAATGCGAGAATGGCTGGATGGAGTGCTGCTGCCTCTGCTCTTCCTTGTGCCAACCCTCGGTTCCCTGGGCCACCGGCTCGATATCCGGCGAATCCTGCCCCATGACGGCGTCCACGCCCTTCTGCCAAGCAAATGCTTGAGCAGCACCTTTTCATCTCCGGGACGTACGGGAGGTTTTGATTCCCAGGAGACCATCAGAAGCCCGGACCGGGGGTGCTGGGAGGGAGTTGCCTGCCGGGATCGCCTCCCGGGTCACAATATCTTCCATGGGAAAGGGTTTTACAAGAATCTTCGGCCAGATTGTCAGAAACTCTCTGACTCTCTATGCGGAACGGAATCTCCTCGAAACACATAGACCCTTATTTCGCAACTTTCTTCCCAGGAATTTGACTCCGGATCGACCGGTCGTGCACAAAGGGTATGGTTGCGGATGCGCTGTCGGTTTGATCGCTCGAGGGTCCTTTTATCGCTCTGAGCACTCGCGGAGATTGACCCACACAAAGTGCGGGATACCCCTCTTACAAGACAGACTCAGATAACGCTTCAAGAAAACACTCGATCCCATCCAGCAAGCGGCCTGCTGTGAACCGGCTCGACACGCAACCTTCCGCAGCCGACCCAGAAATAGAAAGAGGCGCAACCCCTCAGGATCACGCTTTTTCTCGTCTCATTGGTGCCGAAGGCCGGACTATATACGGCCTGGTCAAATCAACACTTTGCGTGCCATGTCGCCAACTTGCCACGCTATAGACATTTATCGGGCACCATAGACTTCAGATAAAAGCCAACCGGATTCGAACCGGTGTTGCCGGCGTCAAAGCGCTGTGTCATCCCTGCGCCAGCCAAGAAGTCCCGCACCGTGCGACGGCATCGCATCGACATACTTGAAATGCACCACAATACATGCCTGACTATATCCCCCGCTATATCCTCCCCGCCCAATCCGGTCGCCTTTTCCGCGACCCCTTTCCGTGACTGAAAACAACCGCATCGCACTTGTTCTACCCTACCCCATGTCTTCCGGCAGGCTCGCAGCTTCCTCCGCAATAGCGTATCACATCATGCCGACATTCCCACCGCTTCATCCAGCTTCTTACCGGAGAGACCTTCACTTCTCCTTTCCGCGCCATGGCTCTCCCGGCAGCAGGGGAAGAAGGCTGTTCATCACGAATTCGGCTGCTGAAAGAGGGTCCCAGGCACTTCCGCCGGTCAGCAGGGGACCGATATCTTCCATGAAACGAGGGTCATCAAGCTTGTCCAAAAGGTTGCGCTCGAACTCAGCCCGGGAGATGTTGTGCCCTTCATGCTCCAGGTAGCGCACGAAACAGGCGACAACCCGCTCCGGTTGAGCATCGCTTGTGGTGAAAGCTGCCCGGAGATCGAACAAGTCTCGCCCTTTCTTGCGCTGATGGAGAGCCCGGAGCTTGGTCCCGAGGAGCTCGTCAAGCTGATAGGTCGGGATGGCGGCAGTTCCGGAAAACCAGCGAGACTTGACGGAAAAGGGTTGTCGAATGTAGCCGAGCACCGAGAAATGCTCGCGGGAGTTGATCTCAATTTTCAGCCGAAGCGGGATGCCTTCTTCGGGCTCCATCCGATAGGTCAGCGTGACTCGCCCCTCGGACTGCTTCCGCCTTGGAGCTCCGAGCCATGGATTGAGCTGCTCCTGTACGGTGTCCATGATCGGGCCGATGGGGCCGGGTCGAACCTGCACCAGGTCACTATCCTCCGAATAGCGGGCAGCTGCCGGATATAGCTTAAACAAGGCAGTTCCACCACGAAAAGCGAGGCTTTCAGCCAGCAGAGGGGTTGAACAGATCCACCAGAGCCCGACTGATGATCAGATCCTGCTCAATCTGAACCATTTACTGCCAGGGTGCGAAACGGCTCCATTCCTTGATGAAGGCCCTTGAGATCCTACATCGGGCTCCACATCGGTATTCACGAACACCTGCCAGCGGCTGTCGATCTTTGATCCTTTGATCGAGATCTTCGGCGCCAGTGGCGTGGGAACGGCGCCCTTCTCCTTGATGTATCCGGCGATCATCTCTGCTCTTTCCGGCTCACCCGCTATATTCAGCAGGTAGCCCAGCCGCTGCAGCCAGGAGGTCGGCGACAGTGCTGCAACATCAATCAATCGATCAACTTTGAGAATCTCTCCCAGCGCGGCCAGGATAGTCGCTACATTATTCAGGCCCGCAGCCTGCTCCGAATAGCCGACCAAGTCCAGTGCAGTGGCCTCTGCGGTTGAGACCTTAAGAATGCCGGAGGGAGTGTTCCTCGGCTCGGTCGGTATGAGTGCTGCGTTCTTCCGGTACAGGAATCGAACCCGTATCACTCCGCAACGGATAGGCCTGCGGGCCTTTGCCACCACAACCTGGAACACCTGCGGCCGGTGATGTGCAGCCCCGTGATACTGGGCAGCGGTGAGCAAACCCGCATAGAAGACTTCCCCAAGATGTGCCATCAAATCCGGTATGAACTCTCGAGGCGGCAGGCAACCCCTGCTCCTGTGCTCCGGTGGGACAATCGCATAGAACCCCCTGTGCGGCATTGCCACAACACCCTTCTTGCTCAGTCGGTAGAGTGCTGCCTTGAGCGCCGGAGGTGATAACGATGAGGCCTGCAACAGTTCCTCGGAACTGAAGCATGAGCGACCTTGCGCCATCAGATCATCCAGCAGACGCGCGAGCATATCGTTTGCTTGTTATCGTTTGCATAAGATGGCATTTTTCACAACGATATGCAAACGATCCACAGTGTTCACAGCAGTTCGCATTTTGGTCTCAGTGACGTTGCCAACCATTTCTTTTCTTGCCATTTTCGCATTTCTCGAATATAGAAACTCTATGATTCTGAAACCGCACGACATCTACGTATTGATGAAGCTGGTGGCTCTTGGAGAGTCCCGCTGGACCTATGCCCTTCTTTCAGAGTCGCTTTTTATGAGCCTTTCGGAGGTGCATGCAGCCATCAAGCGCGCCTTGGCCGCTCGTCTCTACGATGATCTGAGGAGAATGCCGATCAGAAAGGCCCTGGAGGAGTATCTCATCCACGGCGTGAAGTATGCCTATCCGCCCGACCGTGGCGGCCTCACGCGCGGTATGCCCACCAGCTTTGCGGCGCCACCCCTCAATCAGATGATTTCCTCCTCGGACGATCTGCCTCCGGTTTGGCCTGATCCCGAGGGGAGTACCCGAGGCATGGAATTTTCACCTTTGCATAAGTCTGCTCCAAGAGCTGCCGCGGGTGATCAAAAGTTCTATGAACTGCTCGCACTCCTTGATGCCGTTCGAGACGGACGCGCAAGGGAAAGGGAGCTGGCAGTCAGAGAGATTCAAAAGAGGTTCCAGAATAGATGACCAGCCTGGAGATGGTCATCATTGTTGCGAGAAAGTTCGGTAGTCTGCGGGATGAAGTTGCCTTCCTGTGAGGTGCTACCACCTCCTTTCTCATCACTGACCCGGCATATCCTCAGGTGCGGCCCACCCTGGATGTGGACGTGATCGTCGAGATTTCATCCCGCATCGAATATTACAGGCTTGAAGAGAGGCTCCGCAGCCTTGGGTTCATCCAGGCGATGGGCGAGGACGAGCCTGTTTGCCGCTGGTTGGTCGAAGGAGTGAAGATCGATGTGATGCCCACGGAAGAAAGCATTTTCGGGTTCTCCAACCGCTGGTATTCCGATGCCTTGAAGTATGCGAAAATGTCAAACATTACCGATGATCTGGATATCCGGTTGGTTACCGCCCCTTACTTTCTGGCCACGAAGATGGAGGCGTTCCTTGGCCGGGGTAGAGGCGATTACCTCACCAGCCATGATATGGAGGACATTGTCACCCTGATCGATGGCCGAAGGGAGATTGTCGAGGAGATCGAAAAATCCGGCATCGAGCTGAAGAGCTGCCTCGCCGAAAGGTTTTCGGAGCTGTTGCACGACGGTGGATTTCAAGACGCTTTGCCCGGACACCTGTATGGAGATGCAGCCAGTCAAGCGCGCCGTCCCATCATTCTCAACAAGATGGAGCAGATTTTCTCTATCGGCTCAGCATGGAGAAGATAGGATGGCCACTCCAACCCAATGAAAACAAGGAACTCCTATGAAAGGGGAAGAGAAAGAACCGGCGTTCATCGAGGGTCTGGAAAAGATGAGTGAAAGACTGATTTCCCGCTACCGAGGAGCCCTTCTCGGTCTTGCCGCGGGAGATGCACTCGGCACCACCATCGAGTTCACCACTCCAGGTGCCTTTCAGCCTTTGAGCGACATCACAGGGGGTGGTCCTTTTCGGTTGAAGCCCGGTGAGTGGACCGATGACACCTCCATGGCGCTTTGCCTGGCGGAAAGCCTCATCGAGCGGAAAGGTTTCGACCCCGTCGACCAGATGAAACGGTACCTTCGCTGGTACCGGGAAGGACACCTGAGCAGCAACGGGCGCTGTTTCGATATCGGCAACACCACCAGGCAGGCCCTCATGAACTTCGAGAAAACCGGAGATCCTTATTCCGGATCCACTCATCCCCACTCTGCCGGAAATGGCTCGATCATGCGATTGGCGCCGGCGCCGCTCTTCTTTGCAGGAAACCCGGAAGAAGCGATAGAGAAATCCGCTCTGAGCTCCCGCACAACTCACGGAGCATTGAATGCAGTCGATGCCTGCCGCTACCTGGGAGCCTTGATCGTGGGTGCTCTGCAGGGAGCAGGCAAGGAAGAATTGCTCGGGGAACGCTACGCGCCTCTCGAAGGCTACTGGGAGGATAATCCACTTTCTCCCGAAATCGACGAAGTGGCCGCCGGTTCTTTTAAACGCCGCCATCCTCCAGAAATTCGAGGCAGAGGCTATGTCGTGAAATCTCTGGAGGCAGCCCTTTGGGCTTTCCACAACAGCTCATCCTTTCGGGAGGGTTGTCTGCTGGCCGTGAACCTCGGTGAAGACGCCGACACCACGGGCGCCGTGTACGGTCAACTGGCCGGCGCATTCTACGGCGAGGAAGGAATACCTGAATCCTGGCGCTCAAAGCTTGCCCATGGCGAGATGATCGTTTCCTTTGCGGAAAGGCTCCTCGAACTTGCCCCGAGGGATTGACCCTGCTCAACCACCGGTTCCCCGATCGCCTCTCCAGATTGTTTCATCCATGAGCCATGCTTCAGGCCGGGCTCTATGCTCCGCTTTGATCATCGGTATCGTTTCGTTCCTTGTTCTGTGCCCGGGAAACGGCTTTGCCGAGAATGAAGTCCGCCGCTTTCTGGGCCTCCATCGAAGCATAAAAAAGAATCTTCATGTCGTTTTGAAGCCGGCTGAGCCATGCCTGGATGTAAGCTCCTGAGTTGGCAAGGGTGACACCCTCGATCCCTGCCACGCCGCAGAGCATCGCGCAGCCCATCTCGGCTACAAGCTCTTCCCTGCTGTAGTCGTGAGCGTCGTGGTGGAAGCCGCTCTTCATGGACCTGTGACGATTGAGTCTCGAGATGTGTGGCCCGTGCTGTGGACCAGTTCGTGAAAGAGCGTGGAGTAGTACTCTTCGCTGCTTTCAAAAAGGCATGAGTTCGGCATGTTCACCCTGTCGAACAGCGGCCGGTAGAAAGCCCGGCTCTCCCCTGTTTCGACCATCGGTTTGTTCGGCATTCCGGCTACTATTCTCTCACACAGCTCGAGTGGAGTGAATTTTCGTTTCCTCATCCCGGGCAGATATCGATCGATACCAGTGCACTGGTCAGTATTGTAAAGGGGATGATGCCGGCACCAGGGAACCCACACCACCCTGCTCTCCTGCGTCTTTGTCTTGCTGTTCCAGACCTTTTCCACCTTCTGCTGCCATCTCCAGGAGATTGCTTCCGCCGCCTTCTCCCCCGGTCTAACCTCTCCCTGCAGCCGCTCCAGCTGGGCAGGACTTAGCCAGTAAGGAGAGGCGTGTCCCTCAAGATCCAGCAGGAATACGTTGATGCCTCTGTGCTGTCTTTTGGAGACAAGATTTCTCGGTGGACCATTGGATTTCCACGGCTTTCTCCAGGGGATCGACCCCTTCTCGAGGAGTTCGATGATCTTTTCGGTTATCTCTTTGAAAATCGAGGTGCTCATTGTGATCCACAATTATTCATGTTTTGCGCAAGCGCGAAATCTCAATCACCCATTCAAACGAGATCACATTAACTGTTGACATCTTTAGTGTCACTTTGTATATTGGGTCCCATGACCAACGAAGAACTCGACAAATACGAAGGAAGAGAAGACCTCAGGCTCGATGAGCTGCTCGATGCGGCCAACAGCCTCATGGAAGCCGTTGCCCCCGTGCAGCCGAGCGACCGGGTGAGCGAGACGCTCAGTGAGCGCACTCTGAGGTATTACATCAGCCAGGGCCTGGTAGACCGCCCTTCCGGCAAGGAGGGCGCTTCGGCCCTCTACGGCTACCGTCACCTCCTGCAGCTCCTGGCGCTCAAACGGCTTCAGGCGTCCTATCTACCTGTTAAAAAGATCCGGGAGATCGTTCCGGAAAGCGCCAATGATGCGCTCAGGGCGATCATTTCGGGTGGCGAACAAGGGGGAGTGATGGAGACGGGCTCCCTTTCGTCCACCTCCCCACGGGAGAGCGCCATCGCCTTTCTCGATTCCATCTCACAAGATCGACCGGTAACCCGGAGCTCGCAGAGCACAGTGGCTCCACCACCTTCCAGTCCGGCTCCCGGCATGCAATCGCCTTCAGGCCTGGTTGGAAGCACTCCGCCTGCAGCCCAGTCCTGGGAGAGGTATGTGATCGATGACGGCATCGAGCTCCACATCCGCTCGGACCGCAGGAGCTCACTTCGAAAGAGCGAAGCCCGCAGGCTTTTCGACAGGCTGCTGAAGAGTTTCAAGAGCTGATAGGCCATAGGTCCTCGGGAGAAAAGGAGAAAGCGTATGAGCAAAACCGGCAGATTGATATTGCCACCGATGAGGAAGTCAGCCAAAATCAACGGTTAGGAAATCAGCCAGG